>NZ_DAIDJE010000061.1 GCF_027451485.1 Bradyrhizobium sp.
CCTGTCGAGAAGATCAGGGGCAAGCTGGTGCTTATCGGCACCTCGGCGGTCGCGCTGAACGACATCAAGACGACCCCGGTTTCGGCGGCATTGCCCGGAGTCGAGGTCCACGCCCAGGTGCTCGAATCCGCGCTGACCCACACGGTGCTGGCCCAGCCAAATTACGCAATCGGCATCGAGCTTCTCGGCGCCTTCGTTCTCGGTCTTCTGGTCATCATGTTCACGCCAAATCTGGGCCCGGTGACGCTGGTCGGCGCCGGCGCCCTGTTCGCAACCGTTCTGGTTGGAACCTCGTGGTACGCGTACAAAGAGCAGCGGCTCCTGATCGATTTCACCTATCCCTTGCTGTCGACCACCGCGATCTATCTCACCCTGATCTTTGCAAGCTTCGTCCGCGAACAGGCGCAGCGCCGTCAGATCCGCTCGGCGTTCGGCCAATATATCTCGCCGGCCCTGGTCGAGCAGCTCGCGCAGTCACCCGAAAAGCTCAAGCTCGGCGGCGAAGAGCGCGAGATGACGATCATGTTTTCCGACGTCCGCGGCTTCACCTCGATTTCCGAGTCCTACAAGGCTGACCCGCAGGGGCTGACGGCGCTGATGAACCGATTTCTCACGCCGCTGACCGACGCCATTCTCGCCCGCAAGGGAACCATCGACAAATACATGGGCGACGCGATCATGGCGTTCTGGAATGCGCCGCTCGATGACAGGGAACACCAGATCAACGCCTGCAATGCCGCGCTCGACATGCTTGAGAAGATCGACGCCCTCAACAAGGAGCGCGAAATCGAGGCACAGAACGGCGGCCACGTCTATATCCCGATCAATGTCGGGGTTGGCCTGAACACCGGCGTCTGCGTGGTCGGCAACATGGGTTCTAACCTCCGCTTCGACTATTCCGTGCTCGGCGACAGCGTCAATCTGGCTTCGCGGCTCGAAGGGCAGTCCAAGGAGTACGGCTTTCCGATCATCGCCGGCTCCAGAACGGCGCTCGCGGCCAAGGACAAGTTCGCCATCCTCGAGCTGGACTTCATCATGGTGAAGGGAAAGAAGGAGCCGGAGGTCATCTATGCCATCGCCGGACGCCAGGACGTCGCCCAGTCGGCGTGGTTTCAGACCTTGCGCAACCTGACGATCGAGATGCTGGCCTGCTATCGCAGCCGCGACTGGGACGGCGCGCTTTCGTCGATCGAGCGCGGCCGTCGCAGGGATGAGGCCGGCTCGCTCAGCCATCTGTACAAGCTCTACGAGGCACGCATTCGCGACTATCAGAAGAATCCGCCGCCGGCGGACTGGAACGGCGCCTTTGCATTATTGACCAAGTAGCACCGGCACGATGGGCCGGAAGAATGAACCTCTGTATTGCGTGAACTGTATTGCCTGAACTGCGTCGATATGGTCGTTTGGGCGGCGTGAATCGCGGGCTCGGTCCAGTCCGCGAAGCCAAGAACAAGCGGGAGAAAATCCGCATGACGATACCCACGGAAAAAGAGGTCGGCGCGATCGCCATTGCTGCGGGCGTGCTGGTGGACAGGGAAGTTGCCGCGCGCATCGCCAATTCCATCCGACCGGCGTTGGACGCGTTTGCACCGATCGCCGGCACGCTGCCCTTTGATCTCGAGCCTTCCGCCTTTGTGCTCGTTCAGATTTCCAAGGTGAGCCGATGAGATCAGAACCGGCATTAATGTCGCTCGCCGCGGTTGCGCGTGCCATCTTGGAAAAGCGCCTTTCTGCGCGCGAGGTGACGCAGTCCTGTCTCGACCGGATCGCGCAATGGCAGCCGCATCTGAATGCCTTCATGGCGATCGAGGGGGAAGAAGCCTTGAGAGCAGCCGATGCTGCCGACGCGGCTCTCGCCAAGGGCGATCGGCGCGGGCCGCTGCATGGCGTGCCGATGGCGCACAAGGATATGTATTACGAGGCGGGCAAGGTAGTGACGTGCGGCTCGTGTATTCGGCGCGACTTTGTCGCCACGACGACGTCAACGGCGCTGCAGCGTCTCAAGGACGCCGGCACGATACGCCTGGGCTCGTTGCAGATGGCTGAATTCGCCTATGGCCCGACCGGCCACAATGCTCATTTCGGTCCGGTGCACAACCCGTTTGCGCTGGATCATATCACCGGCGGCTCGTCGTCGGGATCGGGTTCGGCCGTCGCCGCGCGATTGACGTTTGCAGCGCTCGGTTCCGACACCGGCGGTTCAATCCGGATGCCGGCGCATTTTTGCGGCGTGACCGGATTGAAGACGACCGTGGGGCGGGTGAGCCGCGCCGGTGCGATGCCGCTGTCGCAATCGCTTGACACGGTGGGACCGCTCGCGCGCACGGCGGAAGATTGCGCGATCCTGCTCGGTTTGATGGCGGGTCCGGATCCTGCCGATCCAACCGCGATCGCTGTACCGGTGCCGGACTATGTGGCGGTGTCGGCCGAACCGATGAAGGGGATCACCATTGGGGTGCCAGGTTCGTTCTACGTCGATGACCTCGATGGCGAAGTCGCAGGGATACTCGATGCAACGATCGCCACGCTCAGACGGGAAGGCGCGCAGATCGTCCGGGTCGATTTGCCCGATCAGCGCCAGCTTTCGGGCGCTGCGCAATTGGTGCTCGCGGTGGAAGCCGCCGCGTTTCATAAACGCTGGCTGATCGAACGCCCGCAGGATTACGGGCCACAGGTCTTGATGCGGCTTCAGAACGGGCTGGCGATTTCCGCAATCACCTATCTTGAAGCCATGCGCTGGCGCGGACCGGCGTTGGCGGCCCACCAGACGGCGACGGCCGATGTCGATGCCGTCATCGCGCCGGTGTCGCCGGTTCCCGCGCCGACCATCGTCGAAAGCGATGTCGGAGGCAGTCCGGGAGCCGAAGCCGTGATCCAGCGGCTGACGCGCTTCACCCGTCCGATCAATTACCTCGGCCTGCCTTCGCTGGCGATTCCCGCCGGCTTTACCCGCAAGGGCCTTCCCGTGGGGCTGCAACTGATGGGCCGCTCGTTCGACGAGGCGACGTTGCTGCGGATCGGCGGGGCGTTCCAGCGCGCCACCGATTTTCACGAAAGGCTGCCGCAACTGCCGTGAGCATGCCCGGGCGCGTTGGCTCAATTTGACGTGGTCAGGCCAGCCAATAATCGCTAGGTTTCCGGGGAGCGCGAGGCGGGACGTCGCGCACCATCACGGGGAGCTTCATGTACCTTTCGGGCGAACACCTTATTGTTATCCTTTTCGTCGGTCTGATCGCGGGCTGGCTGGCCGGCAAGATCGTTCGCGGTGCCGGCTTCGGCATCATCGGCGACATCGTTATCGGCGTGATCGGCGCCTTCATCGCGAGCTGGCTGTTTCCGAAACTCGGGATCAGGGTCGGTACCCACCTGGTATCGGAAATCATCGAGTCGGCGATCGGCGCCATCATTCTTCTGCTGATCGTGCGATTGGTTCGGTCTGGCGGTCGCTTCTGATGAGCCGGTTCCGGGTGGCGCAATGGCCAGCCGGCCCCGAACCGTGGCCCGCCGGCACGATCAGACCCGCTGGCCCCGCGCCGGAAGTAGCATTCGGGCGGGGAGCGTTTAGGACTTCGTTAGACCCTGACTGCGAAAATCGGGTAATATTGTTGCAGACCCCGCGGCATTGAGGTCGGTGATATTGCTGCCTCCCCGGCGGCTATTTTAGCGGGGGGCGGTCCTAGCGGAGAGATCAGGATAAATGGCAGCCGTTCCCGGTGTCCGGCAATCCGAGCTTGGCGAAGCCCTGCGCGCCTGCCGCTCCGCCTTTATCGGGGTCGGCATCATCAGCTGCATGATCAACCTGCTCTACCTGACCGGCTCGCTGTTCATGCTTGAGGTCTATGACCGCGTGCTGCCGAGCCGCAGCGTCCCGACCCTGATCGGCCTGATCATCCTGGCTGGCGGACTCTACATCGCCCAAGGCATCCTCGATCTGATCCGGGGAAGGATCCTCGGCCGCATCGGAACATCGCTCGACGAAGCCTTGAATGCGCGGGTATTCGATATCGTCGTCCGACTGCCGTTGACCGTCGGCGGCCGCAATGAGGGTCTTCAGCCGCTGCGCGACCTCGACAACGTCCGTGGCTTTCTCGGCGGCATGGGACCAAGCGCGTTCTTCGATCTGCCCTGGCTGCCATTTTATCTGGCGATCTGCTTTGCCTTCCATGTGCTGATCGGCGTCACCGCGCTGGTCGGTGCGATCATCCTGGTGACGCTCACCCTCATGACCGAGTTCCTGTCGCGCGCGCCTGCGCGGCAGGCATTGGGCCTCGCGGCGCGGCGCAATGATCTGGCGGCCGCCAGCCGGCGCAACGCCGAAGTCCTGGTATCGATGGGCATGTCCGGCCGACTGACCAAGCGCTGGACCGACGCCAACCAGAACTATTTGAATGGCAACCAGCGCGCCAGCGACGTTGCAGGCGGCCTGGGCGCTGTAGCCAAGGTCTTGCGTATGATGCTGCAATCGGCCGTGCTTGCCGTTGGCGCCTATCTTGTGATCCATCAGGAGGCGACCGCCGGCATCATCATCGCCGGCTCGATCCTGAGCGCGCGGGCGTTGGCGCCGGTCGATCTCGCCATCGCGCACTGGAAAAGCTTCATCGCCGCACGCCAAAGCTGGCAGCGTCTCAACCGTTTGCTGGAATCGATGCCGGCGCGGCCCACGCCCACCTTGCTGCAGACGCCTTCCAGCCGCCTGTCGGTGGAGGCCGTCAGTATCGTGCCCCCGGGCGATCAACGCCTCATCGTGCAGGACGTGACGTTTGCGCTTGCTGCCGGAAACGGCCTCGGCGTCATCGGGCCGAGTGGCTCGGGCAAATCCTCTCTGGTCCGCGCGCTGGTCGGCGTGTGGCAGCCGGCGCGCGGAAAGGTGCGGATCGACGGCGCCGCGCTCGATCAATGGTCGCCGGATGTGCTCGGCCGCCACATTGGCTACCTGCCGCAGGACGTCGAATTGTTCGCGGGGTCGGTCGCGCAGAACATCTGCCGTTTCGATCCCGAAGCCACTTCCGACGGCATCATCGCGGCCGCCAAGGAAGCCGGCGTCCACGAAATGATCATCAAGATGCGCGAAGGCTACGATACGCAGGTCGGCGAGCAGGGGGCTGCGCTTTCCGCCGGACAAGCGCAGCGCGTGGCGCTGGCTCGCGCGCTTTACGGCAATCCATTCCTCATCGTTCTGGATGAGCCGAACTCCAATCTCGACACCGAAGGGGACGAGGCGCTGACGCGCGCCATCCGTGGGGCGCGCGAGCGCGGCGCCATCGTGGTGGTGGTTGCGCACCGGCCGATCGGGATCGAAGCGGTCGATCAGTTGCTGGTGCTGAGGGATGGTCGCGTCCAGGCTTTCGGTCCGAAGGAGACCGTGCTGGCGCAGGTGTTGCAGCCGCGCGTGGCTTCGCCGTCGCCGATCAAGATCGTCTCGGAAGGAGGCGTGGTCAAGCCATGACAGCCGTTCAAAAAGTCATGGCGGATTTTCGGCAGCAGGGTACGCGCTCGTCGATCCAGCGGCATCTGATTGTCGGGATGGCCGTGGTCATCCTGTTGGCAGGCGGCCTCGGCGGATGGGCCTCGACTGCGGAAATCTCGGGTGCATTGATTGCGCCGGGGTCGATCGTCGTCGAATCCAGCGTGAAGAAAGTGCAGCACCCGACCGGCGGAGTCGTCGGCGAGGTGCGGGCCCATGACGGCGACGTCGTCAAGGCGGGCGATGTCCTGGTGCGGCTCGACGATACCGTCACCAAGGCCAATCTCGCGATCGTCACCAAGAACCTCGACGGCCTGTGGGCGCGCGCGGCGCGTCTGGAGGCCGAGCAGCGCGGCCTCGACAAGATCGTGTTTCCGAAGACGCTGACCGATCGCGCCGATGATCCCGACGTCAAGGCGATCATGGCGAACGAGACCAAGCTGTTCGATGTGCGCGTCAACGGCCGCGCCGGTCAAAAGGCGCAACTGCGCGAGCGTATCGTGCAGTTGAACGAAGAAATCGACGGCCTTTCCGCGCAGGAAAAGGCCAAGGACCAGGAAATCAATCTGGTGGAGAAGGAACTCTCCGGGGTCCGCGATCTCTATGACAAGCATCTGGTGCAACTCAGCCGCCTGACGACCCTCGAACGCGATGCGGCGAGGCTCGCCGGCGAGCGCGCGCAATACATTGCCCAGCGCGCGCAGGCCAAGGGCAAGATCACCGAAACCGAGCTACAGATCATCCAGGTCGACAAGGACATGGTCAGTGACGTGTCCAAGGATCTGCGCGAGACCAACGACAAGATCGGCGAGTTCGTCGAGCGCAAGGTCACGGCGGAGGACCAGTTGCGGCGCGTCGATATCCGGGCGCCGCAGGATGGCATGGTGCTGCAATCCACCGTGCACACGGTCGGCGGCGTGATCACCGCAGGCGACACCATCATGCTGATCGTGCCGCAAACGGACGACCTTCAGGTGGAAGCCAAGGTCAATCCGCAGGATATCGACAAATTGCAGGTCGGCCAGAAGACGCTGCTGCGGCTGTCCGCCTTCAACCAGCGCACGACGCCGGAATTGAACGGCCTCGTGACCCGCGTCTCGCCCGACACCACCACCGATCAGCGTACGGGGCAATCCTATTACACCATCCGCGTTTCGATGCCACCGCAAGAGATCGCGCGGCTTGGCGATGTTAAACTCATTCCGGGCATGCCGGTTGAAGCCTTTGTGCAAACCGGCGAACGCACGCTTCTGTCTTACCTGATCAAGCCCCTGAGCGATCAGCTGATGCGCGCATTCAGGGAGAAGTAACGGCGAAACGTTGACTGAACCGTGATTCCCGCTCGCTCGCTCCGCAATAACGTCTAAAGCGCGATCCTCGCGCTTGAGCGCTTTGATCGAGCATGGTCCTTTCGGAAGCCCGATACACCCCTTTCCCGATCATGGTTCAACAGAATTTACCGCGATACGTGCTCCAGCAACAGATCGAGTGCCCGCAAGGCAAAGGCGTGCATGTTGGCGAGACGCTCGGCGCCGCCGGTCTCGAGCGTAATCACTGACGAATGCGGGCCCACAACGGCCATGCAGCTATGACCGGCAGCATCGCCGTAGCGGTTTCCGGTCGGTCCGGTAGCACCGGTCTCCGACAGGCCCCAATGCGTCGAAAAACGCTCGCGAGTCCGGCTCGCCAGCAATTGGGCGTAAGGCTCCGATGCCGAGCGAATTCCCTTCATCGCCTCATCGGGAATATCGGCGAGCAGCCGCCTGGCTTCGCGCGTATAGACCACGGCACCGCCGAGGAAATAAGCGGAAGCGCCGGGCACGGCAAGCAGGCTTGCCGAAATCAGTCCGCCGGTCGACGATTCCGCGACCGCGATGGTCTCCTTCCGTGCCTTGAGCTTGGCGGCAATCTGTTCGGCGATCGCGACGAGGTCTTTCATGAATTTTCAATTCCTGCTGGGGCGCTGGTGACGCGACCCGCTTTATAGCACGCCTGCGATGGCTTTTTGCTGTGTTGCGGGCGAAGGGGCGGCCTGCTTGAATGTGCCAAAAGGGGCTGCTGGAGGAAACCCATGACGTCACCGATCGCGGGTGGTGTGGATTGCGATCTTCATCCCGCCGTTCCTCATCTGACCAGCCTCCTGCCGTTTCTCGACGACTATTGGCGCGACCAGGTGACCACCCGCGGGATGACCGATCTCGTCTCGCAATCCTATCCGCCGAATTCGCCGATTTCGGCGCGGCCGGATTGGCAGCCGGCCCGAGGCAAGCCGGGCTCAAGCCTTGCCGATATGCAGGCGCAGGCGCTGGATTCGTTCGGCGTCCGCTTCGGCATCTGCAATCCGCTGTTCGGGGTGCAGATGGTGTTTTCCGAAGATATGGCGGTGGCCTTCGCCCGCGCCTTGAACGATTGGCTGGTGAAGGAGTGGCTCGACAAGGACGACCGCCTGCGCGGCTCGATCGTCATTCCCGTCCAGAGCGTCGAAAAATCTGTCGCCGAAATCGAGCGCTGCGCAAGGGACAGGCGCTTCGTCCAGGTCCTGATGCTGGTGATGGGCGACATGCCGCTGGGCAAGCGCGCCTATTGGCCGATCTATGCAGCAGCCGAACGGCTGGGCCTGCCGATCGGAATCCACGCCGGTTCGAGCTACCACAATCCGCCGACCTCGGTCGGCTGGGGCTCCTATCACATCGAAGATTATGTCGCACAGGCGCAGGCATTCCAGACACAACTGACGAGCCTGATCACTGAAGGGGTGTTCGCGCGACACCCGAAGCTGAAGATGGTGATGTTGGAAAGCGGCTTCACGTGGCTGCCGCCGTATCTGTGGCGGCTGCACAAGTTCTGGCGCGGCATCCGAATGGAGACGCCGTGGGTCGATCGCGCGCCCCTGGAAATTGTGCGCAGCAATATCCGCTTCTCGTTGCAGCCGGTCGATGCGCCGCCGGAACCGGACGTGCTGAGTCGCTTGATCGACCATATGCAGTCGGACGAATTGCTTCTATTCTCGACTGACTATCCGCATTGGCAATTCGACGACGACGCCGCGTTGCCGCCGGGCATGTCATCTGATCTCGTCCGGAAGATCATGATCGACAATCCCTTTGCGACCTATACCCGCCTCAACGAGTTGGTGATCAGGGAGACCGCACCATGAACATCCAGTTCCGAGAGCAACCCCAAGCGACTTCATCGACTGACAGGAACACCGGCGCCAAAACCGCGATCGCCGATTGCGATATTCACCCGGCCCGCGCGACCGCAAACGAACTGCATCCATTTCTCGCCAGGCGTTGGCACGATCATCTTGAGACCTACGGCAAGCATCCCTATCAGGGTATGATGGAAGGCCCGCCCTATCCGAAGGCGCAGCCGAACGCCTCGCGACGCGATGCGTGGCCGCCTGAAGGCGGCCCGCAAGGCTCCTCGCTCTCCTTCATGCAGAAGCAGCATCTGGATCCGAATAATGTCGTGCTGGGCGTCCTCAATCCGCTCGCAACCGGGCAGGGCATCCGCAACCACGAACTGGCCGCCGCGATCTGCTCGGCAATCAATGACTGGCAGATCGACAAATGGACCAGCAAGGATTCTCGCCTGAAAGGATCCATCGTCGTGGCCAATGAGGACGGGCCCACGGCGGCGGCCGAAATCCGCAAGCGCTCCGCCGACAACAGCTTCGTTCAGGTGCTGCTGCTCAGCCGTACCGTCGAACCGCTGGGCCAGCGCCGCTACTGGCCGATTTATGAGGCAGCCGAGGAGGCGGGTCTTCCGGTTGGGGTGCATGCCTTCGGCTTTGGCGGCAATCCGATCACGGCCTCGGGCTGGCCGAGCTTCTACATCGAGGAAATGGTCGGCCACTCGCAGTGCCAGCAGGCGGTGCTCGCGAGCCTCGTGCTGGAAGGCGTATTCGAGCGGTATCCGCGTCTCAAGATGATCATGGTCGAGGCGGGCTTCGGCTGGGCGCCGTCATTGTCGTGGCGGCTCGACCGCAACTGGAAGCTTTTGAAGAGCGAAGTGCCGCATGTAAAGCGCCTGCCGTCGGAATATATTCGGGATCACATCTGGTGGACGACCCAGCCGATGGAGGACCCGGAGCGGCGCGATCATCTGTTCGATGTCATCGATTGGATAGGCTGGGACAAATTGCTGTTCGCCACCGACTATCCGCATTGGGATTTCGATGAACCTTCACGGGTCTTGCCGCCCGGTGTCAGCGACGCCAATCGCGATGCTTTCTATCTGAACAATGCCAGGAAACTATACGGGCTGCCCTAGCATGATCCGAAAAATGGGCCGGTTTTTCGAAAAGATCATGAGTAAGAAAACAGCATGACCCGTTACGTCGTTGCGCCGGTGAATGAGTTGCCGCCCGGGACGCGCAGGTTTGTCACCATCGATGAACGGCCGATTGCGGTATTCAACGTCAATGGCGAATTCTTCGGCCTGCTCAATCGCTGTCCGCATCAGGGCGCGGCGCTGTGCGAAGGGCCGCTGATTGGTCTTGCGCAATCGTCCGATCCCGGAGAGATCGAATATACAAGGATGGGCGAGATCATCCGCTGCCCCTGGCATGGCTGGGAATTCGATATCCGAACCGGGCAATCCTATTGCGAGCCGCGGCGCTTTCGCACCCGCGCCTACGCCGTCAATGTCGAGCCCGGCGCGGTGGTGGTTAAAGGGCCCTATGTAGCCGAGACGCTCAACGTGTCGGTCGAGAATGATTATGTCGTGGTGGATTTGTAGCCATGATTTTTCTGCTTACTGAAACGCCACTTCAGCGAAGCTGCGCAGCTTGCGCGAATGCAGGCGCTCCGATTCCTGGTGCTTGAGACGTTCCAGCGCCTTCAGGCCTATCTCGAGATGCTGACCGACGCGTTGTCGATAGAACTCGCTTGCCATGCCGGCGAGCTTGATCTCGCCGTGCAGCGGCTTGTCCGAGACGCACAGCAATGTGCCGTAGGGCACGCGGAAGCGATAGCCGTTGGCGGAGATCGCGGCCGATTCCATGTCGAGTGCGACCGCGCGCGATTGCGACATGCGGCGGATAACCGCGGGGCCGCTGATTTCCCAATTGCGATTGTCGACGCTTGCGACCGTGCCGGTGCGCATCAGGCGCTTGAGTTCAAAGCCGGAGAGACCAGTGACTTCGCCGACGGCTTCCTCAAGCGCAACCTGCATCTCGGCCAGCGCCGGGATCGGTACCCACAGCGGCAGTTCGCGATCGAGAACATGGTCCTCGCGGACATAACCATGCGCCAGCACGTAATCCCCGAGCCGTTGCGTATTCCGAAGGCCCGCGCAATGTCCAAGCATCAGCCAGGCGTGCGGCCGCAGCACGGCGACGTGGTCGGTGATGTTGCGCGCATTGGACGGGCCGATCCCGATGTTGATCAGGGTAATGCCCTTACAGCCGGGCTCGACCAGATGATAGGCCGGCATTTGCGGCGTGCGGGCAGGTACCGTGCCAGCCGTGCCGCCGCCAAGTCGCGCATTGCGCGTGATCACGTTGCCCGGTCCGACGAAATAATCGGGGCCGGCCTGCCCCGAGGCAAGACGTTGCTGGCAGAGTTGCACGAAGGCGTCGACATAGAACTGATAGTTTGTGAAGATCACGTAGTTCTGGAAGTGGTCGGGATCCGTGCCGGTGTAGTGATAAAGCCGCCGCAGCGAATAGTCGACCCGCGCCGCGCGGAACAGGGAAAGCGGCCGCGGAGCGCCTGGCACCAAATCGAGCGTGCCGTCGGCAATGGCGTCGTCGATGCCGGCAAGATCGGGCATATCGAACAGGTCCCGGAGCGATCGCGGCGACAGCGTGCTGTCATCCCGGGTGATCGCTGCCTCGATGTTGATGTCCCGCTGATAGGCGAAATGCAGCGGGATCGGCTCGTGCGAACAGCCGATCTCGACGGCTACGCCATGATTCTCGATCAACAGGCCGATCTGCTCGGTGAGGTAGGCGCGGAACAGGTCCGGCCGCGTCACGCTGGTCTCGTGCATGCCCGGGCCCGCGACAAACCCGTAAGCCAGCCGCGAGTCGAGCCGCGCATGCGTTGATGTCGTGATTCTGACAAAAGGGTAGGTGGCACGCACGTGCGCATTAAGTACCGCGCCGTTGACATAGGCCTCAAAGCGGTCGCGGAGGAACTTCGTGCTGTTCTGGTAGATTTCCTCGAGGCGAGTAACCGCCGCGACGGCATCGTCGAACGATTCGCTCGCGATGGTCGGCGGAGCTTCGATGTTCGATGCGGGAGTCATAGGCGGCTCGGCTTCGCTTGTGACACGCGTTCGATCGCAAGAGTTATATCCCAACCGAGCCGCGATGGCATCGATAAACATGCGGGCGACGGCGCGGCAACTCGGGAACTATTTCGTCATCGCGCGCTGCTCGCGCGCGTAGCGCACCAAGGCGGCATAACGATAGAGGCCATGCACGAACTTGCCGTATGGCAACGTGATGAACAGCGCGAATACAACGCCGAGATGCAGCGCGAGTAGCGGACCCATCGCTGACGTCTCACGCCAGACGAGAAGCGTGAGCCCGGTCAGGCCAGTCAGAAACAGCATCAGCGTGAATGCTGCATCCATTCCGGTGCTGTTGGCGTCGATCAGGGCTGCATCGCGTTTGGATTTTTCGGCGAAGAGTCCCGTGGTCCCGATGACCAGGCCGATCCCGCCGAGCGTTCCCAGCACCACCGGCAGGTCCCACCAGGCATAGGGCGCCTCGCGGCCGAGCAGATAGTGATACAGCGTAGCCACGCACGTCGAGGCGAAACACAGAAGAAAGCCGTAGAACGTCAGGTGGTGATAGATCCTGCGGCGATCGGTGGGACGCTCATCTTCGTTGAAGCAACCGCCGCCGCCGCCATCGAGATAACGTAGTTGTCCTGCGTCCCTTATCGCCTGCCACAGCGACGGGGGATCAGGGAGCGTGCCGGAGGGGCCGCCGAGGCCGCGCCAGAACGCTCGCAAGCCCATCGCAAGCGCAAAGATGGCGTAGAGAAACGCCGCGCCGAACAGGGCGGCCATCGCATTATGCGGCATCAGCGTATAGAACGCGCCGGGACCGGTGTGAACGCCAAGCAAGACCTGCGGGTCGATGAAGGCTGCAAAGCCAAAGATGAACGCCGCCACGCTCAGCGCGGCAATGATGCTGATGGCAACGCCGTTGCGGACGAAGAGGCCGGAAAGGGCGCGTGGCCAGGCACAGGCCGCCCAGGACTCCGCGCGCAAGGCCGCGAGCGTCTTCGGCACGTTGACATTGAATTCGTGCGGCGGCGAGAACTGGCAATCAGTGTAGCAGGCGCCGCAGGCGTGGCAAAGGTTGGCAAGAAAATTGAGATCTCCGTCGGAGAAGGCACGGCGCATTTCCATCGCCGGAAACACCGCGCACAGGCCCTCGCAGTAGCGGCAGGAATTGCAGACCGTCATCAGGCGGTCGGCCTCCTCCAGGATCGGGCTTCCATGCATGGCGCGCAGTTGTTGAATCACTTGGTAAGGCCTTTGCGTTCGAGCCAACCCTGGATCAGGCTGGCGACCTCGGCGTTGTTCTTGTCCATCATGATCATGTGTGAATTGCCCTTGATGCCGATCTTGGGCAAGTCGACAACGTCGACGCTGCCGCCGGCCGCCTTGATGCTGTCGGCGAAAGCGACGCCGGCCGCGCGCATCTTCGGCCAGCGCGAGTCGCGGTCGATGTAGTCGCCGTAGACGATCAAGGTCGGAATGTTCTTCAGCGCATCGACCTTGGCGGGATCGCCCACGCCAGCCGGCTCGATGGCGATCAGCGCCTTGACCTTGTCGGGCCGCGCCTGAGCCACCTTGAATCCGAAGGTGCCGGCCTGGCTATGCACCATGATGATGCAGGGGCCGATCCGGTCGACTTCGGCGATGTAGGCGGCAATCGTTGCTTCGTCATTGGTAGTCCAGCGCGGGACCCCCTGCTTGACGAAATCGTCGTAAGCTTCGACGGGGAACTGGCTGCCCGGCAGCACCTTGCGTTTTGCCGGATCCGGATCGTATGAGTGCGGACCGTCGCCAATGCGAAATCGCTCGAACGGATTGGCAGTGGTCAGAAACACCGGATCGCTCTTGAAGACGTCGGGATATGGCGCCCACCCGGCACGCCCGCGTTCCACTGCATCCGAATTGTAGACGCTCCACCCTTTGCGCAGGAAATAGTTGAGCCAGCCCTCACGGCCGTCCGGCGTTGTCTCCCAGGTGACACCAGTCAGTCCGCCGCCGTGCCACATCAGCAGGGGATAGGCGCCGTGTTCGTTGGCCGGCAGAAAGTATTGCACATACATCTGCTCGACTTGGTAGTTCCCATTGGGATCAACCCTGGCCGGCACGCCGCCGGGCGTGAATGTGACTTCCTTGACCGGCTTCCCGCTGATCGTGACAAGACGCCCGCCGACATGGAACGAACCCATGTCGCGCAGCGTGATGGGATCGGCGGCCAGGGCGGAGGCAGCCGACATCAGGGTTGCCGCGGCAATGGCGAAGATGAATCGTGGCATGTGTCCTCCCTATACCGCTCCATGGGCAGCGTTCTCCCCCCTCCTTCCCTTGCAGGGTTGGAGCGGGGGGACATCCGGCAACAATGTGCCCGCAAAATACCCCGTCCCCGACACCTTCCCGCAAGAGGGAGGGGTGTAGAAAGGCCGTAGCTTGCGCTAGTTCCTTGCATTGCGCGCCGCCTCGCGGCCTGCGATCCGGCCGAACACGCTGCCGATGGTCATGCCAATGCCGGCGGCATAACCCTGGCCGAGCACATTGCCGGACATGATTTCGCCCGCGGCAAACATGTTGGCCGATGGCTTGCCGTCTTTCATCAGCATCCGCGCCTGCTTGTTCACGCGCGTGCCAAGATAGGTGAAGGTGATGCCGGGCCGCACCGGATAGGCATAATAGGGCGGCTTCTCAAGCTTCCGCGCCCAATGGCTCTTCGGCGGCGTCAGCCCTTCGGTGCGGCAATCGTCGAGAATAGTATGGTCGAAGGTGCCGGGGCGCACGGCGGCATTAAAGTCGAGGATGGTCTTTTCAAGTGCCAATGGATCGAGCGTGAGCTTTTGCGCCAGCCCCGCGATGCTGTCGCTCTCGATCGGCGGAAACAGCGTCGGCATGAAACTGTTGCGCGAGCTTGCATCGAAGATGATGTAGGCGATCTGGCCGGGCTGCGCGGCGACCAGCCGCCCCCAGATCGCATAGCGCTTGGGCCAGATGTCCTCGCCTTCGTCATAGAATCGCTGAGCGTCGCGGTTGACGACGACGCCGAACACCACGGAATCATGCCGCGTGATGATGCCGCCGTCGAACTTCGGCGCGCGGGCATCGATTGCCACCGCGTGGCACTGCGTGGGGTCGCCGATTTCCAGTACGCCTTTGTCGAGAAGCAGCTTGAGAACCGAACCGCGGTTAAAGGGCGTGCCGCGGATCAGGAAATTGTCGGCGACCTCGCCCCAGTACGTCTTCAGCCACTCGATATTGGCCTCGAAGCCGCCGGCGGCTGCGACCAGTGTCGAAGCCTTGATCGTGGCGTGGCCGTCGCGGTGCTTGAACGTCGCGGACAGGAACATCCCGTCGGCGATCTCGAGGTCGGTCACCTCGGCATCATAGAGCACATCGACGCCGAGTTGCTCGGCAGTCAGATAAAGCGCATTCAGCATCGCCCGGCCGCCGCCCAGGAAGAACGAGTTGGTCCGTCCCAGGCTCAGCGTGCCGCCGAGCGAGGGTTGCCAGCGCACGCCCTGCCGAACGATCCAGTGCAGTATGTCCTTGGACTCGCGGATCATGTGCCGCGCCAGTTCCTCGTCGGTCTTGCCCCCGGTGACGCGAAGCAGATCTTCCCAGAATTCTTCTTCCGTATAAGGCCCGGTGAGGATGTCGGTCGCCGCATCATGCGCGCAACGCATGTTGCGGGTGTGGCGGGTGTTGCCGCCCCGATAGAATTTCGGGGCAGCTTCCAGCACCAGCACCGAGGCGCCGTCGCGCGCGGCGCTGATCGCCGCGCACAGCGCGGCATTGCCGCCGCCGATTACCAGCACATCGTATTTGCGGGTCAAATCCACCATGCTGATTGGTTATCTCGTTCGCATGGAAACCAGAACCCGCATCAACGCAGGGCCGTATCTCTCACCGGCATGATCCGGCCGGCCATGTCAGCCGGCGAGCGCCTTCTGCTTCGCCGCTTCCTCACCGCCACGATAGACGGTGAGCGCGGCGATGATGCCGAGAACGGCGGCGCACATCAGCCAGAATGCGGGCGAGGCCTTGTCGTTGGTATGCTCGATCAGCCAGGTCGATGCGAATGGCGTGAAGGTTCCGAACAGGCCGGCCGCGAGCGCAAACGCCATCGAGAAGCAGGTGGTGCGAACATGTTTCGGCACTATCTCGACCAGCGCCCCGAGCATCGTGCCGCTATAAACGCCGAAATAGAACGAGAACATCATCTCGACCGCCAGCATCTTGCCAAACGTCGGCGCTTCCACCAGCCAGTGCAGCGCCGGATAGGCCGTGAGCAGCGACAGGACCGCGATCCCGAGAAACACCGGCCTTCGTCCGATACGGTCGGAGAGCGCTCCGCCGACGGGATTCCAGATGAAATTGGTCACCGCCACCAGCAGCGTGACCAGAAGCGCGTCCCTTGAGGTCAGCTTCAGCACCGTCCTGCCGAAGGTCGGGGTGTAGACGGTGACGAAGTAGAAGGTCGTCGTCGTCAATACCGCAATCATCATGCCGAGCACGATGATTCGCCAGTTTGCCGCGGCCGAAGCGAACACCTCCCGGGTCGTTGGGTGATGCTTCATCGCGAGGAATTCCGGTGTTTCCTCCAACGTCCGCCGCAGGAAGAAAATTACGGGAATGATGAGGCAGCCGATGAAGAACGGAATCCGCCAGCCCCATGCCGCGACAACTTCCTTGGGGACGATCTCGCTCAACACGAAGCCGATGATGGCGGCGACGAAAATCGCGACCTGCTGGCTCGAAGACTGGAACGAAGTATAGAAGCCGCGATTGCCGGGCGTTGCGATTTCGGAGAGATACACCGACACGCCGCCCAGCTCGACGCCTGCGGAAAAGCCTTGCAGCAGGCGGCCGATCAGCACGATGACCGGCGCGGCGACGCCGATCGTCGCGTAGGCCGGACAAAAGGCGATCGTGACCGTGCCGATCGCCATGATGCTCAAGGTTACGATCAGACCCTGGCGGCGGCCGATGCGGTCGATATAGGCGCCGAGCACGATCGCGCCCACCGGGCGCATCAGCGCGCCGAGCCAGAATACACCGAAGGTGTGCAGCAGTGCTGCGGTTTCGTCATGGGACGGAAAGAACGCCGCCGCAATGTAGCGGGCATAAAAGCCGAACAGGAAGAAATCGAACTGCTCGAGGAAATTGCCGCTGGTTGCTCTGAGGATGGCGCCAATTCGCGATTTAAGCTGAACCGGTGGCGAACTGGACGACGGCGTCATTACTGGTTTCTCCCGGTGGTCCCGCGCAGGATCAGCCCGTTTTGAGCAGGCGGGATTACGTTGCGGGGCCAATCTGCCATGCTGGTGGTCTGATTCCAACATTCGCTTGCGTTCGCACAAGGCAGTTTTCGCGATGTCGGAATTAATCCTCTGGGCCCGGCAATCAGGCGACTTTTGATCCACCTTGCACCGATGCGAGGAGCCACTTTCGGAATGCCGATAGTTTCGCTGATTCGGCGCGCGCCTGCGGCGACACCAGATAGAAGCCGGCATCGGCCGGCAGGGCGATCTTGAACGGCACCACCAGACGGCCCTTGGCGATATCGCCCTCGACGTAGGAGGTCCGGCCCATGGCGACGCCAAGACCATCGATCGCCGCCTGTACGCTCATCAGAATCAGGTCGAAACTCAACCCCGGCTGTTTCGAAATGTCTGAAGGCAGACCGGCCGCTGTCAGCCACAAGCGCCAGTCGTCGTCATAGCCGCCGCTGCTGTGCAAGAGCGTGTGATGCGCGAGATCTTCCGGGCAGCGCAGCGGCTTGTCGCCTTCCAGCAGGGCCGGGCTGCACACCGGAAACAACTCGTCGGCGGTCAGCCAATCGGCGCGCAGGCCGGACCAGTGTCCCCGGCCATAACGGATCGCGGCATCGACATCATCGCGGCGAAAATCGACCAGGCTCGTCGAGGAGGTGATTCGGACGTCGATACCGGGATGGGCCTGCTGAAACGAGGAAAGCCGCGGCAACAGCCATTTTGCCGCGAAGGATGCCAGCGTGGATATCGTCAGCACGCGGTCGCCGTCCTTGCGCAACAGCCGGTCGGTGGCGAGCCGCAGGTCGTTGAATGCGGCGCGAATGCCCGGCAGGTACTCTTTGGCCTCTGTCGTCAGCGTCAGGCTGCGGTTCTGACGGATAAACAACCTGATCCCCAGTTCCTCCTCCAGCCGCCGGATCTGATGGCTGATCGCGGTCTGGGTCACGTTCAGTTCGGCTGCTGCGGCCGTGAAACTCAGGTGGCGCGCAGCGGCCTCGAAGGCGCGCAAGCCGTTGAGCGAGGGGAGGCGGGTGGTCATGGCATCCGTTAGATGATTTTATATCATATATCGTGGCTCAAAGTGTCGTTTGTTACAACTGCGAATTCTAAGATATTTTTGCACAAAGACGTACAATGCATGGAGGGCGAGATGTCCCTTTGCGCTGGCAATGATATGACAAATACTCATGAATTTGGCGCCGCGATCGGCCGCCAGTTTCAGGTATGGCTGACCCGCTGGCGGCAGCGCGACGAACTGACCCGCTGGTCGGATCGCGACCTGCACGACGTCGGATTGTCCTGGAGCGATGTCGTCCGCGAGGCCGGGAAGCCGTTCTGGCGCCCGTAGGCGACGTCTTCTCGATTAAGGGAACCCGGTCGCGAATTTCGAGTTCGAGGGAGATCGCCTTGAGCCTGGTCCATCTCTTCGATCGTTCGCGTTGCACCGAAAACGTGAGATTGCGCGATGGCAAGACCCTCTGTGTGCGCCTTGTCGCGTCCGACGACGCGGAGGCGCTGCAGCGTTACTTCCGGCAGCTTTCGGCCCGCTCGCGCTACAATCGGTTTCTCGGCGCGATCAGTGAATTGCCGGCCAGCCAGCTCGATCATTTCGTTAGCGCCGGCGAGAACGGCCGGTTCACCGTGACCGCGGCGATGATGGTCGATGATCGCGAGAGGATCGTCGGCGAGGCGCGCTCTGGCTTTGAAGCTGAGACCGGCAATTTCGAGTTCGGCATCTCCATCGATGATCGCTGGCAGGGCCAAGGCATCGGTTCGGCGCTGCTCCGCAACCTGGAGTGCCGGGCGGCAGCCATGAGTGCACATCGCGTGTTCGGCGATACGCTGCGTTCCAACGAGGCGATGATCGCGCTCGCGCGTAAGTCCGGCTACGCCTTCACACGCCATCCCGACGACTGGAGGCTCGCGCGCTTCGAAAAGCCGATCGATCCGCTCCGTCGAGATATCCCCTGCGCAAGCCGGCGGCATCTATGCGAGCGACGAGCGCTGGAGGCGACGGTGTGAGTCGTTCGACCCGTGGTCATTGCGCTCGTAGCGAAACAATCGTCGTTCGGGGGTGGTGGTGAAAATGCGAGGACGGAATGACGACAAGGGAAGGCCTAAAGCTCCACCTCAAAACTTCTCCACCCAGGGCCGCAATTCCACCTCCCAGGTCCAGGCGCTCCGCGGCTGTTGCAGCACGTTCCAGTAGCTCAGCGCGATCGCGTCCGGATCGAGAAACGAATCCGGTCGATCGGCGGGTTCGGTTCGTGCGGCGCTGCGAATTCCGCCATCGATGACAAAATGCGCGACGTGAATGCCTTGCGGTGACAATTCGCGTGCCATGCTTTGCGCGAGCCCGCGTAGCGCAAATTTTCCCATCGCAAAGGACGCCGATTGGGCGTAGCCCTTCACGCTGGCGGACGCCCCGGTGAACAGGATGGCGCCATGCCTGTTCGGCAGCATGCGCTTTGCGGCCTGCTGCGCCACCAGGAAGCCGCCAAATGCGCTGACCGCAATCGCCTGGGCGACGTCGGCCGGCACGAGATCGATCAGTGGACCGCGTGCCCGCGCGCCGGCATTGTAGACGACGAGATCAGGTGTTCCGATCTCACGCTCGACAAGACCGAACAAGCGCTCGACGTCATCGGGTTCGGCGGCGTTGCAGGCATAGGCGCGCGCCTTGGTCTCGGCGCAGAGCGCGCCGAGCTTTTCGATGCTGCGGGCCGCCAGCGCCACGCGAATACCTTCGTGCGCGAACAGCCTCGCCAGCGAGGCGCTCAGGCCTTCGCCGGCCCCGACGATCAGAGCATTCTTGTATGTTGGCATTTCCATCGGTTGTTCCTTGACCACTAGGGATGTGCGATAGTTCGTCTCAAAGAGATGAGGAACCGGCCAGGGGAATTCAATGCAGCCGCATCCGCAAAATCGTCTTGCGACTTCAGACCCTCGGCCAGAGCTGTTGGCGCCGGACACCTCGGGCATGAACTTCTACCGCGCCGATCCGGCGCTTTCCGATCTGCTGCGCATCCATCTGCCTGACACGTTATTTCGGCATATCGAGCCGCATCTCGACCGGCTTGGACACCTTGCGGGCGGCCACCTCGATGAATGCGCCAGGCTAGCAGACCGCCATGTGCCGTTATTGCATCAGCGCGATCGCTTTGGTCGCGACATGCAATGGATCGAATATCACCCGGCTTATCGCGAGCTTGAGCGCGCCGCCTTCAGCGAATTTGGCATTCATGCGATGTCGATCCGTAAGGGTATCCTCGGCTGGCCCGACAAATATCCCGTCGCCGCCAAGCACGCCTTTACGTTTCTGTTCAACCAGGCCGAGTTCGGCCTTGGTTGCCCGATCAACGTCACCGACGGCTGCGCCAAGCTGCTCGCCAATTTCGGCAGCGAGGCGCTGAAAGCTAAATATCTCGATGGCCTCACCCAAACCGATATGAGCAGGCTGACGCAGGGCGGCCAGTTCATGACCGAAAAGGAAGGTGGCTCCGATGTCGGTACGCTGACCACGACCGCAGTCGAGGAGGGCGATCACTGGCGGCTCTATGGCGAGAAATGGTTCTGCTCGAACGCCGACGCCAAGGTCGTGATGCTGCTGGCACGCCCGGAAGGCGCAGGCCCGGGCACGCGCGGCGTCGGCTTGTTCCTGATGCCGCGCACGCTCGATGACGGCTCGCCCAATCATTATCGGATCGTGCGCTTGAAGGACAAGCTCGGCACCCGCTCGATGGCGTCTGGCGAGATCAAACTCGAGGGCGCGATCGCCTATGCCGTCGGAAAGCTCGATCGCGGCTTCGTGCAGATGGCCGAGATGGTCAATTCCTCGCGACTCTCCAACGGCGTGAAGTCGACCGCGCTGATGCGTCGCGCCTGGCACGATGCGATGGCTGTCGCGAAGAATCGCGTCGTGTTCGGCCGCCGAATCGTAGATCTGCCGCTGGCTCAGCGGCAATTGATGAAGATCACGCTGGCGACCGAGCAGGCGCTATCGATGAGCTTTCTGACCGCCGACGCGCTCGACCGGGCCGAGGCCGGCAGCCAGGACGCCGCCGCCCTGTTGCGCATTCTTACGCCCACATTGAAATTTCGTGCCACGCGCGATGCGCGCAAAGTCTGTGGCGACGCGATGGAGATGCGCGGCGGGATTGGCTACATTGAGGAATTCGCCACCGCCCGGCTGTTGCGCGACGCCCATCTTGGCTCGATCTGGGAGGGCACCGGCAATATCGTTGCAATCGACGCGCTGACGCGGGCAGTGGGCCGCCATGGCGCTGATGCGGCGCTAGCGGCTGATTTGCACGCAAAGCTCGATGACAGCGCGGCCGTACCAGGCAAATGGCGTGACCGCCTGCACAGCTTGACGGACCGTGCTGTCGGCTTTGCCCGCGAGGTTGCAGGCCGGAGCGAGAACGAGGCCGAAGCGCGCCGCGCTACCAGTCTTCTCTATCATGTCGCAAGCGCTGTAGTGCTGGCGTGGGAAGCTCATCGCATTCACCAGATGCGCGGCGATGCGCGACGCTTGCTGCTCTCGCGGCTTGTCATCGATCACCGGCTCTCGTCCGGCGATCCGTTCGATCTGGCCGAGCCAGGCCGGCAGCGCGCGATTACCCAGCTTTTGCTCGGAGAGCGCGCGGTCGGCATGGAAGAAGCCGGCAAGCTCGTCGCCTAGTCGTCGAAAGCCGGCGGCGGAGTGAATCCGCCGAACTCCCGCTCGATCAACTCAGCGAGCCTTAGCGGCGTGCGGTCTTCCAGCCACGGGCCAACGATCTGGACGCCGATCGGGAGGCCATCAGGCGATAGGCCGAGCGGGATCTGGGTCGCGGGCAGGCCGGGCAGCGTTGCAACGCCAGGCCATGCAAGTTGATCGGTATAGGCATAATCCTTGCCGTCGATATTGATGCGGCGCTGTTCCTGCTCCGGCGAGTGATCGTGCGGAAAGGCCGGGGTCGGCATGATCGGGCAGATCACCGCATCAAAGCTTTCGAACAAACTGCGCCATTGCGCCCTCAGCTGCGCGCGCTCGCCTTCGGCCAGCAGCCAATCGCGATGGCTGAGCGCAACGCCGCGCAGCCGCTCGGCTTGCAGGCTGGTTGCCTCCGCAGGCAGACCGGCCGCCGCCGCCACCGCGCTGGCATAGATCTCCGAGGGCAAGCCGACTGCGAGGAAAGACAGCAGCATCCGCATATAAAGACGCGAAGTCGCGGCAAAGTCCGGCCATAACGGGCTTTGGCGCGCAATAGTGGCGCCGGATTTACCGAGATCGTTCGTCAGCTTTTCGATCGCCGCGCGCACCACAGTGCAGGTCGGCAGCACGGGATCGCTGTCGATCACCAGCACCCTGAAGTTCTTCAGCGCATCATGCCGCGATGGCGGCAACGATAACCGGAAGGCCTTGCCGGCTTCCAGCGGATCGGGTCCGGCGATCACGTCGAGCAACAGCGAGAGGTCCGCAGCGCACCGCGCCATCGGCCCGATCACGGCCATGTCGCGGTCGATCGGCAAGGGCGGGAATGGCGGCGGCGTGTGGCCGCGGCTTGCCACCAGAGCAAAGGTCGGCTTGTGCGCATAGATGCCACAGTGAAACGCCGGCACGCGCAGCGAGCCGCCGATGTCCGAGCCGAGCGACAGCGGCCCATAGCCGGCGGCGAGTGCCGCCGCCGATCCGCCGGAAGAGCCGCCGGGCGTGCGGGTCAGGTCGTAAGGATTGTTGGTGGTGCCGTAGATGTCGTTGTAGCTCTGCCAATCGCCAAGCCCGAGCGGCACATTGGTCTTGGCCAGGATGACGCCGCCGGCGTCCCTGACGCGGGTGATCGAAAGCGCGTCTTCCTGGGGATGAAAATCCTTTTGCGCCGGAATGCCCCATGTCGTCGGCAGCCCCGCAACGTTGTAGGATTCCTTCACCGTGAGCGGAATACCAAGCAGCGGTTTGTTCTCGCCCCGCGCCCGTGCTGTGTCGGCCGCATGTGCCGCATCGCGCGCCCGCTCAAAATCGCGAACGCAGACCGCATTGATCTTCGCGTCATGGCGTTCGATGCGCGCGATCGCGTGTTCCGCCAGTTCGATCGCGGAAATCTCCTTTTTCGCCAGCGCCTTCGATAATCCGATGGCGGTCTCAAAGCTCCATTGCGATTTCGCCACGTCCGTCCTTCCGGTCTGGTGTCGTACCAGCGGAGAATATGCGCGCCCGAAATGACGGTCGCTAGACCGTCCTTGCTGTTGGCTTGTAAGTTTACGAAGCGCCGATGAGAATACCGACGCCGAGCACGATGACGCCACCGAGCACGATCTGGAACACGGCCTGAAGGAAGGGCGTGTCCATATAGCGCGCCCGGATATAGGCGATCGCCCAGAGTTCGAAGAAGACGACTGCGCTCGCAATCGCAGTCGCAATCCAGAACGCGTTGGCCAGGCGGTCAGGCACCAGATAGGGCAAACTATGACCAAGGCCTCCGAGCGCCGTCATGAATCCGCAAGTCAGGCCGCGCAGCCAGGGCGAACCGCGGCCGGTGAGCGAACCATCGTCGGACAAGGCTTCGGCAAAGCCCATGCTGATGCCGGCGCCGATCGATGCGGCAAGGCCAACGAGAAACGTCTGCCAATTCTGATGCGTGGCGAAAGCTGCGGCAAAGAGCGGTGCCAGCGTCGACACCGATCCATCCATCAGCCCTGCAAGGCCCGGCTGTACATATTGCAGGACGAACATGCGGCGGCGCGTTCTGTCTTCTTCGGCGCGCACGTCAGGGGTGAGAAGCTGGTCGGTGAGCTTTGCCGCGGTATGCTCATGGCTTTTCTCGGCTTCTGCCAGATCCGACAGCAAGCGGCGGACGCCGACGTCCTGGGTCTGCTCGGCGGCCTTGATGTAGAAGCGCTCGGCCTCGAACTCCATCGTCGCCGCTTCCTTGCGGATGGCATCGAGGGATAAATTCTTGGTCAGCCAGATCGGACGCCGGCGCAGGAACCCCTTGACGTTGTCGCGGCGGATCGGCGGCAGATTTTGGCCAAAGCGCTTCTCGTACATTTCGAGCAGCATGTGACGATGGCCTTTTTCCTCCTCCGCCATCTGTTCGAACAGCTTTGCCGAATCCGGATAGCGCTCCGCGAGATCTTCCGCGAAGCTCATGTAGATGCGACTGTCTTCTTCTTCGGCAGCGATTGCGACCGCCAGCACCTCGCGTTCGGTCAAATCGGCGAACTTCTTCACGGGTTGGCCTTTTGATTGATTTAGAACTATTCTAAAACGATATAGTCGCCGTCTCCAATTAGGTCAATTCGCAGGTTCCAGGCGCCTGTGTGAAGGGAACTGAACGAAGTCCGGGCCGTTCGGGCTTTTAGAGGATTTGCGAGGGGAGCCATCATGAAAACTGTCAAATACCGCTTGAACGATCCGCGCCTGGCGCCGCGGCGCACCAAGCTCGAGATCCCCGGCTGGGCCGGCAAGCGCGAACCCCGCGCCAATGGCTCCCGCGAGCAGGTCTGGCATTGCGTTCCGTTTTCAGAAGGAGCGCAGTATGGAATCGAATTATTCTATCCTTATGACAATGAACTCCATGTCAGCACCAAAGACGGTCGCCTGATCCTGGAGAGCGACTGGGGCGAGCCGCCCGACAGCGGAGCGAACTGGCCGCCGTTCCGGAATTTCGGCGATGACTTTTACACCTATCAGATCCTGCTCGACCTCAAGGTCGAGAAAGGCATGGCGATTCGCACCGAGCCGCATCCGCGCTTCTACAACGATCGAACCGGCACCGTTCCGATCGCCGTGCCTGCATTGATCCGCAACTGGTGGCCGATGATGTTCTTTTGCGTGTTCAAGTCGCCGGATGAAGGTCGCACGCACATTTTTCGGCGCGGCGAGCCATTCGGGCAGATCATCGTCATTCCGGAGGAAGCCAATTTTGAACTGGAGCCGATGAACGAGGAGGAATTCGCCGAGCGCGAGCTTCAGTCGCGCCGCATCTACAACAGCCGGCCCACCCTCTCGGCTGGAACCGAATGGACTTCGTCAACCGATACCGTGTTCGATGGTACCTATCGGCACCTTCATCGTGCGGCCAAGGAGAAAGCCCGCCAGGGATAAAATCGTGCCACAAAAAAGGGACCCAGAAGCCATTGAGGCATCAAGGGTCCCTCTTGCTCGTGACGCGCGCCTCACCAGTTGCGCGGGTAAAAGCTGTGGTGATGGTGATGATGGTGATGATGGTGATGGTGGTAATATCGGCGATACCCTGGCGCGACGACCACCCCGCCATATCCATAGCCATACGGCTGGTAGCCGTAATAGCCTGGATAGTAGTGATGATGATGGTGGTGATGATGGTGATGGTGATAATAGTACTGAGCAGGCTGGACGTGTGCTTCTGTTGAAGGATCTGGCGTCGCTTCATCGACGACTTTCAGCAGCGCTGCGGCATTCGGAATCGGCTCGAGCAATTCTGCAAAGGAATTCGCCGTCAAGATTTCATTGGCGGTCGCAGCCCGTATCGGCGCCGCGTGGCTCGCGTTCACCGCGCCGAGCGCCGCTACCGCTCCCAATAGTCCAGCGATCTTCTTTTCCATTCTACCTCCTTGATAGCAAATCAGGATGCCGCAGCCGGCAATGGCCATCATAGAAGGCATCTATGACAAAACTACGCCCCATTCAAGCAAAAGCGAACGTTTCACGTACCGCAGCACGATGTCGGACGGCCTGCACTCTGCGCTGAGGGGCCAGTGATCTGCTATAAAAGACAGGACCCCCAAGGGGTCCTGTCCAGCTTCCTCATTCCGCCGCTCAATAATAATAGCCGCGGCGGTACCAATGGTGATGGTGATGATGGTGGTGCCAGCGCCGCCAGAAATGATGGTGATGATGGTGATGATAGTAGTATTGCGCGAGCTCGACGTTGCCTGCCGCTGACGGGCCGGTCTGCTCGTCGACTGCCCGCAGCGTGGCGGCGGCGTTTGGAATCGGTTCTAACAACTCAGCAAACGAATTGGCTTTCAAGGTGCCGGTCGGGGCTTGCGGTGTTGGTGCGGCCTGAACTGCCGTCATCGCCCCGAGCGTCGCCACGGCGCCCAGAAGTCCAGCGATTCTCTTCTCCATTTATTTCCTCCAAATCAGATGCGGGTAGATCACCCATCGGCAGCCAACGCAGCGGAACCCATGATTGTTCCAGCCTTCCCGGAGCTGGAGAGCAGGAACGCGTATCTAGGCGGCCTGCATAAATTGCAGCAACAGGCGGCTGACTTCGCCGGGTTGTTCCTGCTGCACCCAATGTCCGGCGTCCTCGACGAGATGAACGCTGGTCATTCGCGTGCAGGCCGTCCTCTGCATCGCCTCGAACACTCCGGGACGCTGATAGGTGCCCCAGTCCTGTTTGCCCGAGATGAAACAGGAGGGCACGTCGATGCTCTTGCCCGACCAGGTTTCGAGCTCCGCGGTGAAGGCGCCGGAGGTGCCGCAGCGGTACCATTGCAGGCCACCCTGGAATCCGGTGCGCCGATATTCGGCGCTGTAGACCGCAAGTTCGTGGTCGGGAAGCCAGGTGTTGGCCGCGATCGCTTCGCTCGGCGGCATTTCTTCGGCGACTGTCTCCGCCATCGTTCTCGCCAGATCCATCACGTAGTAGGTCGGCAGTTTGGCGAGTTCACCGGCCGACCAGGATTTGAGGGGATGAGGCTTGTTGCCTTTCCAGTCCGCGCTCTTGTGATGATAGTAGGCGCGCAGGAAGTCATGCACGCCTTGGGGCGCACGCCACATATCGTCATTTGCCTCGCGCGTCGAATAGTACCAGTGATAATGCTTGCGCGGGCGCGGCAGCGCGGCAAGTTCGTGATGCACCGGATCGACGCGCTTTGGCGGTAGCGGTTCATCCGCGGTATTGAAGGCCATTTGCGGCGGGCCTGCGAACGGCGCACTCATCAGGACCACCGACCGGAACACGTCCGGCCGGATCACACCGCACCAGGCTGCGACCGAACTGCCGAAATCGTGTCCGACCACCGCCGCAACCGAACGATGACCGAATGCGGCGACAATGCCGAGTGCGTCACGGACGAGGTTGGTAAGGCGGAACGGCATGAGGGTGGAGTCATAGCTTGCGTCGCAGCCGATGGTGCGGCCATAGCCGCGCTGGTCCGGCGCGATGACGTGATAGCCGGCCTCGGCTAAGGCCGGCATTACCTTGCGCCAGCTATAGGCGAGTTCCGGAAAACCATGCAGGAGCAGCACGCAAGGGCGGCCTTTACTCTCAAACCCAGCCTCCAGCACATGCATGGTGAGGCCATTGATCCTCTCGACGAAGCGCGGGCGGATGCCCGCGGGGAGCGGGATGTCGGGGAGCGTCATGAAGTCCTGCTCCTCATGGCGAGGAGGCGCGCGCTAAACGCGCGCGCCTTGGGATGAGGCTGGTGCAAATGGATGTGAAGCTTCGAACCTACAGCCGCTCCACGATAGTGACGTTGGCCATGCCGCCGCCCTCGCACATGGTCTGCAATCCATAGCGCTTGTTGCGCTGCTTGAGCGCGTTGACCAGCGTCGTCATCAGTTTGGTGCCGGAGCCGCCCAAGGGATGACCGAGCGCAATGGCGCCGCCGTTGACGTTGAGGCGTTCCGGATCGGCGCCGGTGGTCTTCAACCACGCCGTCGGCACCGAGGCAAAGGCCTCGTTCACCTCGAACAGGTCGATGTCGTCGACCTTCATGCCCGCTTTCTTCAGCGCGCGTTCTGTTGCATGCAGCGGCGCGTCGAGCATGATCACCGGATCGCCGCCCATCATGGTCATGTGATGGACCCGCGCCATCGGTTCGATCCCGAGCGATTTCAGCCCCTTCTCGTTGACGACCATCACGCCGGAAGCGCCGTCGCAGATCTGGCTGGCAGAGGCCGCCGTCAGCTTGCCATTTTCCGCGATCAGCTTGACGTTTCTGATGCCGTCCAGGCTGACGTCGAAGCGAATTCCCTCATCGACAGAATGAATGTCCTTTGAACCGTCGGCGCGGGTGATCGGCAGCGGGACAATCTCGTCCTTGAACAGGCCGCCTTGCGTTGCGGCGATCGCGCGCTGATGGCTCTGATACGAATATTCATCCATTTCGTCTTTGGAGAGGCCGTATTTCTCGGCCATCATTTCTGCGCCGGTAAACTGGCTGAACACGATGTTCGGGTAGCGCTGTTCGATCTTCGGACTTTTGTAGTGACCGAAGCCGTTTTTCGCCGGCAGTTGTGACGCAAGGCCCATCGGCACCCGGGTCATCGCCTCGACGCCGGCAGCGATCACGACGTCCATGCTCCCCGACATGACCGCCTGTGCGGCAAAGTGCAGCGCCTGTTGCGAGGACCCGCATTGCCGGTCGATCGATGTTCCCGGCACGCTCTCCGGCAGCTTGGAAGCCATGATGGCGTTGCGCGCAATATTGTTGGATTGCTCGCCCACCTGCATGACGCAGCCCATGATCACGTCTTCGATCTGGTCCGGTGCCGCGCCTGAGCGCTCCACCAGCGCGTCGAGCACGGCAGCGGCGAGATCGGCCGGATGCCAGCCGGCAAGTCGGCCCCCCTTGCGGCCTCCAGCGGTGCGCGCGGCGGCGACGATATAGGCTTCGGCCATAGGCGTTCTCCCTAATTTTGTTGAGCGGAATTTCTGGTTGATCGCACGAATTAGAATGACGCCGTTGGATTTAGTCAATCAATTAAGACTTGAGGCTGCCCGCGCCATGGGGTTAGCGTGGATGCAACAATGAACAATCGGGAGAGAAGCCATCATGCAGTTGAAGGACGTTGCAGTCTTGATCACCGGCGGCGGTTCCGGCCTTGGCGCTGCAACCGCGCGCGCGATGGCGGCCAAAGGCGCCAAAGTCGCGGTGCTCGACCAAAGCGGTGAGAACGCGGAGAAGGTTGCCGCCGAGGTCAAAGGTATTGCGGTGGTAGCCGATGTGACCGACGAGGAACAGGTCAAGGCGGCCATCGCGAAGGCGGAAGCCGCGCACGGTATCGCACGGGTGCTGGTGAACTGCGCCGGTATCGGCGGATCGCAGCGCATCGTCGGCAAGAACGGCGTTTACCCGCTCGCCAAGTTCGCGCGCGTCATCAACGTCAACCTGATCGGAACCTTCAATGTGCTGCGGCTGTTCGCGGAGCGGCTTTTGACCGACGACCCGGTGGGCGAAGAGCGTGGCGTCATCATCAATACCGCAAGCGTCGCGGCCTATGAAGGTCAGATCGGCCAGATAGCCTATTCGGCGTCCAAGGGCGGCGTGGTCGGGCTGACGCTGCCGGCCGCGCGCGATCTTGCGCAGCACAAAATTCGCGTCAATACCATCGCGCCCGGCCTGTTCTTCACGCCGCTGTTGATGGGCCTCAGCGAGGAGGCGCGGCAAAGTCTCGGCGCGCAGGTCCCCCATCCGGCGCGCCTCGGAGACGCTTCGGAATACGGCAATCTCGCCGTTCACATCGTCGAGAACGCGATGCTCAACGGCGAGACGATACGCCTCGACGGCGCGATCCGCATGGCGCCGCGATGACCTCGCATCGGGGAGTAACGGCATGAATTTCGATTTTTCTGACGAGCAGAAGCAGCTGCGCGATACGGCGCGGAAATTTCTCGCCGAAAAATGCCCGCCAAAGGCTGTGCGCGCCGTCATTGAAGGCAGCGCGCCGTATGACCGGGAGTTGTGGAAGGGGTTGGCCGAGATGGGATTTCTCGGCGTTGCGATTCCGGAAAGTTATGGCGGCACTGGTGCCGGGCATCTCGAGCTTTGCGTGATCGCCGAAGAGATGGGCCGCGCACTCGCGCCTGTGCCGTTTTCCTCGACGGTCTATCTCGCCGCCGAAGCGCTGCTGATTGCCGGCAGCGAGGCGCAGAAGCAGAAATGGCTGCCACTGATTGCCTCCGGTGAAGCCATCGGGACGCTCGCGTTGTTCGAAGGCAGAGGCAATCCGTCGCCGCAATCGATAAAGCTTGCCGCTTCCAACGGCGCGCTTGATGGCACGAAGAAGCCGGTACCCGACGCCGCGATCGCCGATTTTGCGGTGGTTGCCGCGCGTACCGGCTCCAGCGGCCGTGACACCGACATTTCGCTTTTTTTGGTCGACATGAAAGCCGACGGCGTCGCAGCCAAGGCGCTCGGCAACATCGATCCGTCGCACGGACAGGCCGAAATTGTCTTCAAGAACTGCAAGGCCGAGCCGCTCGGCTCGGCGGGCGAAGGCTGGAGCATCGTCGCGCAGGTGCTGGATCGTGCCGCGGTCCTTCTTGCCTTTGAGCAGGTCGGCGGTGCCGACCGTGCGCTCGAAATGGGCCGCGATTACGCGCTCGATCGTATCGCCTTCGGACGGCCGATCGGCTCATTTCAGGCGATCAAGCACATGCTGGCCGACATGTATGTTTCGGCGACGCTGGCGCGCTCCAATTGCTATTACGGCGCCTGGGCGCTTTCAACCAACGCAGGAGAACTGCCGGAAGCGGCCGCTGCCGCGCGGATCAGCGCCACCCAGGCGTTCCAGCACTGTGCGAAGAACAACATCCAGGTCCATGGCGGCATGGGATTCACCTGGGAGTTCGACTGCCATCTCTATTATCGGCGTGCGAACGCAACCGCATTGTCGTTGGGATCGCTGTCGTACTGGGAAGATGCGTTGATCGATCGCATGCGGAAACGGAATGCGGCCTGATGGACGCCCACCAATAATGAGAACGTACGCATGAATTTCGACGATACCCCGCAGGAAGCCGAATTTCGCGCCAAGGCGAAGGCCTGGATATCAGCCAACGCGCCGAGGCAATATGAAGAGGAACTGAAACAATCCTCGCTCGGCCGTGCGGTGCTCAAAGGCGCCAATTTTCTCGACGTCGCCAAGGCCTGGCAGAAGAAGAAGGCGGATGCCGGCTGGGCCTGCCTGCATTGGCCGAAGGATTACGGTGGCCGCGGCGCTTCGCCGATTGAGCGCGTGATCTGGCAGCAGGAAGAAGGCGCCTTTGGCAAGCTCTCCTTCGCCTTCATCATCGGCCACGGCATGTGCGGCCCCACCATGATGGCTTACGCGAGCGAGGAGCATAAGCGCCGCTACCTGCCGCCGCTCGCCGCGGGCGAGGAAATCTGGTGTCAGTTGTTTTCCGAGCCTGCCGGCGGCTCCGATGTCGCAGGCTTGCGCACGCGCGCCGAGAAACGCGGCGACGACTGGGTCATTAACGGCCAGAAGATATGGACCTCGGGCGCGCATTATTCCGACTACGGCATCCTGCTGACGCGCACCGATCCCGCCGTCCCCAAGCACAAGGGACTCACCATGTTCTTCCTGAGCATGAAGAGCCCGGGCATCGAGATCAGGCCGATCAAGCAGGCCAACGGCAATTCCGACTTCAACGAAGTCTATTTCACCGACGTGAAGATCCCCGACTCGCAGCGGCTCGGCGCCGTCAATGACGGCTGGAACGTCTCGTTGACCACGCTGATGAACGAGCGCATGTCGATCGGCGCCGGCATTGCGACCGGCTTTCCGGAACTGTTCGAGTTTTGCAGCAACCTGATGCTGGAAGAGGGACCTGCGATCGAGGACCGCGGCGTCCGTGCCAGGCTCGCTTACTGGGCGGTGCGCGCCAGCGGGCTGAAATACACCAACATGCGGGCGATATCGGCCCTGTCGAGGGGCGAGCGGCCGGGACCGGAAAACTCGATCGGCAAGCTGGTCGCGGGATCGATGATCCAGGATATATCGGCCTACGCGCTGGATTTGCAGGGCGCAGCCGGCGTGCTTTCCGGGTCCGAGAATGCGGAAGCGGCGGGCAAGTTCCAGGCCATGCTGCTGCGCGCGCCCGGCACGCGCATCGAAGGCGGCACCGACGAGATCATGCGCAACATCATAGCCGAGCGCGTGCTGGGTCTGCCCGGCGACATCCGCGTCGACAAGGATATTCCGTTCAACCAGATCCCGACCAAGGGACGGAGCTGATGCCGTTATTCCGGGATCCGTGCGAAGCACGCGGACTCGGGATCGGGAAGTTTGGATCGCGATTCCGAGTCGAGCCCTGACCGGCGCTCCGGAATGACAGGGAAAGATACCGATGAACTTCGATGACAGTCCGCAGGAAGCGGCCTTCCGCGCCGAAGCGAGAGCTTGGATCGAGGCCAACGCGCCGAAAGAATTCGAGGCCGAACTCTCAAAGGCTTCGCTCGGCCGGATCAGGCTGCAGAAGCATGATATCGTCGAGGTCGCCAAGGCCTGGCAGAAGAAGAAGGCCGAGGGCGGCTGGGTATGCCTGAACTGGCCCAAGGAATATGGCGGGCGAGGCGCGTCCGCCGTTGAGCGCGTAATCTGGCAGCAGGAAGAGGGCGTCTACTTCAAGCTCACCAGCCCTTTCCAGATCGGCGAGGGTATGTGCGGGCCGACGCTGATGGCCTTCGGCAGCGAGGCCGACAAGCGGCGATACTTGCCGAGGATCGCCTCGGGCGATGAAATCTGGTGCCAGCTGTTTTCCGAGCCCGCCGGCGGCTCCGATGTCGCGGGCCTGCGTACCCGCGCCGAGCGCGACGGTGATCATTGGATCATCAACGGCCAGAAAATCTGGACCTCCGGCGCACATTATGCCGACTATGGCCTGCTCATCACCCGCACCGATCCGGCCGTTCCCAAGCACAAGGGGCTCACCATGTTCTTCATTGACATGAAGAGCGCGGGCGTCGAGGTCAGGCCGATCAAGCAAGCCAACGGCATGCAGGAATTCAACGAAGTGTTTTTCACGAACCTTCGCATCCCCGATTCGCAGCGGCTAGGCGCCGTCGGCGACGGCTGGAACGTGTCTCTGACCACGCTGATGAACGAGCGGATGTCGATCGGCGCGCGGCTTGCGACCGGCTTCAACGAAATCTTCGAATTCTGCTGCAACCTCGTCACGGAACATGGCCTTGCCATCGATGATCGCGCCACACGCTCGAAGCTCGCGCAATGGGCGGTGAAGAACAGCGGGCTCAAATATACCAGTATGCGGACGGTCTCAGCGCTCTCCAGAGGCGACCGGCCCGGCCCGGAGAATTCGATCGGCAAGCTGGTGTCGGGGGCGATGCTGCAGGATATCGCGGCTTATGCCATGGACCTGCAGGGCGCGAGCGGCATGCTGAATGATCCGGCGACCGCCGAAGCCGCCGGCCAGTTTCAGGCCATGCTGCTGTCCTCGCCGTCGGTCCGGATCGCCGGTGGCACCGACGAAATCCTGCGCAACATCATCGCCGAACGCGTGCTGGGGCTGCCCGGGGACATTCGCGTCGACAAGGATGTGCCGTTCAATCAAATCCCGACCAGGGGACGCTGAAGTATGTCAACGACCGCCAAGAGTCTGCCCCGGGGCCGCCACAGCATCGAGGAGCGTATCCTCGTTCTCGAGGAATTGCTGGATGAGCGCTTTTCCTGCCGCGCCTTCAAGCCTGATCCGGTGCCGCGCCCGCTCATCGAGCGGGTCTTGAAGGCGGCGCAGCGCACGGCATCGTGGTGCAACAGCCAGCCTTGGCAGGTCGTGATAGCCAGCGGCGAGGCCAAGGAAAGATTTCGGCAGGCGATCTACGCGGCGGCGAGCTCCGGCAAGGACGACGGCGATTTTCCGTTTCCGCGGGAGTATCGCGGCGTCTACCTGGAGCGGCGGCGCGAAAGCGGCTTTCAGCTTTACAACAAGCTCGGTATTCCGCGGGGCGATCGAGCCGCTTACGCGCGGCAGGCACTGGAGAATTTCAATTTCTTTGGCGCGCCGCATGTCGCGATCATCCATACCGACGAAGCGCTCGGTGTCTATGGCGCCATTGATTGTGGCGCATATGTCTCCAACTTCATGCTGGCGGCGCAGGCGCTCGGCCTTGGCACTATTCCGCAGGCGGCACTGGCGCATCAATCGGGCCTGATCCGGCGTCATTTCAAGATCGGCGACGACCGGCGGGTCGTCTGCGGCATATCGTTCGGCTTTGCCGATCATGAGCATCGCATCAATAGCTATCGCACCTCGCGCGCGGCTATCGCGGATGCGGCGGTGTTTGTGGACGAATAGGCTCATCGTTCCCGGGACGCAGCGCAACATCATATGATGCGCACCAGAGCCGGGACACGCGCGTCGTGCGTGCTTTAAAACTTCGGCAGGCGTTTTTCAGCAAAGGCCCTGATGCCTTCCTTAATCTCCTCGCCGCGCATGCTGTCGCGCGCCCGGCGATCAGCCGCTTCTGCATCGAGTTTGCCGCGCGAGATCTCATGCATTGTCTGCTTCATGCCGCGCATCGCAATCGGCGCGTTGCCGGCAAGGACGTTCGCAAGCCGGTCGACTTCCTCGTCCAGCGCTTCAGGCGGCACGACCGCGGTGAGATAGCCGATGCGCAGCATTTCGGCCGCGCCGATCTTCTCGGCGGTCAGAAACAGCCGCTTGGCGTTGTCGAGGCCGAGCCGCGCCACGTAACGTCCGATGCCGCTCTTGTAATAATGCAGGCCGAGCCTTGCCGCCGGCATGAACATTTCGCAGGTGTCGATACCGATGCGGAAATCGCAGGCAAGCGCAAGGTCGGTCGATCCGCCATAGACGCCGCCGTTGAGCCGGCAGATCGTCGGAATGCCGATATCCTCGAGACGGTTGACCACTACCTCAAAGGCGGAGCCGGCACTCTTCTGTTCGACGTCGCTGACGGCACGCTCGGAAACGGAATTGAGATCATAGCCGGCGCTGAAGGCGCGCCCGGTGCCGGTCAGCACGAGAACGCGAAGCGCAGGGTCCGTCTCGACCTCCGCGAACAGCTTCAGCAGCACGTCGAGGTCCTCGGCTTGCAGGCGATTGAGGTGTCTCGGTCGATTCAAGCGGATCGTGGCACGTGCGCCTCGGCGTTCCAGCACGGGTGGGCTTGCGTCGTTTTCCGACATTCTTTTCTCCACTACTTGTTTTCCAGTGCGCGCCGCTTTGCCTCAGTATCGATCGTCTCGGCCAGGTCCGGATGGCGGGCCATCAGCAGGCGAAAGTCGACGAGATCGAGTACCAGAAGCCGCGATACCCGCTTGGTCGTGATATCAGCCGAGCGCAGATTATTGCCCAGCAGCGCCATTTCGCCAAAAAAGGCGCCTTCTGCAAGTACCACCGTCTTGCCCGGCAAATCGACCTCGACCTCTCCGCTGGCGATGAAATACATGCAGTCGCCGGCCTGGCCCTTACGGATGATGGTGGTGCGCGCCGGCAGGTCGATGGTTCGCAGCATATGCGTGACATCGGCGATCGCGGCCGGGCCGAGCTTGGCAAAGAACGGCACCTTGCTCACGGATTCCCAGGTGCGCAGGAAGTTGTCGCGGCGGGTTTCGGCGGCAAAGCCGGTGGCGAGGATACCGGTCCAAAGGCCGAACACCCCAAGCCCGCAGATCATGACGCCGGCCGCAACCAGCCGGCCAAGCGGCGTGATCGGTACCACATCGCCATAGCCGGTCGTCGTCAATGTCGTCACCGCCCACCAGAAGGCCGCCGGGATGCTGCCAAAGGATGCCGGTTGAACATCGCGCTCCAGGAAGAATTCCGCCACAGAGGCCAGGAAGATGACCATCAGGAAGATCACGAGCACGCTGAGCAGCGGCCCTGATTCCTGCACCAGCACCCGGCGCAATTGCCGCAAGCCGCGAACGCCAGGAACCACCTTGAGCACCCAGAACATGCCGAGCAGCCATGCCGATCTGGAGCTGACACCGGCCGCTAGCGCGATGGGGACTGCCAATGCGGAGGCGGCATCGACGATGCCGCGGAAGGAAAACGTGTAGGCCCATTGGCGGCCGGTGCGGGCCGCGTGGCGGAGCCTTACCAGCCATTCGAACACGAAAAAGGCAAGGCACGCCCACAACAGCGCGTTGATGACGCCGTGCATGGCCGCGTAGAGCGGATCGGTCGTCAGCAGCACCATCATCAGGACCCCGCAGGTCACCGCGACGTAGGCAGGTCTGGTCATGTTGCGGCCGGCCGTAGCGGTCACAAACGGCGAGAGGGTCGGGAGAACGGGCGGACTGGACATCGGGTGCTGGCCGTCTCTACGCGCTTTGTGCGGTCTTGACGATCACCACATCGTCGCGTCCGTTTTGCCGCTTCAGGCTCTCGCGCCGCATGCCGATTTCGTCTCGTACAAATTCATAGCCGAGCTTGAAGGTGTCGAGCCCGTCGCTGGAGATCGTGCCGTCGCGTAGTCCGATCACCGCGCCGCGCAGCACGCTTTCGAGCTCGTCCTGCAAGCCGTCCAGTGCCTCGCTGGTCTGCACATGTGCGACACGCTCCCCGATATCGAGGATCTCGGTTGCGAGTTCGCCGGCTTTCTCGGGCGCCACCCGGGTGACCTTGGTATAGAGCGTGGCAAACAGCGAACCGATTACGCCCAGTACGGCCACGCTGAGATAAAGCAGATCGCTGTAGCGATCGAGGAACGATCGGGAGGTATCGTTGATATATTCGGCGACGCCTTGATGCGCCGCGACAAAAGCGCTCTTGTCGACGTCGGCCGGTTCGATCTTCGAGGCGAAGCCGTCGTCAAGCGCGAGCTCGGCCTTGTTCTCGTAGATCGTGCGCGCCAGCTCGCCCGCGGTATTCGCAGCGAGCGCGGCCTGACCGACCAGGAGCCACTGCAGCCCGACGGTATCGATGTCGTCGTCAGGAATTTGCGGCGATGACGACAATAGCCCCGTGGCCAGCGTTTCTTCCGACATCCCGGGATAGCGGCGGCTCAGCGCAGTCGCTTCGTCGATTGCGTTCACCGTAAATGGAGCGCGCCTCGCAGACTGCTCAAAGCGCTTGTCCCTGACGATGGCCGAGGCGTGGTCGACGGCGATGACGGCGCCATAGCCGCCCGAAGCGAAAAGCTTGTCGACCATCGAATTCAGCGGTGCCAATTGCAGCCGCGCATTGGCGTCCGCTTTATCGGGAATTTCGAGCACGTTACGGACGAAGGCGAGGTTGTTGCCGTTCGTCAGCAGCGCGATCTTCTTTTTCTTCAGTTCAGCAAGCGATCTGATCTTCTTGTCGCCGGGGCTGATCAGCATCAGCAGGTCGTGTTCCAGGATGGCCAGCGACCGGGCGCGCGGCGGGATCCTGGCGTCAGTCCGCAACACGGCGAGATCGGCCTGCTTGTGGTCGAACTGCGCCAGCGCCTTCGCATTGTCGGCATTACGGATGATCTTGATGTGAAGCCGCGAGGAGGTTGCTTTCAACATGGCCGCCAGTCTGGCCGCGAAGTGCGCCTCCGGTCCGCTGGACTCGCCGACCGCGAAGGTCAGTGTTTCGGAGTTCCGCAGCCAGATGCGGCCGCCCCAAACGGTTGCGAAGCTGAGCAGCAGTGTCAGCACCGCGAACAGGATCACCTGCCGGCGATTGCTGTTGAGAAATGTCGGTCGTGAACGCCGATCGTCCGGGGCCGATGTTGGGACTTCAGCGCGCATGGCCCATATCCGCAACCTGGAGGCGCTTTCGCAGCGTTGGCCGCGCCAAAATCGCCCGAACCCAGTCCTAACTACCTAAAAAAGAACGATAATTATCGGTCGGCATGATATCTGCTGCTTTGCGGATTGCAAACGCCCCGATCAGCCCGCTACCAGTAACCTTACTTGCGGGGCCGCGCTGGTCCCTGTCTGTGCTTTTCCAACGCTGCGATGGTGCATTCCGGGTCCAGAGATGCGATAAAAACGGGAACCTGGCCGGATTGGGCAGGATCAAGAAGAAGTAGCTGAAGCCTCCAGAGATCACTCCGTCATTCACGCCTGAAGGGTTTCCGCTTGTCGTTTCCTCCCATGTCCGCCTCGCTTCCGGCAGGTGCGCTGATCGGATGGATGTTGCTTCTGACCGTCAAGCACGTCATCGCGGACTTTGTGCTGCAAACCTCCTGGATGGCGATCGGAAAGGACCAGAAGACGGGTTGGTTTCTGCCGCTGCTAGCCCACTGCAGCGTGCATCTTGCGGTTGCACTGGCGTTCATCCTGATCGTTGCGCCGCGGTTCTGGTTTGTGGCGCTGATCGATTTCGCCATCCACATCTCCGTCGATCGCTGCAAGGGGCTGGTGTCCTCGCGCCTGGGCGTCAATCAGGAGAACCATCACCCCTGGTTCTGGACCTTGATCGGCGTCGATCAGGCGTTGCACCATCTCACCGGCTTCGGCCTGTCGATCTTCATGACCGCGAACTGATTCGCTGGCGCCGGTTCCGACGTTTTGTTTTCGATCAAGGCCTCCGTGGCACTACTGGGTGCCGTGGTTAACCCTTCGTTAGAGAGTCGCACGGCATCTTCGGCGTCGGGGGATATGCAAATGTTCGAGAACGACTTTTGCCCGATCCGGGATGAACTGCTCGGTCAAATGTATCGCGCCAGCGAGCATGGCCTGCCGCAGCTGGTGGCCAGTGTCTCGCCCGATGTCCGGGCCATGCTGGCGCTGTTCTGCTATCGCAAGAGCCATCTCTATTCGCTGGCGCTCACCATCGCCGGAAGCTGCAGCGAACGCGAGCTGGTTCAGGCCGGGGGCCGCGTCGGTTCAACGCTTTACGCGTTGTCCCGCGAGCCTGCGGCGCGCACCTCGCCGACATCGGTGAACGGCCGCAAGCCGATCACGCTGTCGACCAAGCCGCTGAGGCAGGTTGCTCCGGTCGATGACGAAGCCGACGACGAAGACTTCGTCGAATTCGCAAAAGCCGTCACGGCTTAATTGCTTTACCCTTTCAGGCGCCGGGGTCCGCCAGCGCCGGCAATCCCCATCTCCGGCGCGCCATGGCGCATTCGGCATCGCCCGGCATGCAGGTGCGACAGACCTCCGGCCGAATCGCATAGACGGTGCAGGAGGTCGCGACCCCGATCCGACCTGATAGGGCGGAGCAGCGGTCGCCGTCACAGCGCATGCCGGACCCCCTCGCATTGACCAGGCTTGCCGGAATGAGATCGAGCACTGAATCCTCCTCGGTCGTAAAGCGCGGCCAGTTGCTCGAATAGGCACAGCAGGCGCCGCAGGACTGGCACGGGCTTTCGTATTTCGAGGCCTGAGGGTCTGCGTTCATCATCAGATATCGCTCGGGGCTTCCCAGACGAGGCTCCTTCGCCACTTGGCTCGAAGCAGATCGCGCCGCTCCGGGTATTTCTCGTCAAGGTACACCGCGTCGACGACGCGGTCGGTACGGAAACTGCGAAAATCGCGGCGCAATTCGCACCAGGCGGCGAGCAGCCGGACGGCCTCGAGATATCCGATCGCGATCGGCCAGATCGTACGCTCGCTGTCGCGCCCGTGCTCGTCGCGGTAGCGCAGCGCGATTTTTCGTCCCTCATGGATCTGCGCGCGCGTCTTCACCATGTCGATGCGGTCGGGCTCCTTGCGCCAGCTCGGGCGGGCGTGACTCGTCGGCTCGAGCACGAAGGGCCGCAACCGCTCCGGCACGGTCTCCGCGATTTTTGCAATCAGGTCGGCGGCTGCGCGCGACAGCGTTTCGTCGGCGTGGCTCGCGACCCATTGCGCGCCCAGCACTGCTGCCTCGATCTCGTCGGGCGTCAGCATCAACGGCGGCAGATCGAAACCTTTTTCCAGGATGTAGCCCATCCCGGCCTCGCCGCGAATCGGCACGCGTTGCTCCATCAATGTCGCGATGTCGCGATAGATCGTGCGTTTTGAGGTCTCGAGTTCGGCGGCGATCGCATCCGCTGTCAGCGGTTTACGGGTACGCCGGAGCACCTGAATGATCTGAAACAGACGATCGGCACGTCGCATGTGAGGCTCTTGAGCTTTTTGCGAGAGGGCTGCCGGATGCTGACACCATGTTGGCAGCAGGTGGCAAGTATAACGGGACAACACTCAAATCGAGAGGGGTTTGTCCCATGATCATACTTTACGGCCTCGACCTCTGGGCGACGGTTTCACCGCTGCTGACACCACGGTGGCAGCAGGGCGTGGCTAGCCTGAAGCGGCTTCTCAGGGAAAAGGGAGTGATCCATTGATCACGCTGTATGGCTTTGGCGCCGGCTTTGGCCTGCCGGAAATCAGCCCGTTCGTGACCAAGACGGAGGTCCAGCTCAAGATGGCGGGCCTTACATATGTCAAGGAAAAGGCGCGGCCGACCAGCTCGCCAAAGGGCCAGTTGCCCTATATCCAGGACGATGCGGAGGCGATCGCCGATTCCACATTCATCCGCGCGCATGTCGAAGCCAAATACGGCTTCGATTTCGATGCGCCGCTGAATTTGCAGCAGCGCGCGCAGGCCTGGGCGTTCGAACGCATGATCGAACACCACCTCTACTGGGCGCTGGTGGGCGCGCGCTGGACCAACCCGGAGAACTTCGCCAAGGGGCCGGCACATTTCTTCGACTCCGCGCCGGCGCATATGCGCGAGAGGCTGCGTGAGGACGCTCAATTTCGCGTGGCGGAGAATTACCTGATCAGCGGTCTTGGCCGTCATGCCCCGGACGAGGATGTCGATCTTGCCATCCGCTCGCTGCTGGCGCTATCGGTTCAGCTCGGCGACAGGCCGTATTTGATGGGGGGAACGCCGTGCGGCGCGGATGCGACCGCGTTTGCCGTCGTGGCGGGAATTCTCACCCCGTTCTTCGAGTCGCCCTTGCGCGAACGCGCCCAGCAATTTTCCAATCTGATCGCCTACGTCGATCGCATGATGGATCAATACTATCCCGACTTCGCCTGGACGCGGCTTTACGAGGCGGCGTGAATTTCAGATGAATGTCGCAGTCTCACCGTGCACGCGGCCATCCATAACCACCGATGCCAGTCCGGTCGATGTGAGCCGGCCCGATGCGAAGTGCCTGGCCACGGCATATGGCTATGGCCTCTTGCGTTCGCAGGGACATTCTTCCGCTAATCGGGTAAGTCTGAGGCCAGCGTTTTTCTGAGCGCCGCAACCTCAGTTTCCAGCTCGCCGATCCGTGCATCGCGCGCGGCCAGAGCGGCGGCGACGTCGGCCGCATCAAACTTCTGCGGAATGTGCTGCGGGCAATTGGTGTCCCATGCCGATATGCGGAACAGGATCACCTGTTCAGGCCGCGCCCTGTAACCCTTTGGCATCAGAGATTGCAGTAGCGCCGGGTCGTCGTCGATGACCTTCGCTTCGCCCCAGAGCTTGACTCTGCGACGGCGCGCATAGTCCATCACGAAAATATAGGCCTTGGGATTTTCCGACAGATTGCCCTGGGTGATGTATTGGCGGTTGCCGGCGTAGTCGGCAAACGCAAGCGTGTTCTCGTCGAGAATCTTGATGAAGCCCTTCGGGCCGCCGCGATGCTGGATATAGGGCTGGCCTTCGGCAGAGGCGGTTGCAAGATAGAAACTGGTGGCCTCGCCAAGGAACGCCGCCAGATTCTCATCGATCCCGGTGCGCCAATCGCCGTGCGCAGCATAAGCTTCGCGCGAACCTTTCCGGATCTGAATGGCTTTCACGGCCGGTGTAAATGCGACGTCGCTCGATGCGGCATGAATTGGTGACATCGGAAGTCTCCGTGTCCGGTACTGTGCTCCCTCCAGATGAGGTCGTTTTCGCGATAAAACAATTAGCTCGATTGACACCAGATAATTGCGGATTATGAAACAATGTCATAAATCGGATCGACGCCATGCAGGCCTTTCTCGCGGTTGCGGACCTCGAAGGCTTTGCGCCTGCCGCCCGCAGGCTGGGACTATCGCCTTCGGCCGTGACACGGCTGATCGCGGCGCTTGAGGAACGCCTTGGCGCGCGGTTGTTGCAGCGAACCACCCGGTCTGTTGCCTTGACGGATGCGGGGCAGCGTTATCTGGCGCGTGTCAGGCGAATTCTTGCCGATGTCGAGGAGGCGGAAGCCTCGATCCAGGATGAACGAACCCGGCCGAGCGGGCGGCTTGTGGTGTCGGCGCCGATCGGGTTCGGGCGGCTCCATGTCAGCCCGGTGATGTCCGAATACCTCAAGCGTTACACGGAGGTTTCCGGCGAGTTGCGGTTGACCGATCACATGATCAATCTGATCGAAGATGGCGTCGACCTGGCGGTGCGGATCGGCCATCTCCCCGATTCAAGTCTGGTGGCGCGCCAGGTCGGTGAGATGCGGCGCGTCGTGGTCGCCTCGCCAGGCTATCTCAAGGCCCGTGGTGAGCCGAAGACACCCGAGGCGATCGCGTCGCACCAGACCGTTCAGTTCGGCGCCACGGCAGCTTCGCTCGACTGGCGTTTCGTTCGCGAAGGCAGGGACATCCGTATCGGATCCGTTCCCCGCTTCATCACCAACAGCGCTGATGCAGCGATCCAATATGCGGTCAAGGGCGGCGGCCTGACGCGGGTAATGGCCTATCAGGCCGCGGATGCGCTCAAGCGCGGGCGGCTGAAAATCGTGCTTGCCAAGTTCGAGCAGTCGCCGCTGCCGATCCATGTCGTTTATCCGACCCAGCGGTTGTTGTCGGCGAAGGTGCGCGCCTTCATCGATCTCGTGCTCGAAGTGAGCGACTGGTACTTCGACTGATTCACGCTCCTTTCCTGACGACGCGGAACGTTCCATTCGCCCGCGCAATCACGATGTCGTCCGCCTTGATCAGGCTTTGCGCAAAGAAGATCGTGCCGCCGGTGCGGATGACGTCGCTTTCGACTGAAAGCCATTGACCGATCCCTGCGCCACCGGTGAAATCTATCGACAGGGAGATCGTCACGAATGATGTGACCCAGCCCGTTGCCTGCGCACAACTGTAGCCCATCGCATTGTCGGCCAGCGAGGCTATTAACCCGCCATGGATAAGTCCGCGCGCATTGGTATGCGGCTTTGCCAGCCGCAATCCCATGATCACGGCCTTTTCGGTTCGCCTCGAATAGAGCGGCTCCCATGGATCGGTGAAGGGGCTCTTGCGAAAATGTGGCTCGAAGCCTTCGGGGATATTGGCGGATGTCATGGCCGGCTCGCGTTCTGATGAGCCGCTATTGAAGACAAGCGAGCGACGAAAATCACCGCCTACAAAGTTTTAAACGGGATTTGCTCGCGCTTTGAAAGGGGCTTGAGCCGGCGCTCCGCAGGCGTGACCGGCTAAAACGGCAGCCCCACGTAATTTTCCGCCAGCGAGGCTGCTGCCACTTTCGAGTTCACAACGTAGTCGAGCTCGGCGAGTTGAATGCGCGCGCCGAACGGACCATTGTCGGGGAACTTGTGTAGCATCGATGTCATCCACCAGGAGAAGCGCACGGCCTTCCACACCCGCGACAGCGCTTTCGCCGAATAAGCATCTATGCCCGCGCTTGATCTCTCATCGTAATATTCGCGAAACGCCTGCGCGAGATAATGCGCATCCGATGCCGCGAGATTAAGTCCCTTGGCTCCGGTCGGCGGTACGATATGAGCGGCATCGCCGGCCAGGAACATCCGCCCGAAGCGCATCGGTTCGGCGACAAAACTGCGCAACGGAGCGATGCTCTTTTCGATCGAGGGCCCCGTGACGAGAGTGTCGGCGGCCTTCTGGTCGATGCGTCGTTTCAGTTCGTCCCAGAACCGCCCATCCGGCCATTGGTCGATGTGATCATCCAGGGGGCACTGCACGTAGTAGCGGCTGCGCTTGGTCGAGCGCATGGTGCAGAGCGCAAATCCGCGGTCGTGGTTGGAATAGATCAGCTCAGGGCTGACCGGCGGGGTGTCGGATAGAATGCCGAGCCAGCCGAACGGATACACTCGCTCAAACGTCTCGATGGCCTCGGGCTTGACGCTGGCGCGGCTGACGCCGTGAAAGCCGTCGCAGCCGGCGATGAAGTCGCAGTCGATTTCGTGCGTGACCCCGTCTTTGAGGTAGGAGACGCGGGGATGGTCGGTCTCGAAATCGGTCGGCCTGACGTGATCGGCTTCATAGATGGTGGTCAGCCCGGCCGCGCGCCGCGCGTTCATCAGGTCGAGCGTCAATTCGGTCTGGCCGTAGATCATCACCGTCTTGCCGGTGGGACCGTGCAGATCGATGCGGTGGCGCTCGCCTCCGAAGGCAAGCTCGATGCCTTGGTGGATCAGGCCATCGTGGTGCGCGCGTTGGCCGGCGCCGACCTCGTCGAGCAGCGTGACGGTGCCTTCTTCAAGCAGGCCGGCACGAATGCGCGCCAAAACATATTCGCCTGTGTGACGCTCCAGGATCACATTGTCGATGCCGTAGCTGTACAGCAACTGCCCGAGCAGGAGGCCCGCAGGCCCTGCGCCGATAATCGCGACTTTGGTCCGCAATACCGTCCCTCCCCGATAGTATAAGTTCGCAATGGTGGCCGCCGCCGGCAAACACTGGTAGTTATATCATATAACGGTTTTGGGAAGGCGTGGGAGCGGGTCCTTTCGGAGCAATTGGTTGGTGCGAGGCGGCAAGCGAGAAGATCGGCTGGCCGATCGTCCGCCTCTTCCGGGCGCGAGGTGGCTCGTCTTGAAAGCACAGTGAAACCTTCTATAACATGTTAAATAAATAGAGAGCGGGCCAAAGAAGCCGGCCTTCGTCCAAAGGGAGTGATCGATGAAAAAGGCCTTGCTCGCCGCGCTGCTGGCTGCGCTTGCCTCGCCTGCAATGGCGCAGGAAAAAACCTTCGACCTGAAGATATCGCATTGGGTGCCGGCGTCGCATCCCCTGCAAAAATCGCTGGAGGATTGGGGCGCCGCCGTGGAAAAAGCCTCCGGCGGCACCATCAAGTCGCATGTCTATCCGGCGCAGCAACTGGGCAAGGCGTTCGACCATTACGACATGGCACGCGACGGCATTGCCGATGTCACCTATGTCAATCCCGGCTACCAACCCGGACGCTTCCCGATCATTGCCGCCGGCGAGTTGCCGTTCCTGATGTCGGCGGCCAAGGGCGGTTCGATGGGGCTGGACGCCTGGTACCGCAAATACGCGCCGAAGGAGATGAGCGACGTCAAGTTCTGCCTCGCCTTCATCCACTCGCCTTCCTCCTTTCATTCCCGCACCAAGAAGATCCTTGTGCCCGGGGATATCAAGGGCATGAAGATCCGCCCCGCGGATGCGACGATCGCCAATTTCGTCACGCTGCTGGGCGGCACCAATGTGCAATCCTCTGCGCCTGAAGTGCGCGATATCATCGAACGCGGCGTCGCTGATGCGGTCACCTTCCCGTGGGGGTCGCTGGTGCTGTTCGGTATCGATAAGGTGACCAAGTTCCAGATGGACGCGCCGCTCTACGTCACCACCTTCGTTCTCGTGATGAACAAGGACAAGTATAACGAGATGTCGGACCGGCAGAAGAAGGCAATTGATGACAACTGCAACACGGAAGCTGCCGGCCGCGTCGGCGAACCCTGGGGCAAGTTCGAGGACGCCGGGATCGACAAGGTGAAGGCAGAGGCTGGGCAGGACGTCTATTCGCTGACACCCGAGCAGACCGCGCAGTGGAAGAAGGCCGCCGAACCGCTGGTCAAGACCTGGTCAGACAGCGTCCGCAAGACAGGCGTCGACCCCGACGCGGCGCTTTCGGAATTGAAAGCCTCGCTGACCAAGTACAACGCGCTGGCGCCGTGACGCATGATCCCGAGGCGAAGAGCCGGGTTGCCGCAAAGTGGGCAGCGGCTTTCCGAAGGATCATGCGAGCAAGCGGCAAGGCGCGATGACGATTTCCTATAAGTGCTGTCGCGCTTTGGCCGAGGACCGCCGGGCGGATCGCCGGGATGCTCCATGATGCGCCGATTCATGGATCGCTTCATCGATACGATCGAATGGATCGCTGCCGGCTTTGTCGGCCTCGTTGCCATCGACATCTTCGTTTCGGTGCTGCTGCGCAACCTGTTCAGCTATTCAATTCCCGATTCCTTCGATATCGGGCGCATGCTGCTCGGCATCCTCATTTTTTGGGGCATTGCCGCAACCAGTTATCGCGGCACCCACATCACAGTCGATCTCATATGGGGCAACGTCAGTCCGAGATATCAGCGCTTCATCGACGTTTTCGCGACGCTGGTGCTCCTGTTCGTCGTGACAGTGCAGACCTGGACGCTGTTCGACAAGGTCCGCGGCACCTATCGGGATCACGTCGAGACTTTCGACCTGCACATGCCGACGTGGCCTTTTTTTGCGGTGGCCTGGATCGGGGATGTGTCCGCGGTACTGCTGATCGCAATCCGCACCTACCGGCTGGTCTTCCACCCCGAGGACATGCACGATCCCAAGCTCAAGAGCACGGAGTGAGCGCGGCATGAGCACCGATGCCGTCGCCATTCTCGGATTCGCCGCGCTTTTTCTGCTGATGCTGCTGCGCGTGCCGGTTGGCATGGCAATGGGCCTCGTCGGCGTCTCCGGCTTCGGTTACATCGTCGGCGGCACGCCTGCGCTGAAGCTCGTCGGCCAGACCGCCATGCGAACTGTGACTGACTATACCTTCGGCGTGATCCCGATGTTTCTCCTGATGGGAGCATTCGTCAGCCATTCCGGCATGAGCCGCGACCTGTTTCGCGCCGCCAACGGTTTTGTCGGCCATCTGCGCGGCGGCCTCGGCATTGCAACTGTTGCGGCCTGCGGCGGCTTTGCCGCGATCTGCGGTTCATCGGTTGCGACTGCGGCGACGTTTTCCGCCGTGGCCTATCCGGAAATGCGCCGCTTCGGCTATCCGCAATCCTTCGCCACCGGCGTGATCGCGGCCGGCGGCACCTTGGGGGCGATGCTTCCACCGTCGACCGTGCTTGCCGTTTACGGCATCATCACCGAGCAGGATATCGGCAAGCTGTTCATGGCCGGCATCATCCCGGGCCTGCTCGCGATGACCATGTACATGATCACGATCTCGCTGATCGGCTATTTGCGGCCGGGCTTCCTGCCATCCGGCACGCAGATGTCGGCGCGCGAAACTTTGCTTGCGCTGAAGGATATCTGGGCGCCGGTGCTGCTGTTCATCTTTGTCATCGGCGGCCTCTACGGCCTGCCTTTTCTGCCACGCTTTACGCCGACCGAAGCCGGCGGCGTCGGCGCGACCGGCGCGTTCCTGATCGGCATCTTCACCGGCCGGCTCGACAAGGAGAAGGTGCTGGTCTCGCTGTTACAGGCGACGCGTACGGCGGCGGCCGTCTTCACCGTTCTGATCGGTGCCTTGCTATTCGGCTATTTCCTGACGGTGACGCAGACGCCGCAAAAGGTGACGGAGTTTCTCACCGGCCTTGGGCTCGGTCGGTATGGCGTCCTCGCTCTCATTATGCTGATGTATCTCGTACTCGGCTGCCTGATGGATGCGATGGCGATGATCATCCTCACGGTGCCGATCATCTTTCCGGTCGTCTCGCAGCTTGGCTTCGATCCGATCTGGTTCGGCGTCATCATCGTGATGACGGTGGAACTCGGCCTGATCCATCCGCCGGTCGGCATGAACGTCTTTGTCATAAAAAGCGTCGTCAAGGACGTGTCCTTCACCACGATCTTCAAGGGCGTCTTGCCCTTTGTCGTCACCGATATCATTCGGCTGATCATTCTGATTGCGTTTCCACTGCTGGCGACCTGGTTGCCCCAGCACATGATGGCGCGCTAGGATCTCCCGGCGAGCGAAAAGCCACGAGGTGTTTCGATGGAACCTGCGCTTGCGACCCGATATGTCTTCACCATTACCGCGCATATCGCCGGCGTCACATCGGCCGGGCAGCTCGGCTTCGGCGAGCGCCGCATCATTCCGATCACGGGCGGCGAGGTGCGGGGCAGGGAAATCAACGGCAAGGTCCTTGGTTTCGGTGCGGACTTCCAGATCGTCCGGCCGGACTCCTCGATCGAGCTCGAGGCGAAATACGCCATCGAGACCGATGATGGCGCGGTAATCTACGTCGAAAACCGCGGCATTCGTTGCGGCCCGAGCGAACTGATCCAAAAACTCAATCGCGGCGAGGCGGTCGATCCGGCGCTGATCTATTTCCGCACCGTACCGCGATTCGAAACCGGGGCGGACAAATACCGCTGGCTGATGCAAAGTCTGTTTGTCGCTTCCGCCGCGCGCCACGAGTCGCGGGTCGTGATCGATGTGCACCAGGTGCTCTAGTTTGACGCTTACCCAATGACGAAGGGTCAATGGTGCTGCCGCGATGGGAAAGGTGTACGCCCAAAGGTCTAGACCGAGCCTTTATTGACTCCCGGCAAATTAGTTATAAAACATAACTATTCGGGAGGAGAGCACTGGACATGAGCGCGAAAGCCGACCTGTCCTTGCAGCCGAAAGCCGCGGCGCTGCGGCACGGCAGCGCGCATCCTTTGCGTCCGATTTCATTCGGCGATCCGGTCGTGTCGGTTGATCGCGGCGCCGATGGCACGCTCTATCTCAGGCCGAGCCGCCCGCTCACCGACTACCCGGCGCGGCTGACGGATTCCCTGCATCATTGGGCCGAACGCGCCCCGAACCGCGTTTTCATGGCGGAGCGTGATGCCGACGGCTGGCGCACGATCAGTTACGGCGAATTGCTTGACCTCAGCCGCCATATCGCATCGGGCCTGCTGAGGCGGGGCCTTTCGGCCGAGAAGCCGCTGATGATCCTTTCCGGCAATTCGATCGACCATGCGCTGGTCTCGTTCGGCGCGCTCTATGCCGGTGTGCCGTTCTGTCCGGTCTCGCCGGCCTATGCCTTGATCTCGAAGGATTACGGCAAGCTTTCCTATGTGATGAAGCTGCTGACGCCGGGGCTGGTCTTTGTCGATGACGCGGTTCAATTCGCGTCTGCGCTGACAGCAAACGTTCCCGGCGACGCCGAGATCGTCGTCTCGCGCGGCACGCTGCCGGGCCGCGCGGTGACACGGCTCTCCGAGCTGGCCGCGACGCCGCTGCATCCCGGCCTTGAGACCGTACATCAGGCCGTTGGGCCGGACACCATCGCGAAATTCCTGCTGACGTCGGGCTCGACCGGCAATCCCAAGGCAGTCATCAACACGCAGCGGATGCTGTGTGCCAATCAGGTGATGATCCGCGAAACCATGACGTTCCTGAAGGAAGATCCGCCGGTCATCGTCGATTGGTTGCCGTGGAATCACACCTTCGGCGGCAACCACAATATCGGGCTTGTGCTCGTCAACGGCGGTTCGATGTACCTCGACGCCGGCAAGCCGATGCCCGGCGGCATTGAAGAGACCGTGCGTAATCTTCGCGAGATTTCGCCCACCGTCTATTTCAACGTGCCGAAAGGTTACGAGTCGCTGCTGCCCTATTTGCGCGATGACGCTCATTTGCGTCACATGTTCTTCCGCCGCCTGCAGTCGATGTTCTTCTCGGGCGCAGCGATGTCGCCGCACATCTGGAACAGCCTCGACGAGTTGTCGGTCAAGGAGACCGGCTTCCGTGTGCCGATGCTGACCGGCTTGGGAGCCACCGAAACCGCGCCGCTGTGCCTGCTGGCGACGCCGCTGAGCAGCCGCTCCGGCCATATCGGCCTTCCCGTGCTCGGTAACGACGTCAAGCTGGTGCCCGCCAACGGTAAGCTCGAGCTTCGCACGAGGGGACCGAATATTACCCCGGGCTATTGGCGCCAGCCGGAGCTCACGGCGGCTGCCTTCGACGAGGAGGGCTTTTATAAATTCGGCGATGCCGCCAAGCCCGCGATAGCAGGCGACTTTGCCGCCGGCCTCGATTTCGACGGCCGCATCGCAGAGGATTTCAAGCTTGCCAGCGGCACCTGGGTCAGCGTCGGTCCGCTGCGCGCCCGTTTCATCGCGGCCTGCGCGCCGCTGGTGCGCGACGTCGTGCTCGCCGGCATCAACCGCGATGAAATTGCCGCGCTGGTGGTGCTCGATCCCGATGGTTGCCGCATGATCAATCCGGCACTTCCGTCGAACGACATTTCCGCCTGCGCGCACGATGAGCAGGTCCGCAGCGCGTTCCGGCAGAAGTTTGCGGCCTTTCACTCCGCGGCAACCGGCTCGTCGACGCGGGTGGCCCGGGCGTTGCTTATCGATACACCGCTTTCGATTGATCGCGGCGAGGTCACCGACAAGGGATCGATCAACCAGCGCGCGGTGCTCGAGCACCGCGACGCCCTGGTCGAGTTGCTTTATTCATCTGGAATTTCCGACAGCGTGATAACGCCTTCGGCCACAGAAGCGTTGAGGAGGACAGAATGCAATTGAAGGACCAGGCCGCAATCGTCACCGGCGGTGCATCAGGATTGGGAGCGGCGACCGCGCGGCGGCTTGCGAAGGAAGGTGCAAGGGTCGCGGTGTTCGACCTCAACACGAAGCTTGCCGAGACGGTCGCCGAGGAAATCGGAGGCGTGGCGGTGACCTGCGACGTGTCGGATGCGGCCTCGGCGGAAGCCGCGGTCGCGACCGCTGCGAAAGCCCATGGTCCGGCTCGGGTGCTGATCAACTGCGCCGGCATCGGCGTCGCCAAGCGGGTGGTCGGGCGTGAGGGGCCGATGGCGCTTGCCGATTTCGAGCGCGTCATCAAGGTCAACCTCATCGGCTCCTTCAACATGCTGCGGCTTGCCACCGCCGAGATGTCGAAGCTGGAGCCGCTGGCGGGCGGCGAGCGCGGCGTGGTGGTCTCGACCGCCTCGGTCGCCGCCTATGACGGCCAGATCGGCCAGTCCGCCTATTCGGCCTCCAAGGGCGGCATCGTTTCGATGACGCTGCCGATCGCGCGGGAGCTTGCGCAATTCGGCATTCGCGTGCTCGCGATCGCGCCGGGTCTGTTCCTGACCCCGCTGCTCGCCATGCTGCCGCAGGAGGCCCAGGATTCGCTCGCCGCCTCGATTCCGTTTCCCCGCCGCCTCGGCGATCCAAGCGAGTTTGCCTCGCTGGTGATGCAGATGATCGAGAACCCCTACCTCAACGGCGAGGTGGTGCGGCTCGACGCCTCGCTGCGCATGGCGCCGAAATGACGTTCGTTCACCGGCGCGATGTGCAGATCCAGTGGGGCGATTGCGACCCCGCCAACATCGTCTATTACCCCCGCTATTTTGAAATGTTCGACGATTCGACCTCGATCCTGTTCGAGGCCGCCGGCTTCTCCAAGCAGGACATCGTCAAGAAGTACGGGCTGGTCGGCATTCCCATGGTGGATACGCGGGCGAAATTCCACATCGCCTCGACCCATGGCGACTGGATCACGATCGAAAGCCGGGTCGAAAGCGTCAAGCGTTCAAGCTTCGAGGTCACCCACAAGGTGTTCAAGGGTGAGGCACTGGCGATCGAGGCGTTCGAGACGCGGGTGCTGGTCGGGCGCCACCCGGATGACCCAAGCCGGCTGAAATCGGCGCCGATGCCGGAGGAGATGGTGGCGAAATTCGCCAAAGGATAGGTTGTCCGGTCCAGCAGAGCAGAGCGATAAGTAACAACATTCAGGGAGGGAATTGATGAACAAGATGCTTCTTGCGGCCGTTTCCGCTGCGGCGCTCGCGCTGCCGGCAACACCCAGCGCCGCGCAGTCCAACGAAATCACCATCGGCATTACGATTTCCACCACGGGGCCAGCGGCCGCGCTCGGCGTCCCCGAGCGCAACGCGCTCGATTTCGTGCCGAAGGAAATCGCCGGCGTGCCGCTGAAAGTGATCGTTCTTGACGACGGCGGCGATCCCACCAACGCCACCACCAATGCACGCCGCTTTGTCACGGAATCCAAGGCCGACGTCATCATGGGATCGTCGACCACGCCGTCGACCATCGCGGTGTCCAACGTCGCCAATGAGGCCGGCATTCCGCATTTTGCCCTTGCGCCATTTCCGGTGACGCCCGAGCGCGCCAAATGGTCCGTGGTGATGCCGCAGCCAATACCGATCATGGGCAAGGTGCTCTACCAGCACATGAAGGCGCATAACGTCAAAACCGTCGGTTATATCGGCTACTCAGATTCCTACGGCGATCTCTGGTTCAAGGACTTCGAGAAGCAGGCGGAGCCGATGGGATTGAAGCTGGTGGACGAGGAGCGCTTTGCGCGGCCGGATACATCGGTCGCGGGCCAGGTGTTGAAACTTGTGGCCGCTAATCCGGATGCCATCCTGGTCGGCGCCTCCGGCACCGCCGCTGCCTTGCCGCAGACGACATTGCGCGACCGCGGCTATAAGGGCCTGATCTACCAGACCCATGGCGCCGCCAGCATGGACTTCATCCGCATCGCAGGCCCAGCAGCCGAGGGCGTGATCATGGCCTCCGGCCCGGTGATGAACCCGGAGGGCCAACCGGATTCCGCGCTAACCAAGAAGCCGGGTCTGGCCTTGGATACGGCGTATGAAGCCAAATATGGTCCCAACACCCGCAGCCAGTTTGCCGGCCACTCCTATGACGCCTTCGAAGCCCTCAAGCGGCTTATACCTGTCGCATTGAAGAGCGCCAAACCCGGTACGCCCGAATTCCGCGAGGCGATCCGTCAGGCGATGATGAGCGAGCACGAAATCGCAGCGACGCAAGGCGTCTACAACTGGACCGAAAAGAACCGCTCCGGCCTCGACGACCGCTCGCGCATCCTCTTGACGGTGAAGAACGGCAAATACGTCCCGGCGATGTGAAGGACGCAGGGGGGTCTCCCCTCTAGAGGAAGATATTGTGCCGGGCAGGGCATCATAAAGGCCGCGAGCCGATCGGCTCGCGGCCAGTTTGGTTGCGCCGACGCCGATAGGGCTAATTGACGAAGCTGAGATAGGACGCGAGCGCCTCGATTTCGTCAGGACCCAGGTGGCTCGCTACCAGCGGCATCGGCGAGCCGGCCGTGGAATGATATCCCTTGTTCCACTGCTCGAGCCGCGCTTTGACGTAGAAGTAGGCAAGTCCCCCGAGCCGCGGGATGTCGCGGATTCCCTCGCCATTCGGACCATGACAGGCGTAGCAGGAAACGATGTTTGCTTCCGGAACCCCTTCCATGAAAATCCGCTTTCCTTTGGCTGCGAGCGCGCTGTCGCCGTCATTGGCCGGTTTTGGTGCGATTGAGGCAAAGTAATTGGCAAGATCGCGCGCGGTATCCGGGTTGAGCGCAGCGACCGCATTCCACATGTACTGTCTGGAGAACGGATTGTCGCGCGTGTGATCGTGGAAGCTTCGGATCTGGTTCAGCGTGTATTGCGGCCGCTGGCCGGCGAGGCGGGGCGCGACCGTATAGCCTTGTGCGTTTGCACCATGACACCAGGTGCAGTTGCGCACCGCTGGACTATCGCCGGCACCTGCCGGGACGGCGGAGACCAAGGTTGCGATCGTCGCAGCAATCGCCAGTTTCAGTCCAATGCGCTTCATGACCCCAGGCTTTCGCGCTTCATCCACTCGCAGACACGCCGGCGTGTGCGGCGACAGCACTCATCGCAAGTTGCTGACATAGGCTGCCACCGCTTCCACCTGTGATCGCGTCAAGTTATGCGCCGTCGGTGCCATGATCGCGGACGTATCGACCGCCGTGCCTTGGCCGCGCTCCTTACTCCAGCCCGTCAACTGGCCGACCATGTAGGGATAGAGCTGACCGGCGAGCCGCGGAATTTCGTGCTGCCCGTGGCCGTCCTCACCATGACAGGCGGAGCAGGCCGGGACGTTCGACTCGGGCAAGCCTTCCTCAAAAATTTGCTTTCCCAGCGCCACGGCGCGCCGCGGCGCGCCGTCAGAGGGCGGGGGATTGAGATGGTAGAAATGATTGGCGAGAGCGGAGATCATCGATGGGCTCAGCACGTGCGCCACATTGAACATGACCGGGTTGCTGCGCCTGCGTTCGATGAAGGCGCGCAATTGGGCCTCGATATATTCGGGTTGCTGGCCCGCCAGGCGCGGCATCGGGAAATAGCCGAGATAGCCCTGGCCCGAAAGGCCGTGGCAGGTCTTGCAATATTCGAGTTTGGATTCGAAGCCGCCCACAGCCGGCGCCTTCCTTTCCTGCGCGCGGGCGCTTTGGCACAAAGCGGTCGCCAGGATCGAGGTAAGCACGGCGAAGCAGAGGCCAAGCGTCGCCATGCGGCCGCCTCTCCTGCCGTCCGGTAGATCCGCTTCGACTGCTGAACGACTTGCCAACATCACCAGCCGGATGCCCCGATATGGAAGTTGAAGCCAACCTTGACGACCTGAACGCTCTGCCTGACGTTCAGGGTGTTCGTCAGGGCGCTGAACTGATCGGTCATCATAATATTGCCGTTGCCGAACCCGTAATAGTCATACTCGACGTTCATCGACCAATGCCGCGTGAAAGCCCAATCGACGCCGCCGCCCGCGATCCAGCCGTAGCGATTGTCTGCACCCTGGAAGTGGAATGGCCCACCGCCGTTGAAAGTGCCGCCGCTGACATCGTATTTGTCGCCGGCGACCGCAACGCCGCCGCGCGCGTAGACGAGGACCCTGTCGAACGCGTAGCCGATTCGGCCGGTCACGCCGGCCAGAAAATCATTGTTGGCCTGAACGAGCGCGCTGTCGCCAGGGAGCCCCATCGGAAGGCCAACGAGCGAACTGCCTTTCATGGTGGTGCCTGACGCGCTTCCTTCGATGCCGATGACGGCATTGCCGGCGAATTGATAGTCGCAACCGATCTGGCCGCCGATCACGGCGCCGGTCGGTGTGGTGGTGACGGTGGTCACGCCGGCCGTCGTACCCGGCGCAATCAGCGTGTCCTGCACGAGCTGCACCGGATCCGTCATATCCTTGGTGCCCCTGCCACCGCCGACGTGGCCGCCGACATAGCATCCGGTCCAGCTGAAAACGGGAACGACCGGCATCTCCGCTTTCATCGGCAAGTCGGCAGCGATCACCGGCGTTACGAGGCTGCTCGCGAGCGCGGTCACCTGGAGGAAAAGAGCTCTTTTCATCAGACCATCTCCGGATCCGGTCCCGTCCGCCTACATCGCAAACCAGGCATGGAGGAACAGGGTGTTGTTGTCGCTGGCGTTGACGGTGGTGCCATTGAGCTTGTTGTAATAGGTGTATTGCAGCCCGATCCGCGCGTTGAACCACGGCCATCCGATCATTTTGCCGGCGCCGAACGGAATGTAGGCGATCTCCGCGGTCCAGCCGTTGGTGTTCGGCGTGAGAGCAATTCCCGTGTTCGGATCGGTGCCGTACAACCCGGCGTCCGCGGTCCCCCAATTGCTGAAATACTGTCCCGTGAAGACGACCCGGTTGTCGGCCCCATAGGCAATCGAGCCCTGCAATTTCAGGCTGTTGAGCGTGTCGTTTGCATTCGTTGGTCCGTTCGGCCCCAGCCCGTTGGCAAACGTCGCATCGAGCTGCTGATATTCTCTGATATAGCTGCCGCGCAACGTCAGCCACCAGTTGTCGCCCTGATACTGATATTGAGTGTCGAAGCCGACGTCAGTAAATCTGTCGGTTTGCGGAAATACTGCGGTCGACCAGGTTTGGAAGCTGGAATCGACCCAGGGATGGACATCGAACTGCCCGCCAAAGGCGCCGACCATGAGCGTGTGGCGCCCCCAGTGGGGCTCGAGTGCGACGCGCCAATAGGGCGAAATGCCGCCGAGCTGTCCGGGCGCACCGAACGGGTCCGTGCCGAGGTCGTTCTGCGCGCTGAACCCTAAGGTCTTGTAACCCGTCAATTCCAGGTAGAGCAGGTCGTTGATGAAGGTATAGGCGCCGACGCCACCAACATGCGCCGCGAACGCGCCCTCCATAACCGTCCCGGGATATTGCGGACCGAAGATATTGGAGACGGCGTAAGGGAAGCTCCACGCCGGCGTGGTGTTCCAGACGTCCTGCACCGTCGGATTGTTATTGGCTGTGATTCCGTAGATCATATCGAGCGGGCCGATATGAGCGGTGTTGGCGTAACGAACGTCGGTGTTGTCCCACGTCCAGGTATGGCGATCGAACGGATCGGCCGAGGGGCCTGGCCCGATCGCGTTATAGGTCACTTGCGCGAACGCACCGACATGGTCGGTGATCGCGCCGCCCCAGAACGCGCTAAACGGCGAAAGCACAACGTTATTGTTCTGGCTGTACGGATCCGAAGGCCCGATCAGAGTGCCCAAATCAGCCTGGGTGTGCGTATAGCCGACGATCGCCATCATCGAGACCGGCGGGACCCAGTCCTTGTCTTCTTCCGGCTTTGACGAAGGAGCTTGTGGCGGCAGCGACTTCACATACCCCATCATCTTGTCGTATTCGGCACGCGCATCGCGCGCGATCTGCGACGAGAATGGATTGGTGCGGAATTCTCCGCCGCCCGTCGTGTAGCCAAGCAATTTGAAGCGACGGCCGTAGGGTGTCAGCGCCGGAAAATCGGTGTGGCAGGTGCCGCATGGCTGACCGGTCTGGCGCGCGAAGCTGGGTAGCGCCTGAGCTGACGGCGCAAAGCCGATGGTCAGCGATGCTGATAGAACGAAAATCTCTGTGAGAGCGACGACGCCCGCTCGAACAGGATTGATGCAATTGCCCCAATATGCCCGCATAACAATCTGCTTTCGACGCGCCCGCCCAATTTTGCGTCGTGGCAGCAGTAGGCCAAGGATTGGATCAAACGCCAAGTGCCTTTCGCGCTGTTTGCACACAATTGCGGATCATCGCGACAATGTTGCAACGACCGTTGCGTATGCAACGTTTGCTTGTGCAGGGGAAATCAGGTTTTGATTGATCTGAATCAATTGATCGAAAAAATTAGCTGCTGCAACTTTGCAAGTCTGATCGAGATGGGGGGATTGAATGCATTCCAGGTCGTTGTTGCTGGCTACGATCCTTGTGGTTCTGACGAACCCCGCGGCTCGCGCAGAAGACAAGGCCGCGGCCTCGACGGTGAGTCCGCAGGCGCTCAAGGCCAAAACCGATTACTGCAAGACGTGTCATGGCATAGATGGCCAGGGATTTCGTGGATCGTTTCCGATGCCGCGATTGGCCGGACAGCAGCCGGAATATATCGCCAACCAGCTTCAGGCCTTCATCGACCGCAGGCGAACCAATCCTGTGATGAACAACGTCGCCCACGCTCTCGATCCGGCGATGGTCAAGGCACTTGCCGGTTATTTCCAGAACCTGAACCCCAAGCCGCTGGGAGGAGGGTCGAAAGCGCTCGTCCCGGAGGGAAAGAAGATCTACGAAGAGGGCGTGCCAAGCGCCAACATTCCGCCCTGCGCATCGTGTCACGGACCGGAAGCCAAGGGCGCCGACGCGTTTCCGCGGCTCGCCGGCCAACTCCCCGACTATATTCTCCGGAAACTCTCCAATTGGGACAAGGAGCGAGGTCAGAACAAGGATAAGCCTGACAATTCCGCGATCATGGAGCCGATCGCGCATGGTCTGACGGAAGCGCAAATCAAGGCTGTTGCAGCTTATGTCAGCCAGCTCGAGTAAAGCGGCGGCGGACGGCTCGCCCAATGCCCAGCGAATCCCTGATCATTTCGCCGCTTGTGGTGCGGGGACTTCAGATCGGCGGACTAGTCACAAGCCGCCGGATGCTGGCTTGTTTTTCTGACCCCAACGCGCGCTCCACGGGTCGCAAATGGCTTGGCAAAGCGTTCGACGCTGCCCATGAGCGCGGTCACCCCTTCCGCGCCCAGCAAGGTCTCGACCCTGTGCTGCGCCGCGCGCCAGGCCGATGCCGCATCAAGCAGCCGTTGCTTCCCCGCTTGGGTTAGGGCGATGGGTCTGCTTCGTCCGTCCGCCTGTTCGTGGACTTCTTCGACCCATCCTTCGGAGACTATCGCCTTCAGGTCTCGCGTGAGGGTCGATTTATCCAACTGCTGGGTCCGGGCAATGGCCGCGCGGGTCGTTGGCTCGGTTCGGCCGATGAGATCCAGAAGAGCGAATTGGATCGCCCCGATGCCGAAAGGCTCAAGTTCGCTCTCGTAAATTTCCGTGATGGCTCTCGATAACAGCCGCGCTTTCATCAACACGTTGTCACCCGCCTTGCTGAGAGCCTTATTTGTCTGATCTGGCCTGTTGCGTTGCACCTACGCACAAGCTCCTTAAAAAAAATTTTAGTGTTGAACTTGACGGTCAATATCGGACGTTAAAGCGCCGCGGGAGTTGCGATAAATCAACTGATGCTGTTTTTGTTCGGACGAATGGTCCGGCGCTCAGTCATCCAGCAACTCTGCCATGGAGTTACTAGACGCCGAGATAACTCGCCGCCACGCGGGCATCGCCCGCGACGTCTTTTGCCGAGCCCTGAAGCACGAACTCGCCGAGCTCCATGACGTAGGCGCGGTCGGCGATTTGCAGCGCGGCCTTCGCGTTCTGCTCGACCAACAACACCGATACGCCGCCGGCGCGCAATTCGGAGATGGTGCGGAAGATATCGGCGACGATGATCGGCGCGAGCCCGAGGCTCGGTTCATCCAGCATCAGCAACTTCGGCGAACCCATCAGCGCGCGACCCATCGCAAGCATCTGCTGCTCACCACCCGATAGCGTCCCCGCCAGTTGCAGCCGCCGCTCTTTCAGCCGCGGGAACAGAGTGTAGACGCGTTCGAGTGCGTGCGCGGCCACTGCCTTGCCGATCCGGAAGGCACCGAGCCGCAAGTTGTCCTCGACGCCCATCGCGGCGAAAAGCTCGCGATGCTCGGGCACGAGACTCAGGCCGGCAACGACCCGGTCTTCGATCTCGAGCCGCGCCAGATCGATGCCGGCAAAGCTTGCGCCGCCCTTCAGCGGCAGTATGCCCATGATGGCATTGAGCAGCGTCGTCTTGCCGGCGCCATTGGCCCCGACGATGGTGACGATTTCGTTCGCCGCGACATCGAGCGAAGCGCCACGCACCGCTTCGACCTTGCCATAGGCGATATGGGCATCGCTCACCCGAAGAAGCGCGCTCATGCCACGGCTCCGAGATAGGCTCGGATCACATCCGGGTTGGCCTTGATCGCCGCGGGCGTGCCTTCAGCGATCTTCGTGCCGAAGTCGAGCACGACGACGCGGTCGGCAAGATTCATGACAAATCCCATGTCGTGTTCAACCAGCAATACCGACATGCCGCCGTCGCGAAGCTCGCGCAGCAAGGCTGCGAGCCGCTGCTTTTCCATGTGGCGCAACCCGGCCGCCGGCTCATCCAGCAGGAGCAGCACCGGATCGGCGCACAGGGCGCGCGCGATCTCGACGATGCGCTGTTGGCCGAGCGACAGGCTTCCGGCCAGCATATGGGCCTGCCCGGCGAGCCCGACGCGCTCGATCTGCCGCGCTGCCTCGGCGAGCAGTCTGGCTTCGTCGCCACGGTCGAGGCGCAGCATGCTGGCGAGCGCGCCCGCGTTCCCGCGCAGATGAGCGCCGATCGCGACGTTTTCGAGGACGGTCATGTCGGCAATGAGCTTGACGTGCTGGAAGGTGCGGGAAACCCCGAGTTGGGTGATGTCCTGTGGCGAAGCGCCGCGAAGCGTGCGGCCGAGCAGCGAAATCGTGCCGGCGGACGCCGAGAGCACGCCGGTGATGAGATTGAAGGTCGTGCTTTTTCCGGCGCCGTTCGGGCCGATCAGGGCGACGATCTCGCGCGCATCGACGCCGAATGAGACATCGTTGACAGCGACCACGCCGCCGAATTGCTTCCGCGCGTGCTCGATCCGCAGCAAGGTGCCGCTGGCGGCGGCGGGCCTTTCCCGCGGCGGCAAGACCAGCGAGGGATCGGCTCGCTTGCGGTCGGGCCGCAACGGCAATCGCCGCATCAACCAGGGCCAGACGCCGCCGGGCGCGAGCTGGAGCAACAGGACCAGCAACATGCCAAACACGATGGTCTCGAGCTGGCTTTCACTGTGAAGCAGATAAGGCAAATAATCCTGAAGGACCTCCTTCAGGATGACGGCGATGGCCGCTCCGAGCACGCCTCCCCAGACATAGCCGGCGCCGCCGATCACCGCGACGAAGAGATATTCGATGCCCGCCTCGGCGCCGAACGGCGTCGGATTCACGGCGCGCTGGAAATGCGCATAGAGCCAGCCGGACAGTCCGGCGAGCACTGCGGCGTAAATGAAAACCAGGAGCTTGGCCTGCGGCGGCTTGATGCCGAAGGCTTCGGCCGCGACATGCCCGCGCCGCAGCGCCCGGATCGCGCGGCCGGTGCGGGAATCCAGCAAATTCATGGTCAGCGAAGCGCAGAGGATGACCGCGGCCCAGATCGCGAAGTAGATCGTGTCCGGAGCGATCATCTTCAGCGATCCGATCGCAAGCGGCGGAATCTGGGAAATGCCATCGTTGCGGCCGAGGAATTCGAGCTTGCTGAAGAGATAGAACAGGCCAAGCCCCCACGCGATGGTGCCGAGCGGCAGGTAGTGGCCGGAAAGCCGCACCGTGACAATGCCGAGCACGACGGCAAACAGTCCACTCACCAGCAGCGACAGCGGCAGCGTCAGCCATGGCGAGACGCCGTAAGCGGTGGTCAATACGGCGGTCGTGTAGGCGCCGAAGCCGCAAAACGCTGCCTGGCCGAACGAGGTCAAGCCGCCGACCCCGGTGAGCAGGACGAGTCCCATCGCGACCAGCGCCGATAATCCGATATTGTCGAGCAGGACGATCCAGAACGGCGGCATGCCGGGAATGAACGGAACGGCCGCCATCACAAGCGCGAACAGGATCACCGGCAGCCGCTGTCGCATTAGTCATCTTCCTCGTCGGCAGCGGGCGTTGCTAGCGATCGCCACAGCAACACCGGAATGATGAGCGCGAACACGATCACTTCCTTGAAGTTGCTGGCGTAGAACGAAGAGAAGGCCTCAATGATTCCGACGAAGAGTGCGGCGACAGCGGTCAGCGGATAGCTGACGAGACCGCCGATGATCGCGGCGACGAAGCCTTTCAGTCCGATCAGAAAGCCGGTGTCGTAATAGAGCGTGGTGATCGGCACGATCAGGATGCCGGAAATGGCGCCAATGACGGCGGCGAGGAGGAAGGCGATCTGTCCCGACATTGCGGTGCGAATGCCGACCAGCCGCGCGCCCAGCCGGTTGACAGCCGTGGCTCGCAGCGCCTTGCCATACAGCGTGAAGCTGAACAAAAGCCATAGTCCGGCGATCAGCGCGAGCGTGACGGCGTAGACGGCGATGCTCTGACCCGAGAAGCGCAAGGGAGCGATGGTGAAGGCCGCGTTCGACAGCGGTGGTCCGCGCTGGCCTTCGGCGCCGAAGAAGACAAGGCCGATCCCCTGCAGCGCGAGATGGCAGCCGACAGCGGCGATCAGCAGCACCAGCACCGAAGTATGCGCGATCGGCGCAAAGGCGATGCGATACAGGAAGAGCCCGATGGCGCCGACGATCAGAAGGGAGAGCGCGATATTGATTGCGATCGGGGTCTCCTTGCCGGTCAGCGCCAGTGTGAGCGCCAGGATCGCCGCCGGCAGGATGATGTTGATCGCAAGGCTCCGGCCGACCGAACCGAGCCGCAATGTTCGCCTGCGCATCAAGAGATCAAGGCCGAAAGCCGCGATGCCCATCGCGAGCACGAGGTGCGCGGTGCCGGGCACCTGGCCGGACGCCAGCGTGGCATAGGTCAGCGCGCCATAGGTGACGAATTCGCCCTGCGGGATCAGGATGACGCGGGTCACGGCAAAGACCAGAACCAGCGCCAGGCCGAGAAGGGCATAGATCGCGCCATTGGTAATGCCGTCCTGAAGCAGGAACAGCACGATGGTCGTGTTCAATCAGGCGCTCCCCTTCGGTCCCTTGCGTCGGTCCCTGATGTCGCGGCGGTTGAAATCCGCACAGCTATTTTGATATGGTCCATAACAATTATCAAATATAACCTCAAGACCTCCCGCGTTGGCGACGTTTTGCAAGCATAGCGCAAGAGTGAACATCGAGCGATGACCAGAGCCGCTAACGAGGCCGCCAAGGCGCAGCGTCCCGCCCGCAAGGAGGCCGAGGACGTCCCCATTGAACTCGGCGAACTGTCGGAACTGATCGGCTATACGCTGAAGCGCGCCCAGCTGAAGATCTTCGAGGATTTTCTGCGCTGTATGGCGCCGCTGCAACTGACCCCGGCGCAGTTTTCCGTGCTGCTGCTCCTCGACCGCAATCCGGGCCGCAACCAGACCGAAATCGCCAGTACGCTCGGCATCCTGCGGCCGAATTTCGTAGCGATGCTCGACGGCCTGGAGAGTCGGGATCTGTGCGCGCGGATCCGATCGGTTAACGACCGCCGATCGCATCATCTCGTTTTGACTGACAAGGGCAAGGCTGTGTTGGCGCGGGCGAAGAAGCTCGTCGCAGCGAAGCACGAAGCGCGGCTGAATGACTTGTTGGGCGCCGACAACCGCGCAGCGCTCGTCGCAATGCTGGCGAAGATTGCGGATGAATTTTGAGCGCTCATCCTGAGCAGGCGCTCAGCGCCGTTCCGAAGAATGACCTTCCGCTATGGTTCGAGACATGTGACGACACGCTCCTCACCACCAGTGTCAATCAATCGACCAAAATCACCCTGACGTCATTGACATTGGTGAGCGTGGGACCGGTCAGCAGCAGATCGCCGGTCAGGGTAAAGAACGCGGTCGCATCGTTGTTGGCGAGATAGGCGTTGGGATCGAGGTGGAGCGATCTCATTTTCGAGAAAGTCAGGTGATCGATGAGGGCGCCGGCGGGATCGGAAGCGCTGCCCGCGCCGCCGTCGGCACCGTCAGTGTCGGCGGCGAGCGCCGAAATATCCGGCGTGTCCTTCAGAAGCCCAGCCAATGCCAGCGCATATTCCTGGTTTGGACCGCCGCGTCCCTGGCCGCGCACCGTAACCGTGAGTTCGCCGCCGGAAATAATGGCAACTCGCTTGCCTTCGGCGCGCGCCTTCAACGCGAGGCTCGCATGTTCGGCCGCGACCTCGCGCGCCTCGCCTTCAAGATCTGCGCCGAGTTCGATGATTGCATAACCGGCCTCGGCCGCGGCCTTGACCGCAGCGTCGATCGACGCCTTCGGCCGCGCGATCAGTTCGAATTCGGCACGGGCAAAGGCGGCATCGTCCGGCTTGCAGCTTTCGTTTTTTGGATCGTCGAGCGCGCGGCGCACTGCATCGTCGATGTCGAGGCGGTATTTCGCGACAATGGCACGCGCGTCCGCCAGCGTCGTCGGATCCGGCACGGTGGGGCCGGATGCGATCGCGGACGGCTCGTCATGCGGCACATCCGAGATTGCGAGGGTGACGAGTTCGGCGCGCTGTCCGGCGCGGGCGAGCCGGCCCCCTTTGATCCGTGACAGATGCTTGCGAACGGTGTTGATCTCTCCGATGGGGGCGCCCGAGCGCAACAGCGCGCGGGTGACCTGCTGCTTCTGCGCGAAGCTCACGCCATCGGCCGGCGCAATCCAGTTGGCGGAGCCGCCGCCCGATAGCAGCACCAGCAGCAGGTCGTCCGGCCCCGCCGTCTGCGCCAGCGCGAGCGTCTCGTCGGCGGCTTTCAGCCCGGCCTCGTCAGGCACCGGGTGACCTGCCTCGATCACCTTGATCCGCCGAGTCGGCACGCCGTGACCGTGCCGGGTGGTGGCGATGCCGGACAGCCGCGCCGGATCGAACCTCAGGCGATCGAGATAATGCCGTTCGGCGGCGGCGGCCATCGCCGCTGCCCCCTTGCCCGCGGCAAGGCAGATGATCCTGCCTGTGGGAACGGGACGCAGGTGAGCCGACAGCACGACGTCGGGATGCGCGGCGGCGACCGCCGCATCGAAAATCGCGCGCAGGAGAGGGCGTCTGTCGGTCATGGCGTTTCTGGCTTCGTTCAGCAGGAGGCGAGGGGGCGGACAGGAACGCCGTTATCCTCCGCATTGCGGCAAAAGAAAACCCCCGCTGGGCACCCAGCGGGGGTGTTCAGCTCATCGGTCGGAACAAGGCGTCAGCCGTTGACATCACCGCTGATGATATCGCCGAACAGCACCCAGCGTTCACCCTTGAACCGCATCAGCTGAAGCTGCGTGATCGGAGCGAAATTGGTCGGCGAAGTGTTGATCTTGATGCCGGGCAGCAGAACTTCGGTGCGGAAGTCCTTCAGGTTCGCGGCCTGCTTCATGACGTTTTCGCGGGTGAGATTATCGCCGCACTGCTTCAGCACCTGTAACAGGGTCTGCGTAACGCCGTAACCGACGATGACAGAGCCGTCGAGCTTGTTGGCTTCGGGGAAGTCCTTGGCGAGGAAGGCCAGGAATTGCTTCATGCCGGGATCATTGGCCCATTGCGGGTCGGAGACATCCTTCATATAGGCGGCCGAAATGATCCCTTGCGAATTATCAAATCCGGCGGGCTTGATCACCGAGCCGAGCGATGCGGAGACGTTGTTGAGGAAGTGCAGGGGCTTCCACTCGGTCTCTGCGACTTTCTTGATCGCCTGAGCCGCAAATTTCGGCGTCGTGATGTCAACGAAGACATCGGCGCCGCTCGCCTTGAGCCTGACAATATGGTTGTCGATGGTTGGTTCGGAGGTCTCATAGCTTTCCTCGGCAACAATCATGGAAGCGGCCTTGCTGCCCAGTCCGTCCTTCAGGCCCTTCAGGTAGTCCTTGCCGTAGTCGTCGTTCTGATAGAGCACCGCGATCTTGGCATTGGGCTTCTCTTTCAGGATGTACTTGGCGTAGATGCGTGCCTCGCTCTGATAGCTCGGCTGCCAGCCCATGGTCCAAGGGAAGTGCTTGGGGTCGTTCCATTTGGTGGCGCCGGTGGCAACGAAGAGCTGCGGCACCTTCTTGGCGTTCATGTACTTGTGAATCGCCGAGTTCGGCGGCGTGCCGAGCGAATTGAAGATGAACAGGACCTCGTCGCTCTCCACGAGCTTGCGGGCCTGCTCGACCGTCTTCGGCGGGCTGTAGCCGTCGTCATAGCTGATGAAATTGATCTTGCGGCCATTGATGCCGCCGGCCTCGTTGATCATCTTGAAGTAGGCGGCCTCGGTCTTGCCGATCACGCCATACGCGGAAGCCGGGCCGCTATAGGGCATGATGTTGCCGATCTTGATTTCGGTGTCGGTGGCGCCGGTATCGTATTTCTTCTGCGCGAGCGCAGCGCTCGTCGATACGGCAAGCAGCGTGACGACGGCAACGGATGCCGTCGCAATTCTGTTTACAAAAACAGTCATGACGTTCTCCCTCTTGTCCAGTCTCTGATGCTGTGTCTGGCTTGGCTTTCTTCACCGAAAGCTCTTGATGGCTCCACCCTTTGCGTATCATTTTACCAGACTGCTCACAACAAAAAGCCCTCCGCACCAGGTGCGAAGGGCTGCGTCTTTAGTAGGCGTTTTGCGGCGTTTACGTTTCCACAGGGCGAAACGCCGGCGGTCCGCCTGCTCTATTCGCTCGAGATGATGTCGCCGAACAATTCCCACTTCTCGCCCTTGAAGCGCATCATCTGCAACTGCTTGATCGGGGCGAAGTCGGTCGGCGAGGTGTTGATGGAGATGCCCGGGAGCAGGGTGTCCGGCGTGAAATCCTTCAGGCTCGCGGCCTGCTTCATCACGTTCGCGCGCGTGAGATCGTCGCCGCACATTTGCAGCACCTTCACCATGGTCTGCGCAGCGCCGTAGCCGTACACCACCGAGCCGTCGAGCTTGTTGGCGTCGGGATAATACTTGGCCAGGAAGTCGAAAAACTTCTTCATGCCGGGATCGTTGTTCCACTGCGGATCGGCGCCGTCCTTGGCGTAGGCGGCCGAGAGAATCCCTTGCGAATTCTCGAATCCCGCCGGCTTGATCACGCCGCCGACCGATGCCGAGACGTTGGTCAGGATGTGCAGCGGCGTCCAGTTCATCTCCGCCAGCTTCTTGATGGCTTGAGCGGCAAATTTCGGCGTCGTGATGCTGATGAACACGTCGGCGCCGGAGGCCTTGAGCTTGACGATGTGGCCGTCGATCGACGGCTCGGAGGTCTCGTAACCTTCCTCGGCGATGATCATCGACGACTTGGCACCGAGCCCGTCCTTCAGGCCTTTCAGGTAATCCTTGCCGAAATCGTCGTTCTGATAGAGCACGGCGATCTTGGCGTCGGGCTTGGTCTTGAGCAGGTATTTGGCGTAGATCCGCGCCTCGCCCTGATAGCTGGGCTGCCAGCCCATGGTCCATGGAAACTGCTTCGGTTCGTCCCATTTGGTGGCGCCGGTCGCAACGAACAGCTGCGGGACTTTTTTGGCGTTCATGTATTTCTGGATCGCCGTGTTCGACGGCGTGCCGAGCGGGTTGAAGATCAACAGCACTTCATCGCTCTCCACGAGCTTGCGCGCCTGCTCGACCGCTTTCGGCGGGCTGTAGCTGTCGTCATAGCTGATGAACTTGATCTTGCGGCCGTTGATGCCGCCCTCGGCGTTGATCTTGTTGAAATAGGCCGCTTCGGTCTTGCCGATCACGCCGTACGCGGAAGCAGGGCCGCTATAGGGCATGATGTTGCCGATCTTGATTTCGGTGTCGGTGGCGCCGGTGTCGTATTTTTTTTGCGCCAGCGCGTTGCAGGTCGAGGTGAGCCCGACCGCGATCGCCGCAATCAGCAACCTACGTTTCGAAAGCGTCATGTCTCATTTTCTCCTTGAAGCGTTTTAGCGTTTCTTGAGCCTGCCGAGCAGATGCTGGGCGACCATGGCGACCTGCCTCGCGCCGTGCGGCACGAGGAAGATGACGATAAACAGGATGACGCCGAACACCGCGCCGGAAAGGCCCTTCGAAATGCCTTCGGCGATGTTCGGCACGAAGATGATGAAGGCGGAGCCGACGATCGAGCCGGGCAGCCAGCCGACCCCGCCGACCACCATGCCGAGAAACAACGAGATCGCGAGCGTGATGGTGTAGCCGTCGGGCGCGACAAATTGCACGGCAATCGCGCCCAATCCGCCGGCGATGCCGGTGATGGCGGCCGACACGCCGAACGCCAGCGTCTTATAGAGCGCAACGTCGACACCCATGGCGGAGGCTGCGATCTCGTTGTCGCGGATCGCCATGAAGGCGCGGCCCGAGCGCGATCGCAGCAGGTTCAGGGAGAGGACGTAAATCGCAACCGTGATCGCGAGGGTGAAGTAATAGAACCACATGTCCTGCGACATCTTCAGGTGGAACCATGCAAGCACGCCCTGCACGATGTCGGGCGGATCGGGCTTGGTCACCACCAGGCCCTGTACGCCGCCGGTCCAGGCTTCGAGATAGCCGAGCTTGAGGATCTGCGGCATCGCGGTGGCGAGCGCGAAAGTCGCCAGTGCGAGGTAAACGCCGGAAAGCCGCAGCGCGGGCAGGCCGAACAGGAAGCCGAACAGGAAACAGATGAAGCCGGCGACTGGCAGCGTCAGGGCGTAGTTCATGCCGGCATTTTCGATCAGGATCGCCGAAGTGTAGGCGCCGACCGCGTAAAAGGCGCTTTGTCCGAGAGAGAACTGCCCGCTGCCGCCGGTCAGGATGTTGAGCGCGAGAACCGCCAGGCCGTAGACCAGCAGCATGGTCAGCTGGAAGATGATGAAGTTCTTCACGAAGAACGGCACAAGGATCAAAAGCGCCAGCATCACGAGCGAGGTGCCTGCGCCCAGCGTCATCGCCCGTTTCGGAACGGCTTCGATGACCGGTGCTTCGGTGACGACTTCCTGCACGGCGCTCATGCTCAAACTCGCTTGACGACGGGCCGGCCAAACAGGCCGGCCGGTTTGATGACCAGAACGGTAATGATCAGCGCCAGGGCGATCGGCAGCTTCAGTTCATTGCCGACGCCGGGAATGTAGGTGCCGGCGAGATTTTCGATGATGCCGACCAGAAATCCGCCGATCACCGCGCCGAACGGGCTGGTCAGGCCGCCGAGCACCGCGGCGGCAAAGCCATAGAGCAGGATACTGACCATCATGTTGGGCTCCAGGAACACGACCGGCGCGATCAGCATGCCGGCGATCGAGCCGATCGCAGCCGCCATGCCCCAGCCGAGCGCGATCATCCACGAGGTGTTGATGCCGACGAGCCGCGCCGATTCCGGCACCGAAGCGGCGGCGCGCATCGCAAGCCCGATCCTGGTGTAGCGAAAGAAGACGTAAAGCGCGATCAGCAGCAGCACCGTCACCCCGATCATTCCGGCCTGATGGGTCGAGATCAACTGGCTGCCGAGGAACGGCGAGGAGCCGAACGGCGTCGGATATTCCTTGATGGTGAAATCCCAGATCAGGCCGGCGCTGCTGTTGAGAATCGCAAACAGCGCGATGAATCCGGCGACGTTGGTCAGGATCGGCGCCTTGGCGAGCGGCTTGAACAACAGTCGTTCGATCACGATGCCGCCGATAAAGGAGAGGACAAGGGTAATCGCGAAGGCGACCCAGTAAGGCAAGCCCCACTGCATCAATTGCCAGGAAATGAAGGTCGAGAACATCGCCATTTCGCCTTGCGCGAAATTGAGATGATCAATCGCCTGGTAGATCATGACGACCGCAAGCGCCATGCAGGCATAGATCGCGCCGGTCGAGATTCCGGCCAGGATCTGGTTGAGGAGAAGGTCCATGGCGGCGTTCCCTAGTAGCCCAGATACGATTTCCGGATGTCTTCATTATCCGCGATCTCGGCGGCCTTGCCGGACATCACGATGCGGCCGGTCTCGATCACATAGGCGTGGTCGGCAATTTCCAGCGCGAGCTGCGCGTTCTGCTCGACCACCAGGATCGTGACCTTGTCCTCGCGGTTGATCTTGCCGAGGATCCTGAACAGGTCGCGCACGATCAGCGGGGCAAGCCCGAACGAGGGTTCGTCGAGCAGCATCAGGCGCGGCCGCAGCATCAGCGCGCGTGCCACCGCCAGCATCTGCTGCTCGCCGCCGGAAAGCGTGCCGGCCTGTTGGGTGTGCCGCTGCTTGAGAACGGGAAAATACGCGTACATGCGTTCGATATCGGCCGCGATCCCGGCCTTGCTGCGCGTGATCGCGCCGAGCTCAAGGTTTTCCTCGACCGTCATGGTGGTGAACGTGCCGCGGCCCTGCGGAACATGGGCGATGCCGAGACGGACGATGTTTTCGGTGGGACGGCTCGACAACGGAGCGCCGGCGAACTCGATCGCGCCTGTGGTGCGAACCATGTTGCAGATCGCGCGCAGCGTGGTGGTCTTGCCGGCGCCGTTGGCGCCGAGCAGCGTCGTCACGCTGCCTTCGTTCAGCGAAAATTCGAGGCCATGCAGCGCCTGGACCTGGCCGTAATAGGCGTTGAGCGCCTTGATGTTGAGGAGCGCGGTCATTGGTCCTTGCTCCCGAGATAGGCCTTGATCACATCGGGATCGGACTGCACGACGGCCGGAGTACCCTCCGCGAGCTTGCGGCCGAAGTTCAGGGCGACCACATGATCGGCGATCGACATCACAAGGCCCATATGGTGTTCGACCAGCAGCACCGTGACCTTGCGGTCGGTGCGTATGCGCCGGATCAGGTCGCCCAGCGCGTGAACTTCCTCGTGATTGAGGCCGCCGGCGGGCTCGTCGAGCAGCAGGATCTTGGGCTCGGCCGCGAGCGCCCGCGCCAGCTCCACGCGCTTTTGTGTCCCGAATGGCAGTCCCGAAACAATGCTGCGGGCAACGCTTTCGAGGTCGAGATAGCCGAGGATCTCGTGGACACGGTCGTTGAGCGCGGCCTCATCGCGGCGCACCTTGGGAAGTCTCAAGGAGTCGCTTAGGATGTCGCTGTTCGTCCGGGCGTGCGCGCCGACCCGGACGTTGTCGAGCACCGACAGGTTGGAAAACAGAGCGACGTTCTGAAAGGTGCGTCCGATGCCGATTTCGGCGATGCGGTGCGGCGGGCGCTTCAGAATGCTCGTCCCTTCGAGCAGGATATCGCCCGAGCTCGGCTGATAGAGCCGGCTGAGACAGTTGAAAAGCGTGGTCTTGCCGGCCCCGTTCGGTCCGATCAGGCCAAGAATCTGCCCGTGATGCATCTCGAACGACACGCCGTTCAGGGCAATGATACCGCCGAACGCGACGCTGACGTCACAAACGGCAAGAAGCGGCGATGTGGCCGGCGCCGTCTGAGCCGCGTTCATCGTTCACCGCACGCGCCGGAACGGGCTGGAGCCCTGGCTGAATCAAGGCGGCGAAAGCTATCTGATCCCCTCAACCACACGCGCAACTTTCCCTCCTGCTTTCAGTTTCCGGCCTTCCTGTTTTTTTATTTGCGGTGCCATTCCACCGAGTGCCGCTTCGATATTCCTGACCATCGTCACCAGACGAGGGCCAATGTCAGTGCGCAGCCGTTCTTCCGTAAAACGGAAGGCTGGCGCACCACAGTTAAACGCATAAGGGCCGGTTCCGTCATTAAGCTTTAGTGCTACGCCGGCTGCTGCAATGTCGTCGTGCCACTCGCCCGCCGAGATCACAAAGCCATGCTTGGCGACGGTCTCGCCGGCACGCTCGATGCCGTCGCGCATGCGGGCCCAGCGCGGGCCGTAGTGCTCCTTAAGCTCCTGGAGCAACTCGCTTCGTTCTTCTTCGGTCAACGCCCAGAGATAGGCGCGTCCCATGGCGGTGGTGGCGATCGGGACACGCGAGCCGACGTCAAGCTGAACTCCAATGGTCATGCCGCGGCTCTGGCCGAAATAGATCATGCTGAGGCGATCACGGCCACCGATGGCGACGGCACCGCCGGTCTCGCGCATCAATTCTTCCCGGTACGGTTCCGACAAATGTCGAACGCCGAGATTGGCGAGCGCGGCATAGCCGAGCGCCATGGCTGCCGGCGCGAGCTGATATTTCTCGAACCGCGGAACCGGCGCCAGGTAACCGAGCTTGGTGAGCGTATAAGTCAGCCGGGAGACCGTCGGCTTCGGCAGGTTGGTCCGCGCCGCAATCTCCTGGTTGCCGAGAAGTCCGTCGTTTGGCCGGAATGCACGCAACACATCGAGACCGCGGGAAAGCGCGACGACAAAACTGCGATCGGTCGCCACTTTCTTGCCCTGACGCTTCATATGCTTCTGCCGATGCTCGCCTGGTGGAGTGAATTGATGTTCGCTGCCGACGTACCCGCGAGCCTAACAACCGAAACTGAACCCGGCCCCTCAACTGCGCGGGGCTTTGTTGACAAGGGACGTGCTTCAAAATAACCCTCCCTGTCAAGATGCGGAATTGAATTCCGCAATGCGGAATTCATAGATCTGCGTTAATTGAGCTGCGCAAGAACAGGACATCGAGGGAGAATCTCCGTGAGTGAAGTGGTCAGTCTTGAACGTCACGACGTCGTCGCCATCGTCACGGTGAATAGTCCTCCGGTCAATGCTCTGAGCGTCGCAGTGCGGAGCGGCATCAACGAATGCGTCAAGCGCGCGATCGCGGATTCCGAAGTCAAGGCGATCGTTCTGACCTGCGCTGGACGGACCTTCATCGCCGGCGCCGACATCACCGAATTCAGTAAGCCGCCACAGCCGCCGAGCCTTCACGAGGTGCTGGCCGAAATCGAAAATTCGCCCAAGCCCGTGGTTGCTGCCATTCATGGCACCGCCCTTGGCGGCGGCCTCGAGGTCGCGCTCGCCTGCCATTTCCGGGTTGCCGTCAAGGAAGCCCGGCTCGGCCTGCCCGAGGTGAAGCTCGGGCTGCTGCCCGGCGCCGGCGGAACGCAGCGGCTGCCGCGCGCGGTCGGTCCGGAACTCGCGGTCAAGATGATCGTCGGCGGCGATCCGATTTCGGCTTCGGATGCGCTCAAGAACGGGCTGATCGACGAGATCGTCGAAGGTCCCGCCGCCGGCGGCGAGGCGTTTGCCCGCAAGATTCTGGCCGAGAAGCGGCCGCTGCGGAAACTGCGTGACGACGACAGCAAGCTGGCGGCGGCGAGGGCCGACCGCTCGATCTTTACAAACGCGGTCGCGGCGATGACAAAGAAGGCGCGCGGGCTCGAGGCGCCGTTTGCGGCGGCCGATGCCGTCGGTGCGGCAATCGACCTGCCGTTCGACGAAGGGCTGAAGAAGGAGCGGGAAGGTTTCACCAAGCTCGTCACCGGCGATCAGTCCAAGGCACAGCGCTATGCGTTCTTCGCCGAGCGTGAGGCCGCCAAGATCTCCGGCGTGCCGGAGGGAACCAAGCCGCGCAACGTCGAGCGCGTCGCCATCATCGGCGCGGGCACCATGGGCGGCGGTATCGCGATGTCTTTCGCCAATGCCGGCATTCCGGTGACCCTGGTCGAGACCGGCGAGGAGCAGCTCAAGCGCGGTATGGGCGTGATGCAGAAGAACTATGAGGCGACCGCCGCCCGCGGCGGCATTCCGGCAGATGCGCCCGCCAAGCGCATGGCGCTGATCAACGGCGTCGTCGGGCTGGAACACGTCAAGGATGCCGACCTCATCATCGAGGCGGTGTTCGAGACCATGGCGATCAAGAAGGAAGTGTTCGGCGCGCTGGACAAGTACGCCAAGCCGGGCGCGGTGCTCGCCTCCAACACCTCCTATCTCAACATCAACGAGATCGCGAAGGAGACCAAGCGTCCGCAGGACGTGCTTGGCATGCACTTCTTCTCACCGGCCAATGTGATGAAGCTGTGCGAGATCGTCCGCGCGGAAAAGACGGCGCCTGACGTGCTGACTACGGCCGTTGCCGTTGCCCGCAGGATTGGGAAGGTTCCGGCCGTCGTCGGCGTTTGCGACGGCTTTGTCGGCAACCGCATGCTCGCCCAGCGCGGCAAACAGGCGGAGAAGCTTCTGTTCGAAGGCGCCTTGCCGCAGCAGGTCGACGCTGTCGTCACCAAATTCGGCATGCCGATGGGCCCGTTTGCGATGGGCGATCTTGCCGGTCTCGATATCGGCTGGCGTTCGCGAAAGGACCGCGGCATCAAGTCGGAGATCGCCGATGCGCTGTGCGAGGCGGGCCGCTTCGGCCAGAAGACCGGCAAGGGCTACTACAAGTATGAAGGCGGGTCGCGCGCGCCGCTGCCTGATCCCGAGGTCGAGAAGCTGATCGACGAGACGTTGCAGCGCCTCGGGCGCAAGCGCCGCCAGGTCAGCGACGAGGAAATTCTCGAGCGCATGATGTATCCGATGATCAACGAAGGCGCGCGGATTCTCGAGGAGAAGATCGCGGCGCGACCCGGCGACATCGACGTAATCTGGCTCTATGGCTACGGCTGGCCGGTCTATCGTGGCGGCCCGATGTTCTATGCCGATCAGGTCGGCCTGAAGCACATTGCCGACCGTCTCTCCCATTATGCCAAGGAGACCAGCGACCCATCGCTGGAACCTGCGCCTTTGCTCAAGCGGCTTGCCGCCGAGGGGAAGACGTTTGCCTCGTGGGCGCGGGAGTCGAAGGCGGCGTGATGGGATTTTGCAAGCTCACGTCATTCCGGGATGGTGCGTCAGCGCCTGCCCCGGAATTTCGAGGTTTCGGGCTCACGCTTTGCGCGCCCCGGAACGACGACGTGCGTGGTGCATCGCGCCCATGACCCATCCCGGCGAGCAGTTTTATCCGAAGGGCGTCCGCTGGGATGATCCGATCGAGCGCGGGACCCTGCCCGACCTGTTGGCGCACGCCGTGCGTCAATTCGGCGCGCGGCCGGCGATCGAATTCCGCGACCGAACCATCAGCTTCAGCGAGCTGGAAGCGCTTGCCGATGTCGCGGCATCGGCGTTCCTGCGTGCCGGGTTTGGCAGCGGAACGACCGTGGCGTTGTTTCTCGGCAACTCGCCGGATCACCCGATCAATTTCTTCGGCGCCCTGAAGGCCGGCAGCCGCATCGCGCATCTTTCGCCGCTCGACGGGATGCGCGCGCTGTCCCACAAACTGAGCGACAGCGGCGCGCGCATCCTGGTCACGTCCAATCTCGCCTCCTTGCTGCCGACGGCGCTGAAATTCCTGGAAAGTGGCCTGATCGACCGCCTGGTCGTCTGCGAGGACGATCATTGGGGCGTGGCTGGCAATCCGCATGCGCCAATTCCCGATCATCCGGCGATCGTCACCTTTGCGAAGTTCACCGAAGGCGCAACCAGGCCGGCGCAATGGCCGGCCATTTCTGCAGACGACATCGCGCTGTTGCAATATACCGGCGGCACGACGGGACTGCCGAGGGGCGCCATGCTCAGCCACGGCAATTTGACTTCGGCCGTATCGATCTATGAGGTCTGGGGGCGGCCGGCGCGGCTCGATCGCGACGAACGTGTCATCTGCGTATTGCCGCTGTTCCACATCTACGCGCTGACCGTGGTCATGCTCTCATGCCTGCGGCTCGGCAAGCTGATTTCGCTGCACCAGCGCTTCGACGTCGAAGCCGTGATGCGCGATATAGAGGTCAAGCGCGCGACCGCCTTTCCCGGTGTTCCCACCATGTGGATCGCAATCGCAAGCCTTCCCGATCTCGACAAGCGTGACTTTTCCTCGCTGGTCCAGGCGGGCTCAGGCGGGGCGCCGCTGCCGGTCGAGGTTGCGAAAATCTTCGAGCGCAAGACCAACATGAAGCTGAAGAGCGGGTGGGGCATGACCGAGACCTGCTCGCCCGGCACCGGACATCCGCAGCAAGGGCCGGACAAGCCGGGTTCGATCGGGCTGATGCTGCCCGGCATCGAGATGGACGTGGTTGCGCTCGATGATCCGAACAAGGTTTTGTCTCCGGGCGAAGTCGGCGAAATCCGCATTCGCGGGCCGAACGTCACCAGGGGATATTGGGGCCGGCCCCAGGAAACGGCGCAGGCCTTTGTCGGCGGCCGCTTTCTCACCGGCGACATCGGCTATATGGATGAGGACGGCTATTTCTTTCTGGTCGACCGCAAGAAGGATATGATCATCTCCGGAGGCTTCAACGTCTATCCGCAGATGATCGAACAGGCGATCTATGAGCATCCCGCCGTGCAGGAAGTGATCGTGATCGGCATCCCCGACGCATACCGCGGCGAGGCGGCGAAGGCGTTCATCAAGCTGCGCCCCGGCTCGGCCGCCTTTTCGCTCGACGAACTGAAAGCGTTTCTTGCCGGCAAGCTCGGTCGGCACGAGATTCCGGCCGCGCTCGCATTCGTCGATGACTTGCCGCGCACGCCCGTCGGCAAGCTCTCGCGGCACGAATTGCGCAGCCAGCAAGCCAACAGCCGGCCTGCGCCGGAAACACCACAACAACAACTCGCAACAGGAGGTCGCTCATGACCGACGCCGTCATCGTTTCCACCGCCCGCACACCGATCGGCAAGGCCTACCGCGGCGCGCTCAACGCCACGGAAGGTGCCACGCTGCTGGGTCACGCCATCGGCGAAGCGGTCGCGCGCGCCAAGCTGGACCCTGCGGAGATCGAGGACGTCGTGATGGGCGCAGCCCTTCAGCAGGGCGCAACCGGCGGCAATATCGCGCGCAAGGCGCTGCTGCGCGCCGGGCTTCCGGTGACGGTCGGCGGGACCACGATCGACCGGCAATGCGCTTCCGGTTTGCAGGCGATTGCGCTCGCGGCGCGTTCGGTGATTTTCGACGGTGTCGAGATCGCGGTCGGCGGCGGCGGCGAGTCCATCTCCCTCGTGCAGAACGACAAGATGAACACTTTTCACGCCCAGGATCCCGCGCTCCTCAAGATTAAGGGCGAAGTCTATATGCCGATGATCGATACCGCCGAAGTCGTGGCCAAGCGGTACGGCATCTCGCGCGAACGCCAGGACGAATATTCGCTGGAGAGCCAGCGCCGCGTCGCCGCCGCTCAGCAGGGCGGCAAGTTCAACGACGAACTCGCGCCGATCACCACGACGATGGGCGTCGCCGATAAGGCAACCGGCGAGGTCTCGTTCAAGGAGGTGACACTCTCCAAAGACGAGGGCCCGCGGCCGGATACGTCGGCGGAGGGCCTCGCGGCGCTCAAGCCGGTGCGCGGCGATGGTTTTACCATCACCGCCGGCAATGCCAGCCAGCTGTCCGATGGCGCCAGCGCCTCCGTCGTCATGAGCGACAAGGAAGCGGCTAGGCGGGGTTTGAAGCCGCTCGGCATTTTCCGCGGCTTCGTCGCTGCCGGCTGCGAGCCGGACGAAATGGGCATCGGGCCGGTCTTCGCGGTGCCGCGCCTGCTCAAGCGGCACGGCCTCAAGGTCGACGACATCGATCTCTGGGAATTGAACGAGGCGTTCGCGGTGCAGGTGATCTATTGCCGCGACAAGCTCGGCATCGATCCGGAAAAGATCAACGTCAACGGCGGCGCAATCGCGGTCGGCCATCCCTACGGCATGTCGGGCGCGCGCCTGACCGGTCACGCGCTGATCGAGGGCCGACGGCGCAAGGCCAAATATGCGGTCGTGACAATGTGCGTTGGTGGCGGCATGGGCGCGGCCGGCTTGTTCGAGGTGGTGCACTAGTTGTGGTCGTCCACGGCCGCGAGCCGGGCCCATACGCAGCGGCAGCCGGCCTCCCAAAAACGGGCGCCGGTGGTGTTATGGGCCCCCACGTTCGCGGGGACGACAATGGATAGATTGGTAGGATAATTCGTAGGAGAATCCGATGGATCTCGCTTTTACCAAGGAAGAAGTGGCGTTCCGCGAAGAGGTGCGGGCCTTTCTTCGGGATAACGTGCCGGCCACGACGCGGCAGAAGATGATCGAAGGCCGTCATCTCAGCAAGGACGAGATGGTCGCCTGGTGGCGCATCCTCAACAAGAAGGGCTGGGGCGTGTCGCACTGGCCGAAGGAATATGGCGGCACGGGATGGTCTTCCGTGCAGCACTACATCTTCAACGAAGAACTGCAGGCCTATCCGGCGCCGGCGCCGCTTGCGTTCGGCGTCAGCATGGTCGGCCCCGTCATCTATACCTTCGGCAACGAAGCGCAGAAAAAGCAGTATTTGCCGCGCATCGCCAATGTCGACGATTGGTGGTGCCAGGGCTTCTCCGAGCCGGGCTCCGGCTCCGACCTTGCTTCGCTGAAGACCAAGGCCGAGCGCAAGGGCGACAAGTGGATCATCAACGGTCAGAAGACCTGGACCACGCTGGCGCAATATGCCGACATGATCTTCTGTCTCTGCCGCACCGATCCGTCGGCCAAGAAGCAGACCGGCATCTCCTTCATCGTGTTCAGCATGAAGTCGAAGGGCGTCACGGTACGGCCGATCCAGACCATCGACGGCGGCCACGAGGTCAACGAAGTCTTCTTCGATGACGTCGAGGTGCCCTACGAGAATCTGATCGGCGAAGAGAACAAGGGCTGGGACTACGCCAAGTTCCTGCTCGGCAACGAGCGCACCGGCATTGCGCGGGTCGGCGTCTCCAAGGAGCGCATCCGCCGCATCAAGGATCTGGCCTCCAAGGTCGAGTCGGCCGGCAAGCCGATGATGGAAGACCAGGCTTTCCGTGAAAAGCTCGCGGCGGTCGAGATCGAACTGAAGGCGCTCGAACTCACCCAGCTTCGCGTGGTGGCCGACGAAGGCAAGCACGGCAAGGGCAAACCGAATCCGGCATCCTCCGTGCTCAAGATCAAGGGCTCGGAAATCCAGCAGGCAACGACCGAACTCCTGATGGAAGTGATCGGGCCATTTGCCGCGCCGTTCGACGAACACGCCGACGACGGCTCGAACGAGGCTATGGAATGGACCGCGCAGATCGCGCCGAGCTACTTCAACAACCGCAAGGTCTCGATCTATGGCGGATCGAACGAGATCCAGCGCAACATCATCACCAAGGCGGTGCTGGGGCTGTAGGGACGTCATTCCGGGGCGCCTGAAAGGCGAGCCCGGAGTCCATTTTTCTGCGGGTTGCGTCGAGGAATGGATTCCGGGCCTGCGCCCGAGTGGGCGCATCCCGGAGAGACGGAATGATAGACCGGGTATGAGGAATAAATAAATGGATTTCGATTTGTCGGAGGAGCAGCGGCTTCTCAAGGAAAGCGTCGAAGGGTTGCTCGGCGACGCCTATGACTTCGATCGGCGCAAGAAATACATGAAGGAGCCGGGCGGCTGGAGCAAGGCGATCTGGGGCCGCTTCGCCGAGCAGGGCCTGCTCGGACTGCCGTTTGCGGAAGGCGACGGCGGCTTCGGGGCCGGCGCGGTTGAAACCATGATCGTGATGGAAGCGCTCGGCCGCGCGCTCGTGGTCGAGCCTTATCTGACGACGGTCGTGATCGGCGGCGGCTTTCTGCGTCATGGCGGTTCGGCCGCGCAGAAAGAAGCGCATATTCCCGCCATCATCGACGGCAGCAAGACGCTTGCTTTCGCGCAGCTCGAGAAGAACTCGCGCTATGATCTGGCGGACGTCGCGACTTCGGCGAAGAAGAAGGGCGATGGCTGGGTGATCGACGGCGAGAAATTCGTCGTGCTCAATGGAGAAGCCGCCGATACCTTTATCGTGACCGCGCGCACCAAAGGCGGCCAGCGCGATGCGGGCGGCGTTGGCGTGTTCCTGGTGCCGGCCAATGCCAGGGGCATTGCCAAGAAGGGCTATCCGACCCAGGACGGCCTGCATGGCGCCGATGTCACCTTCACCGGTGTCGAGGTTGGCGCCGATGCTGCGATCGGCGATCCCGAAAATGCGCTTCCGCTGATCGAGCGGGTGGTGGATGAGGCGCGCACTGCGCTATGCGCGGAAGCGGTTGGCCTGATGGACGAATCGCTGAAGACCACGGTCGAATACCTCAAGACGCGCAAGCAGTTCGGCGTGCCGATCGGCAGTTTCCAGACCTTGCAGCACCGTGCCGCCGACATGTTCGTCGCGGTCGAGCAGGCGCGTTCGATGTCGATGTTTGCGACGATGGCTACCGATTTCGAGGATGCCAAGGAGCGTGCCACCGCGGTCGCGGCCGCCAAGGTGCAGATCGGAAAGTCCGGCAAATTCGTCGGTCAGCAGTCGATCCAGCTGCATGGCGGCATTGGCATGACCATGGAGGCCGCGATCGGCCACTACTTCAAGCGCCTGACGATGATCGAGAACACCTATGGCGACACCGAGTATCACCTGCGCCGTGTCACGGCGGGCGGCGGATTGGTGTAAGTAGCCGCGCACTGCTGCCATTCCGGGGCGATGCGTCAGCATCGCGCCCGGAATCCATGGCGCTCCAATTCGAGGACAAATGGCTTCTCGGGTGCGCAATTTCGCACCATAGTTCGCGCTCACGCGCGTCCCCCAAAAGACGTCAGAGGACCCTTCCATGAAAGCCACCCCTTTCGATCTCACCGGTCAGGTCGCCGTCGTCACCGGGTCGAGCCGCGGCATCGGCCGCTCATCCGCCGAACTGCTCGCCAAACTCGGCGCCAAGGTCGTGATTTCCTCGCGCAAGGCGGATGCCTGCGAGGAAGTCGCGAGCGGCATCCGCAAATCCGGCGGCGACGCCCATGTCATCGCCTGCAACATCTCGCGCCGCGAAGAGGTCGAGGCGCTGATCTCCGGCTCCATCAAGCACTTCGGCAGGATCGACATTCTGGTCTGCAACGCGGCGGTGAACCCCTATTACGGTCCGCTGCTCGACATCAAGGACGAGGCCTTCGACAAGATCATGGCCTCCAACGTCAAAAGCAACCTCTGGCTCTGCGCGCTGGCAATTCCGCAAATGGCTGAGCGCGGCAAAGGTTCTGTGGTGATCATCTCCTCCATCGGCGGCCTGCGCGGCTCGACTGTGATCGGCGCCTACGGCATTTCAAAAGCCGCCGATTTCGCGCTGTGCCGCAGCCTTGCCGGCGAGTGGGGGCCGAAGGGCGTCCGCGTCAACTGCGTCGCGCCGGGGCTCGTCAAGACCGATTTCGCCCGCGCGCTGTGGGAAGACGAAGAACGGCTGAAGCGCCGCTGCGCCACCACGCCGTTGCGGCGGATCGGCGAGCCCGACGAGATCGCCGGCGCAGTCGCCTATCTCGGCTCTGATGCATCCAGCTTCATGACCGGCCAGACCATCGTGGTCGACGGAGGCGTCACGACGGCTGCGGTGTAGGTCGCCGCCGTCGTTGCCGGCTGACGCGTATGTATTGACGAAACTTCTTCAATCCGCTTGCCTTCGCCGGATACGACACGAAAGAAACGCCGGGAGCAACGCCAATGTCCCTCGTGCTCGCCATCGATCAGGGCACCACGTCCTCGCGCGCCATGGTGTTTCGCGCCGATCTCTCGGTCGCCGCGATCGCGCAGGCGGAATTCCCGCAACATTTTCCTGCGTCGGGCTGGGTCGAGCACGATCCGGAAGACATCTGGAATTCGACCGTTGCGGTCTGTCGCGAGGCGTTGAAGAAAGCGGATCTGACCGCAAAGGACATCGCCGCGATCGGCATCACCAACCAGCGCGAGACCACGCTGGTTTGGGACCGTGGCACGGGCAAAGCGATCCACCGCGCCATCGTCTGGCAGGACCGCCGCACCGCCGATTTTTGCGCGCGGCTGAAAGATCAAGGCCATGAGCCGGCGATCACGGCCAAGACCGGCTTGATCATCGATCCCTACTTTTCCGGCACCAAGGTCGCCTGGATGCTCGACAATGTGCCGGGCGCGCGGGCGCGCGCCGAGCGCGGCGAACTGTTGTTCGGCACCGTCGATTGCTATCTCCTGTGGCGCCTGACCGGCGGCGTGGTTCACGCCACAGACGCCACCAATGCCTCGCGCACGCTTTTGTTCAACATTCACAGCGGCACGTGGGATGATGATCTCCTGAAGCTGCTCGGCGTGCCGCGCGCCATGTTGCCGGAGGTGAAGGATTGCTCTTTTCGTTTCGGCGAGACGATGGCGGATATCCTCGGTGGTCCAATCGCAATAGCTGGGATCGCCGGCGATCAGCAGGCTGCGACCATCGGGCAGGCCTGTTTTTCGCCCGGCATGATCAAGTCGACCTACGGCACCGGCTGCTTTGCCTTGCTCAACACCGGCACGAAGGCGGTTGCCTCGAAGAGCAAGCTGCTGACCACCATCGCCTATCAGCTGAAGGGAAGGCGCACCTACGCGCTCGAAGGCTCGATCTTCGTGGCGGGCAGCGCCGTGCAGTGGTTGCGGGACGGGTTGGGGGTCATCAAGCAGGCGGCCGACACCGGCCCGCTCGCAGAAAAATCCGATTCCGCGCAGAGCGTTTATCTCGTGCCGGCCTTTGTCGGCATGGGCGCCCCCTACTGGAATCCGCGCGTGCGCGGCGCGTTGTTTGGGCTGACGCGCAACACCGGCCCTGCCGAGCTCGCGCATGCCGCGCTCGAAAGCGTCTGTTACCAGACTTGCGACCTGTGGGAAGCGATGCGCGCCGATTGGCCGGAGGCGAAAGCCGCCAATGTCGTGCTGCGCGTCGATGGCGGCATGACCGCCTCCGACTGGACCATGCAGCGCCTCGCCGATCTGCTTGACGCGCCGGTCGACCGTCCGGTCATTCAGGAAACGACGGCACTGGGCGCGGCCTATCTCGCCGGTCTTTCCGCAGGTGTTTTCCCGGAGCCTGAAAAATTCGCCGATCACTGGCGGCTCGAATACCGGTTCGAGCCGAAGATGAGCGCGGCGACGCGCGAGCGCAAACGACAGGGATGGGCGCGGGCCGTCAACGGCGTGCTTGCGAGCGATGAGGAGTGATTGATCAAGCCGGGCGCATGGCTGCCAGAGGCCTGCCCCTTGGCAGCCATGCGGCCCGACATCGCTTGAATCTCAAGATCTCGTAATCACAACCTCGAGATATTCGCCGGGGACAATGAGGTTTCCCCCGCGGCCCCAATTTGATTTCTCCAGGAGGTCGAGGATATCGGCCTCCAGGGCCGCCGCCTTCTCCATATCGAGCGCTGCGAACGCCCGGTTGGTGGGACCGTAGTAGTTGCGAAAAACCTCGAGCCAATGCTCCGGAGATTCGTACCGGAAGGTGAAGGTCTGCAACGAACTGTTGATTTCGCAGCCCGTGAACAGCTCCTCCAGGCGCGCAGTGGTTCCCCAGAGCGTTGGCGGCTTCACGCCCGCCGGCGGCGGCGCATACCGGCCAACAAGCTTCAAGAGCTGGCCGATGAAGCCGTCCGGCGTCCAGTTCGCCAACCCGATCCTGCCGCCCCTGCGAACGCCGCGAACGAGCTCGGCCGCCCCCTTCTCCTGGTTGGGCGTGAACATCACCCCGAACGTGGACAGCGCCACGTCGAAGCTGCCGTCGGCAAAGGGAAGCGCTTCGGCGTCGGCCTCCTGAAAACTGACGGCAAGGCGCTCGGCGGCGGCACGTTCCTTGCCCCGGTCCAGCAGCGCGCGCACATAGTCGGTGGACGTGACGCGGCCAAAGCGGCGTGCGGCGGCAAGCGTGGCATTGCCGTTGCCGGCCGCGACATCGAGCACGCTGCTGCCGGCACAGAGATCGACCGCCTCGCACAGTCGCTCGCCGACAATCTGGAGCGTTGTTCCGATGAGCGCATAGTCTCCGGCCGACCATACGGCCTGCTGGCGCTGTTTGATGGCGGTGTAATCGAGGGGAAGCGTCGCAACCGGCATAGCTGATCTCCTTGTGTTTTCCGGACTTGCCGTCCGAGGCCGAGCCGCGGCTTGGCGAACTCGGCGGGAGCCTCTCACGGCGCGATTGCGGAGAGCCAGTTCAGGATCTGAATCCATGCGGTACAGATTTTGAACTGGCGCTGTCGGGCGATCGGTAGCATCCTTCATCCCGGTCCTGCTGCGTCATACCCCTCATGGTGAGGAGACGCGTAAGCGTCATCTCGAACCACGAGACCACCGGCCACTGGCCAAATCCTTCGAGAAGCGCGCAAGCGACCTCAGGATGTTGGTTAGCACTGGCTGCGGCGCAGCAGGACGAGCGCGATGGCCGGAGGGAACGCACCAATGTCGGATAGCGGCTACAGCCAGTTCTGTCCCGTCTCGATGGCGGCGGAAATCATCTGCTCCCGCTGGACACTGCTCGTCTTGCGCGAGCTGGTACAGGGATCGAGCCGCTTCAACGAATTGCGGCGCGGCGTGCCAAGCATGTCGCCGGCACTGCTTTCGAAGCGGCTGAAAGATCTGGAAGCTGCGGGGATCGTCAGGCGCACTGCGGCCGAGCGCGAGCCCGGCGTGCACGAATATCGTCTTACCCCGGCCGGAGAAGAGCTTCGTCCGATCATCGAAGCGGTCGGCGTCTGGGGACATCGATGGGTGACGACCGAGGCGACGCTGAAGAACCTCGATGCCAATCTGCTGATGTGGGACATCAGGCGAAACATCAATACCGATCCGATGCCGCATCGCCGCAACGTTATCCAGTTCATCTTCAAGGACCGGCCGCCTGCGGAGCGCAATTACTGGCTCATCGTAGAACCGCGCAACGAGGTCGACCTGTGCGTTGTCGATCCTGGCTTCGACGTCGACCTCTACGTGTCGACCGACCTGCGAACGATGACCGAAATCTGGCTCGGCTATGCGTCCGCCGGCCTTGCATCCGATGACGGCCGCCTTGTCGTGACAGGCAACAGAGACCTCGCTGCCGACCTGCGCGCCTGGTTGAAACTCAGCATGTTCGCAAAGGTCGAGAGGAAGGTTGCGTAGAGCCTGCAGGTGGCACTGAGCCGCCGGAGCTCCAGACTTGCGAGGCTGGCAATAACCTGCGCTACTTTCGCTGTGCGCTCCGCGAATGCAGCTCTGCGCATGGGCAGGTCGCGCGGCCAGGTTTCGGCCACCGTGCCGACACGTTTGCCGGGTGCTGTCCGCGCGGGCAGGGGGATTTCCTCAAATCCAAGGAGTCCTCCGCAATGCATAGAGCCGTCTGGAGCGTAGCCGCGTGCATCGTGGCCGCGCCGTTGGTCCTTCCCTCCCAAGCCGAAGCGCGCCATTTCCATCATACCGCCATCCACCACGCCTATTCTCACCGCGCCTACGTCCATCACGCTTATTCCCGTCACGCTTATTATCGTCACGCCTACGCTCGTCGCGCCTATGACACGCGGAACTTCCGGCAGGCCTGGGCGATGGCCTCGCCGGACGGCGGTGAGCGGGTCGTCGGCAGCCGCCCCTATGGGTGTCCAAACCGCTTCTGTGGATGTGAAGCCTCTCTCTACAAGTTTGGCCGCATCATTCCGGAACTGAACCTCGCATCCAACTGGCTGCGCTTTCCGCGCGCCATGCCGGCGTCGGGCATGGCCGCGGTCCGGCCGGGACACGTCATGATTCTCGAGAGCCAGATCTCCGGCAGCATCTGGTATGCCCATGATGGCAATTCGGGTGGCCATGTGACGCGCGAGCACCCGGTTTCGATCGCCGGCTACACCATCGTCAATCCGAGCGCGGGGTGGACAAGGTTCGCAGGATCCAGCCGGTTCAGCAGGCTCTAGGCTTTTCGCGTCCGCCCTCTGCATGACCCCGGCCATCGAGGTCGGGGTCGATCTCGCTTCACGGCCCTTCCTCAGTTGCGAAAGTGAGGTGATCCATGTCAGCCTGGAACTTCGAATCCGAAGTTCGCAAGCCATCACGTGTCGTTTCCATGATCCTCATCGGCCAGTACGACTCGCCCTTCGTCCGCCGCGTCGCGATTGCGCTCAAACTATATGGCTTTCATTTCGAGCACCGGCCGTGGTCGACTTTCGGCGACGCCGAGAAGATCGCGGCCTTCAATCCGCTGCGGCGCGTGCCGACCCTTGTGCTTGGTGATGGTGAGGCGCTGATCGAGAGCGCGATCATCCTGGACTATCTCGACGAGCTCGCAGGTCCCGAGAAGGCGATGATCGCTGCTCGCGGACCGGAGCGGCGCCGCGCTTTGAGGATTTGCGCGCTCGCGGGCGGCCTAGCCGACAAGGCGGTCAGCCTGCTTTACGAACGCGTGTTGCGGAAAGATCATCCCTCGCAGCTCTGGATCGAACGATGCGAAGCCCAGATCAGCGGCGTGCTGGACGTGCTGGAGAAAGAACGCGCAGCGATCGCTTCGCCGTTCTGGTTCGGCGTCAAGATCAGCCATGCCGACATTGCCGTCGCCTGTGTGTTGCGGTTCACGCAGGACGCCCATCCGCAATTGTTCAGTGATGCAAGCCATCCGGCGCTCGCCGATCATGCCGCGCGCTGCGAAGCCATGCCGGTGTTCCAGGACATCTTACAGCCGCTGGTGCCGCCGAAGGGATGAAACTTTTCTTTTTCGCCTCGCGCGCGTGCTTGGGGGGCTGGTTCGGCGAACGGCGGAAACCTTCCCGGATGCTGCGTAGCGCACCAAGGGAATGCAGCGTGGTGCTCTGCTGATCAGTGGCCCATCGTCGTGCATACGCCGCATCGCGTTCGGGACGCGGGATCGCGCTTGACAGCGGCTTGCTCTCTCGCACTGATTTGCGCGTCGTGCCATTCTGTCGCAGTCATTTTCGCTTGTGACGTCGGGCAAATCACTGGCACCTCTTCCTGCGTCCCGTGCCCGCCAAGAGGGGCGTTTCGCGATCGTCACGAACGTGGGGCGCGGGATGCGATGGATGCAGGTGGTGTCAGGTGCAAGCACTTTGCGCCGGACGAAACACCATCTGCATACGGCGAAGTCGTGTGGTCCCGATGCCGCGACGCTGGCATCAAGCCGGCCGACGATGCTTTTGCATCGTGGCCTGCGACGGTGGCAACAAAGCCCGTTCACCGAGGAGATCACGAAGGAAGCCGTTAAAACCACTCGCGCAGGGGGTGCCGGATTGCTTCGGCGGACCTGTGGTGACTTACTCGTGTGCTTTTCTTTTGCGCACGAGGCTGCGGGTGCGTCGCGCACCCGGCATTCCCTGCGCCCTCCGTCTTTCGAGGGAGCGATGAATTCGGCTTAACCCGCGGTAATCGGGCTGCGGGAATGCGGACGGCTGTTTGAAATCTGAATCAGCGGGTTTTCGGGCATGAGTTTCGGCCGGCATGCCCCAGTCATACACGTCTCTTCATTCCGGGGCGCGTAGCATCGAGCCCGGAAGCCATGGCGCCGCAGTCCGGAAAGAATGGGATTCTCGGGTGCAATCGCGCACCAAGCTCGCGCTTACGCGCGCCGCGGAAATGACAAGCAGCGTTGGAATCACAGGTGACCGAAACACTCTACCCCGCGCCGACCTTCTTCTTGCGCCAGGCGAGATGGACGGCGCAGCTGCAGCCGGGCGGATGCGACGAGAGTTCTTGCGCCTCGGCATCGTTCGCGGGCTTTGCGGGAGAGCGCGCCAGGGCCGGCATCGCCTCTTTCAGGCTGCGATCCTGCGGCGATTGATCCTTCACCGGGATGTAATTCAGGATCGGCGCGAGCCAACGCTCGATCTGTTCGACGGCAAGACCCTTGCGCGCCGCATAGTCTTCGACCTGGTCGCGTTCGATCTTGCCGACGCCGAAATAGAAGCTTTCCCGATGACTGAAATAAAGCCCGGACACCGAAGAGCCCGGCCACATCGCAAAACTCTCGGTGAGTTTGACGCCCGCAGTGTTCTCGGCATCGAGCAGCGCGAACAGCGTCGCCTTTTCGGTGTGGTCGGGCTGCGCCGGATAGCCGGGCGCAGGACGGATGCCGTCGTATTTCTCGAGGATCAGGTCTTCCGCGGAGAGAGTTTCGTCCGGCGCATAACCCCAGAATTCGCGGCGCACACGCGCATGCATGCGCTCGGCAAAGGCCTCGGCAAGGCGGTCGGCCAGCGCCTTGCACAGGATCGAGGAATAGTCGTCGTTCGATTTCTTGAAACGATCGGCGACCGCGTCCTCGCCGATCCCCGCGGTCACGACAAAGCCGCCGATATAATCGGCGACGCCGGAGGAAACGGGCGCGATGAAGTCGGACAGCGCGGCGTTGAAGCGGCCTTCGCGCTTCTCAAGCTGCTGGCGCAGGGTGTGGAAGGTCGCGATCGGCTTCTTCCGGCTCTCGTCGGCATAGACGATGATATCGTCGCCCTGGGTGTTCGCGGGCCAGAAGCCGATGGTGGCCTGCGCCGTGAACCATTTCTCTTCGATGATGCGCGTCAGCATCTTGCGCGCGTCGTCATAGAGCGAGCGTGCGACCTCTCCGACCTTGGGATCGTCGAGAATTGCCGGAAAACGCCCGCTCAACTCCCAGGTCTGGAAGAACGGCGTCCAGTCGATGTAGTCGGCCAGTTCCGCAAGGTCGTAGTTGCGGAACGTCTTGAGACCGAGGAACGACGGCTTTTTAGGCGGCGTCTTGGCAAAATCGATCGATACGGCGTTGGCGCGCGCATCGGCGAGCTTCAGACGCCTCTTTTCGGCCTGCGCGCGGAAGTGGGCAGCGGAAATCTTGTCGTATTCGGCGCGGATCTCGGTGGCATAGGCCTCGCGCTTGTCCGGCGACAGCAGCGAGGAGGCGACGCCGACGGCGCGGCTCGCGTCGTTGACATGCACGACCGGCCCCGATCGGTAATTCGGGTCGATCTTCACGGCGGTATGGACCCGGCTCGTGGTGGCACCGCCGATCAGAAGCGGAATCTGCATGCCTTCGCGCTGCATCTCGCCCGCCAGAAAGCTCATCTCGTCGAGCGATGGCGTGATCAGCCCGGAAAGGCCGATGATGTCGGCGTTCTCGCGCCTGGCGGTCTCGATGATCCTGGCGGCCGGCACCATGACGCCGAGGTCGATCACTTCGAAATTGTTACATTGCAGCACGATGCCGACGATGTTCTTGCCGATGTCGTGGACGTCGCCTTTCACGGTCGCGAGAACGATCTTGCCGGCGGCATGTCGCTCGTCGCTGGCGATGCCGTTGGCGAGGTTCTTCGCCTTTTCTTCCTCCATGAACGGCATGAGATAAGCGACCGCCTGCTTCATCACCCGGGCGGATTTCACCACCTGCGGCAGGAACATCTTGCCGTCGCCGAACAGGTCGCCGACGATGTTCATGCCGGCCATCAGCGGCCCCTCGATCACATCGAGCGGGCGCGCGGCGGACTTGCGGGCTTCCTCGGTATCGGCTTCGATGTATTCGGTGATGCCGTGCACGAGCGCGTGGCTCAGGCGCTTTTCCACCGGCCATTCGCGCCAGGCGAGGTCCTGCGCCTCGGTCTTTTTCTCCTTGCCGCGGAATTTCTCGGCCAAAGCGAGCAGCCGCTCGGACGCGCCGGGATCGCGGTTAAGAATGACGTCTTCGCAGGTCCTTCGAAGCTCGGGGTCGATGTCGTCATAGACGATCATCTGCCCCGCATTGACGATGCCCATGTCCATGCCGGCCTTGATGGCGTGATACAGGAACACGGAGTGCATGGCCTCACGCACCGGTTCGTTGCCGCGGAAGGAGAAGGACAGATTGGAGACGCCGCCGGAGACGTGCGCGTGCGGCAGGTTCTTCCGGATCCAGCGCGTCGCCTCGATGAAATCGACGCCGTAGTTGTTGTGTTCCTCGATGCCGGTTGCGATCGCAAAGATGTTCGGATCGAAAATGATATCCTCAGGCGGGAAACCGACCCGGTCGACGAGGATGTCGTAGGCGCGCTTGCAGATTTCGGTCTTGCGCGCGAACGTATCCGCCTGTCCCTTCTCGTCGAACGCCATGACAACCACGGCAGCGCCATGGCGTTTGGCGATTGCGGCCTCATGGATGAATTTCTCCTCACCTTCCTTCATCGAGATCGAGTTGACGACCGGCTTGCCCTGCACGCATTTCAGGCCGGCCTCGATCACGGGAAATTTCGAGGAATCGATCATGACCGGCACGCGGGCGATATCCGGCTCGGCGGCGACCAGGTTGAGGAAGGTCACCATCGCCGCTTCGGAATCGAGCAGGCCCTCGTCCATGTTGACGTCGATAATCTGCGCGCCGTTCTCGACCTGGTCGCGTGCGACCTGCAAGGCCGCGGCGTAGTCGCCGGCCGTGATCAGCTTGCGGAAGCGCGCCGAACCGGTGACGTTGGTACGCTCGCCGACATTGACGAAGGGGATCGCCGGCGTCAGCGCAAAGGGCTCGAGACCCGAGAGCCGCAGGCGCGGCTCGATCGCGGGAATATCGCGCGGCTTGTGCGGGCTGACGGCAGCCGCAATCGCCGCGATATGTTCCGGCGTGGTGCCGCAGCAGCCGCCGACGACATTGACGAGACCGGCGGCGGCGAATTCGCCGATCAGCCGCGCCATATAGCCCGGGCTCTCGTCATATTGGCCGAATTCGTTGGGCAGGCCAGCATTGGGGTAGGCGCAGACCAGCGTATCGGCGACACGGCCGATGTCGGCGATATGCGCGCGCAAATCCTCCGCTCCCAAAGCGCAGTTGAAGCCGACCGTGATTGGCCTCGCGTGCCGCACCGAATTCCAGAACGCTTCCGGCAGCTGCCCCGAGAGCAGGCGGCCGGATTTGTCGGTGATCGTGCCGGATACCATCACCGGCACGTCGATGCCACGTGCTTCGGCGATCTGGGCAATCGCGTAAAGCGCTGCCTTGGCATTGAGCGTGTCGAAAATGGTTTCGACCAGCAGAAGATCGGCGCCGCCGTCGAGCAGCCCCTTGATCTGTTCACCGTAAGCCTTGCGCAGATCGTCAAAAGTGACGGCGCGATAGCCGGGGTTCGAGACGTCAGGCGAGATCGAGGCGGTACGGTTGGTCGGACCAATGGCGCCGGCGACAAAGCGCGGCTTGCCGTCCTCCCCGCTCACGCGCTCGGCGGCAGCGCGCGCGAGTTTCGCGCCCTCGAGGTTGAGCTCGTAGGCGAGGTCCCCCATCTCGTAGTCGGCCTGCGCGATCGACGTCGAAGAGAATGTGTTGGTGGCGACGATATCGGCGCCGGCACGCAAATAAGCGGCGTGAATGTCCTCGATCGCTTTCGGCTGTGTCAGGATCAATAGATCGTTGTTGCCCCTGACGTCGCGGTGGAAATTCGCAAAACGCTGCCCCCGAAAGGCAGCTTCGTCGTATTGCAGCGCCTGGATCATGGTGCCCATGGCGCCATCGAGCACCAGGATGCGCTGCTTGGCGGCGGCGAGAAACGCGGTGCGTCTCGGGGAGACCGGAACAGTCATTGCTTAAGCCGCCTTTTGCACGCTTGCGGGCCGGATGCCGAGCAGATGGCAGATCGCGAAAACAAGATCGGCGCGGTTCATGGTGTAGAAATGAAAGGTATCGACGCCGTGCTTGTTCAGCTTCTGCACCTGACCGGCAGCGACGGTTGCCGCGACCAGCTTGCGGGTCTCGGCATCGTCGTCGAGGCCGTTGAATTTTTCCGCGAGCCACTCCGGCACGGTGGTGCCGGCGCGGGTGACGAAGGCTCTAGCCTGCTTGAAATTGTGCATCGGCATGATGCCGGGCACGATCGGAATCTCGATGCCGCGGGCACGGACGCGGTCGAGGAAGCGGAAGTAAAGGTCATTATCGAAGAACACTTGCGTGATGGCGCGGGTGGCACCGGCGTCCACCTTGGCCCTCAGCGTGTCGATGTCGGCATCGAAGCTCGGGCTCTCCGGGTGTTTTTCCGGATAGGCCGAGACGGAGACTTCGACGTCGGGAAAGCGCTTCTTGATGGCAGCGACAAGCTCGGAAGAGGTCTGATAGCCGTCTGGATGGGTGAAGAATGGCGTGCCGATGCCGCCGGGCGGATCGCCGCGCAGCGCGACGATGTGGCGGACGCCGATCTCATGATAACGCGCGACGATATCGTCGATCTCGCCGCGCGCCGCGCCGACGCAGGTCAGGTGCGCGGCAGGCAGGAGTTCGGTCTCCTTGAGGATACGGGCGATGGTGGAATGGGTGCGCTCGCGGGTCGAGCCGCCGGCGCCGTACGTCACCGAAACGAAGCTCGGGGTGAGCGGCGCCAGGCGATTGATGGTCTCCCACAGGCTCTTTTCCATCTCCTCGGTCTTCGGCGGGAAGAATTCGAAGGAGATCGCCGGCTGCTTGGCCGCGCGGGAGGCGGCAGGGGTGGGTTCGTTCATGACTCTGGTAATCTCCGCAACAAACCTGACGGCCGTGCACGGCGTTGCTCTCGAAGCGCCAAAATAGGTGAAAAGCTTTGGCCTAAACAGCCCACCAGTTATGGGAAATTGCCCAATATCCACCGATTAAGTTCAAAATTACTGTATTTAAGTCTCTGGTGGGAAGCCGGCATATGATAGTAACATATTGGAATTACAACAATATGTTCAGATTCAGCATTCGGTAGATGGTGGGCAAATTGAAGAAATTAACGAGAAGAAAGCATTTTGCCCACCAAGGGGCGTTGCCAAGCCGCAGAGGCCGCTAATGGTCTGCTCTGCATGCCGCGCCGTTGCGCGCTTTGACGCTCGCACTAGGTTTACCGCCATGATTGCGCTTTCCATCCTCGATCTGTCGGTCGTTACCTCCGGCACCAGGCCCGCCGCTGCGCTGCGCAACAGCATCGATCTCGGCCGTCACGCCGATGCGCTCGGTTTCACCCGCTACTGGCTCGCCGAGCACCATAATCTCGCTTCGGTCGCGAGCCCCGCTCCCGACCTCATGATCGGCCAGATCGCCGCGGTGACGAAAAACATTCGCGTCGGCTCCGGCGGCGTGATGCTGCCGAACCACGCCCCGCTCGTGATAGCCGAGCGCTTCAAAATGCTGGAGGCGCTGTTTCCAGGCCGGATCGATCTCGGGCTCGGGCGCGCGCCCGGCACCGATGGCGCCACGGCTTACGCGCTGCGCAGCCGGCTCGATCGCCGCGAGGGCGACGATTTCCTGGAGCGCCTGCACGAACTGACTCTGTGGGAGACCCGCAACTTCCCGCCCAATCACCCCTTCAACAAAGTGGTGGCGATGCCGGACGACACGCCGCTGCCGCCGATCTGGCTGCTCGGCTCAAGCGATTACAGTTCGGAACTCGCCGCCCAGGTCGGCATGGGTTATGCGTTTGCGCATCACTTTGCTTCCTATGACGCGGTCGCGGCGATGACGAACTACCGCGCCCACTTCAAGCAGACGGGCTGGCGCGAGACGCCCTATGCCATTCTCGCGGTGGCCGTGGTTGCGGGTGAAACCGACGCGGAAGCCGAGCGGCTGGCGACGTCGATGGATCTCAATCGCCTGCTGCGCGATCGTGGTCAATATATTCCGCTGCCGAGCCCGGAAGAGGCTCAGGCCTACGCTTATACGGACGCCGATCGCGCCGTGATCGCGCGCAACCGCTCGCGGCTGTTCGTCGGCAGCGCTGCAACCGTGATGCAAAAGCTCGAGCCGTTGATTGCGGCATGCCAGGCGGATGAACTGATGGTCGTCAGCGCGATCTACGATCACGAAGCGCGCAAGAGGTCGTACAGCCTGCTGGCGCAGGCGTTCGGTCTTGCCGGGCGGGAGGCGGCGTAAGCCGGTTACTCCCGCTTTTCGCTGAAAGTGGCGCGGAAGGGATGGGCCGGGTAGACTCCGACGATACGGAATTCGCGCGAGAAGAATTTCAGTTCTTCCAGCGCAAAGGCCAGCGCCCGGTCGGCGGGGTGGCCATCGACGTCGGCGTAGAATTGCGTGGCGAAGAAGTTGCCGTCGACCATGTAGCTTTCCAGCTTGGTCATGTTGACGCCGTTGGTGGCGAAACCGCCAAGTGCTTTGTAAAGCGCGGCCGGGAGGTTTCGAACGCGGAATACAAAACTGGTGACCAGCGGCCCCGAGCCCTGTTTGGCCCAGCTCTCTTTGCGGGCCAGAACCACGAAACGGGTGGTGTTGTGCGCCTCGTCCTCGACGTCCTCGGCCAGAATGTCGAGGCCGTAAATTTCGGCCGCGAGGCGCGGGGCGATCGCAGCGCAGCTCTTGTCACCGCGCTCGGCGATCATGCGGGCGCTGCCGGCAGTATCGCCGGCGACGATCGGCTTAATGCCGAGCTTGCGGATGATCCGCCGGCATTGTCCGAGCGCGTGGACGTGGCTCTCGACCGTCTTGACGTCGCCGATCTTGACGCCGCGCAGCCCCATCAGCTGGTGATGGACCGGCAGGAACCACTCTCCGACGATGAAGAGCCCGGACTGCGGCAGCAGATGATGAATGTCGGCGACGCGGCCGGCGACCGAATTCTCGATCGGGATCATGCCGAGATCCGCTTCACCGGAGGAGATCGCGGCCAGCGCGTCCTCGAAGGTTGGGCAGGGCATCGCCTCGGCGTCGGGGTAAGCTTCGCTGATGGCAATGTGGGAGTTTGCGCCCGGCTCGCCCTGGAATGCGATTTTCAGCATCTTGGTCATGACGCCTTGTAGCAGCCGCTCAGCTTTTCGCCAGTGTGGCGGATGCCAGTGCGGTGGATTCGACCTCCGCTGCGGCGCAGCCGCGAGTTCTCAGAAGGCGAAGTCGAATCGAAAATCGCACTGGAATCGAGTATTTGTCCGCGTCCCTTTGGCTTGGGCATTCGTTAAACGGACCCGCCGCTCCATTCAAATGTCAGGACCGGGACGTGAGTATCCGCCGCGTTGCCTCGAGATCGGCCGCGGTGTCGACGCCACGCGGCACGGAATCGACGATACCGATATCGATCCGCATGCCCGCCTCGAGCGCCCGCAACTGCTCCAGTTTCTCCTGCCGTTCCAGCGGCGAGGGAGGCAGGCCGACGAAGCGTTCCAGCGCTTTGCGGCGATAGGCATAGAGGCCGATGTGATGGTAGCGCGGCCCCTCGCCATGGGGCGCCGTCGCGCGGGTGAAATAGAGCGCGCGCAGCCGCCGGGGGCTGACCATCGAGCCGACCGCCTTCACCACGTTCGGATTTGTCGCCTCCTCCTCGGTGTGGATTTCGGCCGCGAGCGTCGCGATATCGACGCCGGCGTCGGCCAGCGGGGCCAGCACATCGCGGATATTGCCCGGGGTGATGGTCGGAAAATCACCTTGCAGGTTGACGACGATCTCAGCCTCGCAGTCGGGATCGAGGCGGCTTGCCGCCTCAAAGATCCGGTCCGAGCCGGAGGGGTGGTCGGAGCGGGTCATGACCGCTTCTCCGCCGTGCGCCATGACCACTGCCGCGATCTCGGCGGTATCGGTCGCGACCGCGACCCGCCCGATTCCGGACGCCTCAGCCCGGCGCAGGACGTGCACGATCATCGGCAGACCGGCGAGTTCAAGCAGCGGCTTGCCGGGCAGTCGCGTGGCGGCCATGCGGGCCGGAATCAGCACCAAAACGCGGGGATCGGTCATCGGAATTCTGTCTGGTCGTCCCAGGAAAGCGTCCGGAAATCAGGGGACGGGTCAAGAGCCGAAGCGTTTATACGGGTTGCCAGAGCACGGGCAAACCGATATCTCATGCGGGCTTGGGGCGGCGCAAACGGCCGATTCCTGGCACTTTTCGCGGCCGCATCACTCCGGCCAAAGTCGACATTTCCGGCCTGGGGCCTAGATCGAAAATGGACTCCTTCGAACTTAACAAAATCCTCGGTGCCGTCCTCGGTACGTGCATCCTTCTGCTGGTGACGAGCTTTGCCGCAGGGGCGATTTTCGCTCCGAACAAGCCGCAAAAGCCGGGATTTGAAATCGCCGTGAAGGAAACGCCCGCAGGGGGCGAAAAGGCCGCCAAGGCAGCCGCGCCCGAGCCGATCGAGAAGCTGTTGCAGACCGCCTCGGTTCAGAAAGGCGAACAGGCCGCCAAGAAATGCGGCGCCTGTCACGACTTTACCAAGGGCGGCCCTAACAAGGTCGGCCCGAATCTCTGGGGCATCGTGGGTGACAAGAAGGGTGAAGGCCGCGGCTTCAATTTCTCGGCAGCGATGAAGGCCAAGGGCGGCACATGGACCATCGACGACCTCAACCAGTTCATCGACAATCCGAAGGGCTTCGTGCCCGGCACCGCGATGGGCTTCGCCGGCATTCAAAAGGACAGTGAGCGGGCAGACGTCATCGCCTATCTGAACTCGCTTTCCGACCACCCGCAGCCTCTGCCGACCGCGTCAAAATAGCGGCCGTTGATCGCAAGCATCCTGTTTGAACGGCCGGGATTTCCCGGCCGTTTTCGCGTGGTCCTATTGGTTCCGCTAATCCGCATCAATTTTGCGAGGATGTTCCCGGTTTGACTTTCGTCTCCGCGGCCTTTCGCCCCACGATCGGCGCCATCATGAGCAAAAAGCAACTTAATCGGCGAAAACCTTGCCCTATACTGACCTTCCGGTAAGGCGGCTAACGACAGGATCTCTCCTTTGGCATTGAACCGCAGACATCTTTTGCAGGGCGGAGCGGCGACCGTGATCGCCCCGGCGCTGGGCTCAGCTTCCAGTTTCTCGATCGCTAGTCCGGCGAATGCCGACACCGCTGCTGCCGAGCCCGCCTGGCGTCATGGTCTTTCGTTGTTCGGCGACGTCAAGTATCCGGCCGACTTCAAACATTTTGACTATATCAATCCCGATGCGCCCAAGGGCGGCGCCGTGCGGCAAATCGCGGTCGGCACATTCGATAATTTCAACATCGCGGTGTCGGGTGTGAAAGGCTCGATGGCGCCGATCGGTCAAATCTACGAACGGCTCATGGAGCCTTCTCTGGACGAAGTTGCGACCCAATATGGCGTGCTGGCAGAAGCAGCCCAGCATCCCGCCGATTTTTCCTGGGTCATCTACCGTCTTCGCAAAGAGGCGCGCTGGCATGACGGCCAGCCGGTGACGCCGGAGGACGTCGTCTATTCGCTCGAGGTGCTGAAAAAATTCAGCCCGATGTATGCTTCGTACTATCGTCATGTCGTGAAGGCTGAGAAGACGGGTGAGCGCGAGGTCAAATTCAGCTTCGATTCTCCGGGAAACCGCGAACTGCCGCAGATCGTCGGCGAACTGACGGTTCTGCCCAAGCATTATTGGGAGGGCACCGACAACCAGGGACACAAGCGCGACATCTCGCAGACCACGCTGGAGCCGCCGCTGGGCTCCGGGCCCTATCGCATCAAGGATTTTAACGCGGGCCGCACATTAACGCTCGAACGGGTGAAGAATTATTGGGGCGCCAACCTTCCAGCGCGGATTGGCCAGAATAATTTCGACGAGATGCGGTACGAGTTTTTTCGTGACTCGACCGTTGCGCTTGAAGGGTTCAAGGGCGATCAAGTCGACTGGCGCATCGAAAACAGCGCGAAGAACTGGGCCACCGCATACGACTTTCCCGCCGTTGCGGAGAAGCATGTGCTGCTAGAGGAATTTCCCAATCGCAGTTCGGGCATCATGCAGGCCTTCGTGCTGAATATTCGCCGAGCCCAATTCAAGGACGCCCGGGTGCGAAATGCGTTCAACTGGGCTTTCGATTTTGAGGAAATGAACAAGCAGCTGTTCTATGGACAATATATCCGTATCAACAGCTATTTCGCCGGTAGCGACCTTGCCAGTTCCGGTCTGCCGGAGGGGCAGGAATTGGCGATTCTTGAAACCGTTCGGGACAAGGTGCCGGCTGAAGTCTTCACCAAGCCCTATCAAAATCCCGTCGGCGGCAATCCTGATGCCGTGCGCACCAATCTGCGGGAAAGCATGCGGCTGTTGAAGGAAGCGGGCTTTGAGATCAAGGATCATAAGCTCGTCGACGCTGCGGGAAAGCCGGTCGCCGTCGAGATTCTCGTTGAGGACCCGTCATACGAACGAGTAGCGCTGTTTTACAAGCCATCACTGGAGCGTATCGGCGTGGCGACGTCGGTCCGTGTCGTGGACGAGGTGCAGTACGAGAATCGCAAGCGTAATTTCGATTACGATATCATCATCGATAGCTGGCCTGAATCACTCTCTCCCGGCAATGAGCAAAGGGAATACTGGGGATCTCAGGCCGCGGATGCGCCGGGCTCCAGGAATACGATCGGCATCAAAAATCCCGCCGTGGATGCTTTGATCGACAGGGTGATTTTCGCCAAGGACCGAGCCGAACTGGTCGCAGCCACCAAGGCTTTGGATCGGGTCTTGTTGTGGAATCACTACGTTGTGCCGCAGTGGAATTATCCGAAGGTGCGGACCGCGCGTTGGGACCGCTTTAGCCACCCGGCCGAATTGCCGAAATATGGGCTTTCGGGATTTCCCGCGCTGTGGTGGTTCGATGCCGACAAGGCTGCCAAGATCGGCAAGCGATCTTGAGGGATTTTCTGCGCATGATGCCTTTTTCCCGCCGGCATGTGCTCGGTCTTGGCGCTGGTCTTCTCGGCGCCGGCATTTCGGGAGCGTCCGGGTTACGACAAGCGTTCGCGGCCGGTGCGGGCAACGATATCCATGGCCTGTCGGTCTTCGGTGATCTGAAATATCCAGCCGACTTTGCGCATTTCGAATACGTCAATCCGGATGCGCCGAAAGGCGGGGTCTTTTCGTTGATCCCATCCGTTCGCGCCTACAACCAGTCCTATCAGACCTTCAATTCCTTCAACGCCTACATTCTCAAAGGCGAGGGTGCGCAGGGCATGGACATGACTTTCGCACCGTTGATGGTGCGGGCTGGCGATGAGCCCGATGCAATGTACGGCTTGGTGGCGAAATCGGTGCAGATTTCACCTGATAAGCTCATCTATCGATTCACGCTGCGGCCCGAGGCGAAGTTTCACGACGGCTCCCGACTGACGGCGCAGGACGCTGCATTCTCGCTGACGACGCTCAAGACCAAAGGTCATCCGCTGATTCTGCAGCAGCTGCGCGACATGCTGAAGGCGGAAGCAGCCGATGAGGCTACACTGGTCGTCACCTTCGCCGAAAAACGTGCGCGGGACGTACCGCTCTACGTGGCGGCTCTGCCGATTTTCTCGAAGGCCTATTACGCCACTCGGCCGTTCGACGAATCGACGCTCGACATTCCCCTCGGTTCCGGCCCCTACAGGGTCGGCAAGTTCGAAGTCAACCGCTTCGTCGAATTCGATCGGGTCAAGGAGTGGTGGGGCCGTGATCTCCCGGTGGCTCGCGGCGCATACAACTTCGATGTTGTACGCTACGAATTTTATCGAGACCGCGACGTCGCCTTTGAGGGATTTACCGCGAAGAATTATCTTTTCCGCGAGGAATTCACTTCGCGCGTCTGGGCGACGCGTTATGATTTTCCGGCGATCAAGGAGGGCCGCGTCAAGCGCGAGGTCCTGCCGGATGAAACCCCATCAGGCGCGCAGGGCTGGTTCATCAATACCCGCCGGGACAAGTTCAAGGACGCCCGCGTGCGCGAGGCTTTGATCCAGGCATTCGACTTCGAATGGACCAACAAGACCATCATGTACGGCGCCTACGCACGTACGGTCTCGCCATTCCAAAACTCCGATATGATGGCGAGTGGTTCACCGTCACCCGCAGAACTCAAGCTGCTCGAACCGTTCCGCGGCCAGGTGCCGGAAGAGGTGTTCGGCCCGCCATTCGTGCCACCGGTCTCGGACGGATCGGGCCAGGACCGCAGCCTGCTGCGGAAGGCGCAACAGCTGTTGGGGGCGGCAGGCCTTCCCGTCAAGGACGGCAAGCGCGTGTTGTCGAATGGCGAAATCTTCCGGATTGAATTTCTCGTCGATGAGCCGTCGCTTGAGCCGCACCACGCGCCTTACATCAAGAATCTGGCGACACTCGGCATCGAGGCGAGTTTGCGTCTCGTCGATCCCGTCCAGTACCGGGCGCGGGTCGAGGATTTCGACTTCGACATGACAATCGAGCGCTTCAGCATGTCGGCGACCCCGGGTGACGGAATGCGGCCGTTCTTCACCTCGCAGGCGGCCAAGACCAAAGGCTCCTACAATCTCGCCGGCATCGCCGATCCCGTCATAGACGCATTGATCGAAAAGATCCTTGCCGCCGACAACCGCGCCGATCTTACGGTCGCCTGCCGCGCCTTCGATCGGGTGTTTCGCGCCGGGCGTTATTGGGTGCCGCAATGGTATGCCAATACGCACAAGTTGGCGTATTGGGATGTGTTTGCCCATTCCGCGAAATTGCCGCGATATGCGCAAGGTGTCGGTGCGCCGGACATCTGGTGGTGGGATGGCGTCAAAGCGGCGACAGCCGAACAGGCGAAGTGACCGATGGCCGCCTATATCGCACGCCGGATACTGCTGATGGTTCCCACGCTGTTGGGAATCCTGTTTGTATCGTTTGTCGTGGTGCAGTTTGCGCCGGGCGGCCCGGTCGAGCGGGTAATTGCACAACTCTCCGGCGCCGATACCGGCGGTACGTCGCGGATTTCGGGATCACCAGGTGGTGACTTCGGGCCGCGGAGCCAGGTCGGCGCATCGGCAGACGCGATGAACTCGAAGTATCGCGGCGCCCAGGGACTGGACCCCGATTTCATCAAGAGCTTGGAGAAGCAGTTCGGTTTCGACAAGCCGGCGCCTGAGCGATTCCTGCTGATGGTTTGGAATTTCGCGCGGTTCGATTTCGGCAAGAGCTACTTCCGTGATGTCAGCGTGTTGCAATTGATCAAGGAAAAGCTTCCGGTCTCGATGTCGCTCGGCATCTGGATGACACTGATCACCTACCTGATCTCGATCCCGCTCGGCATCCGCAAGGCCGTCAAGGACGGTTCGCCATTCGACACCTGGACGTCGGCTGTGATCATCATCGGATTCGCTATTCCCGGCTTCTTGTTTGCGATCCTGCTGATCATCCTGTTTGCCGGGGGCTCTTTCCTCAGCATCTTTCCGCTGCGCGGACTGACGTCGGACGGCTGGTCGCAATTCCCGTGGTACTGGAAAATCATCGACTATTTCTGGCACATAACCTTGCCGATCGTGTCGATGTCGCTCGGCGCTTTCGCGACTATGACGCTGTTGACAAAAAACTCTTTCCTCGACGAAATCCGCAAGCAATATGTGATGACCGCGCGCGCCAAGGGATGCAGCGAGCGTCAGGTCCTTTACGGTCACATCTTCCGCAATGCGATGCTGATTGTGATCGCAGGATTTCCCAGCGCTTTCATCCACGCGTTCTTCTCGGGCTCGCTCCTGATCGAGACGATCTTCTCGCTCGACGGCCTCGGCCTGCTCGGCTTCGAGAGTGTCCTCAATCGCGATTATCCGGTAGTGTTCGGAACGCTGTTCATCTTTTCGCTGGTCGGCCTGGTCGTCAATCTGGTCTCCGATCTCACCTATATGTGGGTTGACCCCCGGATCGATTTCGAAGCGCGGGAGGTGTGATGACTCTCACGGCCCCGCCACCAGAGACCAGGACGCCGGCACCGCTCGGCGAGGCTGTGCCCGTTACCGGGCACAAGGTCCGCCCGCTATCGCTCAATTACCGGCGCTGGCAGAATTTCAAGTCGAACAGGCGCGGTTTCTGGTCGTTCTGGATCTTCATGGTTCTGTTCTTCATCTCGCTCTTTGCGGAGCTGATCGCCAACGACCGGCCGTTCCTGATCGAGTACCAGGGCCATCTTTATTGGCCGGCCTTCGTCACTTATTCCGAGACGACGTTCGGCGGCGATTTCGAAACCGCCGCGGATTATCGCGATCCCTACGTGCAGAAACTGATTGCCGACAAGGGCGGCACGATCATCTGGCCGCTGATCCGCTATTCGTACGATACCCATAATCTCGATCTGCCGACGCCCGCGCCATCGCCGCCAACCTGGATGCTGACGGAAGCGCAGTGCAAGGATGTGGTGCAGCGCAAGGGTCTCAAGAGCTGCCGCGATCTCGAATACAACTGGCTTGGGACAGACGATCAGGGCCGCGATGTGGTCGCGCGCCTGATCTACGGTTTCCGCATTTCCGTGCTGTTCGGCCTGAGCCTGACCATTGTTTCCTCGATCATCGGCGTTGCCGCCGGAGGGGTGCAAGGCTATTTCGGTGGCTGGATTGATCTCTCGTTCCAGCGTTTTATCGAGATCTGGAATTCGATACCTTACCTCTACCTGCTGCTCATCATTTCGGCGGTGTTGCCGCCGGGCTTCTTCGTGCTGCTCGGCATCATGGCGCTGTTTTCCTGGGTGTCGCTCGTCGGCCTCGTGCGCGCGGAGTTCCTGCGCGGGCGAAATTTCGAATATATCCAAGCGGCGCGGGCCCTCGGCGTATCCAACGCCGTCATCATGTTCCGCCATCTGTTGCCGAATGCGATGGTGGCGACGATGACCTTCCTGCCGTTCATCGTCTCGTCGTCGGTGATGACTTTGACCGCGCTCGATTTCCTCGGCTTCGGCCTGCCGCCCGGCTCGCCCTCGCTCGGCGAATTGCTGTCGCAAGGCAAGGCCAACATCCAGGCGCCGTGGCTTGGCTTTACCGGTTTCTTTGCGGTCGCGATCATGCTGTCGCTTCTGATCTTTATCGGTGAAGCCGTGCGCGACGCCTTCGATCCGCGCAAGACGTTCAGGTGAGAGCCATGGATGCCGTCAACCAGCCTCTGCTTGACGTTCGCGAGCTCTCGGTAGCGTTTCGCCATCAGGGAGGCGCGGCGACCGCGGTCGATCGCGTTTCGTTTTCGATTCGCCGCGGCCAATGCGTCGCGCTGGTCGGAGAATCCGGCTCGGGAAAATCCGTCAGCGCGCTCTCCGTCCTGAAGCTGCTGCCATATCCGAACGCATCGCATCCCTCCGGCAGCATCCTCTTCAACGGGCGCGACCTCTTGAAGTTGCCGGAGCGCGAGATGCGGGGCATTCGCGGCAACGATATCTCGATCATTTTCCAGGAGCCGATGACCTCCCTCAATCCGCTCCATACGATCGAGGCGCAGATCGGCGAGTCCTTGCGGCTTCACAACAATGTCAGTGGCCGGATGGTGCGCCAGCGCACGCTGGAGCTGCTGAAGCAGGTCGGTATCCCCGATCCACAAACGCGGATGAAGAGCTATCCGCATCAGCTGTCCGGCGGCCAGCGGCAACGCGTAATGATCGCGATGGCGCTGGCCAACGAGCCTGATCTTCTGATCGCCGACGAGCCGACCACCGCGCTCGATGTCACCGTGCAGGCGCAAATCCTGGCGCTGCTGGCCGACATCCGCACGCGCCTTGGCATGAGCCTTCTCTTCATCACCCATGATCTCGGCATCGTACGCCGCATCGCGGATGTGGTCTGCGTCATGAATGGCGGCAAGATCGTCGAGCAAGGGCCAGTCGAGCAGGTCTTCGCCGCACCGAAGCACCCTTATACTCGTGCACTGCTTGCCGCCGAGCCCAAGCCGGATCCTGCACCGCCGCGGCCTGCATCCCCGGTGGTGATGTCGGCTGACAATCTGAAGGTCTGGTTTCCGATCAAGCGAGGCCTGCTGCGCTCGACGGTTGGTCACATCAAGGCGGTGGATGGCGTCAGCCTGAACGTGCGGCAGGGGGAAACGCTAGGGGTTGTCGGGGAGTCAGGTTCCGGCAAGACGACGCTCGGGCTCGCACTGTTGCGGCTGATTTCTTCCGACGGTCCGATCGTCTTCCTGGGGAACAAGATCCAGGGCCTGCGTTTCAAGCAGATGCGGCCATTCAGGCGCGACATGCAAATCGTATTTCAGGATCCGTTCGGCTCACTCAGCCCTCGAATGTCGGTCGGGGATATCGTTGCCGAGGGCCTGACCGTGCATCAAAGGTCCCTTTCGGAAGCCGATCGCGAAGCGCGCGTGATACAGGCGCTGCACGAGGTCGGGCTCGACCCGGCAATGCGATTCCGTTACCCGCATGAGTTCTCCGGCGGCCAGCGGCAGCGCATCTCGATCGCCCGGGCTGTGGTGCTGGAGCCGAATTTCATCGTGCTTGACGAGCCAACCAGCGCGCTCGACATGCTGTTTCAGGCCCAAATGGTCGATCTCCTGCGCGAATTGCAGCGCAAGCGCGACCTGACCTACATGTTCATCTCGCACGACCTGCGCGTCGTGGCTTCGCTCGCGAGTCATCTGATCGTGATGCGCGACGGCAAGGTGATGGAAGAGGGGCCGGCAGCGGAATTGTTCAAGAACCCGAAGACTGAATATACCCGCGCGTTGTTTGCGGCCGCGTTCAGGCTGGAAAGCGCCGGCGAGGGCGTCGTCAGGGAATAACGATCGGCACCGCCTTGGTGTCACCCCTCGGCGCGAAGCCTCGCGACCGGCGTCTGCCCGTTGACCGGCACATTCCAGATATCTTCGGCGTATTCAGCGATGGTCCGATCGGAAGAGAACCAGGCCATCCGTGCCACATTGAGAATGGAGGCGCGGGTCCAGGCGGCTTGCGTCTGCCAGCGAGCGTCGATGCCGCGCTGCGCCGCATAATAGGAATCGAAGTCGGCGCTGACCATGTAGTGGTCGAGGTGACGCAGTGCATGCGCGATCGACTCGAAGCGGCTGGTCTCGCCCGGCGAGAATTCGCCGCCGCCGATTGCATTGATCGCGCGTGACAGCCCCGGGGAAGAGCGGATCACGTCACTGGCATCCAGCCCCTGCCTGCGCCGTACCATCACGTCCATCGCTTCCATGCCGAAGATCGCAATGTTTTCCGCACCAACATGCTCGCGGATTTCGATGTTGGCGCCATCGAGCGTGCCGATGGTGATAGCGCCGTTGAGCGCGAGTTTCATGTTGCCGGTGCCCGAGGCTTCCATGCCGGCGGTCGATATCTGTTCGGAAAGATCGGCTGCCGGAATGATGACCTCCGCCAGGCTGACATTGTAGTCGGGCAGGAACGCGACTTTCAGGCGGCCGCCGATCGCAGGATCATTGTTGACGACCTCGGCGACGTCGTTGATCAGCTTGATGATCAGCTTGGCGTAGCGATAGCTTGCAGCGGCCTTGCCCGCAAAGATCTTGACGCGCGGCACCCAGTTGCCTTGCGGATTGTCCTTCATTGCGTGATAGAGCGCGATCGCTTCAACGATGTTAAGAAGCTGCCGCTTGTACTCATGGATTCGCTTGATCTGAACGTCGAACAGCGCCGAGGGATCGACCTTTATATTGATTTTTTCGCCGATCAGCCGCGCCAGCGCGACCTTGTTGTGATGCTTGATGTTACGGAATTTCTCCTGAAAGGCGCTGTCGCCGGCATGGCTCTCGATTTTACGCAATAGCGTTGGATCATCGAGCACGGCTTCGCCGCAGGTCTCGCGCAACAGGCCGGTCAGCTTCGGATTGGCAAGCATCAGCCAACGGCGAAAGGTGATGCCGTTAGTCTTGTTGGTAATGCGATCGGGATAGAGATGGTTGAGATCGTGGAACACGGTCTCTTTCATCAGATCGGAATGCATTGCCGAGACGCCATTGATGCGATGCGATCCGACGAAGGCCAGTTGCCCCATTCGCACCCGCCGGCCGGATTTCTCGTCGATCAGCGAGACGGAAGCGCGGAACTCGATGTCGCCGGGGCAGCGCTCTTCAGCGAGCGCAAGATGGCCGGTGTTGATGCGATAGATGATCTCCAGATGCCGGGGCAGCAGTCGCTGGAATAATTCGACCGGCCAAGTCTCGAGCGCTTCGGGCAACAAAGTGTGGTTGGTGTAGGAGAATGTCGCAACCGTGATCTTCCAGGCTTCGTCCCAGCGGAAATTATGCAGGTCGACGAGAATGCGCATCAGCTCGGTGACCGCGAGGCTCGGATGGGTATCGTTGAGCTGAACTGCGACCTTCTGCGAGAGGCTGCGCAACTGGCCATCAGCCTCAAGATGACGTTTGACCAGATCCTGCAACGAGGCCGACACGAAGAAATATTCCTGGCGCAAGCGAAGTTCGCGCCCGGCGGGGCTTTCGTCGTTCGGATAGAGAAACTTGCAGATCGATTCCGCGCGTGCCTCTTCGGCGACCGCCCCGATGTAGTCGCCGGTGTTGAAGACATCGAGCCGGAGCGGGTCGGGCGAGCGCGCCGACCACAGGCGGAGCGCATTGACGTTCTGGCCGCGCCAGCCGACGATCGGCGTATCGTAGGCGACAGCCTGCACGGTTTCCGCCGGATGCCAGATGACGCGGTCGCGTCCATTGTCGTCGACATGCTCGACGCGGCCGCCGAAATGGACGTGATAGACGACCTCAGGCCGCTGGAATTCCCAGGGATTACCGAAGCTCAGCCATTCGTCCGGATATTCCTGCTGCCAGCCATCGTTGATGATCTGACGAAACAAGCCGAAATCGTAGCGGATGCCATAGCCGATCGCGGGGATGCCGAGGGTGGCCATACTTTCCATGAAACACGCCGCCAGCCGTCCGAGGCCGCCATTGCCGAGCGCGGCGTCGGGCTCGCATTTGCGCAGTTCCGTCAGTCCGACGCCAAGGTCGCCGAGCGCAGCCTCGAACAGCGCCAGCAGTCCCATATTGTTCAGCGCGTCGCTGAAGAGCCGGCCGATCAGGAATTCGAGGCTGAGATAATAGACGCGCTTGCGGCCGGTATCGTAGCTCTGCTTGTCGGCCGCCAGCCACCGGTGCACGATGCGGTCGCGCAGGGCGAGCGCCGCTGCCTTGTACCAGTCGTGCCGGGTGGCCATGCCGGCGTCCTTGCCGAGGGCAAGCCGGAGCTTGGCAAGAATGGCGCTCTTGATTTCCGACAGCGCCAGCTCATCGATGGGCTGGCCTGCCGGCGAATTCACTGGATGTGACGGCTCTGGCAAATGCAAATCCTGCGACAAAAACTAGGATACCGTACCTTGCGCCGGGATCGAACCCCCGCGATTTGCGGTAGCTGGGAATGCACAGCTTTCATGCAAGGACCGGACCGGGGTTCCACCTCATGCCGCGCATCCAACCGCTCGTTGCCGATAACGTTTATTCTTGCGCGTATTCTCGCGTCGGTGAGCGCCTAACGGCGCTTCGGTGTTCTCATGGTGGCGCGACGGCTGTCGAAGGGGAACCAGCTTGCCATCATAGGACCGTACCGACGGCCAAGTTCGATGATTTCTGGTTGACGTTCCCATTTCCCACTTGCGTTCATGGCGCTCAACCTTGGGCAGCAGCACTGAGTTTGGAACGAATTAAGAACACTTTAGCAAGTCTTTGATATATCATAGTGATTCGCGACGTCCCAATACCACATCTATGGTCTGTGGAGCTTGCCGAGGACAACATGTCCACCATCGCCTTTGATCAATTCGCCTTGACCCGTATCGCCGACTTCGCCCGCTCGCTGTCACGGCTGCACAAAGCCTCGCGCCGCCAGCCGGTCGATGACGACGCAATCGACCGGGAGTTCAACGCCGTCTGTCAGTCGGTCTGGGGCTACACCACCGACGATATCAGCGACGAGCTTTTCTCGGATGAGGACCACGCCTTTCTGGATTCGCTCGACGAAGCGCAGGCGCGCATCTTTGCGGCGGAGCAAGGCTACGACCTCGTGGACGACGAAGGCATGCTGACCGACTGGTGGGGGTATTGCTGGATGATTCTGGCCGAGAAGCGCGGCCTGCTCACGGTGGAAAACCGCGCTGCGGCGCGCGCTCAGATCGAGGAAAAATACCGCGCCGCGCCGAACGTGATCGGCGTCATAGTGGGAAGGTAAGAAGATTGTCTGTCATGGCCGGAGCCCTCCAGAACGCCGGTTGACCGCAGGGCCGTCAATTTAACGCTGCGTGATTGTCGCGCGCTGGAACCGGCTTGGCCGCCGGCGCGCTCACGTCGCTGGCGCTCTCCAACGTCGGGGCGCCGTAGCCGGACGCATCGGGTGCGACCGGCGACACCTTCATCGCACCCAGGCGGGCGCGCACCTCCGGCGTCAGGCCGGGATAGCTGGCAACCGGAATGAAGTCCGGGCTGTTGTTGTTGCCGACCTTGATGCCGGAATAGGCCACCAGCCCATCGGTGGTGGCGATCACGTCGCCGGCGCGGAGCGAGGAATCCATCGTCAGATCGACGGGCGCCAGGCCCGCCGCGTCGCGGCCATTGCAGGTGCAGTCGGCGCGCAGCGCCTTGCGATAGGCGAAGGCATTTTCGCTGTCGGCGTAGCGTTCGCCGGTCGCGCTGGTGGCGCTATCGATATTGTTGCCATAGAAGACCTGGGTCGGGCTTGCCGGACAAAAGGCCTGGCAGATCTGAACCGGGGAGGCGTTACCGCGCGCCAGCGGAAAATATTTGCCGTCGCAGCTTCGCACGCAAAAGGCAGGGCCGCTCAAGGTCACCGACCGCGCCGGCTGCTGGTTCTGCTGAAAGGGATCGGCGAAGAAGTTCGCCTGCGATGACGATGCCTGATGTTGCAGTTTCCGCAAGCCGCCGAAAAAGAGGTCGAACAGACCCTCGGCGCAAGCTTGGCCTGGCAACAGGCCAAGGCTGCTGACGAGGAGAATGGCGGCAACGGATGCCCAGCGAGGCTGCCTGCGCTGATCAATCGACTCGATACCCAACGCGCTTACTCCACCGATACCAAATCTTAACGCCAAGGCAGCTCAGGGCCCGGCGCGGTTGACGTTAGTGCGGTATGGTAAACGAGCTATGAGCAAGGGCGGGAGCGAGGCCAAAAAGTGCTCTTTTGAAGACTCGCGCGGTGCTTCGCTATCCTATTCCTTCAGGTATTCGCTTGCCTGGAACAGCCAGCGGAAGGCGAGGCCGGCCTGCGCAAAGTTCTCGACGGCACCCTCCTGACGATCCACCATCGTCAGAACCAGAACGACTTCACCGCCGGCGTCCCGTACGGCTTCGACCGCCTTGAGCGCTGAATCGCCGGTCGTGGTGACATCCTCCACGATCACCACGCGCTTGCCCTGCAGGCTCTCGTTCTTGGCGAGGCCTTCGACCGCAAGCCGGGCGCCGTGTTCCTTCGGCTTCTTGCGGACAAAGAAGGCTGCAATCGGATGGCCCTTGAGCCACGAGATCTGGGCGACCGCGCCGGCCAGCGGCACCGCACCCATCTCCAGCCCCCCGATATAGTCGAGGCCCTCGTCCTTGAGCGCCTCATAGGTCAACTCGGCCAGCAGCGCGGCGCCTTCGGGATCCAGCATTGTTGGCTTGAGATTGAAGTAGAAGTCGCTCTTGCGCCCGGAAGCCAGCGTGATCTCGCCACGCCCAAAGGAGCGCTTGCGAATGATCTCGACGAGGCGGGCGCGGGAAGCGGATTTGGACAACAGTGATCTCCGTATCGGGTGGCGCAATTTATGCGCGGTCGAGCGGCAATGCCAGTGCCCTGACTACGACATCAACAGGGGGAACCGGGCCGTTTTGCGTGAGCAATCGGGAATGCTACAGACGCCTCAACCGCAACGCCTTGAGGGCCCGCAAATGAGCATCGAACTCCACACCTGGAATACGCCGAACGGCCGCAAGATCAGCGTGGCGCTGGAGGAAATGGGACTGCCCTACAAGGTCTTTCCGGTCGACATCACCAAGGGCGAGCAGATGGCGCCCTCGTTTCTGGCGATCAGCCCCAACAACAAGATTCCGGCCATCGTCGATCCCGATGGCCCGGGCGGCCGGCGCGTCAGCGTGTTCGAATCCGGCGCGATCCTGCTCTATCTCGGCGAAAAGACCGGCAAGTTCTTACCGTTGCCGCTCGTCGAGCGCATTCCGGTCTATGAATGGCTGATGTGGCAGATGGGCGGCTTTGGGCCGTTTCCTGGCCAGGTGCATCATTTCATTGCGCTGGAGAACGAGCAGGATCGTGCCTATGGGCTGAAGCGGTATATGGCCGAGACGCGCCGTCTCTACGGCGTGCTGGACCGGCGGCTTACTGACCGCGAGTTCGTCGCCGGCGCGCTGTCGGTTGCCGATTTCGCGATCCTCGGCTGGGCCTGGCGTCATCCGCGCCACAAGGTCGATCTTTCGGACTTTCCCAGCGTGAAGCGCTGGTACGAAACGCTGATGGCGCGGCCCGGTGTGAAACGCGGCATGGAAGTGAAGCTGGATTGAGGATCTTTCTGCCCGCGGCAACTTTGGGAATTGATCGACGCGGGTTTCGGGTCATGAACGACGTCTAGAGCGTCAGGTCAGTAGCGTCAGCTCGACCCCAATCAGCGGACTATTTCGTCGTCCGTGAAGAATGCGGACTGGCCTGAGAAATAAGCAGAATTGGCCTTGATATAGTATTCGATTTTGCAGGAAAGCGAGGTGTTGGACCTGGCTTTCTTGCGTTTTTGGATTTTGCTTTTGGGCGATTCGTGATTCCCTGACGGCGTCGTCGACGTTGGGGGATGCGATGAGCAAACCGCGGGATGATCGCCAGAAAGACCTGTTGCTTCCGGCTCTCGATCAGATCATCGACATGGGTCATCCGCTGGTGCGGTTGGCGGGGCTGGTCGACTGGAACATCCTGAATGAGCGCTTCAGTTCGGTGTGCCAGGCAGGGTCTGGGCAACCGGGCTTGCCGACGCGGCTTGTCGCTGGCCTGTTCATTTTGAAGCACATGCACAACCTGTCAGATGAGGTGCTGTGCGCTCGCTGGATCGAGAATCCCTACTACCAATAATTTTGCGGCGAATTGAGCTTCTGCCACCGTCTGCCGTTTGATCGATCGTCGATGACACGCTGGCGGCAGCGGCTCGGCGAAGAACAGCTCGTCGCGTTGATCCAGGAAAGTCTGTCCCAAGGACCAAAACGGGTGGTCGTCGATACCACGGTGCAGCCCAAGGCGGTTGCGCATCCGACCGACGCGCGGCTGGTGCACCGGGCAATCATCAAGCTGGTTGGGCTTGCCAGGCGCAACCGTGTGCCGCTGCGCCAGAGCTATCTGCGCCTGGCCAAGCGCGCCGCCATTATGGTCGGCCGCTATACCCACGCCCACCAGTTCAAACGCGCCCGGCGCCAGCTCAAGTTCCTGCGGATACGGCTTGGCCGGATCATCCGCGACATCCGCCGCAAGATTGATGGCGATCCGGTGCTGGAAGCTCGCTTCGGCCCGTTGCTCGCTTTAGCGCAGCAGGTGCGCAGCCAGGATCAGCATCAGCGCGGTCCAAAGGTCTATGCGTTACATGCCCCGGAGGTGGAGTGCATCGGCAAGGGCAAAGCCCGCGCGCCCTATGAGTTCGGCTGCAAGGTCAGTATCGCCACGCCCGTGACATCTCCAAAGGGCGGGCAGTTCGTGCTCCACGCCAAGGCCCTGCATGGCAATCCCTTCGATGGGCACACGCTCGGTCCCGTGATCGCCGATATGGAGAAGCTCACCGGTGTGGAGGCTCGCCGTATCCACGTCGACAAAGGGTATCGCGGTCACAATCACCCGCATCGGTTCAGGGTCTGGATCTCGGGTCAGGTCCGCCGCGTCACCGCTTCCATCCGTCGCGAGATGAAGCGCTGCGCGGCTGTTGAACCCGTCATCGGGCACCTCAAGGCCGAGCACCGCATGGACCGCAATTATCTCAAGGGACGCCTCGGCGACCGCATCAACGCTGTTCTCGCCGCAGCTGGCTATAACTTCAGCCTGCTGCTGCGGTGGCTCGCAGAACTGTTGCGTGTCATCATCCGAGCCTTCATGCATACCGTCATCCAGGCTCAAAACACCGCTTGAGCTGGGCGCCGCGTCAGTTCTTCACGGTCGACTATTTCAGAACAGAGTCGGACTTCGTTTGTGGGTCACAAACCGAAGTCGAGCGCCGACCCAGCCTGCGTCTGCTCAAGCCCAGGAAGCGGACCTCGTGGGGTTTCGATGTCGGCGACGGGCCGATAGCAGAACTGAGTAGTTAGAAGTTTGCCGCTTGGACTTGAAGCGCCCTTACCATGAAATGCTCAGAGGTTTGCCTTTCTCAAACCGGCTTAGACGGTTGGACAGGTTGAATGACGCGAAAACGTGGGCGAGTTGATCCTGAGTTTCGCGCAAATGTCCCCAACCCTCATTGTGCACCGATACTAAAGCCGCATTTGGAAACGCGTGTGCAGCCTCCAGGGAGTCTTCGCTCCCCATCGTCATGTGAAACCGGCCGCGAGGTTCGGCTGCACCAGCATGCAGGATGACGACCCTCGGCGAAAACCTCCGCGCCACCTCAGCCGTGCCATCGAACCAGAGAGTATCGCCTGTAATGTAGACCAAGTCGCCGTGCGTCTCAGTTCCGAGAGCGAAGCCTACGACATCTCCAACATCAATACCGATGGGGCCATGGCGCGCGGGGGTGGCGGTCACGGTCAACGCTTGCCGACCGTCTTTCTGGAGCAATCTGCTTTCAAATGGGTCTAGGCCGACAGTATTTTCACCAAGACGCTGAGCCCCAGACCTCGTCGTATAAACCGCGCTGACCATCGGCAACAGTGAGCGCCCCGAGTTATCGAGATTGTCGAAATGATGATCGTGGCTCAGCAAGACTGCGTCTAGTTCGCCAATCTCGTCTATCGAGATGCTTGGCCCTTCAGTTTTGACGTGCTTTACAGAGCTGTGCGCGCCTTGGTATTGGCCTGGAGGGTCGAAGGTCGGATCTGTGAGTAAACGATAGCCGTCGTACTCGATGAGCACGGTGGGACCACCAATCAAGGTGAGAGTGATAGAACGGGGCATAGCGCTCTCTTCGATGTTAAGCCAACCGCAGATAACCTCCTGGCGATCTGCGAGAAATCCTCTATCCTTCATCAATGGCTGATAAAAAACGCACAGAGCTTGATTGGGAGGATGTGCGCGTTTTTCTCGCGCTTGCCCGCTACGGCAGTTTGTCAGCCGCCGCACGCGTATTGTCGGTAAATCATGCGACAGTCGCCCGCCGCGTGCGCTCTTTGGAACGGTCTTTGGGCGAGCGGTTGGTGGAGCGGCGTATTGATGGCTACGTGCTTACCCCGGCAGGTACGCGGTTGCTCGGGCCAGCTAAGGAAATGGAGACGGCGGCGGCCAATCTGAGCCGCGGAGGCGGGGACGACCGACCTGTGGGGCTTGTTCGCGTCAATGCGCCACCAAGTCTCTCACAGCATTTTCTCGCTTCCCGTCTCGCTGGTCTTTGTGGGAAATATCCAGGGATCGACATCAATCTGGCGACCGACTTTCGGGCGGTGAGCCTGGAGCGGCATGAAGCCGACATTGCTCTCCGCTTTGGGCGCCCCCGGGATGGTGACGTTCTTGCCAAGCGGTTGCGATCGATCGAATTCGGGTTCTACGCTAACGCTGAATACAGGCGTCGCCTTAACGCCGGCGCAGATCCAACTTTCGTTGGATTTGACGAGGCAAACGCCCATTTGCCAGAAGCGCTTTGGCTGGCCGAACACTTCGCTCATAGACGCATATCATTTCGGACGAACAGTCAATCTTCTCAATCGGCCGCGGCAAGAGCGGGTGCTGGAATTGCGCTTCTTCCGCATTTCATCGGAAAAATGGACGACAGACTCGTAATCTGCGAGTTGGACCTCGAGCCACCAACTCGCGAGCTTTGGCTAATCATCCGACGCCAAGATCGAGAAAGCCTCCACATAAAAACGGTTGCGGAGCATATCGCTTCGATCTTTGCCAAGGAGCCTGGATTCTTCGATAAGAAGCGATAGAAAGCCGCATCGCGAGATCATCTCTTGTCGGCTAACGTCGCGCCTGGAAATTTGAAAGCGTGTTTAAATTGCTTGAGCAGTTGGGCGGATCACTATCTCGTTCACGTCGACATTGGCAGGCTGCTCCATCGCGAACGTGATTGCACGAGCCACGGCTTCGGCCGGAATTGCATTCTTATAGATCTCAAGCATGCGGGCGCTGTCGGAGCCCGTCGTCTTGTATTGTATGCCGGTGTCAACGGCACCCGGCGTGATCAGGCTGGACCGTATGGGCGTACTTGCGAGTTCGGCTCTCAAACCCTCGGATAGCGCTCGAAGAGCAAACTTGGAGGCCGAATGCACAGCGCCGCCCGGAGAAAATACCTTTAGTCCGTGGACGGAGCTGATGTTGATTACATGCCCTCGCTGCTGTTCCAGGAACACAGGAAGAATGGCGGCGATAGCCCACAATGCCCCCTTAACATTCAAATCGATCGTCGTCTCCCATTCTGTCGTGTTGATCTCCTTTAGGGGGCGAACGAACATTATTCCGGCGCAATTGATCAGCGCATCTAGCGAGCCAAAATCGCGTACGATGTGCTCAACAAGGGTTTGTACTTGGTCTTTCTTGGTAATGTCGACCGGGTACGCGCGAGCGATGCCGCCCTTGCTCTCTATCGTTTTGGCGACAATCTCGGCCTTGGCTGCATTGATATCCGCGACCGCCACCTTTGCTCCTTTTGCTGCAAGATCCTGAGCCGCTGCCGATCCGATGCCACCGGCGCCTCCAAGGATAAGGGCTACCTTGTGTATAATCCCGCTCATTCGCGATCCCTCTTTCGTAACCAGCGCGACCGTAGTCCTGAACAGCACGAAGTTGAATGCGCGTTTTTCAACCGCCGATGCGAAAAAATGCAGGTGTCACACCGTCAGTTCGATAGTCCGAGTTGGGTCAAAATGCGATGTGATCGTGCTGACAAAGCACGACCGCTTCCACCCTCGAACCGGACACGGGTGGCCTCTGATTGTGAGCTTGCCACGGATGATTTGCTCGGACGCGCAAGGCCTCTTGCGAAAGATATTTCGCTCACCCCGTCGGGCAAATCATCTCTACAAGCCCGCGCCATCCTGTGCTCGCCAGAGGGGCGTTTGGCCGATCGTCACGAACGTTGGGCGTAGGATGCGATGGACGCGTTGGTGCTGCCAGACGAGCGGCGCCGGTCGCGGACGGCGAAGTCGTGTGGTCTTGATGCCTCGACGCTGGTATCAACTCAGTGACAATGCTGACGCATTGCACTAGGGATGGTGACAAGAAAGCCCGATCACCAGAGAGAGCCCGAAGGAACCCGTAAAACCATCGTGCAGGGAATGCCGGAATGTTCGGCGAACCTGTGGTGACTAACTCGTGTGCTTTCTTCACTTGCACACGAGGCTGCGGGTGAGCCTGATCACCCGGCATTCCCTGCGCCCTCCATCATTCGATGGACGATGGTTCGAGCAAGACTCAAGGTGCAATCGCGCCGTGAGAATGCGAGCGCACGTCCGCTGTTTGAAAGGTGAACCGGAAACTGCAACGCGGGCTGGTGCTTGCCCCGCGCCGTTACCGATGCGGGCTGTACTTCTTATCCTTCTCTGTCAGGGGAGGGGATCAGAAGCACCCGCGCAAAC
>NZ_DAIDJE010000062.1 GCF_027451485.1 Bradyrhizobium sp.
TTGATCGAGCATGATCCGGAAAGCCGCTGCACGCCTTTCCGGATCATGCTCTAACAGCAATACCACCGGTCCGGGAACGCGATCAGCGGCCAGGCCTGGCCGTTATCGTTTGCAGGTCGAGTGCGATCGGCGGTGTCCTGATCAATTACACCCAAGGGTCTTGGAAATCGGTCCGAACCGTTCCGGCGATCACCCATAAGCGATCGGCCGCCGTCTCTGCGGCTGCGAAAAAGAATTTCGAGGGCCATGGGCGTCTCTCAAAAAACGCGACGCTGCAATTGTTCTGAAAAAAGCCGAGCCAGCAGTATTGGTTCCTAATTCACCAATCATGCCACACGATGACGACATTGCGCGATCGATTATTGCCCGGATCACGTCTGTCAACAGGAACGTCGGCGCCAGGCAGCTCGATTGGTGCGGAAGGGAGCTCAAATCATCGCGCCTTCGCAGCCGAAAATAGAATGGCGGGCTTTCGGCCCGCCATTCTGTCTCGATCGATGCGCGGGGCTTCCCCGGGCATGACGATGTCTGAAATCAGTTATCCAGGAACGAGCGCAGCTTCCGCGACCTTGACGGATGCTTGAGCTTGCGCAGCGCCTTGGCCTCGATCTGGCGGATGCGTTCGCGCGTCACCGAGAACTGCTGGCCGACTTCTTCCAGCGTATGGTCGGTGTTCATGCCGATGCCGAAGCGCATGCGCAACACGCGCTCTTCGCGCGGCGTGAGCGAGGCGAGCACGCGCGTGGTGGTCTCGCGCAGGTTCGACTGGATCGCCGCATCGATCGGCAGGATCGCATTCTTGTCCTCGATGAAGTCGCCGAGGTGCGAGTCCTCCTCGTCACCAACCGGCGTTTCCAGCGACAGCGGCTCTTTCGCGATCTTGAGAACCTTGCGCACTTTCTCCAGCGGCATGCCGAGCTTCTCGGCCAGTTCTTCCGGCGTCGGCTCGCGGCCGATCTCGTTGAGCATCTGCCGCGAGGTCCTTACGATCTTGTTGATCGTCTCGATCATGTGCACGGGAATGCGGATGGTGCGCGCCTGGTCAGCGATCGAGCGCGTGATCGCCTGCCGGATCCACCATGTGGCGTAAGTCGAGAACTTGTAGCCGCGGCGGTATTCGAATTTGTCGACCGCCTTCATCAGGCCGATATTGCCTTCCTGGATCAGGTCGAGGAACTGCAAGCCGCGGTTGGTGTATTTCTTGGCGATCGAGATCACGAGGCGAAGGTTGGCTTCCACCATTTCCTTCTTGGCCTGGCGTGCCTCGCGCTCGCCCTTCTGTACGCCATGCACGATCTTGCGGAATTCGCCGATCTCGAGGCCGGTCAAGGCGGCGAGCTGCTGAATCTCGCCGCGCAGTTCCTTGATGCGATCCTTCTCGTGATGGACGAAATTCTTCCAGCCCTTGGCGGCGAGTTTCGAGACACGGTTGAGCCAGCGTGGATCGAGCTCCGACCCCTGATAATTGCGCAGGAAGTCGTCGCGCGCCACGCCGTGGCTGTCGCCGAGGCGAAGCAGGCGGCCCTCGAAGGAGACGAGCTTCTTGTTGATGTCGTAGAGCTGCTCGACGAGGGAATCGATGCGCGCCTGGTTCAGCCGCAGCGACTTCACCTCGACGATGATCTCGTCCTTCAGCTTCTTGTACTTGCGCTCCTGATGCGGCGAGAGCGACGGCCCGTGCGAGGTGCTCTCGAGCTGGTTGGCAATGTCCTGCTCCTGCAGCCGCCGCAGCTTCTTGTAGTTGTCGGCGATCTTGTCGAAGGTTTCGACCACTTTCGGCTTCAGCTCGGCCTCGATCGCCGCGAGCGACATCTGGTTTTCGAATTCGTCGTCGTCCATGTCGGCTTCAGCAGCGGCCTCGCCGGGATCCTTCTCCTCGCCGTCGGCACCGGCGGCCGGCGCGGGACGGAACGGGGTCGGCGATGGCGGCGCGGCGGGCGGCGCGGCTGAAGCAGGCATCGCCCCACCGTTGCCGCTGCCATTGGCGGCTTCGCCTTCGGCGGCCGGCTGGCCATCGGCACCGATCATGGCGGGATTGAGGTTGTTTTTGGCATCGGGGCCGGCATAGGTGGCCTCGAGATCGATGATGTCGCGAAGGAAGATCTTTCCTTCGTTGAGTTCGTCGCGCCAGATGATGATGGCCTGGAAGGTGAGCGGGCTTTCGCACAAGCCTGCGATCATTGCCTCGCGGCCGGCCTCGATGCGCTTGGCGATCGCGATTTCGCCCTCGCGCGACAACAGCTCCACCGTGCCCATCTCGCGCAGATACATGCGCACGGGATCGTCGGTGCGTTCGCCAGGCTCGGATTTCTTGACCTCGGTGACGGCCTTCGACGTGACCTCGACAAGCTCGTTGTCGGTATCGTCGTCGGCGTCTTCCTGTTTTTCTTCCTCGGCGTCGTCGTCGGCCTCGGTGACATTGATGCCCATGTCGGAGAGCATCGACATGATGTCCTCGATCTGCTCGGGCGAAGTGGTGTCGGAGGGCAGCACCTCGTTAAGCTGATCGAAGGTCACGAAGCCGCGCTTCTTGGCCTGCTTGATCATCTTCTTGACCGCGGCATCCGACAGGTCGAGCAACGGCGAAGGCGCGTCGGGCGAATCCTTCTCAGGCGCGTCGGCGACCTTCTCGTCTTTTTCTTTTTCCTTGACCTGAACCATCTTCGCCTTGCTGGCCATTCAAAAGCTCCCAACCGCGTCCCGACCTAAGGGGCCAAGCCCGTCGCGAAACGCTTCAACTTACTCATGACGCGAAAGGGCGGCGCCGAGTTTCGCCACCCCAGTTCGCTCGTCTCCGATTTCACACAACTGGCCTTGAACGCAGCTTGCGGAAATGGCGGTGCCGGCTACCCGAACAGGGATGAGCGTCCTGCTTATTCCAGACGCCTCTCGTAAGGACAGCCGACCGTCCGCTAGATCAGAAAATGCCTCAAAGCCATTAAGCGTCGCTTAACCCTGTTTTTGCAGCCAAACCCCGGGTTTGGCGAGTCTTTTTGCGGTTCCGATAGCCGCGGTCCGCATTAAATTCAAGCTCATGGGCTACCCCGCAATCGTCCGGATAATTCACCAAATCCGTCGATCATGGCCTCGGTCCCGTCCATTTCGGAAAGCCGGGCCTTGATGTCACGCAGCCACGCCAGATTGGCCTCGCTCGTGTCCTCGCCCAGCGCGAGTTCGGCGTCCTTTAGCTCCCTAAGTAAGGAGTGGTATTGGCGATGCAAGGAGACGAGCTGGTGCCAGGTGGAAAGAACATCGTCCCGCGCCGCGCCGGCTTTCGCCCCCCACACCGCAGCGGTCGTGATCGCACCATCAACTCTTTGAAGTTCCTTTGAAAATCCGCCCTTGAGGAGATCGGCGCGGAGCTTTTCGCTCTGCTCGGAAGGGTCGATCGAATGGTGATGGTCGGCCGCAAAGGCGGCGATGATCCCGGCCCGCAGTCTATGCGCCTCCGGGTGCGGCAGTTCGAGCGCAGCCGCTTCTTCGAGGTGGTCGTGCAAGAGCCAGGGGTGGTTGATGAGGCATTGCAGGATCAGCGCCTCGCGGCGGGAGATGGCGCTGCGCTGGCCGCGGAGCAAGGGGCTCGCCGCGAGTTGCGAACTTGCCGGCTGATAGGGGCCGCGCAGCGAAGCGCTGGGGCCCTGTGGACGGCGGCCGGCAGCATCAAATCGGCCGGGGTTTTGGCCGGGGCGGGAGGCAAAACGCCGGGGTGATTCGCCGAAATTTCCTCCTCCCGGCCGGCCGCCGCCATAGGGGCTGCGCACCACCTCCGGCGCAAACATGCGCCCCAGGCGCTCCGAAAAATCCTGGCGATAGTAACGCCGCACCACCTCGTCGCGGATGGAATTGGCGATCTCGCCGATGCGCTTCTCCAGCGCCGCCCGCCGCTCCGGCGTCGCAAAATTGCCGCCCTCGATTTCGTGCGACCAGATCATCTCGGCGAGACCGCGTGAGCCCGCGATCACGTCCTCGATCGCGGCGCGTCCGCCCGACCGGGCGAGATCGTCGGGGTCCTGGCCTTCGGGCAGCAGCGCGAAACGGAGGCTCTTGCCGGGCGCAAGGTGCGGCAGGGCCAGATCAGCGGCGCGCCACGCCGCCTTCTGCCCGGCGCGGTCGCCGTCAAAACACAGGATCGGCTCATCCGCCATTTTCCAGAGCAACGCGAGCTGGTTTTCGGTGAGCGCGGTGCCGAGCGGCGCGACGCTGCCGGGATAGCCGACGCCGACCATGGCGATGACGTCGACATAGCCTTCCACCACGACGATCGGGCTGCCGTCATGCGCGGCCTGCCGCGCGGTGGCAAGATTGTAGAGATTGTCGCCCTTGTGAAACAGCGGCGTTTCCGGCGAGTTCAGGTATTTCGCCGGCACGTCCTTTTCGAGCGCGCGACCGCCAAACGCGATCACGCGGCCGCGGGCATCCGTGATCGGAAACATCACGCGGTCGCGGAAGCGATCGTAAGGCACGGGAATATCGTCGCCGCCGATCAAGAGCCCCGTCTCGACCATGTCCTCGACCGGGACGCCCTGATTGCCGAGATGCTCCTTGAGCGCGAAACGATCGGGCGGCGCGTAGCCGAGGCGGAACTGCACCTGCGTAGCCGGCGAGATGGCGCGATCGGCGAGATAGCCGCGCGCCTTGGCGCCGTTTCTCGAGGCGAGCGTATCGGCAAAGAATTTCGACGCCAGTTCCATCACATCGTGCAGCGTCCTGCGCCGCGCCTCATGGCGCGCGGCATCGGGCGTTGCCGCCGGCAGGGCAAGTCCCGCCATCGCGGCAAGCCGCTCGACGGCCTCGGGAAACGTCACACCTTCGGTCTCCATCAGGAAATCGAAGATGTTGCCGTGCTTGCCGGTCGAGAAGTCGTGATAAAATTGTTTCTGATCGTTGACGGTGAACGACGGCGTCTTTTCCTGCTGGAACGGCGACAGCCCTTTAAACTCGCGGCCGGCCTTCTTCAGCTTCACGCGCCGGCCCACGACTTCCGATACCGGAAGGCGCGCCTTCAGCTCTTCGAGGAATTGGGGCGTAAAGCGCATGGGTGATGCTGGCGCAGGGTTGAAGTTGGGCCGAACGGCTAGAGATATAGGGCGCGGATTACCGAAACCGGTAACAATATCGGCCTTCTTGCCGCTATTCACAGGGCTTTCTGATCGTTGGTTCCGGCGCGTATGGCGCGAATCCGCAATGACGGCGTCACAAGAACCGCCCCGATTCGATCCGGGACAGTCCCGTAACCGGCCAGTTGTAGATATAGGTCCAGGCCTCGCGTGTGACGCCCTCGGCGAGCGTGACCGTCAGCATCTGCCGCACATATTGCGTCGGCTCGGGAAATCCTTCGCCGCAAGCCTCGTACATGTCGAATTCGCGCAGGAGATCCTCGACAGCGCGCAGGCGATAGAGCTCGCCGAAAACCATCTCGCCGGCCGCGTCCGACAGCACCAGGCCGGGATAGTGCTTCACCTTGTACAGCCTTCCGCGGCAGCTCGCCTGCCCAAGAAAGTCGGCATTGGCCGACAACAGCCGCGCCATCGGGTGCGAATAGCCGCGCATCAGCGTGCCATAAACGAAGAGAAGGTCAGTCATGGTCTCGTCTTACACGTCATTGCGGGCGAAGCGAAGCAGTGCGAATGTCGGAATCGAAAACCACCTGAACAGGCAGATCGGACAGGCAAAAATGGTGTTGGATGGCGGCGGCGAAACATCCTCACTTCTCGGTGACGAGGATGCACCGCCGGTCGTGGAGCAGAACCCTTCCGGCCGCTCGCCGTTTCTTCTGACCTCGGACCACTTCGGCCGCGCCATCCCCCGGCGTCTCGGCGATCTCGGCCTGCCCGAGAGCGAACTGACGCGGCATATCGCCTTGGATATCGGCATAGCCGGCGTGGCGCGCGCCTTGTCCGAACGGCTGGACGCGCATCTGATCGCGCAGCGCTATTCGCGGCTCGTCATCGACTGCAATCGCCCGTTTACCTCGCCGGGATCGATCCCGCTGATCAGCGAAGCCACCACCATTCCCGGCAATGAGGGGTTGGCGCGCGAGGCCGTGGAGGCGCGGCGGCGTGAAGTGTTTGGTCCCTATCACCGCCGCATCACGGAAGTGATCGATCAGCGGCTGCGCGATGGTATTCCGACCGTGCTGCTGTCGCTGCACAGCTTCACGCCGGTCTATGCCGGCATCAAGCGGCCCTGGCATGTCGGCACGCTATATCAGCGCGACTCGCGCCTGCCGCCGCTCTTGCTGAGCGCCTTACGCGCGCAAGGCGACCTGGTGGTCGGCGACAACGAACCGTATGCGGTGAGTAACGAGACCGATTACACGATCCCCGTGCACGGCGAAGCGCGCTCGCTGATGAATACCGGCATCGAGATCCGCCAGGACCTGATCGGCGATCAGTCCGGCCAGGGGCAGTGGGCGGATCGGCTGGGCGCGATCTTTACCGAAATCGAAGCGACGCTGCGCGCGCAAGGTCTGCTGCCGGTCTAAAGTTACTTCGCGCGCGTCAACGCGAGCCAGACGCCGCCGCCGATCATGAAGCCGCCGGACACGCGCGACAAAGCCCGCGTCCGCCGCGCCGAGAAGAATGATCGCACGCGCCCGGCAAGCAACGCATAGGTCGCATCCGTCAGCCCCGCGACGACCATGAAGGTGACGCCGAGCAGGGCAACCTGCGGCAGGTGATCGCGGCTCATATCCACGAACTGCGGAATGAAGGCGCCGAAGAACACCAGCAGCTTGGGGTTACTGAGCGCGACCAGAAAACCTTGCAGAAAAAATCCGCCGCGAGGTGGCGGCGGCGCCTCCGCCTCCATGCCCTCAACCGGCGCGCGGATCAGCCTGATGCCGAGCCAGACCAGATAGATGGCACCGGCAAAGCGCACCCAGTCAAACCAATAACCCATGGTCGCCATCAGCGAGGCCAGTCCGATTGCGACCACGGCGATCACGATCAAGAGCGCCGCCTGCACGCCGGCGATATTGGTCAGCGCCGCCCGAGTGCCATGGCGCAGGCCGTTGGCTATCACGAGCGTCACGATCGGGCCGGGTAACAGTGCCAGCGCGACAGAGGCGGCGACATAGGCGAGGTAAAGCTGAAGGGACACGGGTTTCACCTACTCTTCGTCATTCCGGGGCGCAAGCGAAGCGAGCGAACCCGGAATCCATTGAGCCGTTCGCGTTCGTCGATAAATGGATTCGCGCTCTCGCAAGCCCCCGAATGACAAGGCTGGATTGCACCGCCAACGCTCGCAATGACGAATCTCACTTGCTACGGCAACCCCGCAATCTTACGCGACTCGCCGGTCAATTCCAGAGTGTGCATGCCGGTATTGGCGCGGTCGACGATGTAGATATAGCTGCGGTCGTCGGTCTCGACGTTGTTGGTCTGGATCGCGACCTTGCAACGATCCTTGCCGTCGACCTTGACGCAGCGCTTGTCGATATTGGCCGTGATCGCGGGGATGAAGTAGCCGACTTCGGTCGGGTGATAGGGATCGCGGATGTCGAGCGCGCGCACGCCGGCATTGAAGACGGAGATGAACGCCATCTTCTTGTAGCAGACCGGGGCCATGCTTTCATTCGAGGCGTGCGAGCCGAACCGCCCGCCCCGCTCGAAGAAATTGCCGTTCGCTTCCTTCGCCGTGTAGCTCGAGATCACCATCGGGGTCTTCTCGATCGTGACGTCGACGAACCACACCATCTGCCGCGGCTCTGCGCATTCGTCGACGATCTCCTCGTCGACAATCATGACGATGTCGCGCGTCGAATCCTTGTCATGGGCGAATTCGGCGATCGGCATCTTCAGCACCGGAAACGTCGTATGCGCGCCGTTGAAGGCCGACATCGACATCCGCGAAATCTCCGATAGCGCAGGTTTTCCGGCGTCGGCTCCTTCGGTCCGTTCAATAGCTTGTCGCGCTAACACAGGCCCAAGCCCTCGCCAAAATACCCTCTTGACATGCACCCGTTTGGTTGCATATTTTCTGACCCTATGGACGACGTGTTCAAAGCCCTCGCCGATGCGTCGCGGCGATCGCTGCTCGACAGGCTGCACGCCAAGAACGGACAGACGCTGAACGAACTCTGCGAGGGTCTCGCCATGACGCGGCAGGCCGTCACCAAACACCTCGTCATTCTCGAGGAGGCCAACCTTGTCACCACCTACAGGCACGGCCGCGAGAAGCTGCACTACCTCAATCCGGTCCCGATCCATCAGATCGGCGAGCGGTGGATCAAGAAATTCGAGCGCGGCAAGCTTACCGCGCTCAGCGAACTGAAACGGCAACTGGAGAAGCGCGATGAGTAAGCCGGATTTCGTCTACGTCACCTATATCGAGACCACGCCCGACGAACTGTGGCAGGCGCTTACCGATGGCGACTTCACGGAGCGCTACTGGTTTGACCATCGCGTCGCGTCTGACTGGAGCGTCGGATCGGACTATCGCTTCACGCTCACAGGCGAAAAACGCCTTGAGGGAAAAGTGTTGATATCGGATCCGCCGAGGAAGCTTGCCTACACCTGGAACGGCTGCACTGAAGAATTCCGGCGCGAACGCACCTCGCGTGTCACCTTCGAGCTCGAACCGCGCGGCAATGTCGTCAAGCTTACTCTGACACACGACAATCTCGACGAGGCCGGCGTGACCCACCGTGGCATTTCGGAAGGCTGGCCGATGGTGCTCGCAAACCTGAAGAGCCTTTTGGAGAACGGCAAGACCCTCGGCATTCCGATGCCGGCGCCCGCTGTAAAAGAAACAGCTACCGCCTGAACCTGCCTGCCGGCGTCGCCCGCGTTCGCGCGACGACGCCGGAAGCAAGCCACCGAAGGAACATAAAGATGTCCGGACCCGAATTCATCTACGTCACCTATATCGAGACCACGCCGGAAAAGCTTTGGCATGCGCTCACCGACGGCGAGTTCACGGCGCGCTACTGGTTTGGCGCAAGGCTGCGGTCGGACTGGAAGGTGGGTTCGTCCTTCGAAATGGTACGCAGCGACGGCACCGTCTCCGATGCCGGCAAGGTCGTCGAATGCGATCCGCCGCGCCGCCTCGCCTACACCTTCATCAACCTGTCGGACAAATACAGGAACGAGTTTCCGGCGCTGGCCACGTTCGTGCTCGAACCCTTTGGCAAGCTCGTCAAGCTGACGCTCACCCATGAAGGCTTTGCGGAAGGCAGCCAATTCTACTCAGGGATCTCAAAGGGATGGCCGGCAATCCTCTCCAGCCTCAAGAGCCTGCTGGAGACCGGCGAACCGCTGCAAATCCCCTTCGAAGCGTTGAAAATGTGAGATTGAGCAAATCCCCATGAACCTCGACCGCTTCAAACCGCTGATCGTCTACACGATCTACATTGCTTCGACGCCTGAGAAAGTGTGGCAGGCACTGACCTCGGCCGAATTCAGCCGGAAATATTTCTTCGGCAATTCGGTCGAGATCGATCTGAAGGTCGGCGGCGCTTATATCGTCCGAACGGCGGATGGCAACTTGCATATCAGCGGCGAAGTGGCCGAGTGCGTGCCGAATCGCCGGCTCTCCTTCACGTTTAACGTGAACTGGCCGGAGCTGATCGAAAAACTGGGCGCAACGCTCGTCACCTACGAGATCGAGCCCCTGGGCAATGCGGTACGGCTCACCATGACGGAGTCGCATGACCGGCCGCTCGACGATGATATCCTTTCCGGCGGTCGTCAGGGGTGGCCCGCCATTCTCTCGAGCCTCAAGAGCCTGCTCGAGACCGGTGAGCCGCTGGTCGTCAGGATGGCTCCGCCCGAGCGCATGCTGACGGCCCTGAAGAAGCTCGGAATCAGGACGCCCTGAGCTTTCGCGGCTTTTCGCGTCACCGCGAAGAGGTTCGAAATGTTGCGATAACGTGACACACAACGACGGTCTTGATGCGCTCACACGCGCGCTTCAGCCAGTGACCTCACCAAACTTGACGGCGTGAATTCCACCTCACCAGAGCGTTCGGCGAATTGACACCTGCGCCGTGGTGATGACAAGGAAGGAGTTCATCGCGCGGATGGTGGGGCCGCCTTGGTTGAACGTGCTGACATCTTCGTGCCCCTGCGCAGAGCAAGCGGGCTCAGCGCATCCTGTGCGTTCGCGCTGGTGTTGCTGATGACCGCTGCACGCGCGGCCGATCTGCCGATCAAGGCCCCGCCTCCCCCTGCCGGGTATGACTGGACCGGCTTTTACGTTGGCGGCCATATCGGTCTGGCCACCGGAAACTCCGGTTGGGCGCTGAGCCCAGCCGGCGGCGGCACACCGGGCGCCGGTTCCTTCGGACTCTATCAGTCGCCCAATGCCTTCCGGGAAAGCGGAAGCTGGTTCGAGGGTGTGCAGGCCGGATATAATTGGATGTTGCGAAACCGCCTGGTGGTGGGCGTCGAGGCCGACGGCTCTTTCCCGACCTACCCCGATCCCATCACGGGTCTGACCACCGGCGGGATTTCGAATTTTGCCTCATCGACATTCGGGACCGGTAGCTTCAGCGAAAACGTGCTGGCCTCGGGCACCGTGCGCGGCCGCATCGGCTATGCGCCGGGCCAGTGGCTGTTCTATGCCACCGGCGGCATGGCGTGGAGCTACGACCAGGAGACCCTGACGCAGGACGCAAGCGGCAATTCGGAAGACCGCTTCCTCTACCGCTTCGGCTGGGCGGCCGGCGTCGGTATCGAAACCGCGATCGCACCGAGCTGGACGGTTCGCGGCGAATATCTGTGGACGGATTTTCCATCCGTCAGCGAGAGCTTTCCGCTGTTCGGGCAGCGCGTCAGCTCCGGATTGTCCGAACATCAACTCCGGCTCGCTCTGAACTACCATTTCGATGATCCGTCACGCCCGGCCGCTGCCGCGCCGTCGCGCTTCATGGAAAATGCCGACATCTTTGCCGTGCATGGCCAGACGACCTTTGTCGAACAGGCTCATCCCGCCTTCCGCTCGCCCTATGAGGGACCCAACAGCCTCTCGGGCGGCGCCGACGCCGAGGAAACCTTCGACACGACGCTTTCCCTCGGCGTCAAGCTGTGGCAGGGCGCTGAATTCTGGGCCAATCCGGAAATCGACCAGGGCTTTGGTTTCAACAACTCGCACGGCGTGGCCGGTTTTCCCAGCGCCGAAGCCTACAAGCAGGGGCTGGCAACCCCTTATGCGCGGCTGCAACGCGCTTTCCTGCGGCAGACCGTCAATCTCGGCGGCGAGACCGAAAACATCGACGACGATTTCACCCAGTTCAAGGGGACGCGCTCGACCGACCGGCTGGTGCTGACAGTCGGCCGTTTCGGCGTCAACGACATCTTCGACACCAACCGCTACGCCAATAATGCAAAGGCCGATTTCCTGAACTGGTCGCTGGTCAATGCCGGCACCTTCGACTACGCCGGCGACGGCTGGGGCTACAGCTACGGCGCGGCGGGAGAATGGTACACGGGACCATGGACATTGCGCGCGGGCGTGTTCGATCTTTCCGCCACTCCGGCGGGCGGCGTGAGCCCTCTGGGCGGTACGCTCGATCCGACCTTCCAGCAGTTCGAAATGGTCGGCGAAATGGAGCGCCGTTACGAATTGATGGGCCAGCCGGGCAAGATCAAGATCACCGGCTATCTGGAGCGCGGCAGCATGGGTGCTTATTCCGACGCCGTTGCGCTCGCGGCCATCACAGGACAGCCGGCCGACATCAACGCCGTGCGAACCTATACCAGCCGTCCCGGCGTCAGCTTCAACATGGAACAGCAGATTACCGACACGCTCGGCGTGTTTCTCCGCGCCGGCTGGGCCGATGGCCAGCACGAACCCTGGGATTTCACCGATATCGATCGCACGGTCTCCGGGGGCGTCTCGATCGGCGGCAAGTCCTGGGGGCGTCCCGACGACACCATCGGCATTGCCGGCGTCGTCAACGGCATCTCCAGTGCCCACGTCGCCTTCCTCAATGCCGGAGGCCTCGGCATTCTCGTCGGCGACGGACGATTGACGAACTACGCCACCGAGAACATCTTCGAAGCCTATTACAGCTACGCGCTGACGCCCTCGACCCGGCTCACCTTCGACTATCAGTTCATCGACAATCCCGCCTACAACGCCGACCGCGGCCCGGTGAATGTCTTTGCAGGCCGCGCCCACTGGCAGTTTTAGGTCGCGGTGATTTCATTGGCTGCCGGCTGTCTTGCCGGGGGACAGAATATGCTTAAGCGTGCCGCGGCCATCCTGGCTGTTCAACTCACGATCTTTCCTGCATCTCCGGGCTACGCGATGGAAAAACTGACTGTCATGATCTCCGGCGGCTTCTCGCTGGCCTACCGCCAGGTACTGCCGGAGTTCGAGCGCGCGACCGGCGTCGCCGTGACCACGCTGTCGGGCGCATCGCAAGGGACCGGCCCGAAGACCATCAAGTCGCAGCTTGAACAGGGTGTGGATGTCGACGTGGTCATTCTTTCGAAGGAAGGCCTTGATGAACTGACAGCGGCGGGGCGGATCGTCAACGGCTCGGAGGCGGAGCTCGCCAGCGTGCCGCTGGGTGCAGCCGTGCGGCAGGGAAGCGCCAAGCCGGACATCGGCAGCGTCGAAGCTTTCAAGCGGGCCGTGCTTGGCGCGCGCCTGGTGGCGCTGCCGGCAAGCACCAGCGGCATTTTCCTGAAGAAGGAAGTTTTCCCGCGGCTTGGGATCGCCGGCAAGGTGTCATCAAAACTCTTCGCGCGCGGCATCGAGGCGACCGGCGCGCTCGCCGCTGGCGAAGCGGATCTGGCGCTCGGGCCGGTCAGCGAACAGGTCCATCAGCCCGGCATCGAGCTGGTCGGCGCACTTCCCGATGACGTGCAGCTCATCCAGGTATTTACGGCGGCGATCGTCAAGACGGCGCACAATCCGGAGCAGGCGAAGAAGCTGATCGGGTTCCTGGTATCCGACCAGGCCAAGACGGCCATCGAGAAGGCCGGCATGCAGCCGCTCGGCCATCGCGGCCAGCATTAAACTTTCCCTTGTTCGGCTGACTGCGTCGTCTGAGACTCAAACAGCGAACCTGCGTCGACCGGCGCCACGATGCGGCGGTAAAGATGCCAGGTCGCGTGACCGAGCACCGGCAGGGTCACGATCAGGCCGAGGAAATAGGGCAACGCGGAGATCATCAGCAGTACGACGACGACCGCGGCCCATCCGATCATCGGCAGCGGGCTCATCACCACCGAGCGCACGCTCGTAATCATGGCGGTGATGAAATCGACCTCGCGCTCGAGCAGGAGCGGAAACGACACCACGGTCAGGGAAAACAGAACCAGCGACAGCGCCGCGCCGACGAGGTTGCCGACCACCAGGAAAACAAGGCCTTCGTTGGTGGTCAGCACGACGCGGATGAACTCCTGAAGGCTGGAAAACGAGGCGTTGAGTCCGATCAACAGCGCGATCAGCAGGCGCACCTGGTACATCCAGATCAGGAAGATGAACAAGGTGACGAAGGCCATCCAGCCGATTTCGCTGCGCGACGTGATGGTCGACCAGATCGCCGGGAAAGAAATCGGCTCTCCGGTCTCGCGCCGACGACTGACTTCGTAAAGCCCGATCGCGACGAATGGCCCGATCAGGGCAAAGCCAGCGGCCAGTGGATAGGCGAGGTACACCATCTTGAAGGCAGTGAGGGAGAGCAGGATGATGATGCCGCCGACGGCGTAGAGGCCGCCAAATGCGAGCCCATAGAGCGGCTTGGCCTGAAAGTCGCGCAGGCCCTGGCTCAGGGCTTCCGCAATATCCGCAGCCGTGATGCGGCACACGACAGGATCGAGCTTGCCGGAGATCGACATGGTCCCCCAAATCCGTTTTGTCGTATTGAGGCAAGCCTGCGACCCCACGTGTTGATCTGGGTCAAACTAGTAGGATTTGGTCCTGATGTCGTCCCGCTGCAGCGCGGGGGCAACCGCAGCGTGGTTCAGCCCAGGGACCTCAATTCCCGCCGCAGCACCTTGCCGGTGGCAGTCATCGGCAAGCTGTCGGCAAACTGCACGAAGCGTGGATATTCGTGGGCGGCCAGTTTGACCTTCACAAAGTCCTGGATCTCGCGGGCCAACGCTTCGCCTGGAGCAAAGCCCGGCCGCAGCACGATCCAGGCCTTGATCGATTCCGTGCGGACCGGATCCGGAACGCCCACCACGGCCGACATCGCAACTGCCGGATGCTTCAGCAGGCAATCCTCGATCTCGGAAGGGCCGACGCGGTAGCCGGCCGTGGTGATGACGTCGTCCTCGCGGCTCAAATACCAGAAATAGCCGTCCTCATCCTGCCATCCGAGATCGCCGGTCAACAGAAAGCCGCCGGCGTATTTCTTGCGCGTCGCTTCCGGGTTCTTCCAGTACTCGATCATGGTAACGGGGTTGAGCTGGCGGACGGCGATGATGCCGCGGGTCCCGCGCGGCATTTCGTTGCCCTTGTCGTCGACGATGCGCACGTCGAACCCCGGCGTCGCCTTGCCCATCGAACCGGGTCGGATCGGAAACAGCCTGGCATTGTTGCCGACCGACAGATTGCACTCCGTCTGGCCATAGCCCTCGTGCACTTCGATACCGAAGGTGGAACGCACCCAGTCCAATAGCTCCGCGCCAAGCGCCTCGCCGCCGGAAAAGATGCTGCGCAGCTTGACCCCCGCATGTCTGACCTCGGCCTGGCGCATCAGCTTCAGCGCGGTCGGCGGCAGGAACACGTTGCGAATGGCGTGATCGGCCATCAGTTGCATCGCAGCCTGCGGCTCGAACTTCCTCGCGCGATGCCCGACCACCGGCACGCCGTGATAAAGGGCCGGGAACAGCACGTCGAACAAGGCTCCGATCCAGGCCCAGTCCGCCGGCGTCCACATCACATCGCCCGCCTTGGGAAAGAAGTCGTGGATCATCTCGACATTGGGGAGATGGCCGAGCAGCACCCGATGGGCATGCAGCGCGCCCTTCGGATTCCCCGTGGTGCCCGAAGTATAGATGATCATCGCGGGGTCGTCGGCCGCGGTATCGACGGTGGTGAAGTCCGGCGAAGCAGCTTCCAGCGCCGGCCAGAATGCCTTTGTGCCCGCGGGCGCCTCGTCGCCGACCAGATAGACGTTTTGCAGATCAGGAAGCCGGTTACGGATTTTTTGCAGCTTCTCCCAGCCGGAAGCATCGGTGACGATGGTCCTGGCGCCCGAATTGGCCAGACGAAATTGCAGCGCGTCCTCGCCGAACAGCGCGAACAGCGGGACCGAGATCATGCCGGCACGAAACGCCGACAAATGCGCCAGCGGCAATTCGATCGACTGTGAAAGAAAGAGTGCGACGCGGTCGCCGCGCAGCAGCCCGTCGGCGTTCAGCACATTGGCGAAGCGGCGCGACATCTCGGAGAGCTCATCGAAAGAGATGCGGCGCGAGGAGCCGTCTTCGTCGACATAGATCAGCGCGAGACGGCCTGAGCCGTCGGCATGGCGGTCGCAGCAGGCGCTCGCCATGTTGAAGCGCGGCGGGATCTCCCAGCGAAACTCACGGCAGAGTTGGTCGTAATCGTCGGTTTCGGTGAGCATGGCCGGCTCCATCCTCCGTCATGACCGGGTTCTGGCCCGGCCATCCACATCTTGCTTGTGACTGTAGTTTTAAAGACGTGGATGCCCGGAACAAGCCCAGGCACGACGAAGAAGGTAATTTTGGTTCAGCCCGCCTTTTCCATCGCGATCTCCGCTTCGAGATTGGCGACATCCCGGTAAATCGAAGCGACCGCGAGCACCCGCCCGCCGCGCTTGTAGCGAACCAGGCAATCCTTCGCCCCGATATCGCCATCGATGACGATTTCGTCCCACTTTTCGGCGTGGCCGACATAATTGATCGGCACATCATAATGCTGGCTCCAGAAGAACGGCACGTCGTCGAACACTTCGTGCTGCCCCAGCATATTGCGCGCCGCGGCCTGACCCTGCCGCTCCGCGACCACCCAATGTTCGACCCGGATGGCCTCACCGGAATGCTTGTCCGGCCAGCGGGCGATGTCGCCCGCGGCATAGATGCCGGGAACGCTGGTTTCGAGATAGGCATCGACCTTGACGCCGCGGTCGATCGCAAGACCGCACCTTTCGGCGAGTCCAAGACGCGGCTTCACGCCGACTCCGATGACGACGAGATCGGCCTCGATCACGCCGCCACTCTTCAAGCGGGCGCGCTTGCCGTCGATCGAAGCGACGGTGTCGCCCAGGTGAAAGATCACGCCGTGTTCCTCGTGCAGCGCGCGGACGAAGTCGCCCATTTCTGCGCCCAGGACGCGCTCCATCGGCCGCTGCTCGAGGCCGACGACATGCACCTCGATTTCCCTGGCGCGCAATGAAGCCGCCACTTCAAGTCCGATGAAGCTCGCGCCGACAACCACCGCGCGGCGCGCGCCCTGGGCCGACGCAATAATGGCGCGGCAATCATTCAGCGAGCGCAGCAGGTGTACATGCGGTTGATCTGAACCCGGGATCGGCAGCCGCACCGGTTCCGCGCCCGTCGCCAGCAGCAGGCGGTCGTATGGAATGCCTTCACCGCCGGCGAGCAGCACCTGTTTTGCCTTGATGTCGATCGAGGCGACCTCGACCCCCAGGCGCAAATCGATATTCGTCTCTCGGTAGAAATCGTCCGGACGAAGCGGCAGCCAATCCTCGGGCGCGCTGCCGGCGAGATAGTCCTTTGACAGATTCGGACGATCGACCGGCGCCGCGGTCTCCCCGCTCAGCATCACGATGCTGCCGCGGTAGTCCTGCCGGCGCAGCATCTCGGCGGCGGCAAAGCCCGCCGCGCCGCCGCCGACGATCACGATCCGCGACGGCGCATCGACGACGCCCTTGACGCGCGGCTTCGGCTGTTCGCGTTTTTGCTTCACGACAATCCGCTCGCCGTCCCGTTCGACTTGCCACACTGCGAGCGCATTGAGCGCCGGCGCACGGGTCGCCTCCCCGGTGCGCAAGTCGAAGCAGGCGTGATGCCAGGGACAGCGAACATACTCGCCGTCGACGACGCCTTCGGCGAGCGGCCCGTGATAATGGCTGCAATGTGCGTCGATGGCGAATATCTCCGCGCCCGAACGCACCAGCAGTACCTCCTCTTCGCCGACATGCCCGAGCAGCATGGCGCCGGAAAAATCGGAAGGCAGGACGCCGAGGGACAGATCGGGGCCTGCCGGCGAAGCTTGCTGATCTGCCATTTCGTCCTCCGCGGCGTTGGGTCGTGGGATAACGACCTTAAGCCCATTGGACGTTCCAGGGACCGAAAGGTTCCGCAATTGGAAACCCCGGCGGGAGCGGAGCCCCCGCCGCGGGCGGCAGGACGCGACGAAACAAGCGGTGGGAGTTCAGGAAGTCAGCGCGGCCTTCACCAAAGCGCTGGCCTTGCCGAAATCCATCTGACCGGCATATTTCGCTTTCAAGGCGCCCACCACCTTGCCCATGTCCTTCATGCCGGCTGCCCCGGTCTCCTGAATGGCGGCCGCGATCGCAGCTTTCACGTCATCATCGGACATCTGCTTTGGCAGGTAGGCCGAAATCACCGCGATCTCCTCGCGCTCCTGGGCGGCGAGCTCGGCGCGGCCGCCTTTTTCATAGAGTTCGACCGATTCCTGGCGCTGCTTGATCATCTTCTGCAACACGCTGAGAAGGTCGGCATCGGACAAAGGCGGCTTGCCCTCGCCGCGCGCGGCAATATCGGCGTTCTTGATGGTCGAATTGACCATCCGCAGCGTGGAGAGCTTGCGCTCGTCCTTGGCCTTCATCGCCTCCTTGACCGCGTTGTTGATGTCGTCGCGCAGCATGGGAATCATCCTCGTTTCGGCTCTGTTCGATGATCTAGTGTCCACTTTCCGAAGTTCGTGCTCCAACGCAGCAACCGCTTTCACGAACTTCGGAAAGGCGGAGGCGAACTTATTGTTTCTAGTACCGCTTTATCGATCTGGAGTCCCTGATCGAATTCGCCGCTTGTGGTGCAGGGACTTCAGATCGGCGGTACTAGGCCGTTCGACAGACCGAGACAACCGGCGTTCTGGCAGGAAGCATCCACCCCACCCCGAAACATGCGGAAAACGCATGTGAATCGGGCCTTTCCGGCTTTGACGCGGCGACGGCGCGCGACTATGTAGAGCCCTCATGACCACATCAGAAAACGCTGCCGCCTGGCCGGACCACAAGCCGACCGCAGTCCTCGTGCTGGCCGATGGAACGGTACTGGAAGGGTTTGGGCTTGGCGCCGAGGGACAGGCCGTCGGCGAAGTCTGTTTCAACACCGCCATGACCGGTTATGAGGAGATCCTCACCGATCCCTCCTATGCCGGGCAACTGATTACCTTCACATTCCCGCATATCGGCAATGTTGGCGCCAACGACGAGGATATCGAGACGGTGAACATGGCGGCAACGCCGGGCGCGCGCGGGGTGATCCTGCGCACCGCCATCACCGATCCCTCGAACTACCGCGCCACCCGCCACCTCGACCAGTGGCTGAAGGCGCGCGGCATCATCGGCCTCTCCGGCATCGATACCCGCGCGCTGACCTCGCTAATCCGCAGCAAGGGCATGCCCAATGCCGTAATCGCCCACGCCAGAAGCGGCGAGTTCGACCTCCATGGGCTCAAGGAGGAGGCGCGGGAGTGGCCGGGCCTGGAGGGTATGGACCTGGTGCCGATGGTCACGTCCGCCCAGCGTTACACCTGGGACGAGACGCCGTGGGCGTGGGACAAGGGATTTGGCCGGCAGCAGGCGCCCGAGTTCAGCGTGGTCGCGGTCGATTACGGCATCAAGCGCAACATCCTGCGGCTGCTTGCCGGCGTCGGCTGCAAAGTGACGGTGGTGCCGGCGACCACTTCGGCCGAAGACATCCTGGCGATGAAGCCGAACGGCGTGTTCCTGTCGAACGGTCCGGGCGATCCGGCCGAGACCGGCAAATATGCCGTGCCGGTAATCCGGAAGGTGATCGATTCCGGCACGCCGACCTTCGGCATCTGTCTTGGCCACCAGATGCTGGGCCTCGCCGTCGGCGCCAGAACCAAGAAGATGCATCAGGGCCATCACGGCGCCAACCATCCGGTCAGGGACGAGACCACCGGAAAGGTCGAGATCACCTCGATGAACCATGGTTTCGCGGTCGATCAGGCGACGCTGCCGCAAGGCGCGACCCAGACACACATCTCGCTGTTTGATGGTTCCAATTGCGGCATCGCGCTCGAGGGCAAGCCGGTGTTTTCCGTGCAGTATCACCCCGAAGCTTCGCCCGGACCGCGGGACTCGCATTACCTGTTCGATCGCTTCGCCGACCTGATGCGGTCGAACAAGCGGGCGTAAAGGGCTGGTTGGACCGTCATTGCCGGGCATAGCCGCTCGAAGAATGGCGTCGCTTCCGCTCGCCCGTGCCCGGCAATCCATCGCCTCGAAAACCCACAGATGCCCGGATCAAGTGCGGCATGACCGCTGGCGGAATGGCGCGTCTCTTTATATTATTATCATCATTGTAACAGCCGGAGCTTTCATGACCGCCCCTCCCCCGCGTACGGTCGAATACGGCGTGACGCCGACCGAGGTGATGGCCTCCATGGCCGGGATCGACTTCCTCCGCGCCATGTTCGCCGGTCAGCTGCCGGCGCCGCCAATCATGCAAAACGTCGAGCCGTTCGATTATTCGGTCGAACCAGGCGTGGTCTCATTCTCCAGCCTGCCCGGCTTCCGGCACTACAACCCGATCGGCTCGGTGCATGGCGGCTACGCCGCGACCCTGCTCGATTCCGCCATGGGACTTGCCGTGCATTCGATGCTGCCGGTCGGCAGCGGCTACACCACGCTCGAATTCAAGGTCAGCTTCATCCGCGGCATGACCAAGGATACCGGCGTGGTGCGGACCGAAGGCCGCACGCTCAACGTCGGCCGCCGCGCCGCGACCGCGGAAGCCCGCATCACCGACCCCAAGGGCCGCCTGCTCGCGCATGCAACGACCACATGCCTGGTTTTCGAGATCCCCGGTCCGCCCGCCAGGGGAATGTGAGAGGCAGGCCGGAGGAACGTGGCCTTCCAAGCGCGGTTATTCCGCACATGCTTGCAAGTCATCGCGGGAGCCCGTCGTGCCGATCGTCAAGAATACCAAGCCGGCCACTTTCATCTTCGAGGATGACGGTCTCACGCCCAACAATGTGTTGCCGCTTGTGATCTACAAGCGTGCGCTCGATCTCGACAGCGGCGCCCCCGAGAGAACCATCGAAGAGTTGTTCGGTGCCAACGGCTGGGGACAAGACATCTGGCGCAACGGCATTTACGATTACCTGCATTATCATGCGACGGTGCATGAAGTGCTCGGCATCGCCCGCGGCCACGGGCGGGTCCGCTTCGGCGGCGATGCAGGCAGAGAATTCGAGCTCGATGCCGGCGATGTCGCGATCCTGCCGGCCGGCACCGGCCATCAATGCCTGAGATCGACGGACGATTTCTCGGTGGTCGGCGCCTATCCGCCCGGCGCCAAAATGCAGGTGACGCGGCCGACGCCGGAAAACCACGCAGCTGCACTCAAGACCATTCCGGTCGTGAAATTGCCGGACAGCGACCCGGTCGCGGGGAGGGACGGGCCGCTGGTGAAGTTGTGGCGGGGCTGACGTCATTGCGAGGAGCGTAGGCGACAAAGCAATCCAGTTCTGTTCGATCTGGACTGCTTAGCCTGTCATCGGGCGCGCATTCGCGCGACCTGTTGGCCGGCGCTCGCAATGACCGCGGCCTTACGCCGCGTTGCTGCCTTCCTGGCGCGACGCCTCGAACAGGAACCAGGTGCGCCGCTCCGTCTCGTCGATGAAGGTCTCGAGCAGGCCCGCGGTGCCCGAATCCTCGTGATCGTCACAGAGCTTGTGCGCCTTTCGCATCGCGGCTGCGATATGCTTGTTGTCTTCCATCAACTCGCGCAGCATCTCGCCCGGCGGGACGTAGTCCTCATTGTTGTCCTTGATGGTCTGCAGTTTCGAGATCTGACCGATCGAACGCACGGTGATGCCACCGAGTTTGCGCACCCGCTCCGCCAGTTGATCGGTGGTGGCGAAAATCGCATCCGACTGCTCGTCCAGCATCAAATGATAGTCGTGGAAGTGCCGACCGCTGACATGCCAGTGGAAATTCTTGGTTTTCAGGTAGAGCGCGAAAGCGTCGGCCAACAGCACGTTGAGCGCGGCCGAAATCTTGTCGACGGCGGCTTTCGGCATATCGGTCGGGGTATCGAGATCGGGGGACGTTTTGCTGGCTTTGCTCACGACAGACCTTCCTGTTAGGAACCGGCGGGCCGATTCTGAGATTCGCATTCTGTTGCAGCGAGCGCTCTTGCGAATGGTAGAATGACAGAACCGCTGGCAAATGTTGGATTGTAGTGGAGTTTCGCATTTGACATTCGCTCTCGAGGTCGCGGTCGGTTGGGTGCGAATGTCGAATCCCCTCCACTAGCGATGGACATCGCTCGCCGGAGCATTTAACGCCTGTTGGGCGGCGCGGTTCCTTCTGTCGGAACCCCAGCACTTTCGGGACCTCATGGACGACTGGATCGACTACTACGATTCCACGCATACGATCTACGCGAGCAAGCTGCATCGCGACCTGCATTTTGAGCTCATTGCGCGGGACATCATCGGCTACATCGGCTCGCCCGACGCGGTGGTGCTGGATTACGCCTGCGGCGAGGCGCTGTCGGCGGCCAAGGTGGCGGATGCCTGCGGCATGCTCTATCTGGCCGAACCGGCGCCGGGGGTGCGCGGACGCCTGATCGCCCGCTTTGCGCCCAACACGAAGATCCGCGTCCGCTCGCTGGAAGATCTGCGGAAGATGGCCGAACACTCCATCGACCTCGTGGTGATGAACTCGGTCACCCAATACATGACGGCGGAAGAGCTGGATTCCGCCTTTGCCACAATCCGCCGGCTGCTGAAGCCCGGCGGGCGGCTGGTGGTGGGCGACGTGCTGCGCCCGGAAGTCGGTATGGCCAAGGACGTGATCGCGCTGCTGCGCTTTGCCGCGAGCCACGGATTTCTGCGCGATGCGCTGATCGGCCTGGTCTCGACCGCGCTGTCGGATTACCGGCAATTGCGCAGCCGCGTCGGGCTTCAGCGCTATGGCGAGGCAGAGATGATCAAGAAGCTCGCGGCAAGTGGCTTCTCCGCTTCGCGGGTTGCGGTGAATATCGGCCACAATCCCTGGCGAATGACCTTCGTCGGGCGGCCCGCCCTTACCGTGTGAGCCTTACATCGCGGTAGGGTTAACCGCAGGCCGGAGTGGCCGAACGGGCAGCATTGAGCCACAATGAATGCGGCCCGGTGGCGGAAAGCGTCGACGCGAGAGCAGTGCAATGCTCTTTATCCTGGTTCAAATCCAGGCCGGGCCTCCAAGCAAGCCATCGCCGAAGGCCGTACCCGCCCTCGCTCGCCGGGCCAAAGGCCGAGGTTGGCCAAACGAGCCAGGCCTCCTCCACCGCAACCCTCCCAAACCCTCGAAATGCCGGTTGATGGCCCTTGATTGGGGGTTTCGCCGTTGCGGAATCTGGTCTAAAGACGCCTCGCGCGCGAGGGCCTTCCTCACGCCTGAAGTTTGAGGGACGCGCGGCAAGCGCGCCCTTTTTTTGTGCCTGATTCCCGGCCTGCGAGAGTTAATGCCCAAAAGAACCGACATCTCCACCATCCTGATCATCGGCGCCGGTCCTATCGTCATTGGCCAGGCCTGCGAGTTCGACTACTCGGGCACGCAGGCGGTGAAGACGCTCAAGCAAGAGGGCTACCGCATCGTCCTGGTCAATTCCAATCCGGCGACGATCATGACCGACCCGGAGCTTGCGGACGCGACCTATATCGAGCCGATCACACCTGAAATCGTCGCCAAGATCATCGAGAAGGAACGCCACGTCATTCCCGGCGGCTTCGCGCTGCTGCCGACGATGGGGGGCCAGACCGCGCTGAATTGCGCCCTGTCGCTGCGCCGCCAGGGCACACTTGCCAAATTCGACGTCGAGATGATCGGCGCGACGGCGGACGCCATCGACAAGGCGGAAGACCGCCAGCTCTTCCGCAACGCGATGGAGAAGATCGGGCTGCAAACGCCGAAGTCGCGGCTTGCCAACGCATCGTCTCTGAAAAAATCCGACCGCGACAAATATCTCGCCGATCGCGAGAAGCTGTCCGGGCAAGCGCTGGAAGATTTCGAGCGGCAGTGGACGCTTGGCGAAAACGAGCGGCGCAAGCGCTACCAGCAGCAGGCGCTCGCCGAAGCGCTGATGGCTCTGTCGGAGATCGGCCTTCCGGCGATCATCCGCCCCTCCTTCACCATGGGTGGCACCGGGGGCGGCATCGCCTACAACAAGGAAGAGTTCATCGACATCATCGAGCGCGGGCTAGACGCCTCGCCGACAAACGAGGTCCTGATCGAGGAATCCGTTCTCGGGTGGAAAGAGTTCGAGATGGAGGTGGTCCGCGACAAAAAGGACAACTGCATCATCGTCTGCTCGATCGAGAACCTCGATCCGATGGGCGTTCACACCGGCGACTCGATCACGGTCGCACCGGCGTTGACGCTCACCGACAAGGAATACCAGATCATGCGCGACGCCTCGATCGCGGTGCTGCGCGAGATCGGGGTCGAAACCGGCGGCTCCAACGTGCAGTTCGGCGTCAATCCGGCCGATGGCCGCATGGTCGTGATCGAGATGAATCCGCGCGTATCGCGTTCCTCCGCGCTCGCCTCGAAAGCCACCGGCTTTCCGATCGCCAAGGTCGCGGCCAAACTTGCGGTCGGCTACACGCTCGATGAAATCGCCAACGACATCACCGGCGGCGCGACGCCGGCGTCGTTCGAGCCGACGATCGATTACGTGGTGACCAAAATCCCGCGTTTTGCGTTCGAAAAATTTCCCGGCGCCTCAACCACGCTGACCACCTCGATGAAGTCGGTCGGCGAAGTGATGGCGATCGGCCGCACATTCCAGGAAAGCCTGCAAAAGGCGCTGCGCGGACTCGAGACCGGCCTCACCGGCCTCGATGAAATCGAGATCGAGGGGTTGGGACGCGACGACGACAAGAACGCGATCCGCGCGGCGCTGGGCACGCCGACACCCAACCGCCTGTTGCAGGTGGGCCAGGCCATGCGGCTTGGGTGGAGCGACGAAGACATTTTCAACTCCTGCAAGATCGATCCCTGGTTCCTTTCGCAGATGCGCGCCATCATCGACATGGAAGCCAAGGTCAAGCGGCACGGCCTGCCGCCAAATGCGTTCGGTTTGCGCCGGTTGAAGGCGATGGGCTTTTCCGATGCGCGCCTTGCCGTGCTCGCCAACATGACCGAGGCCGAGGTGAAAGCGCGGCGCCACGCGCTCGGCGTGCGGCCGGTGTTCAAGCGCATCGACACCTGCGCCGCCGAGTTCGCCTCGCCGACCGCCTACATGTATTCCACCTACGAGGCGCCGTTCGCAGGTCAACCCGCCGACGAAAGCGCCCCGTCGGCAAAGGACAAGGTCATCATCCTCGGCGGCGGCCCCAACCGCATCGGCCAGGGCATCGAGTTCGACTATTGCTGCTGCCACGCCTGCTTTGCGCTGCACGACGCCGGCTACGAATCCATCATGATCAACTGCAATCCGGAGACGGTGTCGACCGACTACGACACCGCCGACCGGCTGTATTTCGAGCCGCTCACCGCCGAAGACGTGCTCGAAATCATCGCGACCGAACAGCAGAACGGCCGACTGCACGGCGTCATCGTGCAGTTCGGCGGACAAACGCCGTTGAAGCTCGCGCATGCGCTGGAAGAAGCTGATGTGCCGATCCTCGGCACCTCGCCCGACGCCATCGACCTTGCCGAAGACCGTGACCGCTTCAAGCGCGTGCTGGATAAATTGCGGCTGAAGCAGCCGAAGAACGGCATTGCCTATTCGGTCGAGCAGGCGCGGCTGGTTGCCGCCGATCTCGGCCTGCCGCTCGTGGTGCGGCCGTCTTACGTGCTCGGCGGCCGCGCGATGCAGATCATCCGCGAGGACAACCAGCTCAGCGATTATCTGCTCGGAACCTTGCCCGAACTCGTGCCGGGCGACGTCAAGGCGCGTTATCCGAACGACAAGACCGGGCAGATCAACACCGTGCTCGGCACCAATCCGCTGCTGTTCGATCGCTACCTGTCGGACGCGACCGAAGTCGACGTCGACTGCCTTTGCGACGGCAAGGACACCTTCATCGTCGGCATCATGGAGCATATCGAGGAAGCCGGCATTCACTCCGGCGATAGCGCCTGCTCGCTGCCGCCGCATTCGCTTGATGCGGCAACGGTGACCGAACTGGAACGTCAGACGCGCGAACTGGCGCTCGGCCTCGACGTGGTCGGCCTGATGAACGTGCAATACGCGATCAAGGACGGCGAGATCTACGTGCTCGAAGTCAACCCGCGCGCGTCGCGGACCGTGCCGTTCGTGGCCAAGGTGATCGGCACGCCGGTGGCCAAGATCGCGGCACGGCTGATGGCGGGCGAAAAGCTTGCCGACTTTGATCTGAAAAAGCGCAAGCTTGGTCACGTCGGCGTCAAGGAATCGGTGTTTCCGTTTGCGCGCTTCCCGGGCGTCGACACGGTGCTGGGGCCGGAGATGCGCTCGACCGGCGAAGTGATGGGCATCGACCGCACCTTCGAGATTGCGTTTGCCAAGAGCCAGCTCGGCGGCGGCACACGCGTGCCGCGCAGCGGCACGGTGTTCGTCTCGGTGCGCGAAACCGACAAGACCCGTATCGCCGATGCCGTCCGGCTGCTGTACTCGCTCGGGTTCAAGGTGATGGCGACCTCGGGGACGCAGCGCTTCCTTGCCGACCATGGTGTGCCGACCGAGAAGGTTAACAAGGTGCTGGAAGGCCGGCCGCATATCGTCGACGCTATTACCAACGGCGATATTCAACTTGTTTTTAACACCACCGAGGGACCGCAGGCGTTGGCCGATAGCCGCTCGCTAAGGCGCGCAGCCCTCTTGCATAAAGTGCCGTATTACACCACTCTCTCTGGTGCCGTGGCGGCTGCCCAGGGCATCCGCGCCTATCTGGGCGGAGACCTTGAGGTCCGTACCCTGCAGAGCTATTTTTCCGAAACCTGATCACGAGCGGGCCGTAAAGCGGCCCGCTTGATGGTTGGAACTCTCCGCCCGCATTAATGTTTGAGTTGGCCTTCCGATGAGGCCGCAATGAATGGGCTTTTGGACTGTTCGCGCAGCGAACGCCCGATCTGAAAGACGTTTCGCGCGAGCCGCCGTTATTGGCCCGCGCGATTGAAGGACGAAGAAGATGATGGAAAAGGTTCCGATGACCTCGGTCGGTTACGCCGCGCTTGAGGATGAGTTGAAGAAGCGTCAAACCGTGGAGCGCCCGCGCATAATCGAGCACATCGCGGAAGCGCGTTCGCATGGCGATCTTTCGGAGAACGCGGAATACCACGCCGCGAAAGAAGAACAGTCGCATAATGAAGGCCGTATCGCCGAGCTCGAGGACAAGCTCGCGCGCGCCGACGTGATCGACATTTCGAAGCTTTCCGGCGACACCGTCAAGTTCGGTGCCACCGTCACGCTGATCGATGAGGACACCGAGAAAAAGGCGGTGTGGCAGATCGTCGGCGAGGTCGAGGCCGACGCCAAGAAGGGCAGGATTTCCATTACCTCCCCGCTCGCGCGCGCGCTGATCGGGAAGAAGAAAGGGACCACTGTGGAGGTCATGGCGCCGGGCGGCCCCAAGGCCTATGAGATCACCAAGGTGGAGTGGCGCTGAGCTGCCGTCATTGTCCCGAAATCAAAAAGCCGCGCCGGGTGCGCGGCTTTTTGATTTTTCCGAGTATTTCTGATCGACTATCCGGACAATCCGGATGTCAAACAGGGGCAATGACATGGACCAGACGTTTTCGAAATTTCAGCCGATCACACTGAGTTTGTTTCGCTTCATCACCGGGCTGCTGCTGTTTCAGTACGGTGTGGCGAAAATCCTCAAGTTTCCGGCGATCCCACAGTTTGCCAATCCGCCGCCGCTGATCATGACCGCAGGCGGGCTCGAGCTCGTGCTCGGCGCGCTCTTGATGGTCGGGCTTTTCTCGCGGATCACCGCCTTCGTCCTGTCGGGCGAAATGGCCTTTGCCTATTTCATCGGCCACTATCCACGGGGTTTTCTGCCGCTCGTCAACGGCGGCACGGCGGCGATCCTGTTCTGCTTCGCCTGTCTTTACCTGGCGACGTCAGGCCCCGGCCCCTACAGCATCGATGCCGCCATGGGAAAGAAGGGCTGACGGGGTAAGTCCGTCATTGCGAAGAGCGTTCGCGACGAAGCAATCCAGTCTTGACTGACGAGACTGGATTGCTTGGAGGAGCCTGTCATCGGGCTCGCATTCACGCGACCCGTTGGCTCAGGCGGGCGACGAGTTTTTAGCCCTTCGCCTTCACTTCCAACGGCACGGCCGCATCATATTTCGAGTTATGCAGCACCAGAGAGGTTCGCACGTTGCGCACGTGAGGCGCCGCCGTGAGATGGGTGACGAAGTCCTGGAACGTGGCCATGTCGGGGGCGACGCATTTCAGAACGAAATCGACTTCGCCCGAGAGCATCCAGCATTCCCGCACCAACGGCTCGGCCCGCACGAAATCTTCGAAGGCCCGCAAGTCGGCATCGGCCTGGCTCGACAGATGCACGGAAGCAAACACGGTGACATCGAAGCCGAGCTTGCGCGGGTCAAGCAGCCCGCGATAGCCCAGGATATAGCCCGCCTCCTCCAGCGCCCGCACGCGGCGCAAGCAGGGCGGCGGGGAAATACCGACGCGTTTGGCCAATTCGACATTGGTGATTCGGCCGTCAGCCTGGATTTCGCTCAGGATTTTGAGGTCAATTTCGTCAAGATTCTTCGACACGCGGTCCGGCTTCCAAGGGCTGTGAGTGGCTAGAGGCCAGCCCGTGCCAGCCTTCAGCTTTTTGATGGCAACACTCTTAGCCCAGCTCGCCCTGGTTGCGCAATTTTATTGCGTGTGCATCGCGACAATTTTCTTGCTCACGGGAAATTTTGCCGATTTGGATTGCAATTCTTGCATAGCTCGCCAGATGGCCTAAAGTCGGATTTGTCACTTTCGGCGCTTCCGCGGCGCCTCCCAGGTCGAATCCAGCCTAAGCGCTCATCAAATTCCCTCCGAAGGGGATCATTCATGTCTGCATCTGTTCACGCCAAGGTTGTCATCATCGGTTCCGGCCCGGCCGGTTACACCGCGGCGATCTATGCAGCGCGCGCCATGCTCGAACCGATTCTGATCCAGGGAATTCAGCCCGGCGGACAACTCACCATCACCACCGATGTGGAAAACTACCCGGGCTTCGCCGACGTGATCCAGGGCCCTTGGCTGATGGATCAGATGGAGAAGCAGGCAGCTCACGTCGGCACCAAGATCGTGACCGACCTCGTTACCAGGCTCGAACTCGCGCAGCGGCCCTTCCGCCTGACCTGCGACTCCGGTGACGTCTATCTGGCCGAAACCGTCATTCTCGCCACCGGCGCGCAGGCCCGCTGGCTCGGGCTTCCGTCCGAGGAAAAGTTCAAGGGTTTTGGCGTCTCGGCCTGCGCCACCTGCGACGGTTTCTTCTATCGCGGCAAGGACGTCATCGTGGTCGGCGGCGGCAACACCGCGGTCGAAGAAGCGCTGTTTCTGACCAACTTCGCCTCGACGGTGACCATCGTGCATCGCCGCGATCACTTCCGCGCCGAGCGCATCCTGCAGGAGCGCTTGTTCAAGCATCCCAAGATCAAGGTGGTGTGGGACAGCGCGATTGACGAGATCCTGGGCGAAGACAATCCAGCCAAGGTCACCCGTGTCCGGCTGAAGAACGTCAAGTCCGGTGAGCTGACCGAACTTTCCGCCGATGGCGTCTTCGTCGCGATCGGCCATGCGCCGGCAACAGACCTCGTCGCGGGGCAGATCAAGCTGAAGCCGTCGGGCTATGTCGAAGTCGCAGCGAATTCGACCGCCACTTCCGTGCCCGGCCTGTTTGCCGCCGGGGACGTCGCCGACGAAACCTACCGCCAGGCGGTCACGGCCGCCGGCCTCGGCTGCATGGCGGCCCTTGAAGCCGAACGTTTTTTGGCGTTGCGCGCGAGTGATCGCGCCGCAGCGGAGTGACGATGAACCGAACCCGCGATGGATTTATGGATATGGACTGGGACAAGCTGAAGGTGTTTCACGCGGCGGCCGAAGCCGGGAGCTTCACGCATGCCGGCGAGCAGCTCGGCCTCTCGCAATCGGCCGTGTCGCGCCAGGTGAGCGCGCTGGAACAGGAATTGTCTGTGTCGCTGTTTCACCGCCATGCGCGCGGCCTGATCCTGACCGAACAGGGCGATCTGCTGTTTCGCACCGCCCATGACGTGTTCATGCAGTTGCAGGCGGCGCGGGCAAAATTGACGGACAGCCGCGAGCGGCCAAGCGGCGATCTCAAGATCACCACCACGCCCGGAGTCGGCATCAACTGGCTGATTCCCCGGCTTGGCGAGTTCACGGCACTCTATCCGGAAATCCGCATTTCGCTGATCGTTACCGACGAGGAGCTCGACCTGTCGATGCGCGAGGCGGACGTGGCGATCCGCACGCGCAAACCGACCCAGCCCGACCTGATCCAGCGCAAGCTGTTCGCGATGGGCTTTCATGCTTATTGCTCGCCGGACTACATCAAGCGATTCGGCACGCCGCGCACGCTCGACGAACTCGACCAGCATCGGATCATCATGCTGTCCGACGGACAGGTGGCGCCGCACTTGCAAAACCGCAGCTGGCTGATCGAGGCAGGCCGTAACGGCAGCGGACCGCGCGAACCCTATTTCAAGGTCAACAATATCCTTGGCCTGGTGCGCGCCTGCCAGCAGGGCCTAGGAATCGCGGCGCTGCCGGATTACCTGATCGAGGAAAACAGCCGTCTTGTGCAGTTGTTCAGCGAATCGGATTCGATCCAGCTCGACACCTATTTCGTTTATCCCGAAGAGTTGAAGACGGTCGCCCGTGTGCAGGTGTTCCGCGACTTCGTGGTGAGCAAGGCGCAGCGCTGGCCGTCCTAGATCTCTTGAGCGTGATTGCGGCGCAAACGCAAAGCGTTTGTCGCGAGGTCGAACTGCTGCACGATTTTCCCGATCGGGCGGTAATTATCAGTCGATAACGGGTGAGCGCATGTCAGACATGCGGCGCCCCCCGTTGCTGCACAGCACTCGCAAAGTCCATAGTTGCTTCACACTGAACTTTCGCGTTGCGCACATGTCCCCCTCCTCCAGTGGCGCGGGTGTTCGGTTATCCCTCTTGGAAGGTGATTGTGTCGGCCCAACGAGGCCAATACTTGAAGCCGGGCTCTCACGGGCCCGGCTTTTTTCTTTTCAGGATTTCCCGCTGAGCCCTAGGCCTCTTCCGTTGACAGCGGAACCGACGCACCGCATCATTGCCTTATGATCACGAGTTTGTGCGCCGCCATCCGTTCCAAAAAAGCCACCCTTCGGGGGGCTTGGGATCGACGCGCGCGATAGACTTCTCGCAATTGCCCGATCTTAAAACCCCGCCGTGAGGTGGGGTTTTTTGTGTCCCGTCTCCGGCCAACCAGGAGAAGGACCATGACTGCCCCTGTTTCTTCCGACGCCCAATCGCCCGGTCTCCGAACCCACTTGCGCGGCCTCTGGCTGCCGCTCGTCACGCCGTTTCGCGACGGGCTCGTGGACGAGGTTTCGCTGCGGCGGCTGGTGAGGCATTACGCGGCCTTGCCCATCGACGGGCTGATTCTCGCCGCGACATCAGGCGAGGGCCTGACGCTTGGGCTGCTGGAATTGGAATGGATCGTCGCTGCGGCACGGGAGACCAGCGCCGAAGCGAGGCGCTACTTGCCGATCTGCCTTGGACTGGCCGGCAGCGATACCCGCGCGATGTGCCATATCCTGGACGAGACCGCCGGCTGGCCGATCGACGGCTATCTGATCTCGAGCCCCTCTTACTCGCGGCCATCGCAACGCGGCCTGCTCCGACACTTCACCGTGCTCGCCGACCACGCCTCCTGGCCGATCGCACTGTACAACATCCCCTATCGCGCCGCGGTCAACCTCGAGACCGAGACACTGCTCGAACTCGCTTGTCACCCCAACATCGTCGGCATGAAGGATTGCGGCGCCAACCGCGTGCAATCTATCGAGCTTCTGCGGCGACGGCCTGCCGGCTTTCGCATCCTGACCGGCGAGGACGCGCTGTATCTTGAAGCACTATGCGATGGCGCCGACGGCGCGATCCTCTTGTCGGCCCATATCGAGACTGCAACCTTTGCCGCCATTGGAAAGCTGTTGCGGGAGGGCAATCACGACGGGGCGCGGGCACATTGGGATCGCGTCTCCGGCTTGACGCGGCTGTTGTTCGCCGAGCCGAGCCCGGCGCCTGCCAAGTACTGGCTGGCGCGCATCGGTCTGATCGAGAGCGCCGAGGTGCGCCTGCCGATGGTCGAGGTGAGCCGCGAACTCGCCACGCGACTCGAGGCCGAGATCGCTCGGCGCAACGCGGTGCTGACCGCGGCCGGTTAAAGTTTGGCGCGCGAGAGGCGCAAGGCATTGCTGATCACGCTTACCGAGGACAGCGCCATCGCGGCCGCCCCGACCATCGGCGACAGCAGGATGCCGAACACGGGATAGAGCACGCCCGCCGCGATCGGCACACCGGCCGCGTTGTAGACGAAGGCGAAGGCGAGGTTCTGGCGGATGTTGCCCATGGTCGCGGCCGACAATCGCCGGGCGCGGACCAGCCCGCCGAGATCGCCGGTCAGAAGCGTCACGCCCGCACTCTCGATCGCGACATCCGTGCCGCCGCCCATTGCAATGCCGACATCGGCTGCGGCGAGAGCCGGCGCGTCGTTGATGCCGTCGCCTACCATGGCGACGCGGCGGCCCTCTTTGCGAAGCCGCTGCACCACCTCGCCCTTGCGCTCCGGCAACACGCCGGCTTCGATCTCGGCGATATCGAGCTGCGATGCGACCGCCCGCGCAGTGGTCGCGTTGTCGCCGGTCAGCATCACGATGCGCAGGCCTTCCGACCGAAGCGCCGCGACCGCCGCCTTTGCCGAAGCCTTGATCGGATCTGCGATGGCGATGACGCCCGCGGCGCGGCCATCGAGCGCCGCATAAATGGCGGTCGCGCCGGACGCACGCGCGGTTTCCGCAGCCGCGTCCAGTCCGCCGGTTGCGATGTTGAGGTCGCGCATCAGCGCGGCGTTGCCGAGAGCAACCGCCCTGCCTTGAACCATGCCGCTGGCGCCCTTGCCCGAATGCGCAGCAAAATTCGCCACCGCTTCGATTGAGAGGCCGCGCGCTTTGGCTGCCTCGATCACCGCCCGCCCGAGCGGATGCTCGCTGGCCTGCTCGACACTCGCGGCAATCCGCAACAGCGTGTTCTCGTCGACATCGGACGCGGTCACGATCGACGCCAGCTTCGGCTTGCCTTCGGTGAGCGTACCGGTCTTATCGATGACGATGGTGTCGATGCGCTCGAACGCTTCCAGCGCCTCGGCATCGCGGATCAGGATGCCGGACCGCGCGCCCCGCCCGACGCCCACCATGATCGACATCGGCGTGGCAAGCCCAAGCGCACAGGGGCAGGCGATGATCAGCACGGTCACGGCGGCAATCAGCGCAAAGGTGAGGCGAGGTTCGGGGCCGAAACCCATCCAGGCGGCAAAGGCAATCAACGCCGTCGCGATCACCAGCGGCACGAACCATCCCGCGACACGGTCGGCGAGACGCTGGATCGGCGCGCGCGAGCGCTGCGCCCGCGCCACCATGTCCACGATCCGCGCCAGCATGGTGTCGCGTCCGACCTGCTCGGCTTGCAGCACCAGCGCGCCGCCCTGGTTGACGGTCCCGCCGATGACGCGCGCGCCGACCGCTTTTTGGACCGGCATCGGCTCACCCGTCACCATGGATTCATCGACGAAAGAGCTTCCTTCGATGACGCGGCCATCGACCGGAATTTTCTCACCGGGTCGCACCCGCAGGCGATCGCCAACTCCGATCAACTCGAGCGCGACATCCTCGTCGCCGCGACCGGTGATGCGCCGTGCGGTCTTCGGCGCAAGGCCGAGCAGCGCGCGGATGGCGCCTGACGTGCGTTCACGGGCCTTCAGTTCCAGCACCTGGCCGAGCAGAACCAGCACAGTAATCACGGCGGCCGCCTCGAAATAGACGGCGACCGCGCCATGCATGTCGCGGAAAGTCGCGGGAAAGATTTGCGGGAAGAGCGTGCCGACCACGCTGTAAAGCCAGGCAACACCAGTGCCCATCGCAATCAGCGTGAACATGTTGAGGTTCCAGGTCGTCACCGATCGCCAGCCGCGCACGAAAAAGGGCGCGCCCGCCCACAACACCACCGGCGTTGCCAGCACCAGCGAAATCCAGTTCGACCAGACCGGCGGCACCAGACCCATCAGTCCGACATGGCGGCCCATCTCGAGCACGAACACGGGCACGGTCAGCGCCAGCGCGATCCAGAATCGCCGCCTCATATCGATGAGTTCGGGATCAGGCCCCTGCTCCAGCGAGACCTGCTCTGGCTCGAGCGCCATCCCGCAGATCGGACAGCTACCCGGCCCGACCTGCCGGACTTCCGGGTGCATCGGGCAGGTGTAGATGGCGCCGTCGGCCGGCGGCTGTTGCTGCTTTGCCGATGCGGCATGCTGTGAAACGGCTTGTTTGGGCTTGTTGAGAAAGGATTGCGCATCGGCCTGAAAGCGCTCGCGGCAGCGGGCGCTGCAAAACAGATATTCACGCCCTTGATATTCAAAGCGATGCTTGGCGTTCTCGCGCTTGACCTTCATGCCGCAGACCGGATCGATCGCGACCTCCGCCTCCGGGGCAGCGCGTTCAGGCTTGCCGCCGCCGCAGCCCGAGCCGGCGGCCGGTTCCGAATGATCATGGCCTGCATGATCATGTCCGTGGTGGTGTTCGCCGTGCTGATGACAGCCCTGATGATGGCCGGTTGCCGCGCCGTGACCCTGCTTGTCCTGCGCCATCTCTTCCACCTCGCCGCTCTTGAAACATATACCCTAGGGGGGTATATGAACCCGATGCGCAAAGAGATCAAGGCTTCCTGCCTGAAAAGACTGAAACGTATCGAGGGCCAGATCCGCGGGCTTGCCGGGATGGTGGAGGACGACCGCTATTGCATCGACGTCGTCACCCAGATCGCGGCGGCCAAAGCGGCGCTGCGCCGTGTCGAGGAGGAGATCCTGCGCGACCACGTCGCCCACTGCGTCGAGCACGCCATCGTGTCGGGCGACAAGGCCGATCAACGCCGCAAGATTGCCGAACTGATGGATGTGATCGGTCGCGCCGAGCGGTAGGCCGCACAGCCGCTCTTTCCTGACTTGCTTGGTTAACGGCCGCTGAAGCGCGCCGTTAAAGTCCGCATCGCCTGCAGGTCCCTAATTTTAGACTTAGCAGCTATGGTTTCGCCAATCATCGAGACCGGGGGCGACACGATGACGGCGCAGATCACTCCAAACAAACGCTTTGCCAATTCCAAATGGGCCGAGAGGAAGCAGGATTTCCTGATCGTTTCCTCGTTCGGGCTTTGGGCGATGCTGCTCGGCTTTTCGCCGGTGCTCGCCGTCCGATTCCTGGTGGGAAGCTGAAGCTTATCTGGCGGCTTTGACCGGTACCGCGCCCGCGGCACTGGTTAACCGGTCGTGGCGAAGCGATTTGCAAAGCGAACGACTCCACAGCCGGCCTGTTAACCCGGATCGCCTAAGGTCCCCCCACAACAAGAAGAAAACGCGGGGGCGTTATGGATACTCTGGAAGCGCAGGAAGATTCCGACTCCAAATGGAGCGGCTTTTGCACGCAGGATATCGTCTGGGCGGTCGGCGTCTGGTCGGTCATCCTGACCTTGTCGCCGGTCGTGATGTTTTACGTGCTGATGGTGAATTGATTTATCGCGCGCAACCGCGCCGACAACGTCATCCCGCGTGAGCACCTGCCTAGCCCACGCGGGATGATGTCGCTTCGCAAGCCGCCGGTCAGACGCCTGGACGCTGACCGAAGAGAACCCGGGCGATATCGCTTCCGGTTCGCCGTCCGAAAGATCAGGCCGCCTGCCTGTGCATTGTGCCGCTCGCCGATGCCGTGCCACGGATGGCCTTCACCGAACGTTCGATCGCTGCCCACAGCCGGCCGATCTCCGCAGCCGCACGGCCTTCGGCAAAGTATTCGCGGGCGCCTTCGCCCTTGCCGAGCGCCATCAGCAGATCGGCGCGGTTGGTGATCTGCCCGCCCCACACCGGCGCGCGGAACTTGGCCAGTTGCTCGCGTGCGATGGTAACGATGCGGCTTTCCACCTCGTCGCGGCGAGCCGGCGCGCCGTTCAGCACGACAGCATAAGGCTTGCGCGCAGAACGGCACATCTGGATGGTTTCCTGCACAGCGTTGACGTCAAAAACGCCGGGCCGCGCCGGAATGACGACCATGGTGGCGTTCTTGATCGCGTCGTCGACCACGGCCGACAGATTCGGCGGCGTGTCGATGAACACCCATTCGTAGCCGTCACGCTTGGCAGCAGCGACGATGCCGCTCACCGAATTGACCGCGGTCTTGATCTGCGGCTCGTTGGTACCCCGCAGTTTGTGCCACAGGGTCAACGATCCCTGCGGGTCGGCATCGACAAGCAGGCACGGCTTGGTCGTCTTGTGGACATGCGCAGCGAGGTGAGCGGCAAGGGTACTTTTTCCCGAGCCACCCTTACGCGACGCAAAAACTATAACGTTCATACTCTTCGCCTCCAGATTGACCCCAGGAGGCGAAAATGAATCAGCGCGCTGATTCGTGGAAGAAGAATTTGGGGTCGATTGTGGCGAAGCCACCGAATAAGCGGCGGGGCTGCTTTTTGGGTCCTACCCTGTCGCCTACCGATCCCCGAAGACTCCGAAGGATATCGGCAGGCGAGACGGTACAAGCAGCAGTCAGTAATCTTGCGCAACCGTCCGCAGGCGAGGCCGGTGATGATGTCTTGGCCTTGCAGACGTCTCCTGCGGGTGGAAGTAGACCCGGCAACCGTCACTGAGTTCGACCTGGCGCCGCACCATGCAGGCCGTGATCCGCGAGACGTCCGGAATTTCTGAACCGCACAACCGGAACGCATCGCCCATGCAGGCTTGTTGCTGCTCCATGGTGTACGACCATCCGGCCGCAGGCCACGCGCCCGTCACGATGGCCGCGACCATCGCGAGCCGTTTCATTCGAATCGAGAAAGCATCCATGTTTCCCCCAAACCACCACCCCGCGTTGATAGTGAGCGAGTGTGATGGAGTTGGCAAGCAAGCCTTCGCATCAAACGTCAGCTATCGGTGGAAAGCATTGATCGTGCGACAAGAAGCGCACGAGTTCCACTTCGCGAACTCATCGCGCGACATCGTCGGCTGCGCTTCGAACCGTCGCAAGTCGCGCAGAACAGCGAATCACTGCGATGACATTCGCTTTGAGACTCTGCGGCACGCTGGGTAGCGAATATCGAATCCACTTCACCAGCGCGTCGATTGCAGCGAAGCTGCTTGCTGGCATTTTTCGGCTGAGCAACTCGTTCCCGCCGTGTCGCAGCGGCAACAAACGCGTTACGCTCGCCGCGCCGTGACGGGAACAGAACACGGGTCGGGAGATTGCGATGAGCCGTCGAATTTGCGTGATGTTGTGTGCTCTTCTCTTCCTCGCAATCAACGCCGGAAGAGCAGCTGCCGAATGCATTTGCGAATGTGTCGACGGACACATGCAGCCGCTCTGCCAGAGTTCGATCGATTTGCCGCCGATTTGTCCGGCCACCATTTGTCCGATCACGGCTCCGTCGATAGCGCCGATCAACCCTCCATCCATTCCACCGATCGGCACGTCGCAATGTCGTCAGGCAAGGATATGCGACACTTTCGGACACTGTCAGTGGCAACAGGTTTGCCAATAGCTCCGGCCGGCGAACCAGCGGCGGCCTCTGGCGAACAGATGCGCCCGCGTACCGCATGGGCGCGACGCCGCAGGCTTCATAACTGCTGGTTGAAATACTGCCCCGGGGATTTGGTCTTGGTACAGTTGGGTGGGCTCGAACCACCGACCTCCTGTTCCACAGCAAGCCAATTAGCCGTACCTAAGCGTACCGCTGCGTAACGTAGACCGGGGAAAAACGGTATATTATACAGAGACTTGGCCTTATAACGACGCTTGGGACCGTACCTATGCGTACCCAAGCGTAACCATGCGTAAACGGCCAATTTGTCTACCCCAGTGTCTACCCCAGCAGCAGGCGTGCGATGACGAAGAGAGCGCTATCGGCAGGTGGCATCCTCAAGATCAAGGCCAAAGGCAGCCGCCAAGAAATTCCCGACGACGGGGCCGCGGGACTGCACCTCGTGGTCCAGCCCAGCGGAGCAAAGAGCTTCGCCCTCCGGTTTCGGCGTCCAAACGGCAAGCGCGCCAAGGTGACGCTAGGCCCCTTCAATCCGAATGAACAGGTTGGCGAGCCTCGCATCGGCGCGCCGCTGACGCTGGCTGCCGCGCGGGCCCTCACCGGTCAGCTCAACTTGGAGCGCGCAGGCGGTGTGGACCTTGTTGCGACGCAGCGGGTCCAGCGCCAGCGACGGCGGCTGAATATCACCGAGGCCGAGGCCCATTCGTTCGGGCAAGCGACGCGGGACTTCCTGAAGAACCACACGGTGCGCAAAACCGGCGAGAAGCCCAAGCGCTGGCGCGAGACCGCGAGCCTGCTCGGGCTCTACTATCCATTGGACGGAAAGGAACCCACGGTGGTCAAGGGCGGGCTCTGCGAGCAGTGGCGGGACCGGCGCGCCGACGAGATAAACAGCGACGACATTTACACCGCCATCCAAAGCAAGGACACCGAGCCGACCCGCAGGCGGATGGCGGACGCGTTAGCAACCCTTTACGGTTGGTTGCTGAAGAACCGGCGCGTCCGGATTGATCCGTGCGCTGGCGTCTACCGACCGCCTGCCCCACCGTCCCGGCACCGGACCCTGAACGACGCGGAGATGCGCGAGGTCTGGAAGGCGTGCGATAAGCTCGGCATCCGGCCCGGTCAAAACAGTCGCCCTCCTTGGGGCGCTATCGTCAAATTGCTCTTGATCACAGGCTGCCGCTTGAATGAAATCGCACGGCTGGAAGAAGCGGAGTTGAACGGCGATCTGATTTCCCTGCCCCCTTCCCGGACCAAGAACCACCTGCCGTTCGAATTGCCCTTGCCGCCGCTTGCAGTGGAGATACTTGAAGGCGTCCCGCGCATAACAGATTGCAAGTTCATCTTCAGCACGAATGGCCGCTCGCCGGTTTCCGGCTTCTCCAAGGTCAAGAAGCAACTGGACGAAATCATTGCCAAGCACCGAAGGGAGAACGGCGTCAAGACCAAGATGCCGCCGTTTCGCATCCACGATCTTCGACGCACAGTCTCGACCGAAATGAACGGCCTTGGCGTGCTGCCACATATCGTCGAGCAGGTTCTAAATCATCAATCCGGCGCTCGCGGCGGCGTCGCAGGCGTTTATAACCGCTTCGCCTACCTTGAGGAGAAGCGTGCGGCGCTGCGGGCATGGGCCGACCGCGTCGCGAGGATCGTGTCGTGAGCGGCAAACTTCCGAGTACGTCACAGCGGATCGCGGAGCAAAAGGCGATTGAGAAGCGCCAAAAGGCAGTCGCGGACGATATCGTGAGCGATCTCAAATTGAGCGGCGACCGCAAAAAAAAGGCGTGCTTCAAGGATGTACTCAAAGCCATTTGGGAAATGGAGCGGCAGTCGGACCTCTTCAACGGTCGTTACGTCGACCTCGCGGATACGACGAAGCGTTCCCTTCGCAGGTTTGCGAAGACCGTCGAGACCTTAGAGAGCGTCTGGAACACGACGCCGCTATTCCCCTTGGACGTACCGATTGAAAGCGTAGAAAAGGTACTTGAGTTTGGTCGCGAATGCCAAAGGATCGCAAACGCAAAGGGCAAGCCGCCCAGGAAAGACGCCGCCTTGAAACGCCACGCCGCTCGGTACGCGCACGCGCTCCTGATCAAGTACGGCCTGCGCCCCACAGCGCACACCAAGGCGAGCACATATTGCAAGGTCGCGAAGCGCCTTTACGAGGCGGACCCTACGAACCGCTCTGGGGGCCACGATCTACTGAGCCAATGCAAGGCGCACATCCGCGAACGCGATTGAGTAGCGCACGAAGGTGAAACTGTGAGCCAAAGATAGGGCGTTAAACTTCACCTTCCAAAGGAACACGCTCCGTCCAAGCGTAACCATTGGACCTTAAGCGTGACCCACCCTGCCAGCGATCAGACCCTACGGTCTAGGACTTCGGCCCCCGACACGGCACCGCAAACGGCCGCGCCTGCTCCCTACTATTTGGAAGCCGCGAGGCAATTTCGCGACGCCTTCGGCGGACGGTCCAGACAGTGGGAACACCGCAAGGCCGAGTCCGATCCCGATTTCCCCAAGGTGATCTACATCGGCGCCCGCAGATTCTACCGCGTGGCGGACCGGATCGAGTACGTCCGCAAGCTCCAAGAGCGATCCGCAGCAAAGGCTGCCGCCAAGGAAGCACGTCGGCGCGAACTAGCGGAGGCTGCCGACACCGACAACGAGTGAAGCAATGGCCCAAGGTGTTCACGCGCCTTGGGCCATTGCTTTGACCACGTGGCCGATGTCCCCGCGGCTGCGTCGTCTGGAAGCAGGGGGCAAAACGAGAAGGGCCAGCGCTGCAACGCCGGCCCGACCCAAACGGAGTAGTGAAGATGAGAGAAGTCAGCCTACCGAAAGTGGATGAGAAAGGAAACCATATTCCTGACGACTCCACGCCGACCAAGGAAGAACTGCGCCGCGACCTCGATAACGGCACGAGGGTCATCTCGGTCCAGCAAGACCGGATGAACGAGTTCCACGTCGGCGAAGACCCGAACGGCGATCTCGATGGTGATCTGTTCAGAGCCGTCCTGGCGGAAGCTGCCGAGACCAACATCGCTGCCCAAGTCGCGCTGGAGTATTGGGACGAAGGGCGCAACAAGCCCGATAGTCCGCACACTGTCCGGGATTGCGTCAACGATGACGGCGTCATCGACTGGGAGAAGTTCAAGGCAGGCTTCGACAACGTTGTGTCTTCCATTCCAAGGAAGGTCCGTCGCCAGACCAAACTCGATGATTATAAGATGACGCTGGCACTCAATCTCTTGGGAGCCATGGGTTCGGTGGCTTTGGGCGAGGAGTTCCAGTCGAAGGCCCAAAGCGTCATCAGTTACGGCTTCGGCCGTATCGAGTGGGACGAACTCTTGGCTGACCTCGAAGGCCGCCAATGCGTCCGGGGCCAGTGGAAGAAGAGCCGCGTCGGCAGCACCAGCAAGCAAACCCGACACTGAGCCGACTAGCGCGCTCAGGCGACTCGTCTGGGCGCGCGGGCTCTCCAATTTGGAGCACTCATCATGAGACAGCATCTTCGCGAGACCATAGTCCTGATCCGCAGCATGGGCGGAAGCGACATCACGATTGATTGCGACCACGGACGGCACACCGCCATCCTGTTCGACAACCTGCAAGGCGAGCGCAAGCGCGTGATGATCCAGCGCGGCAAACCTTGCTGGGACGCTGAACAGCGCACTCGTTCTGAACTGAGGCGCATGGGGCTGCAAGGTTGACGGCACCAAACCAGCGCGCTCGACCACGGCCGGGCGCGTACTTCCTCAGATCGACTACGCAAGCTGTTGTTTCATCGCATTCGGCCACCGGCAGTGGGCGCGGAATTCGTGAGAGGCGCGCGTGCGCGTGCTCATCTTCTGTGAAGAAACGCGTTCCATCCAGTTATGCAAAAAACCTTTCTACGGGTAAACCGCCCGCAAAAATGCAGGTGTTCGGGAAACGCAAATCAGAAGAAACTATCAGGATAGCAGGGAATAATCATGCGCAAGAAGCTTTCACTAGAGACCCGGCGCAAGATCAGCGCCAAGATGCTGGGGCGCAAGCGCGACGAGAAGACCAAGACGAAAATCTCGCGAACGCTCAGAGCGAAGTGGGATTTGATCCGCCAGCTAGAAGCGGCGAACGCTTAACACCTTGCCGCGCTCGCGCGGCTTGGTACTACGACTCTTGATACCGGCTTGCGACCGCGCCGCGCGGCACGCACATTGGCTTACCCAACCGGACGCGGCTTCCCAGTAACACTCAAAATTTGCCGCGCTCAAGGGGACAGACCTTGGCGCGGCGGGGAGCTCGTATGACAACAACCCGCCTTTTATCGGCTCGCGATGGGTTTGAAAACCCCGCCAAATCTTTAAAGCGATCCAAACGCCAGACCGTCCGCGTCGATGAGGCGACGATCATCGCCCAGCTCGAACGCTCCTTGCGCGAATGTCAGGCATCAGCGCGCCTGCCGTTTCCCAAACAATGGCCCATTCACCGAGCGCACAGCAAGCTCATCGATGCTGCGGAGCACTTGTTCGGCCAAATAAACGGATGGAGTGTCGCGAACCGTGACTTCCGCCTCGGCGACATCGGCAAGCGAGTCGGCGAATTCTCCGTTCACGACACGTCGCTGCTCGATCATTGCATATGGTACAGGGCGGCGGGGAGATGCGCGGCAATCGTAGCGCAACCCTATGCCCTCCCTTCCAATGACAACTATGCCCGATCAGCCGCCGATCAAGCCGGTGTCGCGCTCCACATTCCGCCCCATCCCTTCGCTAGCTTCCACTATCCCAACGGCACCCGATTCTACGTGTTCACGCAGGTCGGGCACGAAATCGTCTGGCTGCCCGAACAGATCAACGGCTGGGAGGGCGCGCGATGAACATCATGTCGCCCTCGCTCGCTGACGCATCGGCGAAGCCGCCGCACCGGATACACGTCAGTTTTTTCAAGGACGAATACGCGACCAGTCTGACCACGAGCGACGTGACCCTGGAAGAACTCGGCGCGCTGATCATGGACGCGACTGCACCTACAAAGAATGCCTTACCTTGGCTCAAGGGCGCGCGGCTCGGAACGAAGCGGAAGCCGACGACGCGCAGCTTGAGGCACAACGCCAATATTTTGGCGTTCAGCATGCTCCATCTTGACTACGACGGCGGGGTCGTCTCGTTCGAGGAGGCCGTCGAGCGATTGAAGCTGGTGGGATTGCGCGGGTTGATTTACACGACACCGAGCTTCACGCCGGAGAACCCAAGATGGCGCATGCTGTTGGCGACTTCCGTGGAACGGCTACCGGCGGAGCACGACGCGCTGTGTCTCTCAGCAATGGCAAGGCTGGGTATCACGTTTGGTCCTGAGAGCCGTAGCTTGAGTCAGGCCTACTATTATGGGACCGCCAAAAAGATCAAGAAGGAGGATGGGACACAAGTTGATGGCATCCCGGTCCGGGTTGAAATCGTAGACGGCGAGTTCGTGGATATCGCGCTGGCGGGTGCGCTAGCGCGCTCTGATGATCGCCTGCCTGCCAACAACTTCACGAAGATCAAAAGTCGGACGCCTGCAGATCGCGCGTTGGTCGAGCGAGCCCTGAACGTCGTCACGGACGACAGTTACGATGTGTGGATCAAGATCGGTGCGGCTCTGCACAATGAGTTTGGTGAGGACGGTTTCGACTTGTTCGACGCCTGGTCGGCCCGTTCCAACAAGTACGAGGCGGGCGAAGTCCAGCGCAAGTGGAGCGACTGCGCCGGGATGACCGATATCACGATCGCGACAGTTTTCCACTTCGCGAACGAGGCCGCGCCCGGTTGGCGCGGCGGCGTGCCGGGACGACCGCGGTGGCGGGACCAATTGAAAAGCGGAGAGCCGCGCATGACGTTGCATAACGCTCGCGCAGCCATCATCGCGCTCGGCGTCGAATGCAAATACGACGTGTTCCGCTCCCGACTGTTCATCGGGCAGAATGGTCAGACGGCGCACGCGTTGGAATTGGTCATCGGCGATGTGAGCGATAACGCAATCATCGCTCTGCGCAGGATCATCTCGGATGAATTCTGCGCAGATTTCAAGAGCGACCTGATACTCGATGCCGTCATATCAATTGCAATCGAGCACCGATACGATCCCGTCTGCGACCTGCTAGACGAGGCCGAGGCAGCTTGGGACGGACAACCCCGCCTCGACCGGATGGCGGTGGACTACGCCTGCGCCAAGGATCGCCCACTCAACCGGGCATTCATGCGCAAGGCCATGATTGCCGCCGTGCGACGGGCGCGCAAACCCGGATGCAAATTCGACAACATCGTAGTGCTCGAAGGTCCCGAAGGTTGGAACAAATCGACATTCTGGCGCGTGTTGGCGGGGGACGAATTCTACTCGGACGAAAGTATCATCGGCAAAGGGTCACGCGAAGTCCAAGAGCAATTGGCGGGAGTCTGGATACACGAAAACGGTGAGTTGGCGGGCATGCGCAAGGCCGAAGTAGAGAGTGTAAAAGCGTTCGCGAGTCGCCAAGTCGACAGCGCCCGTCCAGCATACGGCCGCGTGATGAAGCGGCAGCCACGTCACTCAATCGATGTTGGTACCACAAACGCGGATACCTATTTGCAGTCGCAAACCGGCAATCGCCGGTTTTGGCCGCTCAAGCTGCTCGCGCCAATCGACATCGCGAAGCTCACGGCGGATCGCCTGCAATTGTGGGGCGAGGCTGCGCATCACGAGTCCCAAGGCGAGGAGCTCACGCTCGATCCCTCACTGTGGGACGCCGCCGCCATAGAGCAAGAGGCGCGCCGGGTCAGTGACGGTTGGGAGGACATCTTGGACCACCTGCCCTCGCACGCGGTCGAAGATCCTCAGGGGCACGTCGAGTGCTTCAACCTCGCGGAAGGTCAGACCGAGCAGAGCGAGTACATCAAGATCGTGCACCGCGAGGACGGCTACGAGAAGGTGTCGAGCGCCGTCCTCATCCGGTACGTGCTCGGGATTAGGAATGACCGGATCGACCGCAACGTATCCATGCGCCTCAGCACCGTGATGCAGCGGCTGGGTTGGGAGCGACCACCCAACAAGATCACCATCGCTGGCGCTCAGGTCCGGGGCTACCAGCGCCCCATCCCCGACGCAGGTTGAACGCGAGGGTAAAAAACCAACCTTGCAGCGGGCGATCCAGCCAACCATGGCCCCTTGGTTGGTTGGGATAAGTGATTGTTTTGACTCAACTTAACCAACCAACCAACCACAGCCGACCATTCTCCTATAAGTCCCCAGGAATGATTGCGTGAAGATTGTGTGGCGCGTTAGCGCAGCTTCTTTCCTTACAAGTCCTATAACCAGTTGGTTGAGGTTGGTTGGTTGGTTGAATGACGGTGCTGCAATGCTTTCTTTGATTTCTTAGGTTGGCTGAAGGTTGGTTGGGGTCGGTTGGAATATGGCCCTGCACCACGCAAAGGGACGTGCAACAGCAGCGTCATTCCTCCCAGTGGAAAGGCCCTAGTTCAAAAATCCCCTCACCAAAAACAAAACCTGGCCCCTGAGACCGCGCCGCGCGCCCGCTGGTGAGTCCGCCGCCCTAGGCCAGTGGCAAATCCACCCGAAGCAGACAAACTGCACCCGTGGGCTTCCGCCGTGATCTGCACCAACCCCATCAGCCGCACAGGACCGCATCGGACGCGGTCAAGGCCCGCTGCCTTAGCGATGCAACGTATCGAGAGAGGCCATTACAAACTGAACAACATTAGTTGTTCATTTCGTTGATCCCTCACGGAGTGCCCAATGGCCCACCACCTGCTGCTCCACTTCGCCGCCCAGGCGCTCGTCGCCTCCATGCAGTCGCCCCACCAGCCGCGCCGCGCCAAGGCAGCGAACCTGTTCACGGTGGCGCGCGCCGTGTGCCCCGACGCAGTGGTGGTCGCGCCGGTCCGCAAGCCCCGCCGTGCAAAGCGCCCTGCCGCGCCCCGCGCCTACGAGTGCTGATCCATGACGAACCAAGGCAAGTTCATCGCCTACTACCGCGTCTCGACCGCGCGCCAAGGCCGCTCTGGGCTGGGATTGGAGGCGCAGCGCGAAGCCGTGCGGACCTACCTGAACGGGGGCGACTGGACCATCGTTGCCGAGTTCACGGAGGTGGAGAGCGGACGCCGATCAGACAGGCCGGAGTTCGAGCGAGCGCTGGCGGCCGCGCGCCTACACGGTGCCTCGCTGGTGGTGAGCAAGATGGACCGCCTGACGCGCTCCGTCGCGTTCCTATCGCGTCTGTTGGAGTCGGGCGTGGACGTGCGCTTCGCCGACCTGCCACAAATCGAGGGGCCGACCGGGCGCTTCCTGTTGCATCAACTAGTGGCCGTGGCGGAGCTAGAGGCCGCCATGATATCGGGCCGCATCAAGGCCGCGCTGGCCCAAGCCAAGCGTCGTGGCGTCAGGCTCGGCGGCTACCGCGGCACGATGCCGACCGCCCGCAGTCTTGCTCAGGCCTCTGCCTCATTGCGGGCCCGCGCCGACGCCAAGGCCGCCGACGTCGTGCCCGCGATACGGGCGTTGCAGGCGCACGGCGCGACGTCGCTGCACGCCATCGCCAAGGGCCTGAACGAGGCGGGCATCCCCACGCCCGGCGGCTCAGCGGTTTGGAGCGCCGTTCAGGTGGCGCGCGTTCTCGCCCGCGCCACCGTATAGGGTTCAAGGTAGTTAGAAAGGCAACGACCAAGGTAGTGCTCGAACGAAGGGCGCGTGAGAATCCTTTCGGCGCTGCCATCCCCCGGTGGAGGTCTACGGGTAGAAATCGTTGGTCGCTGATTGAGGTGATAGATCGCCCCGCTTCAAGTTGTCTGGCGTGAATGGAAATGCCAGAGCGTGCGAAAACAATTTTGATGCTAATGAGCAGATTGAGTAATCGCAGCTACAAATAATCGCTGGTGAATCGGGGCCAATCTGATTTATTATTCATAATCACCGGCAGAGGCTTGGCCCAGGCGTCGGTGGCTGAGAGATAATTTGTACTCCCGCCTGCAATCACGGGAGCACAATCATGTCGCCTCTGCGCGGAGTTTATCGCCCATCATCGGACGAAAAAGACGAACTTGTTCGGCTGCGCAAGTTGATTGCCGAGACGGCGAGCATCCTCGATCGCTGCCCCAAACCCGACACCTTCCTCGGTCGCAAAACGCAAGAACCCTTTCCGCGCGAAGCTGCCATCAAGAACGGGCCTGTCGGACGTCTGGGAGCCGTAGACGCTTGTCAAGAACATCGGTCGCCGGGCGAACCGGAAGAACGGCCCTAGGGGCGTTTCTCCGATGTGCGAGAAGTGCGACGAGATTGATCGGAAGATTGCACGATGTTGGAATGTCCGATCCGGCGCGACTGATCCTCTGGCGATTGAACTGCTGAGGATCGTTATTGAGGATTTCCTGTCTGAAAAAGACGCCTTGCATCCTGACCAAGCAAGGGCGCCCGACTAAGGCAGCATTTCTGCCTGTTTCAGAGGCTTGCGAGGGTCCCGTGACGACGCAAGGTGGCCGAGCGCGTCGATGCGTGGGCAGACGACGTGAGGATATGGGACATCGAGCCCCGGTTCGTCTGCACCAAGTGCGGCCTGCGCGGTGCTGACCTCAGGCCTGATTTCGCCCCTGCTCGCATGGGCACGGGCGCATGATGACGCGCAAGCCGTTGGAGTTTCCTCCCGCCGTCGCCAAGTCCTTCGTCGCGGACATGAACGCCTACTTCAAGGAGCAAGACGGCCACAAGCGCGACGTGATCGCCGTGCGCCAGCTCCACGCGCTCAAGGAGTTCCAGGGACCGCGTGAGCGGCCGCTGCGGCTGTCCGACGTCAAGCGGATGTTCGTCCTCATGAAGAACCGCGCCTGAGGCCCCCGTTATAAAGATTGGTTCGCCCTCCCGGAAGGCTATGCAAATCAGACGAACGGCCCTCTCAATCGAAAGATGAGGCGGGTTCGTACACTGGTTGATGGCATCTTGACTCCTCGCAACACGCTGGCAGAAATCAATCTGAGCAAGGCGCGGTCCCGCGTAACCAACGGGACGCGCCTGCTCGTGGGCGTGGATGGCCGGAGCCCGAATGCGCGGCGCTTCCGCGACCTCGTCCGCGCCTATGAGGCGGAGTTCGAGAGCGTCACCGAGGTTGACCGCAACCTGATCCGGCAGGCCGCCCTCTTGGCGCTCAAGAGTGAGCAGCTACAGGCCGCCGTGGTCCGGGGCGATCGCGTGGACACGGAAACCATCACCAACCTCGCGGGCCAGCTCCGCCGCACGCTTGCCGACATGAAGCGTAAGGCCGAGACGACGACGGCTCCCGCTCCGACATCAATCCTAGAGCAACTCGCCGCGCATGCCGATGAAGAGGATGGGGCCTGATGCCGCGCGCCGCCTCCACTGCCAAGAAGACAAAGTCCCCGCGCGCAACGGCAACGCTGCGACCACCCAGCATCATCAGCGCCATGGACGATCCGCGCCTGTTCGCGCCGTTCTTCCGTGGCCCGTCATGGGACGGATGGCGCACGGTCTTGAAGGCAGCGTACGGCCTGCCGCTTTCAGAACCAGAGATCTCGTTCTTCAAGTCGGTCGCGGGGGACCGCGCGCCGCCGGCCAGTCGGGTCCGCGAACTCTGGATACCTGCTGGTCGGCGCGCAGGTAAGGACGCCGCCACCTCCCTGATTTCCGCCCACACCGGCGCGCTGTTCAACCAGCAGGAGAAGTTGCGCCCCGGCGAGCGCGCGCTGGTGCTCTGCCTCGCCTGCGACCGCGTTCAAGCCCGAATTATCCTCAACTACGTTCGCAGTTACTTCACGGACATTCCGCTACTCGCAGGCATGGTGACGCGGGAGACCGCTGAAGGCTTCGAATTGAACAACGGCGTTGACGTCGCTGTCGGCACCAACTCGTTCCGCGCCGTGCGCGGCAGGCCGATCCTGCTCGCGGTGCTCGACGAACTCGCATACTGGCGGGATGAGAACAGCGCAAAACCTGACGAGGAACTCTACAAGGCGATCACGCCCGCACTCGCAACGCTGGACGGCATGATCGTCGGCATCTCCAGTCCGTACCGCAAGGCCGGGCTGCTCTACAACAAATTCAAGCGGCACTTCGGTCAGGATGGCGACGTGCTCGTCATTCAAGCATCCACCCGACAACTCAATCCGACGATCGATCAGTCCATCATTGACCGCGCCATGGCCGAGGACCCAGCAGCCGCGCGCGCCGAGTGGATGGGCGAATTTCGCGACGACATCGGGGGCTGGCTGCCCCTAGAGGTGATCGAGTCCTCAGTTGATCAAGGCGTGGCTGCAAGACCGCCTCATCCTGCCCTCACATACCGAAGCTTCACGGACGCGAGCGGCGGGCGCGGCGACTCTTTCACCTGCGCCATCGCCCATGATTTTCAAGGCATCGCCGTTCTTGATTGCGTGGTGGAAATCCCGCCGCCGTTCAATCCGATGGAGGCCATCGCTCAGGTGGCCGCTGTCCTGCGCGAGTATGGAGTGACGGAGACCGAGGGCGACGCCTACGCAGCTGGCTTCAACAGCGAGGCGTTCGCCGCCTGCGGCATCACGTACCGCAGCACAGCGCGCGACCGCTCCGCCATCTACACGGACGCCTTGCCTCTGTTCACGTCAGGGCGTGTCCGCCTGATCGACAACAGGAAGATGATCAATCAATTCGCAGCACTGGAGCGGCGCACGTCGTCGTCTGGTCGCGACCGCGTCGATCACGGACCCGGTGGGCACGATGACCTCTGCAATGCCGCCGCTGGCGCGCTCGTCGCCGCCATAGTCCCCAGCAATCGACCTCAGCTTTACTTCGCATGACATCGCATTGAAGCCAACGATGAAAGGAACACCAAGATGACCGTAGGCATCCTCACAAAACTCCAAGCAGTATCTCCAGCCATCCCGCCTGCTGCTCCCACGTTGCAGCATCTCCCCGGCAACCTCGGCAATCCGCACGCGCTCATCTGGGCGCTCCAAGGTGTTGGCTTGATGGTGCCGACCAAGCTGTCGGCCGCTGCGGCGACCGGCAACCTGCGCGCCAGCGGCCATCGCTATCCCGTCACCGAGGTGGACGCCGCGCTGTCGAGGACGACGCTCTCGCTCTCAGAGAGGATGAGACTCAAGAGCGCCATGGGGCACGCGGGCATCATCCAGCCGTAACGCTGCACTCAACGAAGGGGGAAGCGATGCTCACGTTGCTGAAGAAGGCTGGCGCGTTGATCGACACGGATCGGAGCGCGATGCGCCGCGCGTCCGCCGCGCTCGCCACCGCCAAGAAGGACGAGGCCGAGCTAGAGGCCAAGCTCGCCAAGATGCGCGCCATCATGGCAGACGCCGAGGCCGCCGACGCCGCGTTCCACAAGGCCGTGGCCGACGATGACGGCGGCAACGCGCTGGCGGAGTACGCGCAAGGTGATGCGCCCGACGGCGCGATCGCCAAGATCGTCGAGCGTGCCCAGACGACGGCAGCATTGGCAGTTGCCGCGCGCGCCGCCGCGCCGAAGGTCGAGGCCAAGCTCAAGGAGTTGCGCGAGCAGATCAAGTCGCTGGAGTTCGAGAAGAAGACGGCGCTGGTCGCCTACCTCGGCGGACGCGCCACCGAGACGTTCGCGCAATATGAGCGCCCTTGGAACGCGCTGCGCGCCGCCTATGACAGATGCGTCGGGATACGTCGCGCCCTCGAATACGGCCGCATGATCGAGCCGCTGACGGGACCGCGCTTCGACGATCCCGAGCACTGGAACGGCAAGCACACGTCAGCCAACAGCGAAATTGCGAAACAGACGCAGGCGCGCTGGGAGCAGGCGCGGATGCGGCTCGACGCCGACGCGGACGCCTTCATCGACGACCTGATCGGACCGACGTCAGGTGCGGAAGACTAGTTTGACGAGCTGGCGCTCCAGCAGGGCTACCTTTCGGGCCGTGCGGTGAGCGCCGAGCCGCCCCCGCCGCCGCATGAAACGACGGTGGGGGCGGACAAAAGTTTGGCGCACGGGCGGGGTTCTTCGGCAGTCCTTCGCCGCCGCAGCGCTGATCGCCCCCGGGGCGTTGAGTGAACGTCACGTCCCGGGGGCAAACCCTTCGACTTAGAACAGGAGCAACGACATGACGACCACACCTAAGCAGCACGGAGACACGCCGCCCGCCGTCAGCGTTCCCGTCTACCGGCACTCATCTGAGACCGCGCGCTCGAACAACGACGCAGGCGGCAAGGTGCCGCCATCGCAATATGAAGGCACCGCGCCGAAGAACGGCTGAAATTCAAGGGGCCCGTCATGCAGAACTTCTCTTTGCTTGGCTTCGCCGCGCACTGCTTCGCGATGCAGCGCGATCTCAACGAGATGGGACCGGCCGTCGTCGAGCGCGCCTGCAGGACCGTGCACGCCGAGGCGAGGCGCGTGCTCGGCACCCACGACTACGACTGGCCCCCGCTCAGCCCTGCGACCATCGCCCGCAAGGCCAAGGGCGACACGCCCCTATTGGAGACCGGCGAGTTGAGAGACTCCATAGAGTGGTGGTCCAAGGGCAACGAGGGCGCGGTCGGCTCCAACAACGACAAGGCGGTCTGGATGGAGTTGGGCACCAGCCGCGTGCCCCCTCGATCGTTCCTCGTCGAGGCCGCCGTACGCAAGGAGCCCGAGATACACAAGATGGCCGAGCGGGCGATCATAGACGTGGTCACCGGCAAGGGGCGCTACGTCAGTGGGACGCGCGCACTGGTCGGCCTCGTGCGCGACCTCGGCCGCACGATCAAGGACAGCGCCTATGATCTCGCCACCTACCAAGTCGATTGAGGAGGAGAAGATCGCACGGTGCGTGGCGGCGGCAGACGAACTCGCGCTGTTCTTCGCGGGCCTGCCCGATGCCGTGATGTCCAAGGCGCTGGCCGAAATGCAGGAGCGCATGAATGTCCGCCTGACGCCCATCTTCGACGCCGGGACGGCCCGCGCCATCACACAGGCCTTCGTCGAGGAGGTCGCGCGTCGAAGGCACGCGCTGCAGACACTCGCGCCGTCGTTCGGCACCGGGTGACGCAGGAGAGTAACACGACACCAATGGAGAAAAACATGAGTGCAAGCATACAGAAGATCAGCAGCCACACCGCCGCGCCCAATGGTGCGGGGAATGGCCTCTTCATCGCAGGCCACGCGGTCGGCATCGCCGTCGCGGGCGGCGCTTCGCCCCAAGCCATCGCCGTCAGTTGGCCCGGTGGTTTGCCTGCCGGATACCAGGTCTCGGTGACGCCATCCATGAAGGCCATGGCGTGGGTCACGAGCAAGACCGCGACCGGCTTCACCGTGAACCTCGACAATGGCGGCACAATTCAGTCAGGAACCGTGGATTGCCTCGTCGTCAGCGCATGAGCGTTGCGGCCATATGGACGACGCTGGCGGCGCTGTGCGCAGCGCTGCTGGTGCTCGCGTCTGCGTTTGGGAACGGCTGATAGTTGTGGGGTGCGCTGGACATGTGGACGCCTGATAACGTCGAGTTGCTGAAGAAGCTTTGGGGTTACGGCCACAGCACGGGTCAGATTGCTGCAAGGCTTGAATGCAGCCGCTCAGCGGTTTGCGCCAAGTTGCAGCGATTGGGATTGCGGCGGGAGGACCACAAGCCCAAACCGGTTAGCATGTTCGCGCGCAGACCATCCGTTTAAACCCGTACCGCCGCCCAAGGTCATTGCAAAGCGCTGCGAGTCGGCATAGCTGGCCCAAGGGGACCAGCGGAGCCTGAAGCTCGAATGTGGACGAGGCATGCGGACGACACGATCACCAGTGCGACTGGACAAATAGTCTATTTCGGCGAGCAGCGTTTTCTGAACGACATTTGTTTTGGTGATTGCTGCTTCGTGTGCGGGGCGAAACCCCACGAAAAGCCATTCAATAACGAGCACGTCTTCCCCGAGTGGCTACTTCGCCATCTAGACCTTTTCGACAAATCCATCACGCTCATCAACGGCGCGACCGTGCGTTACGACAGATACACGGTGCCATGCTGCGTCGAGTGCAATTCATTCATGGGTGACGAGATCGAAACGCCAGTCAGCGAGGCGGTGCGCGGGGGCTACGACGCGCTCGTCGCATTTATCGGGAAGGGCCATCCTCTGGCGATGGCGACTTGGATGAGGCTGCTTTTCGTGAAGACCCATCTAAAAGATCGCGCGATGCGTTTCCACTTAGATGAGCGGAAGGGGCAAGAAAAGATTGGCGATCTCTATCCATGGGGGCATCTTCATTACACTCATAACTTTGCTAGGTGCTTCTACACAGGTTGTCGGATCCCGCCAGAGGCGATGGGGTGGGTACTCACGATCCCTGTTAAGCGCACCTTTTCGGCGCATCGATTCGATTTTGCCGACAACTTTATTGGGCAAACGATGCTTCTCCGTCTCGATGACATCGCGATACTCACCGTCCTTGACGACTGCGGAGGCGTACTTCAGCTGATGCAAGAAAAACTGAATCGTATTAACGGCCCGCTCTCCGAACTCCAGCTTCGTGAGTTATTTGTCGAAATGACCTGGTTGAACATGCACCTGAAAAATCGACCGGCTTTTGGCATCGATGTTGACCTGAAGGATGAGACTTTTCGGATTGTGTGTGACGTGCCGCCGACGATTGAATTGGTCGAGTTGGACTACCCGCTACGCGGCCGCCTGTACCGCAGCGCTCTTGGCGAATACTTTCCGACCATCAAAGGGGTCGGCATGACGCACGAAGAAACCCTGGCGGCCGTCGATTCCGGAAGGTTCACGGTACTCTTCGACAGCGACGGGAAGTTCATCAATGACGTGGAATGGGTGCTACGCGAGACTTAGGTCGCACATGTTCCGCTCCAGATTGCCATCGCAAGTCGTTTGACAAATTGTTCTTGGTTTGTTCTAATCGATCGCCTCGATCAAAGTCAAAGACGCCGCCCACATGTCAGAACCAGAAAGCGCGCCGTCCGACGAGCAGTCGGAGTCGGAGCGATTGGATATTGCCGTCGATCAAGCCATCGCAACGTGCGGCGGCGACATGCGCTCGACCATCCGTTCGCTCATCTTGGTCACCGAGTACTTGGAGTACGAGCTACAGACCAAGGTCTCGCAGGGGTACACCCGCGGTGTGCATCACGGCAGGTGGAACACTTACTCAGGTTAGTTGCGTGGCGCGAATTTAATTGCGCACGACCCGACGACTCGCTGAAGTTGCCGAACGGGGCCGCCACTATCGGAGTTCAAAATGGGAAAGTGGTTGTTGATAGTCTGTCTTTTGACAGGAGGATTCATCGAAACTGCTTCGGCAGGATCAATGATGCTATTGGGAGCGGGAAGCAGCAGTCCGTCTCTGCCCAGATTTGAAGGCAAGGACTTGCGCGAGATTCTCAAGGAAGTGCCGTGCGACAAGATCACCAAGGACGGGCGCGATTTTAAGATCGCGGCAATCCTCGTCGTGGATCACGGGAAGGAGCAGGAAACGCTCACTCAACCCGTCATCAGCCAAGAAGATCAGATCCGAGAGATTGAGAAGCATTGTCCCGAGGGGCATTAGCCGATCGCGAAGGCAAACTTGTCTACCCCAATGTCTACCCCGGCGGTTTTTTGCAGATCGGTCGATTTAGGTAAGGTATTGTTTTCGCTGGTACAGTTGGGTGGGCTCGAACCACCGACCTCCTGTTCCACAGACAGGCGCTCTAACCAACTGAGCTACAACTGCATCCTGATCGGCCCCAAATGGGGGCGAGACGGGCGGGAAACTAGAGCATGATCCGGAAAAGTGGAAGCCGGTTTTCCGAAAAGATCATGCTCAAACAACACCTAAACCTCGCCCTTTGGCAAGGCCGCAGAGGCCGCCTTTGGCCGGCAATATCGCCGCCTGCCTTGCGGGCATTCGTATCATATCGCCGCGGGCACCTTACGAACGAGCCAAAGGGCCTTTCTTTGAAGAACTCGCTGCAAGACTGAAGGAAGCGCCAGCGTGTCGCCATGCGAGAATGCAATAAAAAACCCGGGCCCTCCGGCCCGGGTCTTTTGAGCTAGTCGCCTTGCGATCAGGCGGCCGGCTTGAACAGCTTGTTGGCATTCGCCTTGATCGGCTCGACCGTTTCAGTCGCGACCTTCTGCGACAATTCAGTGAGTTCCTTGCTCCAGGCGGAGAACGTCTCGAACTGCTTCTTGGCGTGGTTCGTCCACAGTTCGAGCGCCTCGGACGGGGTCTTCACGCCGACCAATTCCTGCGCGAAGTCGAGCGAAGCGGAGGTGTTGGCCTTGAGGATCTCCATCATCTTGGCCGAATACTCGCTAAAGCCCTTGCTGGCGTTGGAGAACACCGCTTCCATCGTGGAGTTGTTGCTTTCGGCAACGTCCTTGAAGCGGGCATAGTTGTCGCGCGCCTGCGAAACGCCTTTCTCGGCGAAGGCGCGCATTTGCTCGGGAACCTCGAACGGAATGATAGAAGCAGAGAACGGATCGTTGGCCATGGCAGTGTCCTTCGCATCTGGGGGGTGAACGCGGCGTGATCTCGAGCGCCCCCGGGCAGACTTCCGGAAAACGACAGGATGGATCACCGAGACGGAAATGCCCTCTTGGAGCGCTTGATATATAAGCACAATATCATGGCATTTTTGTGCAACGCAACCGCCTCGCGGTGCAATGCCGCAAATAAAAAGAGCGCGGCGCCTGGAACACGAGACGCCGGCGCGACTGCAAGTCAAACCTTTCAAAACGTTACGTTTTCGGTTTGGTCGCGTCCATGGCGGTGCGACTGACGACATGACCCAATTCACCGGCCTGCTCGGTCAGCGCCCGCATCTGCGACTGGACGTATTCGCGGTGCAACCGCATGACCTCGCTCAGGTCTTTGGCCTGCAGCAGGGACTGGGCGTAATCGAGCGAAGCCTGAACATTTTTTTCGGCGTAGGAGAAAGCCATCGCGCTAACATCCTTGGCGCCTGCGCCCATTGTTGCCGTTCGTTCGGAAAGCGACTCGTTGGCAGCCTGTGCGCCCGAGATGAACCTTTCGAACGCTTTCCGCGCCTGCTCGACGCCTGCTTCCGCCATTGACCGCATGTTCTTGGGAATCTCGAAATGCCCGTTTTCGTTCATGGTCGAGTTCATGATTGACCTCCCGGGTGGCGCTTTATCGGCACGACAGGGCAACGCCGCGCCCCGCGACAAGGTTCAGTCGCGTTGGTTAAGGTTATCCAGTCTTTAAAGGCTGATCGCATGCTGTGGCCGTGGACCTGCCAGAGTGAGGAGGCGATACTCACGATCTGTTAACGCTGTCTCGTTCGGCAGCCCAATCCGACTCTAACGGTGCGATGCAGAACCCGGAATCAAAGGTGCGAGGCCTGGAGGACCCGCGGCTGGCGGTGCATGCCACAAGCTCGCTGCCCGCCTGGCTGTGGTCGGCCGACGGCGTCAGGATTCTGTGGGCCAATCCGGTCGGTGCGTTGGTGTTTGGCGCCGCGAACAGCGTCCGTCTCGCCGCCAAGAGCTTCGGCCCGGCCGACCCGCATCGCCGTCAGGTCGCGCAACTGGCGCACCAGCTTTTGCCGAACGGAGCCGTTCGCCTGGAGCGGCTGCGTGGGTTCGGCTCTGTCCTGAACATGCTCGTCACCTGCGCCTGCACCCGGGTCGAATTTGCCGACGGCAGCGCCGGCATTCTGATCGCCGTCCTTGAGCCGGTCGGGCGCGCGATGCCTCTGAAGGAGCGCTTGGCTCGCCTGGTCGAAGACGTCGATGCGCCGGTCGCGGCATTCGACAGCGAGGGCACGCTGGTTGCCGAAAGCGCGGCGGCGGGCTTCGCTGCTTTTGATCATCTTTCCGGCGCCACGTTCGATCAGGCGCGGCGGATCGCCTTGAACGAAGGCCGCGCCGAGGCGCAGCTTGGTGAGCATCACCTGACATTGATCCGCGTCGGCAGCCGAGGCGACATGGGCCTGCTTGCCATAATTACGCCCGCGGAAATCCCGGCCACGCAGAATGAAGCCGAAGCCGCGACAAGCGCTTCGGCCGAGAAGACCGCGCCCGAACCGGCGAAAGTTCCAGCCGGAGCGCCGCCTCAGGATTCGCAGAGCGGCGAGGCACTCGACGCCATTCCCGGACCTCAAGCAGCCAATCCTTCACCATTGCTGCCTGAAGCGCCCGCCCCTGCCATGCCGCACGAAACGACTGCGCCACCCCCGCACCGCTATCCGCTGCGTTTCATGTGGCAGATGGATGCGGATGGCCGCTTCTCCCTCGGCTCCGACGTCTTCACCCGACTGATCGGCGTGCGCACCGCCGCCGGCTTCGGCCGCCCGTGGCAAGAGATTGCACAGGTCTTCGGCCTCGACCCCGAGGGACTCGTCGTCAAGGCGATCGCCACGCGCGAGAGTTGGAGCGGCATCACCTTGGACTGGCCGGTGGATGACGGCAGCCGACTGCCGGTCGAACTGTCCGGGCTTCCGATTCATGACCTGAATACGGACTTTGTCGGCTACCGGGGCTTTGGGATTTGCCGCGACTTCGAAGCTCTGGCGCGGCTGCAAGCCCTGCGCAGTCAGGAATTCTTCAACGATCCGCCATCAGCGGACATGATCTCGCCCGAAATTGGCCCCGCGCTCGCGGGAACCTGGCCGCCTCCGCCTCACATTCCCGACGCAAGCCACGATTCGACCGCACCTTCGACTACCCCTTCGCCCGAAACAGCTCAACCAACCAATCTGGAAGCGCCGGTGGAAACGCCCAACGAAAGTTCCCAGGAAGCGCCGGAGCAGGCCTCGCCGAATGTGGTGCCGTTCCCGCTTGCCGAGGCCCGCGCGCCGGCTCTGACGCCGGTCGAAAACAGCGCGTTCAACGAACTCGCCCGGCAATTATCGGCCCGGCTGGAGGGCGAGAACGCTGGCCCGCAAACGGCGGAGCCGGAGGCAGCCTCGGAAGCCGCCGGGTCACCGCAGGCGGATGCGACTGGCCCGGAAGCCGCCGTCGAGCCGCCGACCTGGCTCGCCGAACCCGAACCGCCCGCGCGCGGCGAGAGCAAACGCGACCGAACGCTGCTCGACCTCCTGCCGACCGGAGTGCTGATCTACCGGCTCGACCGGTTGCTTTACGCCAACCGGGTTTTCCTCGACCGCATGGGATATGACAGCCTGCACGCGCTGGAACACGCCGGCGGCGTCGATGCGCTCTATGTCGAGCCCGGCGTCTCGAGCGCCAGCAGCACGTCGAATACGGGCACGCCGGTGAAGATCTCCTCGCCCGAAGCTTCCTCCAAAGGCGCCATCCATGCGCGGCTCCATACCATCGACTGGGACAGCGACAGCGCACTCGCATTGATCTTTGACGCAGCCCCGGCCGAACCGCCCGTTGTACCCGCGGTCGAGCCGCAGGCGACCGCTACCGCGTCAGAGCCGTCGGCGGTCGGGCACGCCAATGCGGAAGAACTCGCCGCCATTCTCGACACCACCGCCGACGGCATCTTGATGTTCGATGCCGACGGCAACATCAGTTCCTGCAACCGCAGCGCGGAAGCGCTGTTCGGCTACGACGGCGAAGAACTGGTGCAGCAGAAGCTCACCGCATTGTTCGCGCCGGAGAGCGAAAGCGTCATCAGAAATTATCTGGATAGCCTCGGCGGCAATGGCGTGGCGAGCCTGCTCGAACACGGCCGCGAGGTGCTGGGCCGCGTCAGCGGCGGCGGCCTCATTCCGATGTCGATGACCATGGGCCGGACGCAGCCGCACGGTCCGAACTTCTTCGCGGTGTTCCGCGACCTGTCGCAGTTCAAGAACAGCGAGCGCGAGTTGCGCGAAGCGCGGCGGCTCGCCGAGGGCGCTGCCAACGCGAAGGCCGATCTTCTGGCGCGGATCAGCCATGATGTCCGCGCGCCGCTCAATGCCATCATCGGCTTTGCCGAAGTGATGATTGGCGAGCGCTTCGGAACGCTCGGCAACGAACGCTACGTCGAATACATGAAGGATGTCCGTGCCTCCGGACAGCGCGTGGTCACTGTCATCGACGATCTCACCAATCTCAGCCGCATCGAAACCGGCAAGCTCGACCTTGCATTCACCAATCAGAATCTCAACGACATGGTCGAAAGCTGCGTCGCGGTGATGCAGCCGCAGGCCAACCGCGAGCGCATCATCATCCGCACCTCGCTGGCGCAGATGCTGCCGCCGGTGATGGCCGACGGCCCAGCGCTGCGCCAGATCACCATGAACCTGATCGGTAATTCGATCCACCTCGCCAATACCGGCGGCCAGGTGATCGTTTCCACCGCGCTGACCGACTTCGGCGAGGTCGCGCTGCGCATTCGCGACACCGGCCACGGGCTCAACGACAACGAGGTCGCCGCCGCGATGGAGCCGTTCCGCACCCAGGCCCCGCTCGACCACTCGCCGGAGGCCGCGGTCAGCCTGTCGCTGACCAAGGCGCTGGTCGAAGCCAACCGCGCCCAGTTCAACATCAAGACCGGGGCGCGCTCCGGCACCCTGGTCGAGGTGGTGTTTTCACGGGCAATGGCGAACACCTGAGGCGCGACAGCGGATTCAGACAGGCTCAAGGCGCCTCATCTTACCATGTTACAAGACGAGCGAACTTCCTCATCTTGAGGAGCGCCCTTGCGCGCGTGTCGAAGGATGTGGCGCCTGCCTGGTAGCCTCATCGTTCTCCTGGCGATGCGAACATCGTCCGCGAAGGCGCGGAAATTTTGTACCGGTCGCTTACACTCGGCCTGCGATGTGACTTGGCAGGCTAAAGAAAATCAGCGATCGCATCGAGGAAAGCGCGAGGCGCCTGCAACTGCGGGACATGCGCACAGCCTGACAATATCTTCAGCCGTGCATCCGGCAGCAGCGCCGCCAGTTCATGCGACATCGGCGGCGGGGTGGCCTCGTCGTGCTCGCCGACCAGAACCAGCACAGGCATTCTGACCTTCGACAGCTCGGGACGCAGGTCGAGTTCGGCGAGCTGGCCGCAGGCCGCCTGCAACACCTCGGTGTCGGTTTTCAGGAAAGCCTCGCGGCGGTCGCGCATCAGATCGGGGTGTGTCGCCTGAAAATCGGCTGCGAACAGCCGGCGCATCGCGACCTCGGTGATCGCGGCAAGCCCCTTTGCCTTGGCCGCCGCCGCCATGTTGCGAAAGGCTTCGCGCCCCTGCGCCGAGAACGCCGCGCCGCAATCGGCGAGAATGAGCTTGCTGGCGAGTTCGGGATGCCGGATCGCCATCTGCAGCGCGACGAAGCCACCATAGCCGTTGCCGAGCACGATCGCCTTTTGCCCTTCGGCAGCATCCCTCACCGCCTCCGCCATTCGATCGGCAACCGCCGCAAGCCCGCCCGCCACCGCCTTCGAGCCGCCAAACCCCGGCAATTCCGGCACGATCACGCGGTGCGCGCACATCAACTCGGGCTCGATCGAGGCAAAACTCGCCCGGTCCGACAGCAGGGAGTGAAAAAGGAAGAGCGGCTTTCCCTCCCCGGAGATCGCCGCATTGACTGTGTCGTTGGCAAACAATCGATCCATGCGAAGCTCTCTTTTGGGACGGGGCCTAAGGCGGGTTTGGAACCAACTGATAAATCAAAGTCGGCACTTTTCAAGCCTGGATTACCTTGACGTGATATTTCACGAATGCCAGAAGAGACAGGAAATCTGCGGATTTTCCCCATGCTCCTGCGCGACAATGTCTACGAAAGCCTTCGGGCTGATATATTGAATTGCCGCCTGGCCCCCGGCGACGACGTGCGCGAGCAGGAGCTCGCCCAGCGCTACGCCGTCAGCCGCCAGCCGGTGCGCGAGGCGCTGCTGCGGCTGGAGCGGGAGCACCTCGTCACCGTGCAGCCGCGCCAGGGCTACCGCGTCAATCCGATCTCGTTGTCCGACGCGCGCGACCTGCTGCGGTTTCGCCTGGCGCTGGAGCCGGCCTGCGTCGCGGAAGCCATCGAGCACGCACCGGACAAGACCCTCAAGGCGCTCGACGACTACCGGCGCTTCTCCGGCGATCACGAGGATTTCATCGCCTATAACCGCGCCTTTCACACTGCGCTGGCCTACGCCTCCGGCAATCGCCGCATGGCTGGCGCGCTTTGCGACCTGATCGGACAGGCCGACCGTCTGGTGCGCGTCAGCCTTGCCAATATCAGGAATCATGACCCGACCCGGCTCGTCGGCGAACATATCGAACTGATCGAGGCGATGCAGCGCCGCGACCGGCGGCGCGCGGCGCGCCTCATCAAGACCCATATCCATCAAACCGAAAAACGCGTGCTGCCGGCGCTCAAGCGCAATGCGGTGATCGTGGAGGAGAAGAACATATGAACATCCCAGCCAGACCGGGCTCCGCATCGGTCGAAGTCCACGGCAATTTCGTCGATGGTCGCGAGATCGAAGCCGGCCGCGGGCCAATGCTCGACGTCCGTAATCCCGCAACCGGGGAGGTGATCGCACAGATCCCGAACTCGACCGCCGAGGACATCGACCGCGCCATGAAGAGCGCGCGCGCGGCGTTCCAAAGCAAGGAATGGGGCGGCATGGACGTGCGCGCCCGGGCGCGCCTCGTCAACAAGCTGGCGGACGCGTTCGAAGCGAATCTGGGTGAGCTCTACAAGCTTGAGACGCTCAACAATGGCCGGCCCGTCAACGAGACGCGCGCGCAGCTCTCGCGCCTGCCCGACTTCTTCCGCTACTTCGCCGGGCTGGCGCTGGCGCGGCGCGACGCTGTGATCCCGGTCGAAGGCTCTTACCTGAACTACACACTGCGCACGCCGATCGGCATCGTCGCGAACTGCACGCCGTTCAACCATCCGCTGATGATCCTGTGCAAATCGCTCGCCGCCGTGCTGGCGTCCGGCTGCGTCACCGTGGTCAAGCCGTCGGAATATACGCCGCTCACCACGCTGCGGCTCGCCAGGATTTTCAGCGAAGCCGGTTTGCCGCCCGGGGTGTTCAACATTGTGAACGGGCTCGGCCAGAGCGCCGGCAAGATGCTCGCCGAGCACGGCGACATCGATAAGCTGGTGCTCACCGGCGGCACCGAAGCCGGACGCATTGCCGGAAGCGCGGCCGCGAAGGTGTTCGCGCATCAGACCATGGAGCTTGGCGGCAAGACGCCGGTGATGGTGTTCGATGACTACGACATTGACCGCGCGGTGAACTATGCGGCGTTCGGCGCCTTCATCGGCGCCGGCCAGACCTGCATCTGCGCCTCGCGGCATCTGGTGCAAGCCTCGATCTATGACGAGTTCGTCGCCAAGCTGAAGGCCAAGACCGAGACCATCCGGATCGGCGATCCCTCGGATCCCGCAACCCAGCTCGGCCCCGTCATCTCGGCGCGCCAGCGCGACCGCGTCTTGTCCTATTGCAAGTTCGGCCATGAAGACGGCGCCCGCCTCGTCACCGGCGGTGTGGCGGCGAAGATCAAAGGCTTCGAGAACGGCTATTTCGTCGAACCGACCGTGTTTGCCGACGTAAAGTCCGACATGCGCATCTTCCAGGAGGAAGTGTTCGGTCCCTTTACGTCCGTGACGCCGTTCAGGGACGAGGCGGATGCGCTGCGGCTTGCCAATGATTCACCGTTTGGGCTGGCCGCCGCGATCCGCACCCGCGACGTCGCGCGCGCCCACCGGGTGGCCAGCGGCGTGAAGTGCGGCATCGTCTGGATCAACGATCACCACCGGCTCGATCCGGCCTCGCCCTGGGGCGGCGTCGGCGATTCCGGGGTGGGACGCGAATGCGGCACCGAGAGCTTCGACGACCATTTCAGCGTCAAGAGCGTGATGGTCGCCACCAACGACGCGCCGTTCGATTGGTACCGCGACACGGCGGGACAGCGGCGGCTCAACTGACCGGGATCACTGGGGCGACCGGCGAAGCCGGCGCCCCTTTCCAACGAACTATAAAGGGGGAAACTTCATGGGTGTTGCAGTAAACACCGGCGCGCGGCTCGACCGGCTGCCGATCTCGCCGTTTCACTATCGGATCTTCTGGCTGGTCGGCGCCGGCATGTTCTTCGACGGCTACGATCTCTATGTCGCCGGCGGCGTGCTGGCCTCGGTGATCAAATCCGGATTCTCGACCGTCAGCCAGAATTCGCAATTTCTCTCGCTGACCTTTGTCGGCATGACGGCCGGCGCGCTGATCACCGGCTTTGTCGGCGACAAGTTCGGGCGCCGCTTCACCTACCAGATCAATCTCCTGATCTTCGGTCTGGCCTCGCTGGCCGCGGCCTTCTCCCAGGATATGACCCAGCTGATCGCCTGCCGCTTCCTGCAGGGCCTGGGGCTGGGGGCCGAGATCGTGGTGGGCTATTCGACCATGACCGAATTCGTCCCGCCGAAAACGCGCGGCCGCTGGCTGTCGATGATGGCTTTCATCGTGGTGGCCGGCTTTCCCGTAACTTCGCTGCTCGGCTATTTCATCATTCCGAATTTCGGCTGGCGGCCGATGTTCGTCATCGCCGGCATCGGATCGCTGATCGTCTGGTACCTGCGCAAGAATTTGCCGGAATCGCCGCGCTGGCTGGAATCCAAGGGCCGGACCGAAGAGGCCGAGGCGCTGATGCAGGCCATCGAGCAGGAAGCTTCAGAGGGCCGGCCGCTGCCGCCCGTGGTGCTGCCTGCGCCGGTCGCGCCGGTCGCCGCGAGCGACATGATCAGGCCGCCGCTGTTACAGCGCATGATCGTCGGCTCCTGGGTGCTGATCTCGATCAACACGCTGATCTTCGGCTTCGTGATCTTCCTGCCGCAATTCTTCCTCCGTCAAGGCCTGACCATCACCAACTCGCTGGCCTACACGCTGGTGCTGTCGGCGGCCTCGCTGGTCGGCTGCGCGCTCGGCGCCTATACGTCCGACGCGATCGGACGCCGTCCCAGCATCATCGGCGCCTCGATCGTCACCATCATCGCAGGCTACGTCTATGCGCGCTTCAACGCCGCGTCCGATCCGGCGATCGTGCTCGGAATCGGATTCGCCCTGGTGGTGGCGATCTATGTGCAGACCGCGATCCTCTACGGGGTCTATACGACGGAATTGTTTCCGACCGAGATCAGACTGCGCGCCAACGGCATCTGCAACTTCTTCGGCCGCGGCGCCACCGTGATCTCGCCCTTCATCGTCGCCGCGCTGATGACGTCCTACAATCTGCCCGGCGTGGTCTGGCTGATGATCGGACTGGTCGTGGTTCAGATCCTGGTGGTTTGGGCCTGGGGCGTCGAGCCGCGGAACCGCGGGCTGGAGGATGTGGCGAAGGCGGCAGAGTAAGGAGGCGTGACCAACTGTCAGGACCCGTCGTGGCCGGGCTTGACCCGGCGATCGACGTCTTTCCTGTTCTGGACGCCCCAAGACGTGGATGCCCGCGACAAGCGCGGGCATGACGACAAACCAGGTCTCGAGAAAGACGATCCTACGCGTTCTTCAGCGCGACGCGGAATTCGGCTTCGGTCTTGGCCTTGACCTCGTCGAGGGTGACGCCATCGGCGAGCTCGATCAGCGCCATGCCGTCCTTGCCGTGCTTGTCGATGGTGAAGACGGCAAGGTCCGTCACCACCATGTCGACCACATGCTCGCCGGTGAGCGGCAGCGTGCACTTCTTGAGGAGCTTCGGGCCGTCCTTCGCCGAATGCTCCATCACCACGACGACGCGCTTGACGCCGGCGACGAGGTCCATCGCGCCGCCCATCCCCTTCACCATCTTGCCGGGGATCATCCAATTGGCGAGATCGCCGTTCTGCGCCACCTGCATCGCGCCCAAAATCGACAGGTCGATGTGGCCGCCGCGCACCATGCCGAAGGAATCGGCGGAGGAGAAATAGCTGGTCGACGGCAGTTCGCTCACCGTCTGCTTGCCGGCGTTGATCAGGTCCGGATCTTCCTCGCCTTCATACGGGAACGGCCCCATGCCGAGCATGCCGTTCTCGCTTTGCAGAGCGACGTCGATGCCCTCGGGAATGTAGTTGGAGACCAGCGTCGGAATGCCGATGCCGAGATTGACGTAGTAGCCGTCGCGCAGCTCCTTGGCGGCGCGGGCCGCCATTTGTTCGCGGGTCCAGGCCATCAGACTTCACTCCCGGTTGCGGCGGCCGGCGCTTTGGCGGGACGCGGGCGCGTGTTGCGGAACTCGATACGCTTCTTGGCAGTACCGACCTCGATGATGCGTTTGACGAAGATGCCGGGCGTATGGATGTGGTCCGGGTCGAGCTCGCCGGCGGGGACGAGATGCTCGACTTCGGCGACCGTGATCTTCGCGGCTGTCGCCATCATCGGATTAAAATTGCGCGCCGTCTTGCGATAGATCAGGTTTCCGGCAGTGTCGCCCTTCCAGGCATGGACGATGGCGAGGTCGGCAAACAGCCCGCGCTCCATGATGTATTTCTCTCCGTCGAACTCCTTCACTTCCTTGCCTTCGGCGATCAGCGTGCCAACGCCCGTCTTGGTGTAGAAGGCCGGAATGCCGGCGCCGCCGGCGCGGATGCGCTCGGCCAGCGTGCCTTGCGGATTGAATTCGAGCTCGAGTTCGCCGGCGAGGTATTGCTGGGCGAACAGCTTGTTCTCGCCGACATAGGAGGAGATCATCTTCTTGATCTGGCGCGTCTCGAGCAGGCGCGACAGCCCGACGCCGTCGACGCCGGCATTGTTGGACACCACGGTCAGGTTCTTCACGCCAGAGTCGCGGATCGCATCCGACAGGGTCTCGGCGATGCCGCAGAGGCCGAAACCTCCGGACATGATCATCATGCCGTCCTTGAGGATGCCGTCGAGTGCCGACTTGGCGTCGGGATAAACCTTGTTCATGCGATACGACCTGATGGAGGAAACGCGCCCGATCTGCGATCGGCTGACGACTATTAGGCGAAACCTTCGCAGTGCGTCAATGCGGCCTTCGACCTGCTCGCGACGTGTTGGGGGCGCCATCTTCCTCCGCCTTGGAGATGAAGCACGAGGCAGCCGTCAATGACGGGAGCCAGTCTCCTGGGGGCAGAGGCATCATCCTTCGAGCCGCCCGCCTCAAGGTGGGCTTCTGAGAATAAGGTCTTGCTGCTCATGGCGAGGAGCCCGGCGTTCCGCCCGTTCCGGACGATGGTCGCAGCGACTGGAGCGCCATCAGGCCGGTGGGTACACCCGTGGACGGCCTTGAAAGCGTCAAGAAAAAACAGCAAGTTGCCGCTCCTTGGGAACGGCAGCTGGTCCTGCCACCCCCTTCAGCGGCGGCTCTTTCGACTCGCGCCGGTTTGACAGACACGGTTCCAGCGAGACTAACCGGATTTGGATATTTCTAGGATTTTCCGTTGACGATGGCCCAGAGAACAAGGCGCGTCGCGATGCCCGTCGCGGTGCTGATCGGCTTGGCGGTGGTCGCGATGATCATCTCGAGCTGGCTGCTGAACCGGGACGCCCTGCGCGCGGCGGTCGAGGCGCAGATCCGCGCCGTCACCGGGCTCGATCTGGTGGTCAAGGGCAACACCGATATCTCGGTATTCCCGGCGAGCTACGTCTCCTTCCATGACGTGGGCCTGAAGGGCGGCGCCGGCGCCGACCCCGCTCTGACCGTCGACGTGCTGACGGCGAATTTGCGGCTGTTGCCGCTGTTGTTGCAACGCTTCGAGATCGCCGATGTCATGATGCTGCGGCCGCGCATCCGCGTGGTCCGCGACATCACCGGTGACAGCAACTGGACGCCGTTCATCGGCACCATCGCACGGACCATGCAACCCGGCGCCGAGAACCAGCTGTCGTTCTCGGAGATCCGCATCCAGGACGGCATCCTGACTTACGAGGACCCGGTCCGTCAGGTCCACGAGAAGCTCGACGACATCGACCTGTCCCTGGCCTGGCCCTCGATCTCGCGCTCCTTCGGAGCGACCGGGCAGTTCGACTGGCGCGGCGAGCGCGTCGACGGCAGTATTTCGATCGGCGACTTCCTGGCCGCACTGTCCGGCGACCGTTCGAGCGTCAAGGCGCGGCTTTCCAGCGTGCCGTTGAAGCTCGCCTTTGACGGCACGGCCGCCAACAAGACCAGCCTGATGATGGACGGCACGATGACGATCGATTCGACATCGCTGCGCAACGCGCTGCGATGGACCGGACAGATCGCGCCGGGCAATGGCGGCTTCGGACGTTTCGCGCTGAAGGCCAGAGCGAACATGGTCGGCGGCTCGGTTGCGCTCACCAACGTCAATGTCGAGCTCGACGGCAATGTCGCCGAGGGTGTGATGACCTACACCAATAACGGCCGGCAGTCGTTGCAGGCGACGCTGGCCGCCGACAGCCTCGATTTCACGCCCTACATTTCGACCTTCCGCCTGCTCGCCAGCGGCGCGCACGACTGGAACCGGCAACTGTTCGATCTGAATTCGCTGTCTGCGACCGATCTCGATATCCGCCTCTCCGCGGCCAAGGTCGCGATCGGCGCATCGAGGCTCGGACGTACCGCGATCGGCGCCAACCTGCGCAACGGCGCGCTGGCGCTGAGCGTCGGCGAAGCGCAGATCTATGGCGGCATCGCCCGCGGCTCGTTCGCACTGGCGCGCGCCGATACCCTCGCCGACGTGAAGGCGCAATTCCAGTTCACGGACGTCGATTTGCAGGCCTGCGCCAGCGAGCTGTTCGGCTTCAATAAACTGTCCGGCCGCGGCAACCTCGGCGTATCGCTGTCCGCCGCCGGCTCAAGCCCGTTCGGACTGGCACAATCGCTCGACGGCACCGCAACGCTGACCGGCCATGACGGCGCGCTCGCAGGCTTCAACGCCGAGCAGCTGCTCAAGCGGCTGGAGCGCCGCCCGCTGTCGGGCGCCGGGAATTTCCGCTCGGGCGCCACGCCTTACACCAACCTCAACGTCGCGCTGAAATTCGCCGACGGCGTTGCCACGCTCGGCGATGTCCAGATCGACGGGCCGGCACACATCACGCTGACCGGCACAGCCTCGGTGCCCTCGCGCGAATTCGACATGAAGGGCACGGCGAGCCTGGTCACCGGCGACGGCAAGCCCGGCTTCGAATTGCCTTTTGTGGTGCAGGGCCCATGGGATGATCCCTTGATCTTCCCCGATCCCGATGCCCTGCTCCGTCGCTCGCCCGCGACCGCTCCGCTTCTCAACGCGGTGAAAGACCCGAAGGCGCGCGATGCGGTTCGCTCCGTCATCGAGCGGCTGACCGGCGGCAAGGCGCCGAACAGCGCGCTACCCGCCAATCTGCCGCCCGACAACGCGCCGGCCGACGCGGCGAGCGCGAAAACGAACTGAGTTTCCGACGATTTAATCTGCCCGTTCCAGGGAACCTCGCTCGTCTGAGCGCGTTTCAGGCCGACGATCTTTTACCAGCTCGTGTTCGCCCATCGGCCGATCACACGCAGTCGGCTCAAGCATCCCCTTGAAAGCATGTCACGCCAGGAACGGGCCGGTCGCCGGAGCAGCTTGAAAGCGGGAACACGCCGGTGGATCGCCGCCGGCATCCTTGCAATGGCCTGGCTTGCCGGCCCGACGGACGCGCTCGCGCAATCAGCACCGTCCAGTTCGGCGAGCGGACCAGCAGCCGTGGGCGTCCACTTTCATGACCAAACCGCTCTCCGGAAAGAGGTATCGGAGAACAGGTACACGGCCGGATTCGTCACTGGACCGCCCTACAGCACCGAATTCGCCATGGTGCAGGACATCGCGACCGTACTGGCCAGCGGCCAGGAAACGGGTCCGCACGGCGAGGTCGCGCTGCGGGTGCTTCCGATGGTGGGGACCGGCGGGGTCCGCAACATATTGGACCTGCTCACGCTGGCGGGCGCGGACATGGCGATCGCGCCGGTGGTTCTGGTCAACCGGCTGCGGGACGCGAAGACGTTCGGTGATATTCGCCACAAGCTGGTCTACATCACCCTGCTTCACACCGAGGAGTTCCACCTTCTCGTTCGGCCGGAAATCAAAAGCCTTGCAGATCTCGCCGGCAAGACGGTCAGCCTCGGCGAGGAGGACAGCGCCGAAGACGTGCTGGGGCGCGAAGCGTTCGACGCTCTCGGCGTGAAGATCAATGCGGTGAATCTCGGCCTGGATGCAGCGCTCGACCAGCTCCAGCACGGGCAGATATCGGCGGTGCTGCTGCTGTCGGGAAAGCCGATCAAGCCGCTGCTCGCGCTCAACGCGCGGCTCGACGACATCCATTTCCTGCCGATTCCGTTTTCGCAGGCGCTGCAGCGCGATTTCCTGCCGTCGAAGCTTGAACACGCCGACTATCCGAACATCATCGCTGACGGCCAGAGGATCGAAACCGTCGCGATCCAGTCGGCACTTTTCGCCTACAACTGGCCACCGCACAGCCCGCGCTACGATTTGCTGGAGAATTTCACGACGAGCTTCTTCTCGCGCTTTTCCGAATTTCTCGGCCCCGACCATCCTGCGAAATGGCACGAGGTGAACCTGGCGGCACGGCTGGAAGGCTGGGAGCGTTTCCGTCCCGCCGGGCGCTGGCTCAGCCTGCAATCGATGGGAGCGGATGCCGGCCGCAACGGGAACGCTGGCGCGGCCAATCCGCCCGGCAATCCGTCCCAGCAAAAAGAGCAACTGTTCAGGGAGTTTCTCAAATGGCGAGAACGGCAGCAGGGCAAGTGAGCGCAGGCAAGGCAAGCTTCGCGCGCTGCCGGATGGGGATGCTGAGCGCGGCGCTGATCGTTGCTCTGGCTGCATTGGCGGATGTGCGTCAGGCCGGCGCGCAATATGCCCCGATGGGACCGCCCCAGCAGGCGCCATACCCAACCTTTGCGCCCTTTCCGTCGCCGATGCAGCCGCCTCCGGGCCAGATGGTCGGGCCTCCGGTGGTGACGCGGAGAGAGGAGCCTATCGCCACCCGGCGTCGCCCCGTTCAGCCGCGCCGCTATCCGCATGAGCTTGCCGAGAGAAAGCGGACGGCCGTCGCGAGAAAAAGCGCTCCCAAAGACGACAGGAACGTCAGGCGGGTGGAGATCCGGAGGAAGCCCGTCAAGACGGTCGAAAACCGGCGCGAGGTCGCCGAGAAAAACGGCTACAAGCGGGTCAGCGATCTCGTCAACTTTCCAAAATTCTTTCCCGGGCTCGGCATCATCTACGTCAAGCCGGACACCCTGCCCACAGGGCCGTTCCTGTGTTTCGACCGGCAGGACCATTTGGTCGCGACCGTGTACATGATCCCGGTCAAGGACATCGACGATCACAAGACGTTGGACGCTGCAGGCGTTGACGGGCCGGTCGATCACGTGAGCTTCTACTTCAACCCGGGCCATCCCGGCGTGGACATGCCGCACTACCATTTCGTGATCTGGCACGTTTCAAAGAAGGACGAGGCGCGCGTCGCCCAGTGACGACTGCAGAAACGCGTCTTCTCGTTCAGAATGGGCGCCGCGGCGTAGCGGTGGCGTGCGGGGTTCCGGCTTTCGCCGGGACTTCGGGAAGCCCCGCAACCATCGGCTTTGATTTCAATCAATGCATCGCCTTGGCGACCTGCCATTCTGGTTCAAAATCAAGAGGTGGCCGATGCGAAGCGTCATAACCCTGAAGGACGGCAATGCGATGGAGCGGGCGATGCAGGCGCTGGCGAAACATCGTTATGCTGCCCGCGGTGAACCGGTCGCGCCCGAGGGACATCCGAGCGAATGGCATAAATGGCTGCTCGAGGTCGATGCAGCGGAAATCGAGGCCATCCGCGGCCATGTCGATGAAGGGGACATCCTTGCCATCGAGCCGCGCGAATAGCCTGATCTGGGCGAGCGTTCGCCCGGCGCTGGTTGACCTGGCTGACGTTCGCAGCGCCTCTATCGCCGGGCGGTTCGCGCGCACCCATCGGTTTCAGGGCTGGATCTGGAAGTCACTGATCGCCGGACTTTGCGGCGCACTGGCCCACACCCTGCTGATCTACCTGAAGACGCGCGCAGGATGGCTGCCGTCGTTCGAGCCCTACCGGGCGCTCCAGGCAACGCTCCATGATCTCGTCGGCAGCCACGTTCCCGCCATCGTCCCCTGGGCTATCTCCTATGTGAACAGCATGACCGTGGTCGGATTCCTGTTCGGCAGCAGCTACCGACTGCTCCCCGGCCGGCACGGAATCACCAAGGGATTTTGGGCCGGCGTTGTGGTGTGGCTGATCATGGGCGCGGTGTTCTTCCCTCTGGTCGGCCTGGGCCTTTTCGCCTGGGACGTTGGCCAGGGCATCAAGCCGACGCTGTTTTCCTTCACGATGGTGCAGGCCTACAGCTCAGTGATGGGGAAGGTCTTCGCCCTTCTCAACCGCATATCGTAGCGAGCACATTGAACCCGCTCCCCCTGAGCAAGATTATGAGGATGACATCAACCCACTGCAATTTCGAGGAAGACCATGGCGATCGTATTTATTGAAGCACGTCCGAAGGGCAAAACCGAGGGAACGCCAATCAGTGACTATGCTGTCGAGGATCACGCCGACCACGTCCTCGCGTCTTTCAAAACCCAGCACGAAGCGATTGATTGGGCAAACCGCAACGGGCACTCACCGCATGTGGCTCGGGTCCGCCATCTGAATGACAAGAAAAGACCCGATCACTGGCGCGCCGCGTAGTGAACCTGCGACAACACTGATCGGAGCCTCCAGTTCACCGCAGCAGGTTCGTTCTTCCGAAGTTCGCATCGGACGCCACCGCATAAGCGTGTCGAGCCGGGTGACGATGCCGACGCATCGTGACCCGTGACGGCGGCAGGAAATCCGATCACCGAAGAGACGCGGGCCGGAAACCACCGACACCATTCGGGGACGAGAATGGTGGATAACCCGCCGCATTTGCGGCGCGGCAGCACAGCCCGTGTGGCCCGGGCCAAATCGGGCCGCAATGTCATCCCCCTTTCCGACTAGTTTCCGGCGCAATGATTCGGCGCTGATTCGGCCAAATGATCTCGGTCATCGAGGATATTGAATGGCATTTTTCAAGCGGGAACTCTCTCCGGTCGAGCGCTTCGAACATGCGCTGAGGGACCGGCGCGCGGCGCGCCAGAAGCAGGCCGACCGGGTGAGCGCTATTGAGGCGGTTGTTGAAGAAAGCCGTACCGCGGCTGAGCGGCTGGCAGTGGCCGGGGCGAGCGCTGACAAGCTCGGCCGCGCGGAAACCAGGCTGCGCGAGGTCGAAGAGCGAGCCAAGGCGCTGCGAGCCGAATTGGCCGAACTCGACGAGCAGATTGCCTCGACCGAGCGAGCGCTGGCTGACGCCAGGGCGCAGCGCGACCGCGATACGCTGGCCGATCAGATCGAGGCGATGGCTCTGGCGATCGAGAAGGCCGCGCCGGGATTTGGCTCAAGCGCCGCCGCGCTCGTGGACGCCGTCACCAGGAGCCCTGCGGCGGTCCTGGAGGCGACCAGGTTCTCGGCCAGTGTCGACGCGATGCGCCACGAGGTGCTCGCGGCCGCGGATCTGATCTGCTGGCAACTCCGATCCGCCGCGGTGCGCACACGCGCCGGCAACGCGAATATCGCCGCCGGCGTCACAGCCGAGCCCGAGCAACTGCCGTCTCATGAGATCGATCGGCAATTGATCTACACGCTCAATGCGCTGCTTTGGCGGGAGGGCGGCGAGGTGCGCCGGGCGCCGGCGTTCGCGCTGGTCGAGCTGCCGAAAACGTTGCTGGCGGTCGCACTGCGGCATCAGCACGTGGACTATCTGAATGCGCGGCGTGTGCAGACCCTGATCCACATCCATGGCAGCGAAGGGGCCCAGGGCGAGCCCGGCCTCGACGAGACGCAGCCGATCGATCTCGATCTGCTCGCCGCCGAAGAGGAGGAGACCGTCCGGGCCGATGTGGCGTAAGGGTGTCGCTCACGTCCACCGGGGCAAGCGGACGCTGTCGCGTAAGGCGCGGCAGCTAACTGCCCGCTCGCGGCCCTGCCTCGTCCCGATTGATACAGATCAACGAGATCCGCCCCGGACGCCGTTTAAATCCAGGTCGCACGGGCGCAGCCCCTCAACTGCATCTGTGTAACCCCGGTTGGGCCGCCAAGGGCTCCCCCCACCCCACCTTGGCGGTCTTCCTGTCTGCCCTGGGGGCATTTCTCCGGACACCGGCCTGGTCAAAAACGACTCGCAACCGTCATGTTGCCGGCGCATCATGGAACGCGCGTAACCGGGTTCCCAGAGGGGAGGAGTACGCATGGAGAAGTTCGTCGCACATGCCAACATCGATCATTATCTGGATCTGTTGAACAACGGCAGCGTCTCAAGTCACAACAGATCGGTGATCAACAAGCTGTTGATCGAAGAAGAGGACAAGTTGGGCCACGATCAGGAGCAACTTGAGTTCGCCGAAAGCAGAGCGGCAGCGTGCCGGGCTCGTGCAGACCGTCAAAGACGGCTGTTGGACTGTTTCGATCCCGGCTCGACTGAATGGATCCAGGCCGAAAGGCTGCTCGTCAATTTCGAATCGCTTGCGCAGTTCGTCGAGGGGTTCTGCCGGCAGATGCGCAGACAGGTGAGCGAAAGTCGGCTCTAGTTGAGAGAGGGTCGCAATCTCATGCGCGAGACGGGGATTCGCTCTTCTGACGATCCAATCCCTTGTAGACGTGCTCGCGGTGTATCTCTGCACCGGATTCATCAACGACACTGATGTAGAGATCAAAGTCCTCGACCCGCGGGTCGCCCCGGAGTTGCCGCGCCATCTCCATGCTGTGCTCGATCGCGGCTGCAGCGGTTGGAAATTGCAATCCACCTCGATGCCGCTTTGGAACGCCATCCTTCACGTCGAAATAATAAGTCCGCATCGGAGAGCCACCGGATATTGCGCTGCGGCGTAGATAGCCCGGTCGCCCCTCACGCCGCTTGATCTGGCTCAAGCGCCGCCTGGTCGACGCAGGTGGGCTGATTGGCCGAAGCCGATTTGGCCGATGGGAGGGAGCGGTCCGGGTCCTGCTCGTGTTATAACCACCTCAGGCAGGGAACCCGTGCCCCGTTACCGGCGTTGATGGCCAAATGTGACGGGGTAACACATGGGCAATGTTCTCCACGATCCGAACCACTGGCGACAGCGCGCCGAAGAGACGCGAACGAAGGCAGAGGGCTTCCGCCTCGCTGAGCGGGAACGAGAGCGGCTCTTAAAGGTCGCCGCAGAGTACGACCAGATTGCCGCCCGTGCCGAGCGCTGGCGGACGGCTTCCGAATAAGCAGGTGCTTCCGCTGTAGTTTGGTTGGTCGCCATGATGACGCCCGACGAATACGGGGATTTATCGTCGCACTTCGGCTGGTTGGCGGAGACTGCAGTCGACCCTAATCAGCTTCAAATGCTGTCGGAGAGCTATAAGGCGCCGGCCAGAAGCGCAGAAGTCTTGAACCGGTCCCTTGAAGGAGCTGGACTCGACGGCGCATCATGGGAAGACACGATCATGCCCACTTGATGGTCGCCCGCCGCAGTCCCTGTTTCGCGGTCCACCCTGTCAATTTCCGTTTTCCCGACATTTGTTGGGGAATTGCCCCGGACTTCCTGCGCACCGTCACGAAGCTGCGGGGGACAAGATGAAGGACATACAAACGCACTTGGAGAACCTTCACGCTCAAATCGTTGACTGCGAGATGATCCGAGACGGTGCAACCGACCCCAGGAAACGGGAGCTATTCGGCAGGCTGGCCGAGCACCATAAGGTGCTTGCGGCCGAACTTGAGGGATCGATCGCCGGCAGTACCAAGCCGCGCCGGTAGGGCAAGGCTGTCTCAGCTTCTTTGATTTCAAATGCCGGCCTCTCGCCGTCGCGTCATTTGCCAGTGTGCAGCGAGCCTTAGCTTCCGACGGAAGACGAAACTCGACACCACTGCGATTCCATCACCTGTCCAGCCCTAGCCACCAAAAATAAATCCCTTTCCGCCTCGCTAAAATCACTGGCATGAGTCGCCCCGTCCCCGCCCGCACGAGGGGCGTTTCGCGATCGTCACGAACGTTGGGCTTGGGGATGCGATGGACGCTTGCCGGCGGCAGACGAACGCGGCGACAAGCGGACGGCGAAGTCGTGTGGTCCCGAGGCCTCGACGCTGGTCTCAAGTTTGCGAAATCGATCTCGCAAGCGACGGTGGCAAGAAAGCCCGATCACCGAGGAGATCACGAAGGAAACCGTTAAAACCAATCGCGTGCGGGAATGCCGGGCGACCGGCGCGACCTGCGGTGACTAACTCGTGTGTTCTACTTCCTTGCACACGAGGCTGTGGGTGCGCGTGAGGCACCCGGCATTCCCCACGCCCTCCTTGGGCGAAAGAGATGATGAGAACCCGGCTGCATTCGCGGCGCGGGATCGCGGCGGTGTGTCATTGCGCCCGAATTCACCCTGTCATTCGCGATAGACCCTGAACGACATCCCTGCCCTTTGCAAAAAGAACCGGCTGGATCGTCTCCGCACCATCCGCTAGTCTTTCACCCAACCGGTTAAAATGAGCCGCGCCACACAGGGAGGAAGACGTTGAAAGTTTGGAGAAAAACTGCGCTTGTTGCCGCCGCGGCGGTGTTTGCGGTTGTCGCGGGTCCGGCCCTCGCGCAGGACACCATCACGGTGTGGTGGAGCAAGGGCTTCTACAAATCCGAAGACGATGCACTGATCGCCGCAATCAAGAAATTCGAGGACAAGACCGGCGTCAAAGTCGAGCTGTCGCAATACGCGATCCAGGACATGATTCCGAAGACGGTGGCGGCGCTGGATTCCGGCACGGTGCCGGATGTCGCCTTTTCCGATTCCTACGACGTGCAGGCGCAGGGCAAATGGGCCTATGAGGGCAAGCTCGAGGATCTCTCGGACATTCTGCTGCCGATGAAGGACAAGTTCGCGCCGAATGCGCTGCAGGCCACTTATCTCTACAACGGCCAGGCCAGGAAGCGCGCCTATTACGGCTTCCCGCTGAAGCAGCAGAGCATGCACGTGCAGATCTGGAAGGATTTGCTGGAAAAAGCCGGCTACAAGGAAAGCGATATTCCCAACCAGTGGAACGACTACTGGTCGTTATGGTGCAGCAAGGTGCAGCCGGCGGTGCGCAAGGCCACCGGCCAGCGCATCTACGGCGTCGGCCAGCCGATGGGCGTGGAATCCACCGATTCCCTCCAGTCGTTCTACACCTTCATGGACGCCTACAACGTCAAGCTGGTCGACGACGACGGCAAGCTCCTGGTCGACGATCCCAAGGTGCGCGACGGGCTGATCCATGCGCTGAAGGATTACACCGACACCTACATCAAGGGCTGCACACCGCCCTCCTCGACCACCTGGAAGGATCCCGACAACAATGTCGCCTTCCACAACAAGACAATCGTGATGACGCACAACTTCACGATCTCGATCGCAGCGAAATGGTTCGAGGATTCCACCAACCCGGCGCTGACTCCGGAACAACGGGCCGCCGGAAAGAAGGCCTATGAGGAAGACATCATCACCGCTTCCTTCCCGCACAAGCCTGATGGCGGCACGATCAAATACCGCTCCGACGTCAAGACCGGGCTGATCTTCACCAACGCGCAGCACAAGACCCAGGGCAAGGAGTTCATCAAGTTCCTTCTGCAGGAGGAAAATGTCCGGCCCTATATCGAAGGCGCGCTCGGACGCTGGTTCCCGGTGACGCTGGCGAGCCAGCAGAGCCCGTTCTGGCAGGCCGACCGCCACCGTCGTGCGGTCTATAACCAGTTCATGGGCGGCACCCAGCCGTTCGACTTCACCAAGAACTGGAAGTTCACGATCTTGAACAACGAGAACGTCTGGGCGAAGGCGATGAACCGCGTCGTCAGCGAGAAGGTGCCGGTGGACAAGGCGGTCGACGAACTGATCGCGCGCATCAAGGAGGTCGCGGGGTAGCGGCAGTCTCGTGTCCCGAACACGGCGCGGCATGTAATGACGCGACGTAGATCCGGGATCCAGGAAGGCGTGGAGAATAAAACCCGGGCGCGGCACACCGTTTCACGGCTCGCGCCGCGTCCGGGGAACGCAGGATAGAATTGAGCGCATGGCGATCACGATCTCAGCATCCGATTCGGCAATTTCCGGAACGCCGGGCGCGCCGCGGCTGTCGACGCCGCAGGTCTGGGGCATCGTGCTGATCGCGCCCTACCTGCTCGTCTTTCTCGCCTTCGTGCTCTATCCGGTGGGTTACGGCTTCTGGCTGGCGCGCCATCCCGCCAGCTATGTCGCGCTCTATCACGATCCGATCTTCGCGCGCGCCGCGGTCAACACGCTGATTTTCCTCGTCATCGGCATCAACCTGAAAATGCTGATCGCGCTGTTTTTGTCCGGCTTCTTCGTGCAGCAGCGCACGTGGATCCGCTGGCTGTCGGTGATCTTCATCCTGCCCTGGGCGGTACCGTCGATCCCGACCATCCTGTCGGTGCGCTTCATGCTCAATCCGGAATGGGGCATGGTCAACCAGCTGATCTTCAGGTTCACCGGCGAGGACGGACCGAACTGGCTGAACGATCCGGCGGTCGCGCTCGCCATGGCGATCGGCGTGCACATCTGGAAGTCACTGCCGTTCTGGACGCTGATCCTGATGACGGGGCGGCTGGCGATTTCGCTGGACCTGTTCGAAGCCTCCGACGTCGACGGCGCCAACTGGTGGCAGAAGTTCCGCTTCATCACCTGGCCGTCAATGCGCCCGCTGTATCTCACCTGCACGCTCCTCTCGATGATCTGGACGCTCGGCGACTTCAACAGCGTGTACCTCCTGACCGGCGGCGGCCCCGCCGACCTCACCCACGTGCTCTCGACGCTCGGCATTCGTTACCTGAGGCTCGACGAGCTCAACCTCGCGATGGCCGCGATCGTCTGCGCAATGCCGCTGGTGCTGCCGCTGGTCTATTTCATGATGAAACGGCTGTCGCGATGAAGCTCCCTACCTTGCGTGAAGCGGCCACCGAGGCGCGGCTGCTTTTGATCGGCATTCCCGTCCTGATCTGGACGATGATTCCGATCTACCACATGTTCGTGTTCGCGATCTCTCCGAAGGAAGACGCCTTCTCCGGCAAATTGTGGCCCGACCATCCGACCCTGCACAACTTCGCAATCGTGTTCTACCAGCAGCACTATTTCCTGCGGGACTTCTGGGTCCAGTTCGGCAATTCGGCGCTGATCGCAGCCTCAGCCGGCGCGCTCACGCTGCTGATCGCAACCGCTGCCGCGTTTTCGATCTCCCGGCTGCGCGTGCCCGGCGGACGCATCGTGCTCAACCTCGCGCTCTTCACCTATTTCATTCCGGCGGCGTTTCTGGCCGTGCCGATGTACCGCACCATGGGCAACTACGGCCTGCTCAACACCAGCTGGTCGCTGATCCTCGCCATGGTGACGATTGCCTCGCCTTACGCAATCTGGGTGTTGAAGCAGGCTTCCGACAAGCTGCCGGTCGAGCTCGACGAGGCCGCGGTCATGGACGGCGCGACCTCCTTGCAGATTTTCCGCCTGGTCTACCTTCCGCTGATGATGCCGTCGCTGGTCGCGATCGGCACCTACGCCGTGCTGCTGGCCTGGAACGAATATCTTTACGCCTTCCTGCTGCTGTCGAACGACCGCGACATCACGCTGCCCGTCGCGCTCGGCAACTTCCTTTCCGCCGACGACTCGCCGTGGGAACTGTTGATGACGACCGGCTTCATCTATGCCCTGCCGCCGGCGGCGATCTATTACGCTTTCCGCCGCTACATGGTCGGCGGCCTCACCGCGGGCGCAGTGAAGTCGTGAGCCGAATGGGTTTGCGCACCGAAGGATTGGCCCATAGCTACAACGGCGCGGCGGTTTTTCCGCGCGCATCGGAGATTTTCGAAACCAGCGACGCTGCGACGATGACGAGCGCGATCAGCGCCACCACGAGCGTGCAGATCGCGTTGATCTCCGGCTTCACGCCGAGGCGCACTTCCGAATAGATGCGGATCGGCAGCGTCGCCGAACCGGGGCCGGTGGTGAAACTGGCGATCACGAGATCGTCGAGCGAGAGCGTGAAGGCCAGCATCCAGCCGGCTAGAACGGACGGTAGAATCAGCGGTAGCGTCACCGCGACAAACGCCCGAAAGGGACCGCAGCCGAGGTCCATCGCCGATTCTTCAAGGCTGCGGTCGATCGTCCCAAGCCGCGCCTGCACCACCACGGAGACGAAGCACATGGTGAGCGTGGTGTGGGCGACGACGACGGTCCAGAAGCCGCGCTCGGCATCGATGGCAACGAACAGCAAGAGCAGCGAAAGCCCCGTGATCACCTCGGGCATCACCAGCGGCGCGTAGAGCATGCCGGAGAACAGCGTCCGGCCGCGAAAACCCGCACCGCGCGACAGCGCGACCGCGGAGAGCGTGCCGAGGATCGTCGCCAGCGTCGCCGAAGTTGCGCCGACGCGCAGACTCATCCACGCTGCGTCGATCATGGCCTGATCGTGGAAGAACTCCGCGTACCAGTGCAGCGACCAGCCGCCCCATACTGTCACCAGCCGGGAGGCGTTGAAGGAATAGATGATGAGGATGACAATCGGCAGATAAAGGAAAGCCAGCCCAGCCGTCAGCGCGGTGACGTTGAAGCGGGAGAGCTGGTTCGGGCCGCTTGCCATCACGTGCGCTCCAGTTGCCGCCGTTGCAGGCGGTCGTACAGCAAGAGCGGCGCCAGCAGCAGGAGCAGCAGCACGACAGCTACCGCGGACGCCGCCGGCCAGTCCTTGTTGTTGAAGAACTCGAGCCACAGCGTTTGGCCGATCATCAGCGCGTTCGATCCCGCCAGCAGATCAGGAATGACGAACTCGCCGACGATCGGGATGAAACACAGGAGCGCACCGGCGCCGATACCAGGCAACGACAGCGGCAAAGTTACCCGCCAGAAGGCTTCGCGCGGCGATGCGCCGAGGTCGCTGGCCGCTTCCAGCAGCGCCTGATCCATCTTGGAGAGCGTCGCGTAAAGCGGCAGGATCATGAACGGCAGATAGGAATAGACGATGCCGAGATACATCGCGCTGTCGGTCGAGAGCCACACCACGGGCGTCGACACCACGTGCAGCGCCAGCAAGACCCGATTGAGCAAGCCATCATGCTGCAAGATGTTGATCCAGGCATAGATGCGGATCAGAAACGAGGTCCAGAATGGGATGATCACCAGCATCATCGCCACGCCCTGCCAGCGCTGCGGCAGCCGCGCCATGCCGTAGGCGATCGGATATCCGATCAGCAGCAGGATCGTGGTCGAGCCCGCGGCGACCACAAGGCTGCGCAGATAAGACAGCACGTAGAGATCGTCGGAGACCAGCAGGCGGAAATTGTCGAGCGAGAGCGCGGCGAACGCGGTCTTGATCGCGCCCCAGCCCTCATGCAAAGCGAGCACCGGAGTATAGGGCGGTCGGGCGATCGCGGTCTGCGACAGGCTGATCTTGAGGACGAACAGGAACGGCACGAGAAAAAACAGCACCATCCATACGTAAGGCGCGATCGCCGCAAGCCGCGCCGGGCGGGTGAAGTTTGATTCCGCGCTCATTGTTCCAGCACCACGCAGTCTTCCGGCGCGAACCATGCCACCACGCGCTGACCGGGGCTGTAGGCGTCGGTATCGAGCCGCGCGGTATTGGCGATCGACGAGCGCAGTACGAGGCCCGAATCGAGCCTGATCCTGTAGCTGGTCGCGCCGCCGAGATAGCCGACATCGGCTATCACCCCTTCAAGCCGGTTGATGGTGCGCATGTCGTCGAAGGCTGGGGCGCGGCGCGACAGCTTGATCTTCTCGGGGCGGATCGCAACACAAACATCGGCCTTGGCGAGCGGCTGGCGCGGCTCGGCGACATGAATCGTGCCGGCCTGTCCGGTGGCAATGGCGAGCCGCCGCGCCATCGCCGGGTGAGGCTCGGTGTCGCTGTCGAACTTGCCCTCGATCAAATTGATGTCGCCGACGAATTCGGCGACCCAGCGCGAGCGCGGCGCCTCATAGAGTTCGCGCGGGCTGGCAACCTGCTCGAGGCGGCCGGCGTCCATCACCCCGATCCGGCCCGCCATGGTCATGGCCTCCTGCTGGTCGTGGGTCACGATGATAAAGGTCAGCCCCAGCCGCCGCTGCAATTCCATCAGTTCGAGTTGCGTGCTTTCGCGCAGCTTCTTGTCGAGTGCGGCAAGCGGCTCATCAAGCAAGAGCAGCTGCGGCCGGCGCGCCAGCGATCGCGCCAGCGCCACGCGCTGCCGTTGCCCGCCGGAGAGCTGATCGGGCCTCCGCTTCTCAAGCCCCTCGAGCTTGACGAGCGCCACCATTTCCTTGACGCGGGCCTTGATCTCGGATGCCGGCAGCTTCGCGCGCTTCAGGCCGAACGCGATATTGTCGCTCACGCTCAGATGCGGAAACAGCGCGTAGCTCTGGAACATCATGTTGACCGGGCGCCGATGCGGCGGGATTTGCGCGATGTCTTCGCCGTTCAGCAGGATGCGGCCTTCGTCCGGCGTCTCGAAACCGGCAAGCATGCGAAGCAGCGTGGTCTTGCCGCATCCGCTCGGCCCCAGCAACGCGAAGAACTCGCCGGCCGCTATGTCGAGCGACAGCGCGTCGACGGCGCGAAATCGGCCGAAGGTCTTGACGACCGCATCGATGCGGAGCAGTGGCACGCCGGGCGCGGCGCGCGTTGCAGCCTTCGAATTCGCCGTACGCGCCGGATGCCTGGTATCCTCGCTCATGCCGCCAGCCTGCCCCATGGAGGCCGCAAGCTAGCGGCGGATCGACTGTTCCTCAAGGGACGACGCCCCGCGCGCCATGAAAGCGGCCAGCCGCTCGCGGTCCTGCGGGCTCATGGTCAGCCCAAGCTTGGAGCGGCGCCAGAGAACGTCGTCCGGAAAGCGCGCCCATTCCCTGGTCATGAGATAGCGCACTTCCGCTTCCGTCAAATCCGGTCCAAAGCTTTGGCCGAGATCGGCCTTCCCTTTAGCTTCGCCCAGCACCTGGTGCAGCCGCGACCCATAGGCGGAAACCAGCCGCAGCGCCTGATCGGGGCCCAGGAACGTCCAGCGCTCGCGCGCATCGTCGACCTCAGCCTCGAACCGCGCATTCGGAAAATCCCCACCCGGCAGCGCGGCTCGCCCCGTCCAGGGCCGCGACATCGGATAGAACGGCAAAAGACGAGAGACCGCCCGCTCGGCGCGCAGCCGCGCCATCGTTACGTCGCCGCCGAAAACGGTGAGCAGCGGCGCCTGACGGTGGCGTGCGTCGAACATCACCGTCCCCTCGCGCGCAAATCGTTTGCCGGGACGTCCCATGACGAGATTGGCGCCCGCCACCGACCGGATCACGTCGGAGGTGCTGACCCGCTCGCGAAAATAACGGTTGGCGACGTCGCAGAGATAGGTCACTTCATCGGCCGACATCGCCACGGCCGCGGGATCGCCGACAAACGGGCGCGCCACGGTGCCGATCAGGGTGAAATCGCGCTGATAAGGGCTTGCAAAGACCAGCCTGCGGTCGGTGTTCTGCAAGACGTAGACGTTCTCGGTATCGAACAGGCGACGGACGATGATCTGGCCCAGCTTGAGGGCGGCGGCGCGCGGTGGCGCCACGCGCAGCACGGTCTCGGCGATGCTCGCCGCCCATGCGCCCGATGCATTGGCCAGCGATCTTGCGGTGATCACCCGGCGATGCCCGCGATCAATCACGACCAGCCGCCAGATATGGCTCCGATCGGCGCGCACGCAGCGGGCACCGGTGCGGATGTCAGCGCCGCGCTCGGCGGCATCGAGCGCGCTCGTCACCACCAGCCGCGAATCGTCGACCAGGCAATCCGAGTATCCAAAGGCGGTGCCGAACGGCCGCTGCAAGGCATCGCCGATCGGATGATGGGTGATGTCGATGGTGGCCGAGCGCGGCAGGCTCCCGCCCGGCGCCAGGCGGTCATAGGCATACAGCCCAAGGCGCAACAGCCAGGGCGGACGCTCGTCGGAATGAGCAGGAATGACGAAATGCGCCGGCCGCACCAGATGGGGTGCGATCCGCATCCAGACCTCGCGCTCGGCGAGCGCCATGCGCGTACGCAAAAACGCCCTGCGCTCGAGTACGGTCAGATCGCCCTGGATCAATCGTCCCGAAGCGCTGGAGGCAGCCGCCCCGAGGTCCCCCTGCTCGAACAGGATGACCCTCAAGCCGCGTCCGGCGGCGTCCCGCGCCATGCTGACGCCGTTCAAGCCGCCGCCAATGATCGCTAAATCGTAATCCGCCATATCCAAGCTATAGCCAGGCCTGTCGACGCCTCGAAGGCGTTAGCGGCGATAAGCGACGAAAGCGGCGGAAAGCCGACGTGATCCGGCCGGTATTGGTCTATCCGGTCCTGCGCGCCGGCTCGGCACAGCTGGTGCGCCCGACCAGCGCGTTGTATTGATCGATCGGCAGCGGCTTGCCGATGAAATAGCCCTGGATGGCGTCACAACCCTCTTCGGCAAGGAAGGAGAGCTGCTCCTGGGTTTCCACGCCTTCGGCAACGATCGACATTTCCAGACCGTGGCCGAGGCTGATGACCGCGCGCACGATGGCCGCCGATTGCGGGTTGCGCCCCAAATTGACAACAAACGCGCGGTCGATCTTGATCTTGTCGAACGGAAACGCCTGCAAATAGCTGAGTGAAGAATAGCCGCTGCCGAAGTCGTCCATCGAGATGCGGACGCCGAGCCCTTTCAGGCGGCGCAACAGCGCAAGGCCGCGCTCGAAATCCTCGATCAGCACGCCTTCGGTGATTTCAAGTTCCAGCCGTCCCGGCGCCAGCCCGGTTTCGAGCAGGATCGAATGCACGAGGCTGACGACATCACCATGCATGAATTGCGCCGGTGACAGGTTGACCGCGACCCGCAGCGGCACCGGCCAGGAGGCAGCCTCGCGACAGGCCTCGCGAAGGATCCACTGGCCCATCTCGAAGATCAGCCCGCTTTCTTCGGCGAGCGGAATAAAGTCGGACGGCGGCACGAAACCGCGCACCGGGTGACGCCAGCGCGCCAGAGCTTCGAAACCGATGATTTCGCTGTCGCCTTCTTTTCGCGCCGAGGCCAGCGGCTGATAGTACAGAGAGATTTCGCCGTTCTTGATCGCCGCCGAAAGATCCTGGTGCAGCACGCGCCGATCGCGAATCTGCTGATCCATTTCCGGTTCGTAGATGCTGATCGTGCCGCGCGATTTCGCTTTCGCGCGCGACAGCGCAGCGCCGGCGTTGGCGAGCAGGGACGCTGCGTCGGTGCCATTATGCGGGAAGATCGAAATTCCCGTCGTCAGGCCGGTGCGGACCGATTTGCCGTCGATCAGGATCTCCTTGGACATCGTCTCGGCCAGCTGCTCGGCGAGCAACATGCCGGCGACCGGCTGCTTGCCGTCAATGATCAAGCCGAATTCGTCGCCGGAGAGCCGCGCGACGACGCCGCCGCGCGCCGAGGCTTGCAGCCGCTGCGCCACTTCGATCAGAAGCTTGTCGCCGGTGGCATGACCGAACACGTCGTTGACTTCCGTCAGGCCGTCGAGATCGATCGACAGCACCGCGAATTCCTCTTCCGCGTCGGTGCAGGCTTCGATCATCTGCGTGAGCGCTTGCAGGAAGGCAGCACGGTTCGGCAGATCGGTCAGGCCATCGTGATAGGCCATGTGCGCCATCCGCGATTCGGTCTGCCGTCGGTCGGTGACATCTTCATGGGTCTTGATCAGATATTGCGGCTCGCCGGCCTCATTGAGCACGGTCACCCGGCGTGTCAAAAACAGCCGCAGGCCGTTCTTGGTACTGATCGGATGTTCTTCGGTTACGGACTTGCGGTTTCGCACCGCCGCCTCGTCGCGTGCGACGATGAGCTTGGCCTCGCGTTCGTTGAAGATTTCCGCCGCCGTCAGCCCGGCGACCTCTTCGCGACGCCGGTTGAGAATGGTTTCTGCACTGCGGTTGGCGAGCAGATATCGCCCGCTGCTGACGTCTTCGACTGTCAGCGAGACCGGAACGTTATCGACCACCTGTTCGAGGAACTTCTTGGTCTTTTCAAGCTCCTCGGAAAGCATCCGCCGCTTGGTGACGTCGTCGAACAGCGCGATCAGAAATTCCGGCTCATTCTTGTCGTTGCGCGCGACCACCCGGCTCGAGGCAAGAACCCGCTTCTTGGAGCCGCGTTCGACGTAAAATTCGTTGCGGAACTGGCCATCCGGCGCTTCGAGGGCGGCGCGGTCGGCCGCCTCGATGCTTGCGGCGGTGTCGGGCGTGAAAATTTCATCGGCACGCTTGCCGACGATCAAATCCCGCGAGAAGCGCGAGAAACGTTCGAAAGCCCTATTGGCGAAAATGTAGCGACCGTTTTCGATGCTCTTGGCGGCCACGCAGACCGGAACATTTTCCAGCACCGACTCGAGGAACTGCTTGGTGGAAGCGAGCTCCCGTGAAAGCTCGCGCTGCTCGCTGCAATCCTCATGCGTCGCCACCGACCCGCCGTTCGGCAGCGGGAAACATTTGACATGGACCGATCGCCCGCCCGGTAGTTCGGTGATGAGCCCCTCCGGCTTGGCGGCCTCCGCGTAGAACTCCTCGATCGTGACGTCGAGGGCGCCACGCCGCCGCCTGAGCTCGAGAAGATCGCGCCCGGTCATATCCGAGGTGATGTCCGAGCGCGACAGACCGTAGATTTCAAGATAGCGGTCGTTAAGGAAAACGATCCGTTGCCGGGGATTGGTGATGACAACGCCTTGCTTGAGATTGTTCAAGGCGGAACTGACGAAAGCATTCCTGCGTAGTTGCGAGCGCTCGACCCGGCGCAGCGTCGAGACGACCCACAGGCCGACGGCGACCAGGAAAGAGCACACCACCAGGCCGCCGAGCACTATATCCGTGACGACTTCCGGATCGGCCGTCTTGAAGAATCTGAGAAGGGTGGAGTCCAGGCCGGACTGGGTGACGACCCACGTGCACGCAATCAGGCACAGCACGATCCCTGCCGGAATCATGATCCCGCCGCCTGCCTGCCATCTCTTGTCAGCCATCGGTCACCCGCGGATTTCTGCGCGCGAGTGTCTTTCTTCACGGGTTTGGATCAGGTAAACGCGTACCCCAGCCTGGGCCATTCGGGGTGTGAAGCCGCGGCAATTGCGGGGACATGATTAATGGGTCACTAATGGATTGGACCTGCAAAGTTCAGAAACGAGTCCAAAGAGTTGTCTAGTTGAAAGCCTAGCCAGAACCTTTTGCGACGGAACGCCATTCGCAGCCGCGGTGAGCGCCCACCGCCCGATTGGCAAACTGGATCCGGAACAGAATTTTTCGAATGGAAAAGATCGAGTGCGTCGTCATCGGAGCGGGAGTGATCGGTCTTGCGATAGCAAGACGGCTCGCCCAAAGCGGCCGCGAGGTGATCGTGCTGGAGACCGCCGAAGCAATCGGCACCGTCACGTCTTCCCGCAACAGCGAGGTGATTCACGCCGGCATTTACTACCGATCGGGCAGCTTGATGGCGAGGATGTGTGTTGCCGGCAAGCAGGCGCTCTACCGGTACTGCCGTGATCAAGGCATTCCCCATCGCAATTGCGGAAAGCTGATCGTTGCGACGACGTCGAAGGAAACCGAAAAGCTGGCCTCGATCAGGGCCCATGCGGAGGCCAACGGCGTTCTTGATATGCAAACGCTTGGTCGCGACGCCGCGCGAGACCTGGAGCCGGCGCTTCACTGCGAGGCGGCCCTGCTGTCGCCGTCCACCGGCATCATCGACAGCCACGCCTACATGCTGGCGCTACGCGGCAACGCCGAAGACGCCGGCACGGCCTTTGCGTTTCATACGCCACTCGTTGGCGCACGCGCACGCCGCGGCCGCATCGAGATCGACGCCGGCGGCGAGGCGCCGATGTCGCTCGAGTGCCGGCTTCTGGTCAATGCCGCGGGGCTGGACGCGACCTCCGTTGCGCGCAGCATTGATGGCATGCCGGTCGAAAAGATTCCGCCGTCCTATCTTGCGAAAGGCAACTACTTCAGTTGCTCGGCGCGCGCACCGTTTTCGCGTCTGATCTATCCCGTGCCCGAACCCGGCGGCCTCGGCGTGCATCTCACGCTCGATATGGCGGGACAGGCGCGTTTCGGCCCCGACGTGGAATGGGTGGATCACATCGACTACGCCGTCGATGGCGCGCGCGCGGAGCGATTTTATCCGGCGATCCGCCGTTACTGGCCGGCGCTGCCGGATGGCGCGCTGATGCCGAGCTATTCGGGAATGCGGCCCAAGATCGTGCCGCCGGCGGTCGCGGTGCAGGACTTCCTGATCCAGGGGCCGAAAGACCACGGCGTCGAAGGGTTGATCAACCTGTTCGGTATTGAATCGCCTGGCCTAACATCATCGCTGGCAATCGCCGACTATACCGCCGGGTTGGTGGAAGCTTAGCGGCTTGGCTGTCGAAAGCGCAGACACTCCGCTTTGCCGGTCGGCGCTCAACGCACCGGCCGGGTTGCGCATATCAAAGCAGGCGTTTGATCTTTGACTGATGCCTTCTAATGCAACGTGGCGCTGGCGTTATGCTTCAAGCGTTCGATTTCGTCCTTGACCATCAGCTTCCGGCGCTTGAGTTCGACAATCTGCAAGTCGTCTGTTGAAAGGTGAAGAAGAGCTTCGTGCAATTCGTTTTCGAGAACCTTGTGTTTCCGTTCCAGTTCAACGAGATGCGCGAGAATCGCCATTCGAAACCTCCTCGGTTGGGTTAAGACCTCAGATTCGATCCGGACTTCGAAGCTTACACCAAGGCGCGAATCTGTCGATGGTCTTGAAAAACGCCTTCCTCATTTTTCCCAGGGATCCGTAACGAATCGTGAGCCGGACCTCACTCCCGTTAATCTTTCCGGCCGGTTCCATTCGCGCCGGAAAGCCGCACGAAGCCCAAGGCGGTACGCGGCTCCCGCCAGTACGCGCGTTTTCCCGCCGATGCGGCTCTCGAACTTGCTTGCGGAGCGGCCAGCCAGGGAGGATATTCCTGCTTCGGCT
>NZ_DAIDJE010000063.1 GCF_027451485.1 Bradyrhizobium sp.
GAATTCGGGATAATGTCCCGGAGCAATCGGGATAATTCCCGAACCCGAATGGAATTCGTCTAACTCACGCATGAACTACTCGACGGCATCACGGAAATGGATTTGAAGATTCAATACAGATTGAAATCCGGGAAACCGCGGTATGTTTGGAACGGTTCTTAAAGTCGGGCTTGTGCTGACATTCGTGTCGATGGGAGCGCTTGCGTTTGCGCAGCAGACGACGGCCGGATCGGATCCGAAAGTCTCACCCAGTACGATGACCCCAACCGCATCGGCCAATGCGGCGGTCGTCGCTCCGACGGCTCCCGCCGATAACAAGGCAGTCGCCGATACCACCGGGGCGCCGAGGACGATGCCGGTTGCGCTACGCGAGCTTTCGCCCTGGTCGATGTTTCTTGCAGCCGACATCATCGTCAAAGCAGTGATGATCGGACTCGCTTTTGCTTCGCTCGTGACCTGGACTATCTTCATCGCAAAAATGCTCGAGTTATCGCTCGTTCGCCGCAGATTGCGTGCAGCCCTCGCCAAGATTGCGGAGTCACGCTCGCTCGCAGAGGCGCAGTTTGCGCTGGGGGCCAATGGCAGCGTTCTGTCTCAACTGCTCTCGGCCGCAATGCGTGAGGCGCGATTGTCGGCGGGTATTTCAAGCGACGCGGGCGTGAAGGAGCGGGCGGCATCGAGCTTCGCCGAAATCGTGCGCGCGGAAGCGCGCCGGATTCGGCTCGGCATGGGTCTGCTCGCCACCATCGGCGCGATCTCGCCTTTCGTCGGCCTGTTCGGCACCGTGTGGGGCATCATGAACAGCTTCATCGGCATCTCGAAATCGCAGACGACCAATCTCGCCGTCGTTGCCCCCGGTATTGCGGAAGCGCTGCTCGCGACTGCCTTCGGCCTTGTTGCAGCCATTCCCGCGGTCATCATCTACAATCACTTTGCGCGCGTGACGAAGGGCTACCTCGAGCTGGTCAGCCGTTCCTCGGGCGCGGCGGGACGATTGTTGTCGCGCGACCTTGATCGCACCCACGTCAGCCCGGCGAGCCGCGTCAACTCGCGCGCAGCGGAGTAGGGCATGGCCATCTCGCTCGCCGACACCGACCTGGATGACGATGCCGATTTCGGCGAGACGCACGACATCAATGTCACGCCATTCATCGACGTCATCCTCGTCCTTCTGATCATCTTCATGGTGGCCGCGCCGCTGTCGACGGTCGATCTGCCGATCGATTTGCCGACTTCGACGGCAACCCCGCAGAAGAAGCCGGACAAGCCGACCTATGTCAGTATCAAGCCAGACCTGTCGCTTGCGATCGGGGAAACGCCGGTCAGGCGCGCCGAGCTGATTTCAATGCTTGACGCTGCCGCGGAAGCCAATCCCGAGCGTCTGGTGTTCGTGCGTGCTGACCGTGCCGTGGCTTATGGCGACTTGATGGATGTGCTGGAGCTGCTGCGGCGGGGAAACTACCGGATGAAACTGGTGGCGCTGGAGGGCGTTGCCAGCCCCGCGTCGCCCGCCCCTGGAACTGCTGCTAGACCGTAGTGCAATGAACGAAGTGATGCAGGAGCAATGGCCGCCCTGGCGGCTTTGGACGGTTGCGGCAGTCGCCGCCATCGCCCTGCATGTTGCCGGTGCCGCCCTGGCGCTCACGCATCTGCATTTCGACGACGGCTCCGACGGGCTTGGCTTCAATACAACCGCGATCGGCATCGACCTGGAAGCGCCATCGGCGGAAGAGACGGAATTGCCACCCGGTCCGGATTCCGATGCCGCCATGGCATCGCCCGCGCTTGCCGAGCAGAAGGCCGAGGTCAAGCCTTCTGATCTGCCGAAGGAGACGCCGAAAGAGAGCGAAGACCCCGATCGCGTCGTGACAGAGGACGAGCAGAAAAAGCCGACGGAAGACGAGCCGAAGAGGAAAGCCACGCAAACTGCGGCTTCGCAGGAATCTGTGGCCCAGGAAGCAAGTGCCCGGCAGCACATTGAAGGTGCTCGCGAAGCTAACGCCACGTCGGCGCCGAACATCGGGATCGGCAAGGACCAGCAAATGCTCACCGCCAAGTGGGGCAAGCGGATCAGCGCTTATTTCGAGCTGCACAAGCGCTATCCGAAGACCGACAAGGCCAGGGCCGCAAAGGTCAAGCTGAGCCTGGTCATCAACCGCATGGGCCACGTGTTGTCGGTTGCAGTCGCGGAATCTTCAGGCGATCCACTATACGACGAAGCGGCGCTCGACATGGTTCGTCGTTCCGATCCGGTGCCGCGTCCTTCGGACGAGTTGAAATTGACCGACGAGTCTCTCAGCTTCAGTCTGCCTGTCGATTTCAAAGGCAGAAAGTGAAAATGCCGGCGCTTGTTCGCCGGCATTTTTGTTGTAATCAAATTGGGAGATCAGCTCTTCTTCTTCACCAGTGGACAGACGCTCTTCTCGATCGGCAGGAAGGCTTCGTCCGCGGGAATAGTGGCGACAAGCTTGTAATAGTCCCACGGGTATTTCGATTCCGACGGCTTTTTCACCTCAAATAGGTAGGCGGGGTGAATCTTGCGGCCGTCAGCGCGGATATATCCCTTGCCGAACAGCGGATCGTCCGTCGGGATCTCTTTCATCTTGGCGACCACGGCGCGGCCGTCATGCGGATTGCCGCCGAGCGCCTCAAGCGCCTTGAAGTAATGGATCAGCGACGAGTAGACACCGGCCTGCACCATGGTCGGCGGATTCTTCTTGAAGCGTTCCATGAAGCGCTTGCTGAAGGCGCGCGTCTGGTCGTTCATGTCCCAGTAGAAGGTCTCGGTGAAATTGAGGCCGTGCGCGACGTTCAACCCGAGCGCATTGATGTCGGTGATGAACAGCAGCATGCCAGCAAGCTTCTGGCCGCCGGCGACGATGCCGAATTCTGCCGCCTGCTTGATGGCGTTTGTGGTGTCGCCGCCGGCGTTGGCGAGGCCGACGATTTTTGCCTTCGAGCTTTGCGCCTGCAGCAGGAACGATGAGAAATCCGCCGTGTTGAGCGGGTGCTTGGCGCTGCCCAGCACCTTGCCGCCATTTGCGACAATCACGGCGCTGGTGTCACGCTCGAGCGCGTGCCCGAAGGCGTAATCGGCGGTCAGGAAGAACCACGTGTCGCCGCCTGACTTCACCAGGGCCTTGCCAGTGCCGTTGGCGAGCATGTAGGTGTCATAGACCCAGTGCACCGTGTTGGGCGAACACTGCGAGCCGGTGAGATCGGAAGAAGCCGAACCCGAGTTCAGATTGACGACGTTCCTCTCTCGGGCAAGGTTCGCAATCGCAAGGCCGACACCCGAACTGGCGAGATCGACGAACACGTCGACCTTCTCGACGTCGATCCATTGCTTGCCGATGTTGGTGCCGACGTCCGGTTTGTTCTGGTGATCGCCGGAAATCAAATCGATCTTCCAGCCTTTGGACAGAAGCCCGGAGTCTTCGATCGCCATCTGGGCGGCAACCGTCGAACCCGGGCCGCCAATATCCTGATACAGGCCTGATTGATCGCCCAGTGCGCCGACCTTGACGACCTTATCCAGCTTTTCCTGCCCGAACGCGCCGCCAATCGACCCGAAGCCAATGGCAAGCACGAGCGCTGCGATTGATCGCTTCATTTCCGCCTCCCCCCGATTTGATTTCTGGGAGGCATTATGTCTCGCCTTCTGCCCGGCGGCTAGTGCGGCAAATTTGAAGTTCCTGTCACTGTTGCTGCAAGTTCATAAAAGCAGCTTCAAATTCAAAGCCGCACGGGATCAAATAGGCACCAGAGCTCTTTTGACTCCGAAGTCCGCATCCGAAATCCGGCGATCATCATGCGAACTTCGAAATCGGAGCTCTAGACCCGCGGCGGCATCACCGCCAGAAATAGCGGATCGCCGTATAGACTGCGGCCAAACAGATGAAGATCAGGGCGACAGGAAGTCTTGGCTTGGTCTGCTGTCCCCCGGCAGTCCGCGGCCGCGGCGCCGGCGGACGCTTGAAAGCGGTCACGTTGTCACCAGCCTGGCTGGTTTTCGCCGAACGCGGTTTGACTTCGGGCGCCTCACCTGCGCCGCCCATCTCCTCGTAGTAGCCTTGATAGATGAGGTGGATAATGGTCTCGGAGGCTTCCGCCTCACTCTTTTCCTTCAAGAGCGCCTTGTACCGGTCGAGGAAGCCCTGCGCTGCCGGCGGCAGCGCGGATGTTCCATTCAGCTTTGCCATCATGGTCCAGGTTGCAAAATCGGCTCTCGCCCTGGTATCGGCGCGTCGCGCGATCATCATGTCGGCTGCTTTGACCAAACTTACCTCGGCTCTGTTGCGGGCTTTAACCGTTTCCGGTGACGAAAAGGATTGCTCGGATCACATAACTGGTCGCGGCTCGCAATATCGCTGAAATAACATCAAGATTTAGACCGAACTGCGAACCGGCCAGGGGAAGCAGGATCAGGATTCCGATCAGGATCAGCATCCCTACCGGTTCCAGCCGCGCAAGCGGCAAGGCCAAAGCGCGCGGCAACAGCCCGACCGCAACCCGGCCGCCGTCCAGCGGTGGGATCGGCATCATATTGAAAATGGCGAGGACCACGTTGATCTGAAGCGCGTTCTTCAGATTGTCAAACGTCCACCGTGCGACGGGGGCCGGCAGGAGGCCGAGTATGTGGAAGGCTGCGGCGGCAAGCAACGCGAGCGCGATATTGGTGGCCGGGCCCGCCAACGCCACCCAGATCATGTCGGTTCGCGGATTCCGCAGGGCCCGAAAATTCACCGGCACTGGTTTCGCGTAGCCGAAAAGAAACGGCGCGTGCGACATCAGAAGGATCGCCGGCATAATCAAGGTCCCGAAGGGATCGATGTGCCGAATCGGATTGAAGCTGACGCGGCCCAGCTGCCAGGCGGTGTTATCGCCCAGGCGATGGGCGACGAAGCCATGCGCCGCCTCGTGAAAGGTGATGGCGAAGATAAGCGGCAAGACCCAGACGGAGAGGTCATAAAGGGTGACGGTCACAGGCTCGATTCCAAAAGGCGGACGTGATTCCCGGTGCACGCTATCATGTCGCAGGGGAATTGGTGCCCGCTGGGCGGGCTTATCGTAAGCGGAATGCTAAGTCGGGCCTTTTGGATATTGCGGCAAGTCGTCATCCAGCCGGACCCAGGCGATTTTTTCCGAGACCCAGATGTGCTCGGTTGGTGCAAAGGCGTTGCGATCGTCGAAATTCGCCAGCGCAACGCCCGCCGCGGTGCCGTTGCGGCGCCAGGAAAA
>NZ_DAIDJE010000064.1 GCF_027451485.1 Bradyrhizobium sp.
AGCCGGATCGCAGGTTTGGTCATCGTAAATCTCCAGTGTGCTTCCCTGTCCGAGGATAAACCCCTTCAGCCTCGGCCTATTCATTTAAACAAATTCAGGACACTATCATCTCACGCAGGCCTTTCGACAGGATTTCCGAAAAAGCCGCGGCCGCGCTAAGAACGCGACCGCGCAGCTGGCACAACTGCGCCGATCATCCGCGAACATGATGCTCGCTGAAAATGCTGTGCGGTGGCAGCGGCTGGTTGATCTAGCTCAACGCCATTGCAGCTCGTTCTGCTTTATTTTTTCCATGACGGATCGAATCGTAGTCATTGGAGCCTCGCTCAGCGGCATCGATGCCTTGTCCGAGCTTATATCCAAATTGCCGAAGGATTTTCCGGCACCGATTTTCATCACCCAGCACGTGGCTTCTCACAGCCCGGGCATGCTTCCGTATTTACTCAGCAAGGCGGGGCCGCTTCGCGCGGTTCATCCGAAGACGGGGACCATCTTCGAACCGGGCACTGTCTATGTGGCGCCGCCGGATCGTCACATGCTCCTCCAAAAGGGCTACATTCGCCTGTCGCACGGGCCGCACGAAAACCTTGCCCGGCCGGCGATTGATCCGCTGTTTCGATCCGCCGCAGTGAATTATGGCCCTGCCGTTGTGGGCGTGGTTCTCACGGGGCAACTCAACGACGGGACGTCAGGACTACTGGCCATCAAAGACCGGGGTGGTTTCACGATCGTGCAGGAGCCCCGTGAAGCGACGGCTCGTTCCATGCCATTGAGTGCCATTCGACACATGAAGGTCGACAGAGTTTGTACTCTCGAGCAAATCTCGCGCCTGCTTGTGGAGCTTGCCAACGATGCTCCGCCGGAAACCGAACCCGCGCTCGAAAAGCTGATGGAGATCGAGAATCGCATCGCCGAAGGCGTCTTCAATGTCGAGGACTGGTGGTCGCTCGAACAGATGAGCTTTCCATCCGGGTTGAATTGTCCCACTTGCCGCAGCGCGCTTTATGAACTGAAGGATCAGCGTGTCCTGCGCTATCGTTGTCGCTCGGGGCACGCTTTCTCGGCTCAGAGCCTGTTGAGCGGGCAAGCGGATGCCCGCGAGGCCTATCTGTCGTCGCTGTTCGGCGCACTCATCGAGGAAGCCACGCTGGCAAAAAGGCTGCGCAGCGAACCGCTGTTCGCCGAAGATTCGCAAACAGCTGAAAGCTTGAGCAACCGCGTCGACGAGCTGGACGCCGAAGCAAATCAGGTCTCCAGGTGGCTCCACGCAATGAGTGGGCTCGTCGAGCCAGAACCGTCGATGTCCGATCGGCCGGGCGAAAGAACCTGAAAATTCCCCGCTGTGACGGCTCGGAAGTCCAGAAGGTTCGCGAAGGCGGTGGGCGATGGATCGCGAGCTTCGGAGAGTGGACACCGGATCAATAGCTTGGCCGGTATCCTTTCGATTCCGAAGCTGGAAACGTCACTCCGCAAAAGTGCGTTGAGTCTCGCAATCGGGATACGAGGAACGATCCGTCGAAGGCGGCATTGTCCTCGCATCACCGGCCGAGGCTCTGCCCGTAGGCGCTGGTGGCTGAGAGACCAATAGCGCTCCCGCCTGCATAACAGGGAGCGCGGCTCATGCCGAACAACCGCATTTATTATCCTACAAAACCGGACACAGACCATACCCGGCTCATTGGCGAGGCCATCAAGGAGGCGCGAGAGGTTCTAGAGCAGCCGCCTCCGGACACGTTCTTGGGGCGCAAGACGCAAGACCCATTCCCCAAACAGGACGAGCAAGAAAACTAGAGCGTTTTCGAGCGGGAGGCGGCGATCGCCGCGTCGTGCCATCCGCTTTGTGAACGCATGCCCGGATTCAAATATTGACGTTGAAATCGGCGGCGCGCAGCGCCTCGATGATCGATGTCAAATGCGCCCTGTCGCGGGTCTCGATCACGACTTCCAGCACGACGTCCTTGGCCGGCAAGAGCGTGAAGATCCGCTGGTGCGCGACCTCGACGATATTTGCGCCGGCGTTGCTCAGGACAGCAACGACTGCGGCAAGTTGCCCGGGCCGATCAACAAGGTCGAAGCGCAGCCGCGACAGACGCCCCTCGCGGGCGAGCTGGCGGGTCAATACGCCCGACAACAGCCGTGTGTCGATGTTGCCCCCGCTCAACACCAGACCGAGCTTGCGGCCCTTGAAACGAGCTCGATCGGCGAGCACGGCGGCAAGCCCTGCCGCGCCGGCGCCTTCGGTGAGCGACTTCTCGATCGTCAACAACAGGCTCAGCGCTTGCTCGAGATCTGGCTCGGTGACGAGAACAATGTCGTCGGCCAGCAGACGCACGATTTCGGATGTGATCGCCCCGGGCGTCTTGACAGCAATGCCCTCGGCGAGCGTGTCGCCGCGCATCGGCAGCGACTGCTTCTTGATCACATTATACATCGAGGGATAGAGCGCAGCCTGCACCCCAATCACCTCGATCCCGGGCTTGAGCGCCTTCGCCGCCACCGCCATGCCGGAAATGAGGCCGCCGCCCCCGATCGGCACGATCAGCGCATCGAGATCGGGCTGTGAGGCCAGCATCTCCAGCGCAACTGAGCCCTGGCCGGCGATGATCAGGGGATCGTCATAGGGATGGATATAGGTGAGGCCTCGCTCCTCGCCGTAAGTCCTGGCGAGGGCAGCCGCCTCCTCCAGCGTTGCGCCGCCTTCAATCACCGTGGCGCCATGGCGGCGAGTATTCTCGATCTTTATGGTGGGCGTGCCGACCGGAACGAAAATGGCGGCCGGGATCGAGAGGCGCGCCGCGTGGTAGGCGACGCCCTGGGCGTGATTGCCGGCCGAGGCCGCGACCACGCCATGCTTGCGCTGATCGACTGACAGCGCCGTAAGGCGGTTTAGCGCACCGCGCTCCTTGAAGGTCGCCGTGAATTGCAGATTCTCGAACTTGAGCCAGATCTCGGCGCCGGTGATCTCTGAGAGCGTGCGGCTGTGATCAAACGGCGTACGCTTCACAAAGCCAGCAAGCGTCGCGGCAGCCGCTTCGATATCGGCAAGAGTGACCGGCAGCTTTGGCGGAGATGCCTTTGGGATATCGGTCATCGGAATAGGGTCTCCCGCGGCATGAATGCCGACGCAATCTGCTATCTTATCCCAATCGCGGGAGGTTTGGGCGTCCCGCGCGCTTCAAGCCGCGTGCTGGGAACGACCTTCGGCGACATCGGACCCGCCGGCATCGAGAATGGCCCGATCGAGGCTCAATGCGCCGGCCTCGCACATGGCCTGCGAGACGATATCGCCGGACTTCTCGAAAGTTCGCGCCAGTGATGCAAATTGCGCCCTGGCGACCTGCAGGATCGACAGCGGAACGGCAATCGAACCGAATGCAATGGCAGGAGGTATCTCATTAAGAATCGTCAGACGGGCTTCCGCCTGCTCGGCACGCCGCACGGACTCAGCGATCCGCCGCTCCAATTCGGCGAGGACGCCTTCGCTCCACGACTGCTGCTCGGTGAGCTTCGATTTCAGGGTCAGGATTTCAATTTCGAAAGCCCCGATCCTGCCCTCAAGTGCCTTGCGGGCCTCCGCGTTCGCATCGCTCATCGCGCGCTCGACCCGAAGCAACTCCTCCGTCTCGTTCAGAAGGTCGATGTGCGCCTGAAGCATCCTTGCCGCGCATAGCAGGTTCTGCGAATTGGAGCCGCTCGACATCAGGTCGGCAAAGCGGTGCAGAAATCGCAGGATGTTCGTGGTCTCGGCCGCGGTCGGCCAGGCTGGATTTGGTTCGATCATGAAATCCGAAAGAAGGATATTGGCGTCGGCGCCAAGCGGCCACAAACGACTACGCCACAAACGCGTATGCCTCACACGCCAGCGCCGCAAACAGATGCGCCGGAGATAAGATCAACGTCCCACTACTCCCGGGACTTGAATTTACGACAGTCGTGTCGCGCCCGCTCGTCATACCGCGCCCAAGTCGCCACTTATCCCACGTTTTTCATGGCCTGAATGTCGATAGCCGGCGGCTCGTGGCAAGTTTGGGCGTCAGTACGATTCCCGTGACGTTTCCGGATCGAATTCGCCGCTTGTGGTGCAGGAACGTCAATCAGGCGGCACGAGCCCGTAGTCTCCCGGGCCGTATTCACACGGTCCGCCAAATTAACCGGTGAATGCCGGCAGGCGAGATAGAGTGCGCGGAATACGACAACCACCACGGGAAAAGGCAACTGACATGACGGCGACACCGATCTGCATAACCTGCAAACTCGAGCGGACCCTGGTCAGCATCCGGCCCACGCGCAATCGCCACGAGGTGCGGCAGTATGAGTGCCCGAAGTGCAGAAGCGTCTTCCGCCTCGTCGTCCAGTGCACGCCGACGGATTTCGACGATGGGAATTTTAACGCTCCGGCGTTGAAGGCCGGTGCGAGATAGCAGTCAGCGCGCAAAACCGGCCGATAGCCGCACGTCAATCTCAGGCCATCGCCAAGCGCTGCCGGCTCCTGATCAACAGCCCCACGATGATGGTGAAGTTGAGAGCGTTCCAGCCGAGCCCGTTGAGGAATGCGGCCCCGTAAGAGCCGGTAGCGTCGAAGATCACGCCCGACACCCAGCCGCCGAATGACATGCCGAACACGGAAGCGAAGATGACGATGCCGACGCGGGTTGCAGCCTCTCGCGCCGGCATGGCCTCGCGCACGATGATGGCGTAGCTCGGCACGATGCCGCCCTGGAACAGGCCGAACATCCCCGAAATGATGTAGAGCGAAGTGAGGCTGTCGAAGAACAGATAGAACAGCAGCGCAAAGCCCTGCGCTGCAGATCCGATCAACAGCGTTCGGATGCCGCCGATCCGGTCGGCGAGCAAACCCGAACCGATCCGGCTGACAATGCCCAGCCCCATCATCAACGACAGCATCTCGGCGCCGCGCGCCACGCCATAACCGAGGTCACCGCAATAGGCGACGATGTGAACCTGGGGCATGGCCATCGCTACGCAGCAGGAGACGCTGGCGATCGACAAGAGCACGGTGAGCGCATTTTTCGAGAGATGAAGATCGATCTGCGGCGGAGGCGCGTTGGCATGATCGCGCGCACCGTCGCTGCCCATGATCGCACGCAAGCCGAACAGCAGAAGCGCCATCGTCACGGCGCAGAAGATGCCGATGGCGATGTGGGTGGAACGCCAGCCGATCGATTGCACGCCCCAATTGACCAGCGGCGGCCAGATCGTACCTCCGACATAATTGCCGCTGGCAACGATCGTCACCGCAAGCCCGCGATAGCGCACGAACCAGTGCGACACTTCTGCCATCAGCGGCGCAAAGGTTGCGGACGTACCAAGTCCAATCAGGAAGTAGATGGCGTTGAATTGCCAAAGCGCAGCCGCAAGCCCGGCGAGGACGAAGGAAATGCCGAGAACGGCGATGCTGAGCGCGATCGCGGCCACGATGCCGAACCGATCGGTGATCCGCCCCGTAACGACGCCGCCAAGTCCAAAGCCGAGGAAGACCATGGTGGTGGCCAGCGACACCGCACCACGGGTCGCCGAGAACTCGGTCTGGACGATCGGCAAAACCACCACGACAGTCCACATTCCGACGGCCCCGATGGAGCCGATCAAAAGGGCGAAGCCAAGCTGAATCCAGGCTTGGCGCGAGTCGGGCATGGAAGCCGGCGAATGTCGGGTGAGGTCTGAGGCGATGTCCACGGCCGACGCAATTTGATCGGCAGGCTGCCCAGGGTCAACCCACAATGCCGCGATAATAGGCATGCACATGCCACGCGGCACAATGAGGGCCGCTGGCGTGGCGCTTTCTAAGCCCACCCGCCAATTGATGCAGGTCAACTCAGGTCAGCGCGAACGCCGAATAATGCACAACGACGGTCGGGCCCGATCGGCTCGTGTGTTGCCATTGTTCAACTGACCGGGTTTTGCATGAAGGCTCATTTCATCGGCGGCGGCATCGGATCGCTCGCGGGAGCCGCTTTCCTGATCCGCGACGGCGGTCTCGCCGGTAGCAACATCACCGTCTACGAGCAGTTGCCATTGCTCGGCGGCAGTCTGGACGGCATCAGACTGCCCGACGGGTCGTACTCGTTGCGCGGCGGCCGCATGCTCACGACGGACCATTTTGAATGCACATGGGACCTGCTTTCGAGCATTCCCTCGCTCGCCCATCCCGGCCTTTCGGTGCGTGACGAGACCATCACCTTCAACCTCGAGCACCAGGCCCATTCGCGCGCCCGCCTGGTCGATCGCAATCGCTTCAAGATTGATGTGACCTCGATGGGTTTCACCATGCATGACCGGGTGGAGCTGTTGCGGTTGATCGAGGCGTCGGAGGAGGAACTCGGCGACAGCCGCATCACCGACTGGCTGTCACCGCCATTCTTCGCGACCAATTTCTGGTACATGTGGCAGACCACTTTTGCCTTCCAGCCGTGGCACAGCGCGGTCGAGCTCAGGCGCTATCTGCACCGCTTCATGAGCGAGTTTCCCCGTCTCGAGACGCTGGGCGGCGTGAAGCGCACCGTCTACAACCAGTATGACGCGATCGTGCGGCCGCTGACGAACTGGCTCGGCAAGCATGGCGTCAATTTCGAGCGCGGCGCGCGCGTCACCGACATGGAACTTGCGCCGGACGACGGCAAGCTCGCGGTGAGGAGCCTGACCATCAAATCGGACGGCACGAGCCGCACCGCCACGCTGGACAAGGATGATCTGGTATTCTTTCAGAACGCCTCCATGACCGACGCATCAAGCATCGGTTCGATGACGATGCCGCCGCCGCGGCTGACAAAGCGCAACAGCGGCGGCTGGGAACTTTGGGAGAAGATCGCTTCCGGCCGTCCCGAATTCGGCAATCCGGCCGCCTTCAACTCCTCGATCCCGGAATCCTACTGGGCTTCGTTCACCGTCACCTGCCGCGATGACCATCGCTTCTTCGAGCAGATGCAGGCTTTCACCGGCAACGAAGCCGGTACCGGCGGGCTCGTCACCTTCAAGGATTCCAGCTGGTTGATGTCGGTCGTGCTGTACCATCAGCCGCATTTCCCCGATCAGGCCGCCAACGAGCAGGTGTTCTGGGGCTATGCCCTGCACCCCGACCGGGTCGGCGACTTCGTCGCGAAGCCGATGTCAGACTGCGGCGGGGCCGAGATCCTTCGCGAGCTCTGCGGCCATCTCAACTTCGACCCGGGCGTGTTCGAGACGGCGAGCTGCATTCCATGCCGGATGCCCTATATCACCAGCATGTTCATGCCACGCAAGAAATCCGACCGGCCGCTGCCGGTGCCACCGAATTCGAAGAATCTCGCCTTTGTCAGCCAGTTCGTCGAGATCGCCGACGACGTCGTGTTCACGGTGGAATATTCCGTGCGGGCGGCGCAGATGGCGGCCTATCAGCTGCTGAAGATCGACCGGCCGGTGCCCGCCATCACCCGTCATGACCGGTCGCTTCGTGTGATGGTGGATACCTTGGGGAAGGCGTTCGCCTGACGGCTGCTTACGCCTTGTTATCCCAAATCTCTGCAGCATTAACCCTTTGCTAACCATACACCGGGCAAAAATTGCCCAGGTAACGAAGTCGAGTGTCGTCAGCTGCGTGAAGTACGGGGGAGGACCTCGTGGACGCCAGTGCGGTGCCTCACTTTCGAAACGGCGGGCCTGCCCCCGCCGCGCAGGCGTTTGGCCGCCGTGAACGGCATTCGCGGGAGGAGTCGGGTTCCATGGTCGATGTCACGGCTGGTCAGGGCGCGGCCGCCCCCTTCAGCAATCGCTTCAGCCTCAGCGAAATCGGCAACATCATCAAGCGCGGCGACCTGATGCTCGCCTTCGGCATTCTCACCATTCTGGTGGTGCTGATCCTTCCCCTGCCCTCGGTCATCCTCGATTTGTTCCTGGCGATCTCGATCACGCTGTCGATCCTGATCCTGATGACATCGCTGTTCATCCAGGCGCCGCTGGAATTCTCGTCGTTCCCGACCATCCTTTTGATCTCGACCATGCTGCGGCTGTCGCTCAACCTGGCTTCGACCAAGTTGATCCTGTCGCACGGTCACGAGGGTACCGACGCCGCCGGCCATGTGATCCAAGCCTTCGGCGGCTTCGTGATGGGCGGCAATTTCGTTATCGGCATCATCGTCTTTGCGATTCTGGTGATCGTGAATTTCGTCGTCATCACCAAGGGTTCGGGCCGCATCGCCGAAGTCGCCGCGCGTTTCCACCTCGATTCGATGCCGGGCAAACAGATGGCGATCGACGCCGACCTGTCGGCCGGCCTGATCGACGAGAAGGTCGCCAAGGAGCGCCGCAGGGCGCTGGAAGACGAAAGCGGCTTCTTCGGCGCCATGGACGGCGCCTCGAAATTCGTGCGCGGCGACGCGGTCGCGGGCCTGCTTGTCGTATTCATCAACATCGTCGGCGGCATCATTATCGGTGTCGCGCAGCAGTCGCTGAGCTTTTCCGAAGCCGCCCACACATACACGCTTCTGACCGTCGGCGATGGCCTCGTCACGCAGATTCCGGCGCTGATCGTCTCCACCGCGGCCGGCCTGCTGGTCTCCAAGGCCGGCGTGTCGGGTGCGGCCGACAAGGCGCTGATGAAGCAGCTCTCCGGCTATCCGCAGGCGCTCGGCATGTCATCAGGCGTGATGCTGGTGCTTTCCCTCCTGCCCGGCATTCCGATGCTGCCGTTCCTGGCGCTCGGCGGGGGCGCCGCGGCGCTGGCGTTCTATGCCCGCAAGCACAAGCACGCCGCAGCGCAGGCTGACGCAGGCGCATCGGCGGCGCCGGCAGCCGCCAACGCGGCCGCGGAGGAAGAACCGATTTCGGCGGCGCTGAAGATCGATGATCTCAAGATCGAGCTCGGTTATGCCTTGCTGCCGCTGGTGAACGGCCCCGACGGCACCGATCGGCTGACGGATCAGATCAAGGCGCTGCGCAAATCCCTCGCGATCGAAATGGGATTCGTGATGCCTTCCGTGCGTATCCTCGACAATGTGCAGCTCGAGGCCAACAGCTACGTCATCAAGATCAAGGAAGTGGATGCCGGCACGGGTCGAATCTGGCCGAACCAGTTCATGGCGATGGACCCCGGCGGCGGACAGGTGGACGTGCCGGGCATCCACACCACCGAGCCGACCTTTGGCCTGCCGGCGACCTGGATCGACGCCAGCCTGAAGGAGGAGGCCTCGCTGAAGGGCTACACGGTGGTCGATGCCGCGACCGTGATGTCGACGCATCTGACCGAACTGCTCAAGAACAACATGTCGGACCTGTTGTCCTATGGCGAGGTGCAGAAGCTGATCAAGGAGCTGCCCAAGGAGCAGGGCGAACTGGTCAAGGATATCGTGCCGGCGCAGATCACCATCTCCGGCATCCAGCGCGTCCTCCAACTGTTGCTCGCCGAACGCATCTCGATCCGCGATCTCTCCACCATTCTCGAAGGCATCGCCGACGCACTCGCCTTCTCGCGCAACCCGGCGACGGTGGTCGAGCACGTCCGTGCCCGCCTGGCGCGGCAGATCTGCGCACAGAACACCACGTTCAACGGATACCTGCCGCTGATCGCGCTGTCGGCGAAATGGGAGCAGGCCTTTGCCGAGTCGCTGGTCGGCCAGGGCGAAGAGCGCAGCCTCGCCATGCAGCCGTCGCGCCTGTCCGAATTCATGACGATCGTGCGCGATCGTTTTGAACAGGCCGCGCGCGAGGGCGAGTCGCCGGTGCTGGTGACGTCCGCCTCGATCCGGCCCTTCGTCCGTTCGCTGGTCGAGCGCTTCCGTGCCCAGACCACGGTGTTGTCGCAGGCCGAAATCCATCCCCGCGCACGGTTGAAAACGGTCGGCAGCGTCTGATGGCAATCGGGCTCAAGCGGCCCGGAATCGGCGAATCCGGTTCGCGAAGCAGCGAGCGCGGCATGTGCTTTTCAGCCACAAGCAACTGATTTCTTTATTTTCCGTAATCTGCGGCCTTGCAGCCCTGGGCCGATCAGAGGTCTCGGGAAGCTACTAAGTTGCTGTATTCATGATATATTTTGAGTTTTCCACATTCCGCCGCAGAATAGATCGCGGCGGATCACGACCGATCACTGCTTTGTGATCGCTCTTGTGGAAACGACAGCCGGGTTCTTACGTTTGTTAGCGGAAGGTGAATGAACCTGTCGGTGGATCAGGACGACGAATCCGGTGAACGAGGGCAGGCGGCAGGAGGCATGGATGAATCACTCGATTTACAGCGCCGATCGCACGACGCACCTGAAAATCGTGGTGATGGCGTTGGTCGCGGGTATCGCGGTCGCAGGCTTTGGAATTTCGGCTCGCACGTTTTCGGATGACGGCTCGACGCAGACCGCGCGCGTCGTCAAGGCAGGCAAGCCGGTTGTTGTAACCAGTTCGAACACGATGGTGGTCCGATAAGAGTTTTGTGAATTCACGTAGCGCTTTACCAGCCCCCCAAAGTCGCTGCGTGGATAATGGAAGACCCAACTGTCCCCCAAGTTGGCCCCCAGAAAACGCCCGCTCCCCACGGGCGTTTTCTTTTTTTTGCAACCGCCTTGGCGGAGCATCGCGCTAGCGCGAAGGGGGCGGCACGGTTTCGATCAGCTTGGCTGTCAGGATCGGCGCGGAATGCGGATTGCCGTCGGGTGATCCGCCGGCCTGTTCGATCGTCACCGCGTAGGTGGCGGACTTTACGAGGTCGGCATCATAGGCGGCGAGCACCGGACGCGAGGTGAATTCGTTGGCGCCGATCACGCCCAGCGAACGCGGCTTAGGCAGCTTGTCGGAGATCAGCCACAACTCGTAGCTCGAGCCCGCTTCGGCGGAGACGCCGAGCTTGCGCGCGGTAAAATCCCGCGTCGCTCCGTCGACGGTGAGGATGAACGCCGGGCCGCCGCCCTCTTTCTGAAGCATAGCGACATACTGCGCCGATGGTTGAGGGGCAGGCGGCAACCTGGCTTCCACGACTTCCGTCTTCGGCTTCGGCCGCATATTGTCTGGCAACAGATCCGGCATCGACACGCCAATCCCGATCAGCATCAACAGGGCCGCCGCAATGGCTGACGTTGCGGCCGCGACCAGGCGCCAGCGACGCGCACGACCTTCCAGCCGGATCAGGTTGGACGTATCGGCGGAAACAGCCGGCGCGGCCTCGACCTCGGGCGCAAGCGGCGGCGGCTCGGTCGGCGACTGCAGGACCGGCGGCTGCGGCTCTGAATGGCCGATTGCGGCTCTGATCTTGTCCCACACTTCCGGGCGCGGCTCGACCGATCCGACCATCTGGTTGAGCACGCCGAGCCTGTGTTCCCAGGCGAGAACCACGTCCGCAAAGCCCCGGTCGGCGGACATCATGCTTTCGACCTGCGCGCGCTCATTGGCATCAAGTGTGCCGAGTGCATATTCCGCAGCGAGCGCGATATGGTCGTCGCTATAGGCCATCAAAGTCCGAGGCACTCCCTGATGTCCATCATGCTGCGGCGCAGCCATGTCTTTACGGTGTTCACTGGCGCTGAGAATTTCTCCGCGAGTTGCTCGCGGCTCCAGCCGTTATAGTAGGCCAGCAGCACAAGCCTTTGCCGGTCGGGATCGAGCCGCCCGACACACTCCAGAAGCCGCTTCAAGTCTTCCGTCATTTCACGGCGCGCCAGGGGATCGGGCGCGTCGGCTGCCACTTCCATCGCGGCCGGCTCCTCCTCGATCGACGCCTCGCTGCGCTTGCGCACGACATCGATGGCTCGATTGCGCGCAATCGCCGCCATCCAGGTGATCGGCGAAGACTGGCCAGGATTGAACTGTGCTGCGCTGTTCCAGATCTTGACGTAAGCTTCCTGTATGACCTCCTCGGCGAGATCCTGCCGGCGCAAGATACGCAAAACGACGCCGAAAAGTTTCGCCCGCGTTGCCGCATAGAGCCGCTCGAAGGCGGCCTCGTCGCCCTTCGCGACCGCGGCAATCAGCCAGACCAGCTCAGCTGGCGTCAGCATTGCGCCCCCAAAATCGCGCTGCCCGGTTATGCCGATCTGAAGTGCCTTCCCCACAAACGGCGAATTCGAGCAGAGAGTTCAGATCGATAACGCGGTACCAGAATCAAAATGTTTGCCAGTACCCGCGACTTTCCGAAGTCCGTGAGGGTGGATGCTGCGATGGAGCATGAGCTTTTGGAAAGTGGGCACTAGAGGCATTCCCCGTGTCTGGTATCACATCTTTCGCCAAATCCGTCCACTGCGGCAAGCCTCTGGATGAATGTCGCGACGACAGGCAGAACGCAAAAACCCGGACGTTGCAACATCCGGGTTTCAGCAGTCGAAGCGATGTCGAGCGATGCGGCGCGCTCTAAGCGATCGCCCCGATCCTGGCCCGCATCAGGCCGATCGAATCCATGTCGGCCTGCTCGCGGGCGCTCTCTTCGGCGCGCTCGCGCGCCTGGTCGCGCTCATCCAGCAACTCGACCTTCTTGAGTTCGTCAAACGCTTCGGCCAACAGCCCGCGCGCCTCCTCGAGTTGAACGCGCAGTTCGTCGGCGGAACGGGTGAGATTTTCCCGACGCTGGATCGCCGCCTTGGCATAGGTCGGATAAGCGAAGTGCGAGGGATCGTTGATGCCGGCGCGTTCCTGTTCGCTCTGGATTTCGCGCTCCAGGTCGACCGACATGCGCTGAAAGTCAGCGATCATGGCTTCGATCTGGGAGACCCTGCGGCGCTTTTCGTCGACCTGAAATTTCTTCAGACGGATAAGCGTTTCACGTGACTTCATCGACTCATACTCCCCAGAAGTCCCAATCTGGCTAAGGGACAGCGCCGGCTTCCCCGTGGGACCCCGCCGGCATTACAACCGTGGCGCGGATGATGGCCTGACAAAGTTAGCGTTCCGTTTCCAAACCTTTCAGGATCCGATCTAATCGGCCGTAACCTTCCTTGAGCGGCGTACTCTCGTCCTTGGCCTGGCGCAAAAAGGCCTCCAGCGGTTCGTGCAGGCGGATCGCTTCGTCCACCTCCGGGCTTGAGCCCGCTTTATAGGCGCCGAGCCGGATCAACTCCTCCATGTCCGAATAGGTCGACATGACCTGTCGCGCCTTGGTGATGACCGGCAGGAAGGCCGGGTCGGCCGATTTCGGCATGGTGCGCGAGACCGATTTCAGGATGTTGATCGCCGGAAACCGGCCGCGCTCGGCGATACGCCGTTCCATTACAATGTGTCCGTCCAGGATGCCGCGGACGGCGTCCGCGATCGGTTCATTATGGTCATCGCCATCGACCAGCACCGTGAAGATGCCGGTGATGGTGCCGGTGCCGACGCCCGGTCCGGCGCGTTCCAGCAGCTTCGGCAACTCGGTAAACACGGTCGGCGTATAGCCCTTGGCCGTCGGCGGTTCGCCGGCCGAAAGGCCGATCTCGCGCTGGGCCATCGCAAAGCGCGTTACCGAGTCCATCAGACACAGCACGTCCTGGTTTTCGTCGCGGAAATGCTCGGCGATGGCGAGTGTCAGGTAAGCCGCCTGGCGCCGCATCAGCGCGGGCTCATCGGAGGTGGCGACCACCACCACCGAGCGGGCGAGGCCCTCCTCGCCGAGGTCGTCTTGCAAGAATTCCTGCACCTCGCGGCCCCGTTCGCCGATCAGACCGATCACCGTGATGTTGGCGTCGACATTGCGCGCCAGCATCGACAGCAGCACCGACTTGCCGACGCCGGAGCCGGCGAAGATGCCGAGACGCTGACCGCGGCAGCAGGTCAGGAAGGTGTTGAGTGCGCGCACGCCGAGATCGAGGGGCGCACCGACCCGCTTGCGCGAATGCGCCGGCGGCGGAGCGTTGCGGTAAGCCACCGGCGAGGCGCCCTGTTCCAGTGGCCCCTTGCCGTCGATCGGTTCGCCCAGGGCGTTCAGCACCCGCCCGAGCCATCTCGGCGACGGACGCACCTGGTTGCCTGAATTGCCGATCACCGCGCGGCAGCCGCGCCTCACCCCATCAAGCCCCGCGAACGGCATCACCACTGCATTGTTTCCGGTGAAGCCTATGACCTCGCAGGGGATCGGACGATTTCCGCCGGTTTCGATGACGATGCGCGCACCGACGCTCATGGCGTGGATGGGACCTGCGATCTCCACCATCAGGCCACGAACACCGACCACACGGCCATAGATATTGATGCCGTCGATGTCGCTGATCTGTTCGGCGAGCGCCTTCATTGCGAAAACCTTAAGTTTTCACAAGGAAGGGTCCCGCCCTTAACTTGGTGTTTACTCGCATCATTAATCATTACGTCACTGTCTTTGGTGACTGAGTGCGCTCGACCTGCGTCAACGAAGGGCGAGTCTTGAGAGTCGGTTAACCCCGCCTCTTCATGTAGAGCTTGAACGAGATCGGATACGAAAAGCTGCTTCGACGCAATATCTTAGGGCGATTCGAAAAAAATTGCACCTTAAGGCCTTGCGGATCAGAATCAGATTTTGTTAACCATATCCCGTCAGGATCCGAATCAGTTGTTCAAAGGCGTTTTGAGTGCCGCAAGTGCGGCCGACCTGACGCCCGGAGCGGCGACTATAGGGGACTGGCATGCGCGTTTTGCTGATAGAAGATGACAGCGCCGTCGCGCAGTCGATCGAGTTGATGCTGAAATCCGAGAGCTTTAACGTCTATACGACGGATCTCGGCGAAGAAGGCGTCGATCTCGGCAAGCTTTACGACTACGACATTATCCTTCTCGACCTCAACCTGCCCGACATGTCCGGCTACGACGTGCTCAAGCAGCTCCGGGTCTCCAAGATCAAGACACCTATTCTGATCCTCTCGGGTCTCGCCGGCATCGAAGACAAGGTCAAGGGTCTCGGCGTCGGCGCCGACGACTATATGACCAAGCCCTTCCACAAGGACGAACTGGTCGCCCGCATCCATGCGATCGTGCGCCGCTCAAAGGGTCACGCCCAGTCCGTCATCCAGACCGGCGATCTTGTCGTCAATCTCGACACCAAGACGGTGGAAGTCGGCGGCCAGCGCGTGCATCTGACCGGCAAGGAATACCAGATGCTGGAGCTGCTTTCGCTCCGCAAGGGCACCACGCTCACCAAGGAAATGTTCCTCAACCACCTCTACGGCGGAATGGACGAGCCGGAACTGAAGATCATCGACGTCTTCATCTGCAAGCTGCGCAAGAAGCTTGCGAATGCTTCGGAAGGCCGCAACTTCATCGAAACCGTGTGGGGCCGCGGTTATGTGCTGCGCGAGCCGCACGAGCATGAAGAGCGCATTCCCGCCTGAGCTTTCGTGCGAGCCCGTAGGCTCACTCCTCCCAGACTGAACCCCGCCGCAAATGGCGGGGTTTTTTATTTGGGCATCGGCCGGCAGTCGCAAGCCGTCACGCGGTGTCGGGCTCCCGTGAACCCGCGCCATGGCCCGTCTCGTCCGGATGGCCATCAAGAAGTGCCAGCAGCCCGTCAGCCTCTGGCTCCGCAAGTCGCATCGCGCGTCGACGCGCCAGATCTCTTGCCTCGATCGCGGTCTTTCTCGCGGAGGCGGAGCCGAGGGCGATCAGCGCTTCGGCCAATGTCGTGTAGAGTTAGGCCTCGAGCTCAAGGCCCGCCTTTTGGGTCCGCGCATAATAGTTTCACGAAGGAGTTCGACGACACCTTCAGGCGCATTGCCGCCGAGCATCACAAGCGCCCGGCTGCGGATAAGGCGCGCTGCTGGACTATTCAGGATCCACAAGGGCGTGCTCGCCTTGCTGTGGGAGATGGCTCCCGGCCATCCTAGCTTGCTGCCTGCCATTTCGAGGACGAACCGAACGCCGAAGACGGCAACACGCCTCGCGCCTTCTGCCACACCGACCTTGAGCGACGCCGGGCCTGCGCCTTAACGGCCTGCGGCGAGGGCTGCACTCTTTTGCAGCATGGCGCCCGCAAGCATCGGCTTTACGCCGCGGGTCGAGTTCGGCCGGTAGAGCCCGCGCCGATCCGGATAGGGCCTGAAGGCATCCGAAATGCCCACCACGGACTCGGCCGCACCAAGCACCAGGAAGCCGTCGCCTTCGACCAGCTTCGACATGCGTTCGAAAATGCCGACCTTGGTATCCTGGTCGAAATAGATCAGGACATTGCGGCAGAAGATGATGTCGAAGGTTCCGAGATGGCTAAAATCCTGGAGCAGGTTGAGCTGGCGATGCTGGACCATCGAGCGGATATCGGCGTTGAGCTGCCACATGTCGCCGATTTGAGTGAAATGCTTGACAAGGAGCTGAATCGGCAGGCCGCGCTGAACCTCGAACTGACTGAAGATACCGGCCTTGGACTTTTCCAGAACGCCCTGCGAGAGGTCGGTCGCGACGATGTCAATCTTCCAGCCTGCGAGCGCGGCGCCCAGCCCTTTCAGGCACATCGCGATTGAATACGGCTCCTGTCCCGTGGAAGAAGCTGCGCACCAGATACGCAGCGAGCGCCGGGCGGCGCGTGCCTGCAGCAAGGCCGGCAGCATCGTGTCCTTGAGGTGATCGAAGGGGGTCTTGTCGCGGAAGAAGAAGGTCTCGTTGGTGGTCATGGCCTCGACCACTTCGGCAATCAGCGGCTCCGCAGCTCCCGCCTTCATCTTCTGCACGAGGTCGGTAATGCCGGCCAGATTCGCCTTGCGCGCCAGCGGCACCAGCCGGCTCTCGACCAGATATTGCTTGTCGGCGGACAGATCGAGCCCGGAACGCTCCTTCAGGAGCTTCCGCAAGAACTCATAATCCAACGGCGTCACGAGCGATCTCCTGAAAACAGCCTCACCAGTTTCGGTGCGATTTGATTGAGCGGCAGCACCGCCGAGCAAATGCCGGCATGAACGGCTGCGCCCGGCATGCCCCACACCACGCTTGTCGCTTCGTCCTGCGCGATCACGCTGCCGCCGGCAGCGACAATATCCTTGCCGCCGCGCATACCGTCCGAGCCCATCCCGGTCAGGATCACCGCCAGAATGGAGCCCTGCCAGACCTCGACGGCGGAGGCGAACAGAGGATCGACCGCAGGCTTGCAGAAATTCACCGGCGGGCCGTCGTCGAGGGCGATGACCGCCTCCGTTCCGTGGCGCGCCACACGCATATGCCGGCCGCCCGGCGCGAGATAGATGTGACCGGCCTTGACCGCCTCGCCATCGACCGCTTCCCGCGCCGGTCGGTGACTGGAGCGCGCCAGATGCTCGGCCAGGATCGTGGTGAACGTCGGCGGCATGTGCTGGGTAATCAGCACCGGGAAACGATCGATCACTGGACCGATCTCGGCGACGACGCTCATCAGCGCCTGCGGGCCGCCGGTCGATGAACCGATCAGAAGCACGCGTGGATTTTGCGTCGAGAAGCTGCGCCGGACCACCGGAGGCGAGGCGACGGGCGCGCGGGCCACCGTCTCCCGCATCGGGCCGGATGCCGGCGCCAGCGAGGGGGCGGCGGTTGGATGCGACGCGCGGCGAACCTTGGCGCCGAGATGCCTGATCTTCCGCACCAGATCGTGGCGGAAAATCTCTGCGGCGGAAGCTTCGCGTGTGCTTTCCGGCTTCGGGATATAGTCTGAGGCGCCAAGCGACAACGCCTTGAAGCTGACCTCCGCATTGCGGCGCGTCAGCGTCGACGCCATGATGACGATCAGGTTGCGCTTCTTCGCAAGCAACAGCGGCAGCGCGGAAATGCCGTCCAGCTCCGGCATTTCGATATCAAGCACGGCAATATCAGGGTTGATTCGCTCGAGCTGGTTGACCGCCTCGCGGCCGGTGCGCAGCGCCGCGGCCACGACGATGTCGGGTTCAGACCCAAGCCAGCGGGAAATCATGCCCCTGATGACGACGGAATCATCAACCAGCATCACCCTCAGCGGTTCTTGCTGCACCGGGCCAGGAGCCGCCGGACTTGTCAACGCAACGCTCATACTCACCAACCGAACTCAACTCACCAGCCGCAATAGACGTAGCGCCTGCGGCATCGCCGGGGCCCGCAAGCCGCCGGATAGGCACACGCAATCAGATCAGGCCGACTTCCTGGAATTTGGCCGTAACGATATCCTTGTCGAACGGCTTCATGATGTACTCATTGGCGCCTGCGTGAAGCGCCCGCGCAATGTGGGCGACGTCGTTTTCCGTCGTGCAGAACACCACCTTCGGCTGGTCGCCGCCGGGCATGCGGCGCAGATTGCCGAGGAATTCGTAGCCATCCATGATCGGCATGTTCCAGTCGAGCAGAATGGCTTCGGGCAGGCCGCGTTTGCAGACCTCCAGCGCCTTCTCGCCATCTTCAGCTTCGACGATCTGGAAATCCAGACCTTCCAGAATGCGCCTTGCAACCTTTCGGATGACGCTCGAGTCATCCACGACCAGACATGTCTTCATTGTCGTTGCCTTTATACTTGGAAAACAGTTGGGTTCTTCGCTGCGCTTTCGTCAGACCTCAAGCCGCCATCATCTCGGGCGAAAGTTCGAGCACACGGTCGACATCCAGCACGACCATCAATTGGCCGTCGAGGCGGTGCACGCCTCCGGCTAGTTTGGCCATGCGGGGATCGAGATTGACCGGATTTTCTTCCCGGCTTTCGTCGGGCAGCCGCAGCACCTCGCCGATCTGGTCGATCAAGAGACCATAGGATTCGCCGCGCAGATCGACGCCAACCGCCATCGGCGGCTTGCCATCATCGTTTTTCGGCAAGCCAAGGCGGGCGCGCATGTCGATGACGGTGACGATCCGGCCGCGCAGGTTGAGGACACCGGCGATTTCCCGCGAAGCCAATGGAACGCGGGTCACGCG
>NZ_DAIDJE010000065.1 GCF_027451485.1 Bradyrhizobium sp.
GGATTCCGCCATATCGGCCTGGCGACAGAATTCCGATATCTGGGCCAGGATCTGATCGTTCTTCATCGAGGCGCGGGTGGGAAGCAGGAGTGGGGCGGAAAACTCCTAGCACAGACTGCCCACTTATGCCCACATCCGGACAAGGCGGCCAAGCGGCGGTCGCCCGTCACATCATCGTCGCAGGCGCCCCACCAGAATGGGCCGACGCACCCGTGTCATGCGCTTCAAGACGCCGGTCAGATTTCAGTTGAGGAAGGAAGAGATGGGAAACCGGATTACAATCCCCTTGGCGATCGTCAGCGTGATGATCTCGACGTCGCTGGCGCAGGGCTCTGAAGTCTGGGTCCCGCAAGCTCATGGGCGGGTCGCCGGCAGCGTGCCGTCTGCCGAAAAGATCAAGCCGGAGAAATCCGGGCCCGAGGGGACGGGCACCGCCGCGACGACGAACAGTCCAACCAACCCCGACACCTGCAACCAGCAGAACGCGTCCTCGCCCGCCTGCTACAGCGCAACGCAGCAGACCAGGAGCAAATGACGGGCCTACCGGAGCGCAGAAAATCCGGCCGGCCTGGAGCTCGGCGCCGGGGCTAAGGCCCTCTACCCGCCAAACTCGCGACGACGCCGATCAGCACGAAACGGCCCCGCGGCGCGGACGGCGACAGCGGGATCCGCTGACTAACAGATCGTGGCTCGGAAATCTGTGCCGAAACTCTTGCTATTTGGCGGAGCGGACCGCCGCGAGTTCGTCGGTGAGTTCCGTCGTGGTGCGATCAATCATCCGTCGCGCGAAATCGTCGATCGGCAATCCCGTCACGCGTTGATACTTCCCGCCGGCACAGGTGACGGGCACCCCGCAGATGATGCCTTCCGGAATACCGTAGCTGCCATCAGAAGCAATGCCCATCGAGACCCAGCGATCTCCGGTTCCCAGGATCCAATCTCGCATATGATCGATTGCAGCATTGGCGGCCGATGCCGCAGAAGATGCGCCTCGCTGCTCGATGATGGCGGTACCGCGCTGCGCGACGGTCGGAATCAGCGTGTCGCGATACCAGGCCTGATCGCCAATCAGGTCAGGTAGACTGCGACCCTTCGCCTTTGCGAAGCGCCAGTCGGCAAACATGGTCGGCGAGTGATTGCCCCAGACCACGACGCCCTCGACATCGCCGACTTCCACGCGCGCCTTGATCGCGAGTTGCGACACAGCTCGGTTGTGATCAAGGCGGATCATTGAGGTGATGTTCTTCGCCGGGAAATCCGGAGCATTCGCCGCGAGAATTGCCGCATTGGTGTTCGCCGGATTGCCTACGACGATCACATGGGCCTCGCGACGTGCGGCCGCGTTGAGGGCGCGCCCCTGAACCTTGAAGATTTCCGCATTGACGGCCAAGAGGTCGCGCCGCTCCATGCCTTTGGAGCGCGGACGCGAGCCGACCAGAAACGCGGCATCCGCATCGCGGAACGCGGCGGCAGGGTCATCTGTGATGACGACATCTGCCAGCAAAGGGAAAGCGCAGTCTTCGAGCTCCATTACAACGCCACGCACAGCAGCCTGAGCCTGAGGCAAATCCAGCAGCTGGAGGATGATCGGCTGCTTGGCGCCGAACAGAGCTCCGCTGGCAAGCCGAAACAACAACGAGTAACAAATCTGACCGGCGGCGCCGGTCACCGTGATACGTTTAGGGTTGCTCATCTATTTGCCTCCAAAATCTTTCCTGGCCGATTTGATCTTTGGTCCGCGATTGAGACCTCGGCTGCGCTTGCCGCAAAGCTGACCTAAACGCCAGAGGCTTTATGGCAACTCGCCAGAACGCCTCGCTAACTAAAATTACGGGAGGGAGACCAATCGATCCAACGCGTGTTATATATCGATCTGATCGTTTTTATAAATCAATAAAGGGAGCGCTCTCCGCGATCGAATGCATCCAGTGGAGGTTCGAACATGTTTCTGAGATTGCGGCAGTTGTGTCTGGTTGCTCACGATCTGGAGCCGGTGGTCCAGGATCTGATGGCCGTGTTCGATATCGAAGTGTGCCACCGCGATCCTGCGGTTGCCAGATTTGGTCTTCACAACGCCCTCCTTCCGATCGGCAATTCGTTCGTCGAGATCGTGGCTCCGATGCAGGACAAGACGGCGGCCGGTCGTTATCTCGATCGTCGGAAGGGGAATGGCGGATATATGGTCATCCTCGATACGGACGAACTGGACAGATGGCAAAGGCATGTTGACGCTATTGGTGTGCGTGTTGCGGCGCGCCTGGCGTCGGATGGGTATCGTGGATTGCAACTGCATCCCCGCGATACGGGCGGCGCTCTTCTCGAGATCAATTGGTCGGACGGAGGAGCCGACATCAACGCTGCCTATCATCCTGCCGGTCCTGGTTGGCAGGCTTACGTGCGCACGGCGGCCGTCAAAACCGTCATCGGCGCTGAACTGCAGAGCGATCATCCGGAGAGGCTCGCCGCGAAGTGGGGCGAGATTTTGAGAAAGCCGGCTCGGCCGATCGATGGCCAGTGGTGGATCGACATCGACAATGCCAGCCTTCGGTTTGTCCCGGCAGGGGACGACAGGGGCGAGGGACTGAGTGGTATCGATCTCCGGGTCACGGAACGCGATCGAGTGCGCGATGCAGCCAAGGGCCGCGGACTTGCCGTTACCGACAGGTCCGTCCTTATCGGCGGTGTTCGGTTCAATCTATCCGAAACCGAACGCTGAGCCGCATCCCGGATCGGCGACAAGAGCTTCAGCGGTCAGAACTTCGCGATCACTGCATCGCTCGGCAATCTGGCGGCGGCGATTTCAGGCGGCACGGCCTTCTGATATCTTTCAAGCTCGCGCATGAAGGCCTCGCCTGCGGCCTTGTCCTTGAATTCCCAGAGCCTGTTCTTCACGCCCTCGAAGATCAGCGAATAGACCGCAAGCTGAATCCCCTCGCGCACCGCCAACGTGGGCGGCGTGTTCTTCGTATATCCGACATCGGCCTGAAGCAGCTTGTCGACGGCCGTGAACAGGAAGCCGGTCCCGGCGACCTGGACCGAATAGACGATCTTGGTCGTCGTCACCGAAGCCAGCACCCGCCCGGTCTGCACGCTGACAGCGCGCAGCGCCACCGTGACGATGTCCTGGCGATATTGAACATTAGGCCCGACGCCAAGGTAGTTGGCCCCGGCGCCTCCCGTGGTCTCGTTGGTGTCGTAACCGATCACCCCGCCTTCGAGCAGAATGCCTGCAAAGCGCAGCGGCGGAAGGCTCTGCGCCTTGTCGCCATCGATCGCAGTCCGCGTGTTTTGGATGATCTGCCGCTCCTGCAACAGCGGCTGCAGATCGTTGCGCTCGGCGACATCGAACCACGCGCCGCCGCCCGCTTTCACCGCCACATCGGCCAGGATCGCCGCACCCCCTTGGGTCAGCGCGCGCGAGAATTCGGCAAAGTTGTCGTTGGATTTGTTTTGGCCGGTCAAGTCGGGAAAATTGTAGACGGCAACATCGAGCTTGCGTTTGGGCGGCGGCAGGTGATCGAGCACAAGGCCGGTCTTGGTCGGCGGCAGCAGAGCCGCGGCCTCATCGATCGGATCCCTGGCCGTTCCCGCCATCGGGTCAAACATGCAACCCCCAACTGACACGACGACCAGCGACAGACACACCAATCTGGCGATACGCAAAACCAATTTAAGCCCCCACCCGCTCGCGAACGACGATCCCGACCAGTTAGCATCGCCAGATGACAGATATCCGAATAGGCGCCACTATCTGCGCACGGTCACCTCACGGCATATGGGCCGCGGTTGAAGTCGGGTTCGCGACCGTGCTGTTCGTCGTCCCAGAAGTGCCGGCACCCGTCGTTCCGTTTCCAACGTTGTTCAGGGCATTGGCCAGCGGCGTCAGGTCCGGCCCCTGATTGCCCGACTTCGCGCCCGCACCTTGCGCCTGTGCGGTCGACAAGAGAAAGGTGCCGTTGTACGGATTGCCCCCGAAGGTCGGGCTAACGGGATGATAGACCTGCTCAGTCGCAAGCGCCGGCGTCAAGAAGGCCGCCACGCCAATAACGCACAGAAGCCGAAATCCGCCTTCACTCATATCCGTCAGCCTTTGTTTGAGATCACGTACCACTCGGCGCGACGCGTCCATCACTTCACCACCAACGTGTTGCCCACACGAAAGACGGTGGCCGGCCGCGCCCCCTTCGGCTGAATGATATCGAAAGCGCCGTTCGGCAGCCGGGCAATCAGCATGTTGAGCGGCGCCGTGCCGGGCGGCTCCAGCACATCCACGTTCAGCCCCTTCACGCCGACCAGCGCCAGATTCGAAACAAGCCCCTGCCCGTGCTGCAAGATCGCGACGTTGTCATGCGTGCCGCCGAGAATTCCGACATTGGACTTGTTGCCTGAACCCGCCTGCGCCTGGAGCACGAAGTTGCTGCGCCCCATCTCCAGCGTGCCGGCAGCGTTTCCGCTGGTCGCGGGAAGCAGCGTCTCGGGTGTCTGCTGCATCGTGCCATTCCGCGGCGGCGCATACGGCAACGACTGGCCCGCTATCGGGTTCGAGACCAACGCGTGCCCGAAAAAGGCGCCGCCGGTCACCTGCGTGACGAAGGCGCTATCGGCAAGAGCGGTTTGAGAAAATAACGCCGCCGTCGCGAACGCGGCGGCAAACCGGCCTAAGGTGAAACGCATGAGACACTCCCGGAATCTGAATCGAGCACCAGCCTGACCTCGAAGTGCCCCGCGTCGGATGCACCCAGGAAGGTGGTCGAAAGAATTTTTTCGCTGTTGGCTTCAAGATTGAATTCGCCGCTTTGAATGTTGTGGCTGGCGCCGCCGGCGCTCGCCTTCTTGATATCCAGTCGGTAGCGCCCGCTGGCGTCTTTACGGCTGCTCGCAATGGCGTCGATGCGGATGGCCTCGCCCTCCGCCGTAACTCCTATACGACATCCGATCGCCATGATCTGTCGGATCTTCGCAGGCATCGCGTCTGCGCGCGCACACAAGACAACAGAAACCGCGGCGAGACGCAAAACGATGCCGGCGAGCTCCCTGGTCAAAACCGCGCGGGCTTTCGACATCGGCTCCCCCGGGGGAAGGAGCGGCGGGAGACGATCCCGCCGCTCATCGGCGCATCAGTGCTGCGTGACGACCGCGACGTTGTGCGATCCGAACTGCGCCGTCACCGAAGTGTTGGAGACGCTCGCGCTCGCCGTCTGCACGACGGTTGCGCTGTTGCCGTTGCCGACCTGCAACGTGGATTGCAGATTCTGACCGATCATCGGCTGAAGGCCCGTATCGGCCTGATGCACCTTGGCATCATTGTACTTGCCAACCTGGGCGATCAGCGAGCCGTTGACGCCGTTGTTGAGCGGATCGGCAATCTTCTGCTTGGTGACAGCCGTGTTGCCGGTGCCGAGTTCAAGCGTCAGCGCCGTGTTGACGCCGTTGCCGTTAACGACGTTCCTCTGCGTGGTCTTGGCCGTATTGTCAGAGCCGGCCTGAATCGTCGCTTGCAGGTTGTTGCCGTTGGTCTGCCTGGTATTTGCAGTGTTGTCCTGGCCGAACTGCGCGGTCAGCGAGGCATTGGGGTTGTTCGATTCGTCAGCGTTTTTCTGCTTGGTTTTGGCAAGGTTTTCGGAGCCGACCTGCAATGTCGCCTGCTGATTGTTGCCGTTGACCTGCTTGGCGGCCGACTCGTTGTACTGGCCGAACTGCGCGGTCAACGACGCGTTGGTGGCTTGATTTGCCGTGCCCCCCGGATTCGAGCCGCTCTGCTTGGTACTGGCAAGGTTGTCGAAGCCGACCTGAAGCGTCGTGGCATTATTCGTTACGCCGCTGAGGTCCGTCTTCTTGGTGTTGCCGGAACCAATCGAGCTCTGATCAGTGGTCGCAGTATTGTTGCGGCCGAATTGCAGCGAGACCTGATTATTGTCGCCGCCCATGCCGGGCTTCTTGCCGGCGGCGCCCTCGCTGTCCTGCGAAATCACTGCGGAGTTTCCGGCGCCCGCCTGAATGGTGCTCGATTCATTCCGGCCGCCGTTCACGCCGGTAAGCTGGCCGGTGACCGCGAGATTGTCGGATTCCTTGCCTCTTCCGAACTGCAGCGTGGTCTGGGTGTTGTTGCCGCCGGCCTGACCGACCATCGACGTGTTGCCATTGCCGAATTCGCCGGTGAACGACTTGTTCTTGTTGCCGCTCGAGTTGTTCTGAAGCGTCTCGGCGTAGTTGTCGTTGCCGATCTGGACGGTGCCTTGGCTGTTCTTGCCGCCGAGCTGACCAGCCGTCGAGACGTTCCTATTGCCGATCTGCAGGGTCGACGATTTGTTGGTGTCGCTTCCGGTCGACTGCTGAGCAGTGATGGACTGATTGCCCTTGCCGAACTGAGCGGTGCCTTGCTTGTTGTTGCCGTCGAACTGACCAACGATCGCGCTGTTTTTCTTGCCGGCCTGGATGATGAAAGACTCGTTGCTCGCAGCCGAAGCCAGCGACGTCGTGGCCAAAAGCACTGCCAGCGTCGTGAGGTATTTCATGACACTTCCCTGTTGTCCAAAGCGGGGTCAGCGACAATCGCTGCCCTCGATCGTGCCGTTAACACGCTGTTAACCGCGGCGACAATGGGCGCAGAAAAATTTCATAGAGCCGTTACAATCGACAGCGCGATGTCCTGCAATTCGCGCGCTTCCCGATCGATCCTGCTCTGGCCCGTTTCGCGTCTTGCGGACAACGATCCTTCGGACAGGACTCCTTCGTTCAATTTTGGGTACAGGCCGGCTCTCACGTTTCCCGCCGCGTGGCCTCGGAAATTGCAATTTTACTGTCACGTTCAGCGATTAAAGCTGGGAGCGTCGCCGGATTTTGATCCGCCGCCATATGTGTCGACGCTCTCCGCGTTGTAGACTGCGTTCCGATTCCGCTTTTGAGGTTCGGACCGCGGCTACGGACACGTATGACGACAATCGAAGAATTGATCGCTGCGAACGCCATCTCGCGACTTCAGGTCGAGATGCATCCGCGCGAGCAGGAGTTGCGACTGCTCTATGGCACGCCAGACTTCATCAGTTGGCTTGCCGAAGTGGCGAAAGGCGCAGAACCGCAACACAGGCTGGGAGAAGCAACAATAGCCGAACAAGTCGATGATCTCTTCAATACCTTCCTCAGCGGCCGGCCTTTGATTTACATGAAGCAGTTTCGCTCCATTCGTGCGGAGAAAAACGCGGTGTGGGAATTGAAAACGCCGGATGTGCGGATCTTCGGCTGGTTCCTGAAAAAGGATTGCTTCGTAGGCGTATTCGGAAACTGGACTAATGTGGTCAAGGATCACGATCTCTATCGCGGCTACCGGATTGCCATCCGACGCCTGCGCCGCGAATTGGGAGTGGACGAAAATTTGTGTGTGCAGGGGATAACGCCGGGTGACGTCCTTTCACTTTGACATCGGCAGCCGCGCACGTCACGCTGGCCGTTTCATCGGCCGCGTGCGCGGCGAGCTTTTGCGGGCGCTCGCGCAGCGAAAGAGCGAAGGCTCGCTTCCGCAGCAGTTGCTGGCCGACAAGCTCGGGATCGAGCGGTCGCTGATCAACCGGCAGCTTTCGGGCGAAGCCAATTTGAGTCTGCGCTCGCTCGCCGACCTCGCATGGGCGATGGATATGGAGATTTCGTTCGAACTGAAGCGGCCGGCAGCAGAGGCCGGACAGAACCACCCGCTGGCGACCTCGACCGTCAGCCATGGCCAGATCAAGTACATCAACGGCTCTGCCCGACGGGGACCCGGGCATGCCGTGCCGGCAGGCGCTGCGCCGGAGCACGCGAAAAACTCCGCATGATGCAACGCTACGGCTATTCGATTTTCTGCGACGACATCCGCAACGAGCCCGGCGGCAAGCTGTCATTCGTCGGCTGCTACAACGCTGTGATGTTCACCTCGCCGCGCTTTCCGCTGGTCCTGCCGAAGTTCTGCATCCATTTCCACGTGTTCTCGCCGGCGACGCAGCCCTACGAAACCGTGCTGTCGCGATGTTACGTGCCTGGCCGCGCCGATCCGGTGGCCGAAGAAGCGATCGAGGTGCCGCGGCTTGAGGACCAGATGAATTTGCTGGCGAACCTGCCGAAGAACGGCGGCGCGCCTCCCTGCATCGTCGTTGCGGCAAGCCTGGTCTTTGAACCCTTCGAAATTCCCGAGCCCGGAATGGTTCACATTCGGACGCTGATCAATGGCGGACCGGGCGAACTTCACGTTGGTTCGCTGACCGTCAGGCCTGCGCAGGATTCACGCTGAAGTCATAAGCTTCAGTGCGGATTCCGCTGCGTCACGATGGCCTGGTTGCCGCTGCCGCGCTGGACGATCGCGGATGCGTTTCCGTTGCCTGTCTGAGTCACGGCGGCAAAATTATTCACACCGAACTGCTGCATCGAGGAAATGTTGGTGCCGGGAACGGCGGCCGGCGCCTGGACGAACTGATTGAGAGCGCCTGGCTTCACCGGAAGCGCCAGCATCGCGGAGGCGCTCGCCGATGTCGCGACAGCGGCGGCGGCCTGCTCGGACGCCACCGTCCTGTTCGTCACCTGCGTGATGAATGCTTCGCCGCTCGAGACCGGCTCAGCGGCCGTGATCAGAAGAAGGACCAATCCCGTTACCACGCGCATGCGAACCTTCTCCATCGATTCCGCAACGGATAGAAGATTCGCCTTAAGAAGCGGTAACGAGACCTTCGGTGAGATTGGTCCGATCGCTGTGCGATTTTCGCACCGCTATTTCCCCCACACCTCCTGCGCCAGTTCGACCACGAGACGGAGTTTGGCCCACTGCTCTTCCTCGCTGAGGATGTTACCCTCTTCGGTCGAGGCAAAGCCGCATTGCGGCGACAGCGCCAGTTGATCCAGAGGTGCAAATTTGGAGGCCTCCTCCAATCGCCGCTTGATATCGTCCTTCTTTTCCAGCGCCCCGCTCTTCGACGTGATCACGCCGACCACGACGACCTTGTTGCCCTTTGGCAGGTAGCGCAGCGGCTCGAAGCCGCCGGCCCGCTCGGAATCATATTCCAGGAAGTAGCCGTCATAGTTGGTGCCGGCGAGTAGCGTCTCGGCCACCGGCTCGTAGCCGCCGGACGAAATCCATG
>NZ_DAIDJE010000066.1 GCF_027451485.1 Bradyrhizobium sp.
ATCGCGTTCCACATGATCATCACCGGTTCAATCGAATGATGGAGGCAAGATTACGACCATTCGCCTTAGGCGGCCAGCATATCGACGGGCACGCTCAGGCGTCGTGTTCGCCCGCGCCGATAACGCATTGAAACAATGACCGCAATCGATCCCGCTCTCGCTGCTGTCAATTGACGCCGAGCTTCTTTTGCAGGCTCGAGGAGGACGTCGTGTACTGGAAGACCAGGCGCTTGTCCGGATAGACATACCGGTGCGCCTTCTGCGCCATCAGCGACCCCTCGTGGAAGCCGCAGAGAATAAGCTTGAGCTTGCCCGGATATGTATTGATGTCGCCGATGGCAAAAATCCCGGGCACACTGGTCTCGAACGCCGAGGTCTCAACGGGAATGAGATTGTTTTCGAGCGCGATGCCCCAGTTCGCAACAGGGCCGAGCTTCATGGTGAGACCGAAGAACGGCAACATCGTATCGCAGACGACTTTCGACATCGCGTTGTCGTTGCCCTTGACCTGCGCACCGGTAAGCTCGCCGCCTTCCCCTTCAAGCGCGGTAACCTGCCCGATCTTCAGATCGAGCTTGCCGGCCGCAACCAGCGCGCGCATCTGCTCGACGCTGTGAGGCGCTGCGCGGAAGTCATCGCGCCGATGCAGCAGCGTGATGCTCTTGGCGATCGGCTGCAGGTTGAGCGTCCAGTCGAGCGCGGAATCGCCGCCGCCGACGATCAGGATGTTCTTGTCCCGGAACTGCTCCATCTTGCGGACAGCGTAAAACACCGATCTGCCTTCATACGCCTCGATGCCCGGCACCGGCGGTCGCTTCGGCTGGAACGAGCCGCCGCCGGCCGAAATTACCACCACCTTGCATTCGAACACCTTGCCGGCATCCGTCGTGACCCGAAATGCGGGATCGCCAACCTTCTCAATCTTCTCGACCATTTCATTGAGATGGAAGGTTGGGTTGAACGGCTTGATCTGCTCCATCAGCGCATCGGTGAGACCCTGGCCAGTAACGAGGGGAATGCCGGGAATATCGTAGATCGGCTTTTCCGGATAGAGCTCGGCGCACTGGCCGCCAACCTTGTCGAGGATGTCGACCAGATGGGCCTTCATGTCGAGCAGTCCGAGTTCGAAAACGGAAAACAGCCCGCAAGGGCCTGCGCCAATGATCAGCACGTCGGTTTTGATCGCTTCGCTCATGTCGCTTCTTTTCGGTTGGACCGCGCCAGGATCGGGCATCGGCAGGTGTACCGGTAAGGAAAGGTTCGGGCTTCTCTAGCCAACGGACAGGCGTCAGGAAAGGCATAAATGCCGACCCCGCCTGCCCTTTGGCCTACTTGCCGAAGCGGCATAACTGCGATGTAAGGGAAAGAAAATGAGGGAGATCAATTGGTGAATGCTCCAGCCAGGCTCGATTCGGCGCCGCGTATCGAGGATTTTCCCTACCGCTTGACCGACAATGTGCGGTTCGCCGATCTCGACCCCAATGGTCACGTCAACAATGCGGTCTATGCGACCTACTTCGAGACCGGCCGCGTCACGCTAATGAAGGATCAGAGCTACTGGCGGCTGCCGCAGGGCCTGGCCTGGATCATGGTGCGGCTCGACATCCATTTCCGGGCCGAGTTGCACTGGCCAGGTACGATCGAGATGGGGCTTGGGGTTACGAAATTTGGCCGCACCTCGGTCAGCTTCGACCAGGTGGTGTTTTCGGACGGCCGTTGCGTCGCATCGGCACAGGCGGTGACGGTCCTGATCGATCAGGCGACGCGAAGGCCGACGCCGCTGACGGCGGACATCATCGCGAAGTTTCGGCCGTGGCTTCGCCGCGGCGTGGCGCCCTCAAGTTGACCCGATTTCTGGGATAATGCCGGTTTCGATTCGGGCTTGATCAGGCCTGCCGCTCGGGCGTCGAGACCACGAGGCCGTCGAGTTCGTCCGTGACCTTGATCTGGCAGGACAGGCGGGAATTCGGCCGCACGTCAAAGCCGAAATCCAGCATGTCCTCTTCCATCGGCGAGGGAGGACCGACCTTCTCGCGCCAGGCTTCATCGACATAGACGTGGCAGGTTGCGCAGGCGCAGGCGCCGCCGCATTCCGCTTCGATGCCGGGGATCCCGTTGCGGATCGCCGCTTCCATGACGGTCGCGCCGTTTTCGACATCAACGGTGCGGGTTTCGCCGGAATGGTCGACAAAGTGAATTTTAGCCATGGTGCTCGTGCTGCCGAAAAAAAGGTCCGGCAGTCCTATAACGGGTCGATCCGGCCAGCGCTAGTGCTGCCGAATCTGAAGTCCCGTGGCAAGTTCGGAATCGTAGCTTGTGGCCCCGTCAGGCCCCGTCCAAAAACGCATCGATCGCAGCACGGGCCTCTGCGATAGCCTCATCGAGTTCGCTCAGGGCAGCGGCGATCTTGCCGCCACTCTTGATCAGAGTCTCTAGACAAGCTGCGGCGTCGGCAACCGCGAAAGCGCCGATCGCCCGCGCCGATCCTTTGAGCGTATGGGCCAGCGCAGGAGCGTCGGCCGGCATCGCACCCAGCGCGCCGGCAAGGCGGGCGGCCTGCGCTGCAAACATGGTCAGCACTTCCCGTTCCAGCGCTGCGTCGCCAAGCGTCATCCGCCTCAAATGGGCGATATCGATCGGACCGTCATCGGGAGCGAGCGGCGGCGATGGCATCCAGTCAATCCGATCGAGATGAAGCGACATAAGCAGGTCCGAATCGCGCATGTCCTGCATCCCGCAAGGCACGCCTCGCTAGGAGCCAATCATGAAATCGGTTAATGGAAGGTTGCACGCTGTGGACAACCACTCCGAACCTTTGCGCTCCATCTTCGTTACGCCGCGCCTTCGCCTTGTTTTTAGCGAACTGCCGCCGCAATTAACCTATTCGCCGGGAATTTCGAAGGTTTGTAAGGCCTTACGGCACAACGTTATTAACGATGATTAAGATTGTATTAATCCTACCATTTCATTCATGACGGCTAGCCAATAGGATGTTCGCTCGGACATGAGCGAACTGGCTGGCCTTCTTCAGGCCGGCTTCGGCGCGGCATTCGAACATGACACCGGCTTTGGGCTTGCGGGGGCTTTCGCAAGACTTTCCCGGGTTGCGTAAAGCTTAAGAGGGCTCGGACTGAACATGGCGAACACCCCCAAAAAGGTCAAAGACCCCACGGAAATTGCTCTTTCTGCCATTCAGGAAGCCTTGAACATCGACGGCTCGGCCGCCGATAGCAGGAATGCGGCGCTCAGCAACGCAGCGCCCGAAATGACCGTCACTCCTCCTTCTTTTGATGAGCCTTCGTTCGACACGCGCCCGATCGACGACCGCCCCACCTTCAACGCGGTCGAAGAGACGCGCGTCACCCGCCGTGCCGCCAATGACGACCGCGAAACGATCGGCCAGCTTTTGCAGGCGATCCAGAAGGGTCGGCCGGCCCGCAGCGCTTATACGCTCGCAGCCGTTGCAACCGGCATCTGGGTTATCGCCGCGCTCGCGCTGACGATCGGTTTTCTGCCCTCGCTGAAGGCGGCGATGGGCCAGGGCGCCGGCGGAACGCTCGCGCTGGCCGGGCTGGCCGCGCTGTTCGTTGCTCCAATTCTTCTGTTTCTGCACCTGGCGAACCTGTCCTCGCGCGGCAGGGAACTGCAGATGATCGCCCAATCGCTGGCGCAGGTTGCAGTCCGCTTCTCTGATCCGGAAACCGCGACCAGCGATTCCATGGTGACGGTCGGACAGGCGATCCGCCGCGAGGTTGCGGCAATGGGCGATGGGATCGAGCGTGCCATTGCGCGCGCTGGCGAACTCGAAACCCTGGTTGCCAACGAGGTCGCGGCTCTCGAGCGCGCCTATAGCGACAACGAAGTGCGCATTCGCGCGCTGCTGCAGGACATTGCGCACCAGCGCGACAACCTGGTCGGCCAGGCCGAACAGGTGCGCAGCGCCATCTCCGGCGTCCAGATCGATTTGCGCCACGACATTGCGCTGATTTCGGATGCGATCGCCTCCCGCGTCGACGAGGTCGCCAAGAGCATCACGGGCGCACTGGAAGAGCGCGGGGCCCACATCACGAGTGCCCTTGCCAACGCCGGAGACAATATGATCCTGGCGCTCGGCGAGCGCGGCGGCGACCTGCTCGACCGGCTCGAGGAAGCGAGCGCCGAAACTACCCGCGCGGTGCTCGATGCCTCGGAGCGGCTGACCACGAGCCTGAACTTCAAGACCGGCCACGTCCATGACGAATTCGCCGAGCTCGCCGACCGCGTGCACGAAATGCTCAACGAGCGTCTCGACCGCATCACCGGCGAATTCGAGCAGCGTTCCGCGGCTATTGTGGACGGCATTTCCGACCGCACGGAGCAGCTGCACGATTCCTTGAAGAATTCCTCGGATTCGCTGCTGCTTGAGCTCGAGCTGCGATCTGGAGACCTGGTCAACAAGATCGACGAATCCGGCAACCGCCTCGCCTCGAAGATCGTCTCCTCCGGCGAGAAGGCCAGTGACGCGCTTGACGTCACTGCGAACTCGCTGGTGGCGAAGGTGATCGGACAGACCGAAAGCGCCCACGATGCCCTCGCCCTGCAAATCAGCGCCTTCGACGAACTGGTGAAGAACCAGGGCGGCGAACTGGCGGAAAGATTTGCCCGCGACAGCGGCACGCTCGGGGCGCTGATCACCCGCCACATCTCGGAATTCGACCGCACCGTCAAAACTTTCGGCGGCGAGATCGTCGAGAAGATGGGCCAGCGCACGCAGGACATCTCCGATACGCTGAAGAACTACGTCGACAATTTCGACACGCGTCTGACCTCGAACGGCGGCCAGATGACGGCCGCGCTTGATCAGCGCCTGCAACAGTTCGAGACCACTCTGCACGGCCGTGTCGAGCATCTCGATACGTCGCTCGACAGCAAGATCAGGTCCTTCGACGAATCGATCAACGGGCGCCTTCAATCGCTCGAGCAGGCGTTCGATACCCGCGCCCAGTCGGTCACCGCAACCATCGATACCCGACTAGGTACGCTCACGGCCTCGCTTACCGATGGCGCCGCGCAGGCGGTGGCTGCGGTCGATCAGCGCATTGCCAGTGCGACAGAGGCGATCGACGGACGGGCAACCCAGCTCACCCAGACCATCGAGGGCCGCGCCACCCAGCTCACCGACACGATCGCGGCACGATTCCAGGAAATTCATCAGGGCATCGAAACCCGAATCGGCACGGTCGCGAACGACATCGACTCGCGCGTGTCGCAGTTCGAGGAACTCTTGGATTCGCGCATCGAAGCCGTGGCCGGCCGTATCGAGAGCAGCGGCCGTCAGGCCAGCGAAACCTTGATGGCCCGTGCCGAGGAATTGTCAGGCGGCATCAAGTCCCACGTCGAGGATGCGGAACGCTCGATCACCAATCTCGTCGTCAACACCAGCGAGACCATTCAGACCGGCGCCCGCGCGGCGCAGCAGTCGCTGCTCGGCGTTTCCGCCGAAGTCGGCGCGCATCTCAAGCAGACCTCCTCGGAGGTCGAGCGCGCCCTCACCGCGGCCGGCGGCAATGCCGCCAATTCGATACTGACCAGCGCCCGCGAGGCACAGACCACGTTGGTGACGGCATCGACCGATGCCGCCAACCAGGTCAAGTCACTCGCCTCCGATATGGAACGCTCGCTGTCGGCTGCAAGCTCGTCGAGTGCGAACGTAATCGTCACCGGAGCGCGCGAGGCGCAGAGCACACTCGTCGCCGCATCGGCCGATGCAGCCAGCCAGGTCAAGTCGCTTTCCGCCGACGTCGAGCGCACGCTCTCTGCCGCCGGCAGCGCCACTGCCGCCTCGATTCTCGCCGGCGCGCGCGAAGTCCAGAGTTCGCTCGTCAGCGCCTCCTCCGAGGCCGCCGATCACGTCAAGTCTCTGGCTGCCGACATCGAACGTTCTCTCTCAGCCGCCGGCAACGCCACCGCAGCCGCCATTCTCACCGGCGCGCGCGAGGCGCAGAGCACGCTGGTTGGCGCCTCGACCGAGGCCTCCGACCACGTCAAGACGCTGGCGACCGACGTCCAGCGCACGCTCTCCTCCGTCGGTGCGGATACAGCCGCATCGATCCTCAGCAGCGCCCGCGAGGCGCAGAGCTCGCTGACCGGGACGTCCGCCGATGCCGCAAGCCAGATCCGGGCGATTGCGAACGATCTCGAACGTTCGCTTTCGACGGTAACCACGAACACAACGGACCGGATCGCGGCCGCCGCGCAGACCGCACACCAGGCCCTGTTGACCGCCTCCAACGAGGCCAGCGCAAAGGTCAAGTCGAGCTCGGCGGACGTGGAACGCTCGGTGCTTGCCGCAACCGGCTCGTTCGGCTCGGCGATAACGGGCAAAACCGACGAAATCGTCTCCTACGTGCAGCAGCAGACCGAACGTCTGTCGCTGGCCATCGATGCCAAGCGCGGCGCGTTGGTCGAGGCCATCGGCGCCAGGACCAGCCAGCTCACCAGCGAAGTCGACCGCGTCACTGCGGAGGCTCTGCGTTCGATCGAGACCCGCGCACAAGGCTTCTCGCAGGCCATGCTCGGCAACAGCAGCGAAGTGGCACGCAACATCACCTCGGCCGGCGAACTCGCCACCAGTTCGGTCAACAAGTCGCTGAAAGAGCTGGAAACGGCCTCGCGCAATGCGATCGACCAGTCCCGTCAGGTGTCGATTGCCGCCGTCACCGAAATGCAGGAGACCAGCAAGATCCTGCGGACCGATACGGTTGCCCTGTTCGAGCGGCTGCGCGAAGGCAACATCCTGCTTCAGGAAGTGCTGACCGGCGCCCACGACAACCTCAATTCGCTTGAGCGCGCACTCGTCACCCGCGTGGCCGATTTTGTGTCGGCCATGAACGATGTCACGATGCGCAACGGCACTGCGACACAGACGCTGGAGGATCAGCTCAACGTCTTCAATGCCAAGACCACGAAGGCGCTGGAGGATCTCAACTCGCTGTCCGACCAGTTTGAGAGTCACGGCAAGGCGCTGATCGAGGCGGCTGCGGTCGTCGAGCAGAGCAACCGTTCGACCTCAACCTCCCTTGCAGAGCGCAAGTCGGCCCTTGAATCGCTGGTCACCACCGTCGACCTGCGCACCGCCGATCTCGATCAGCGGCTCTCGCGTTTCACGAGTCTGCTCGATGAATCGCTTGCCGCGGCCGAAGAACGCGCCCGCGACATCGCGCGCGTGGTGGCGGAGACTGCGGGCGCCGGCTCGGCCGCGATCAGCCGGCAATTCGAGGCGGTTCGCGCCGCGGCCGAAGAAGAGCGACGCCAGACCGCGGATGCGATGGCCGAGATCTATCAGCAGAGCACCGAGGAAGCGGACGCGATGTTCAAGCAGTCCGCCGAGAAGTTCGCCAACATGGTCGCGAGCATGAAGCAGATGGCTGCGGAAATGCATCGTGAGCTGGAGGCAACGCGCAACGAGCTTCGCCGCGGCGTGCTGGAGATGCCGCAGGAAGCCGCCGACTCGACCGCGCAGATGCGAAAAGTGATCGTCGATCAGATCGAGGCGCTGGCCGAACTCAACCGCATCGTCGCCCATCACGGCCGCGGCCTTGATGTCGTGCCGACGAGCCGGCCGAGTTCCTACCGCGAGGAAGAACCTGCTCTCGCCGCCGTCGGCGGACGCGCCGAGCCCCCGCCTCCGCCCGCACAGCGGCCTGCGCCTCCGCGGGCCAGCGCATCCAACCTGCCACCGCCGGATCTCGGCACACCGGTATCCCGGCGAACCGACGCACCGCCGGTCGCGCCTTCCGGGTCGGATCAGGGACGCGATGGCTGGCTTTCGGATCTGCTCAGCCGCACCGATAGCGGCGCCGGCACTCTCCCGCCTGCGTCCCCGCGCGGCCGCGGTGCGCAGCAAGGTGGCACCGGCGGCAATCCGCTGGAGACGCTGTCGCTCGACATCGGCCGCCTGATGGACCGCAATCTCGCCACTGAGATGTGGGATCGTTATCAGCGCGGCGAGAGCAAGGCGTTCTCGAAGCGGCTCTATACCCCGGCAGGCCAGAAGGCCTTCGATGAAGTTGCCCGCAAATATCGCAGCGACCGCAACTTCAAGCAGACGGTCGACCGTTACATTGCCGAGTTCGAGCGGCTCTTGGACGAGGTCGCGCGCGAAGATCGCGGGCCGCAGGCGCTGCGCGCCCACCTCACCTCGGAGACGGGGCTCGTCTACACCCTGCTCGCGCATGCCGCGGGGCGGCTCGGATAGGACGAATAACGAATAGAGATTCGTGAATAGAAAAATGGAGGCCTCGCGGCCTCCGTTTTGTTTCAGCTCTCGCGCACGAACCTGCGGCCCGCCCGTTTTCGCCAAATCCTGCTATTCGCGACCCGCCCTTCGTTGATTCCCCACGCGCTCTTCCCTAATTCCTGCCCGCCGTCGGCGGTCACCGCCGGGGCGGTGTCGGCGTCGAGGCCGAAGCAGCCGCCGGCGAGGTCGAGCTGCTTGCGCCGAACAGAAGCCGCGTCGGGTTGCGGTCGAGGTTGTTCACTGCACGACTGATATCGGCGAGCGTGCGGCGGCCGTCGGTCATCAGGGCGCCGGAGCGCTTGTCGAAATCTTCGGCCAGCTCGCGGATCGACTGCACGGTCAGGAACAGTTCGCCGCCATCCTTGCCTCCGGCGAGCCGGTTGAGTCCGACCATCAGATTGTCCGCCTTGCCCATCACGCCGTCGACCTTGAGCATCACATCGTCGATCTTCTGCGCGTTGCGCGACAGCGCCGCGGTGAAGGTCTCGAGGTTATGCAGCGAATTCTTCACCGCCTCCTGGTTGTCGGCGACGACGCGGTTGATGTTTTGCAAGGTGCCGCGGATCGCCTCGGTGACGTCCTGGAGCCGGTTCGGATCGGCCGTCAAGACCGGAATGCCATCGTCGCCGAGGGGCACCGGCGCGGCGTTCTCCTCTCCCCCCTTGAGCGAGATGGCGGCGACGCCCGTCAGCCCCTGGAATTCGAGTCCCACCAGGGTGTCTTTGCGGATCGGCGCGGTGTTTTCGACCATGGCCAGCGCGACAACGCGACGCGGATTGTCGAGCTTCACCGAAACGACTTCACCTACTCTGATACCGTTGAAATTGACACTGCCGCCATTGCGCAGACCGGCGGCCGGACCTTCGAAGATGATGCGCAACGGGCTGCGCAACTTGGTGGTGTGGAGGCTCTGGAACCAGAGCACGAAGCCAAACGCGGCGGCGATCACGGCAAGCGTGAACGATCCGATTAGAACATAGTTGGCCCGCGTTTCCATTACCTGAACTCCGAAACCCCAGAACGAGCCTGAAAACCAAAAGAAGCGGCAAAAATGAGTTCGTGAACTATCCCATGACCGCGCGGGCGCGTTTGCCGTGAAAGTAGGCCCGGAGCCAAGGATGCTGCGAGGCCTGCATGTCGGCCATCGATCCTGCGGCAATGATCTTACCGTTCCCTAAAACGGCAATCCGGTCGCATGCCGTATAAAGGCTGTCGAGGTCGTGAGTTACCATGAAAACGGTCAGGCCCAAAGTCCGCTGAAGGGTCCGGACCAGCTCGTCGAAATCGCCGGCGCCGATCGGATCGAGGCCGGAGGTCGGCTCGTCGAGAAATACCAGCTCCGGATCGAGCGCAAGGGCCCGGGCCAGTGCGACACGCTTGATCATGCCGCCGGACAATTCGGAGGGGAAACGATCGGCAACCTCTGGACGAAGCCCCACCATGCCGAGCTTGGCAATGGTGATCTCGTCGAGCAGGCGCTGGGTGACGTCGAGATATTCGCGCACCGGGAACTGGATGTTCTGCCGCACGGTCAGCGAGGAGAACAGCGCCCCCTGTTGAAACAGGATACCCCAGCGCCGCTCCACCGCGCGCCGTTCCGAGTTGCTCGCGGCATCGAGATCGACGCCGAACACCTCAATCCGGCCGGTGACCTTCGGGACGAGGCCAATGATGGTGCGTGTCAGGACCGACTTGCCGGCGCCTGATGGGCCGACAAAGCCCAGAATTTCGCCGCGCTTGACATCGAGGTCGAGCCCGTCCAGCACCTTGGTCGAACCGAACTGCACCGAGACGTCGCGCACCCGGATGATGGCATCCTGGGCTGGAATAGGGACCGGGGCTTGCGTCTGGGCTTGGACCTGGCCAACCATCGTTACATCCCGATCGAGGCAAAGAAGATCGCAAACACGCCGTCCATTACGATCACAAAGAAGATACCCTTCACGACCGACGATGTCGTGTGCTGGCCGAGCGATTCCGCGCTGCCCTGCACCGCCAGCCCCTCGACACAGGCGACGATTCCGATCACCGCCGCCATGACAGGCGCCTTGATCATGCCGACCGTGAAGTGATCGATCGAGATCGCATCGCGCAAGCGCAACAGAAACGCCTCCGGTTCAACCCCGCCATAAAGCCAGGCCACCAAACCGCCGCCGTAGAGCGCCGCCATCGCCCCCAGAAAGGCAAGGATCGGCAACGCAAGCACCAGCGCCAGCATTCGGGGCAACACCAGGACTTCGATTGGATCGAAGCCCATGGTGCGCAGCGCATCGATTTCTTCTCGCATCTTCATGGAACCGAGCTCGGCGGTGTAGGCGCTGCCTGACCGTCCCGCGACCATGATGGCAACGAGGAGCACGCCGATCTCGCGCAACACCAGAACGCCGAGCATGTCGACCACGAAGATGTCGGCGCCGAACCGGCGGAAATGAAAGATGCCCTGCTGGGAAATGATGCAGCCGATCAGAAACGTGATCAGGACGACGATCGGCACGGCGCGCCAGCACACCTGCTCCAGGTGGTGGACGGTGGAGGTCAGGCGAAAGCTTCGCGGATGCATGAGGACCCGCCCGCTCGCGGCCAGGACTGCGCCCAACATATCAACGAGACTGAGGATCGTGCCGCCGAGCCCCGCCATGGTGCGGCCGATCTGCTCGAGAATCCCCGATATCGTCACGGTGGT
>NZ_DAIDJE010000067.1 GCF_027451485.1 Bradyrhizobium sp.
GAATCCATTCCTCCCAGCAACAGGGCGCCATTATGGATTCCCGGTTCGCGCTCACGCGCGCCCGGGAATGACGTAAACCATTTGGTCACACCCTCGCATTCTCGCGGCATGGTTTGCCCGAGCTTTGCGAGATCGCGTGACCCTCGAAGAGGAGGGCGCAGGGAAAGCCGGATGCGTGACGCACCCGCAGCCTCGCGTCCAAAGAAAAAAGGACACGAGTTAACCACCACAGGTACGCCGGAGCGATCCGGCCTTCCCTGCGCGATTGGTTTTAACGGCTTCCTTCGCGCTCTCTCTGGTGATCGGGCTTTCTTGCCACCATCCCCGGTGCAATGCGTCAGCATTGTCACCAGGTTAATGCCAGCGTCGAGGCATCAAGACCACACGACTTCGCCGTCCGCATCCGTGCCGCTCGTCCGGCGGCGCCAACGCGTCCATCGCATCCCGCGTTCCACGATCGTGACGACGCGTCCGCCCCTCCTGATGAGCACGGGACGCGCGAAGAACAACCACTGATTTGCCCGACGCCGCAAGGGGGAAATTGCGCGTGCAGACCCCGGTTCGACGAGGTGAAGGTGAGCTTCACCCGACCTAAATCTATAAAAGCTGCGTCAGCGCGCTTGCGAAGTTTCAAAGGCCCGATCTTTGCGGGCGGCTCGGGCTGGTCCACCGCATGCAAGTCCATAAGGCAGCGGGACGTCAAGGAGCTTGGCGCGCAGCGCAAGGCTCTCGTTGGCGCTCTCACTTCGCCAAATCAAACGCGCCTTTGATCCCGTCGATGACGTACTGGGTCGCGAATGCGGCGAGCACGATCCCGAGCAATCGCGCCACCACGATGTTGCCCGTGCGGCCCAGCATGCGTGCAATCACGTCGGCGAGCTCAAACGACAACGCCGACGCAAGCGAGACGGCTGCGATGATCAGGATGAGTGCGAGCAGCCAAAGGTAATTTCCCCCGGTCCGGCTGGCGAGCAGCAACGTGGCGGTGATGGCGCCGGGCCCGGCGATCAAGGGGATCGCGAGCGGAAAGGCAGCCAGGTCCGTGACCTTCTCGCGCGCGGCACTTTCCGCCTCACGGCTCTCCTGCCGCATATGTTCACCGAGGATCATTCGCGCTGCCACCCCGAACAGGAGAATGCCGCCGGAAATCTGGAATGCGGACAAGCCGATCTGAAGCTGAACCAGGAACCAGTCTCCAATCAGCGCCGTCACGATCAGGACAACGCAAGCGATGGTCGAAGCCCGCCACCCGATGGCGCGCTTTTGCGCGGCATCGAGGCCGAGCGTGAGGGCAATAAAGGCGGGGACAAGCCCGATCGGGTCGATGACAACGGTCAAGGTCACGAACGACGAGGTGACGTAATTCAACACAGGCATGTTTCCTGTAAGAGGAGCAGGTGGCATCTGCGAAAGAATAACGGCTGGTTCCAGCCGGTGGAGTGGATTTGACATTCGCTACCCACCTGGCCGCGAGTTCGCAAAGCGAGTCTCAAATCCTGAACTCCACCAGCAACCCATGTCTGCCAGCGGTCCTTTGATTCCAACATTCGCAAAATTCGCTGCTGGGAAGGGATGCGAATGTTAGAATCGAACCAGCAGGTTTATTCAAGCCACAACAAGGCGGCGCGGCCGGCGGACCGTGCCGGTGAACGCCGCGCTCGCTGCGCTGGCGAGTGCTCAGAGAAACGCGTCGCCTGCTTTCATGCCTCCAGCCGAACGCGCGGTCGCGCATGGTGTTCCCAAGACGTTGGTGAGACTGCCTTGCCATCCTCGACCTTCATGCCTCACCTTGCCGGCCTTCATGCGCCGTCCACCATTCGGCGATCGCCCGCGTCAAATCATCCCAAAGTGCGGTATGAAGATCCGGCACGGAAATGCGGACGAAATACCTCCCGGTCGCGGGCTCGCGAAACCACTCGGTGGCGGCGAAGTCGAAGCCGAAACTTCCGGCGTGACGGATCGGCAGGCCTGCTCGACCGAGATCGTCGCTCATCGCAGCCGCTGCCTTGCGGGCCGTCGACTCAGACAGGGGGCGTGCGCCCTGGAGGGTCACATACAGGCCGTGAGAGAAGCGGAGCTCGGCCGTCAGTCCCGGAAGAGATGTGGCGAGATATCGGCTGGATCGGCGACTATTCCGGATGATCGCAGCCATTCGTTTTCTGGTGAGTTCACGGTAGGCGGTCGTGCCGACGTAGGGCGGAAAATGCGCTGGCAATGGAGCGCCGCCGAAGAGCCTCAGGGCATTTCGCATCTCAGTCGGCAGGTTTTCAAATCTCGATTTCGGCGCCCGGCAACCGCTCTTGTCGCAGATGAATACTACCGAGCCCAAGCGCCCGTACTCCGCGCCCAGCGAGTCCAGCTTTGTATGGCTGCGCACCAGCACAAGCGGCAGATTTTCTCGTTCTGCCCATTCTGCCACACGCCGCACGCGGCCGGAGCTTGCGCAGAGGCATGTGGTATCAAAGATCACGAGGTCAAACGGCGAATTTCCTCGATGGATCGCCGCTTCGAAAGAAGAATCCGGCGACGATGAATCGATCCACAACATCCGGCATAAGGATCCGAGAGCTGAGGTTTCCGCCAAAGGTCGATCGCGGGTGGTCAGCGTCAGGTGGCGAGCATAGCCTTCGATCAATTCCTGGGTCTCACCGTAGGCGCCAGGCGGAAGCACGACATCCGCGTGGTCAATCAGCCTGGCCAGGGCGAAGAGAAGGGCTGCGATGGCAGCCATTCCCGACCCCGTATACACCGTCTCGTGAGTGCCATTTAATTCGTAAAACGATGGACCGCGCACATCCAGATCGGCGCGCTGATAATCATAGGTGAACTCGAAGGGACCGCTGCGATGTTGAGCGCCGGCCCAATCGGTTTCGGTTGCTGTCCAATCGCCCAGCACGTGCTCCGCTTTCAGCGCGGCGGTCAGGCGAAATTTTTGCCGAACGAACTCGGATGGCGAGCGAGGATCTTTGAGAGTCAGGGGCGTCGTCAGGCTGTTGTTCAAGAGCCTGATCTCATCACGCTTCCTTTCCAGGTATGCTTCTGACGTTTCCATGAAAGCCTGATTATCCTTTCACGGAGCCAATACGCTGGTGCGCGGGCAGTTCCGCCGACCCAAAGCCCGCCGAGCCGGTTAGCCGGGGCGAAAGCTTGCATCGAATGCGGCCATAGGCCGACCGGGAAGGCCAGGCCCGGTCAGCTCAGTTGATAGATGCAACTGAAATCGCAGTGTAGTGGTTCGATACCTCCGGGGCATCACTCCTGAACTGATTTGCGAAGGGTTTGGTCGGCCGCCCGTCGATGAGCCGTCGCTCGGAGGCTCAATGCCTGGCTGCCCTCATGATGCGAAGTTGAATCGGCGACAAAGAACACGATGGTGCCGCTGGATCTGGCCGATAGCCAGCATTTCAATTTCAAATCGGCCTTCGTCGATCGTAGGCTAACGTCGAACACAATGCTGCCGTTCGCTTTGACCGTATCGATATCTCTAAGCGAGACAAACTCAAGTTGATAGAGGTCCAGCAGCGCTCTCATATCATCCGGCGTTGTCTTTCCGTCCTAAATGATCTTCGGCGTGTCCATCAGTTCGGCTCCATCCGGACATTACCCTGAGTATGAGTTCGGCTGCATTTCGGGCGCCAACCTTCCGAAGGAGGTTTGCTCTATGGTCTTCGATTGTCCTGGGACTTAGTCCGAGTGAAATTGCGATTTGCTTCGCTGATTGTCCCGACGCGGTGTGCTCGAGAACTTCACGTTCTCGCCGGGTCAATGATCCGGAGCCCGGAAAGGTGCTTGGGATTGTGTGCGCTTGCTTCGGGTCGGAGGAAGCGCGGATCGCCGCTTCAACCCGCGCCAGCACATCCTCGCCGGAAAAGGGCTTCTCGATGTAATCAACAGCACCCAACTTGATTGCATCGACCGCCGTTTTGATATCCTGATTTCCCGACACAATGACAACAGGCGCAACAACACCCTTGTCCTTGAGGCGCTCGAGGATATCGATCCCGGAGGGTCCTGGGAGACAGATATCCAGCAAGATACAAGCTGCCGATTTCGCGTGAAGAGCGTCCATCAGGGATAGCCCGTCGGCGAAGCAGCTCACGTGATAGCCAGCTCGGGCAAGTATCAATGAAAGCGCGCGCCGGACGTCTATGTCGTCTTCAACCACGTAGATGTATGGCTCGCCAAAAGCCTGTCCTGTCATCACCGAGTTCCCCAATTCGAACGGCAATTCAACTATAAATAAATGGCCGATCGTCGCTGCACGTTGATCTGGCGCAAGCAGATCGCCGTGATTTCTTCCGTGAAATTACGGAGACGGTAGTTTCTGTGAACGATGCATCCGTCCCCGCATCGCTAAAGCCAGATGCGAAACGGCCATCCGGCGGACCCGAGGCGGTGCCGTCCCACTTGTCGCGTTGTGTCGGCCATTGCCAACAGTCGCCTGGTCGCTTTAGGCGAGCGCGGCGTCACCTCCAGTTGTAAAGAATGCCGCATCGAAGGCCTCGCTCGATACGAGCGGATGACGCTCACCATCTTCGAGTTCATCCTCCACTTTCTCATCCACATCTGCCAAAGGGCTTGCGTCGCATCCAACACTGCGGCCTGTTCGCCAGGGGGAGAGCGCTGATATCGCTCGCGCGAGCGAGTTGCTCGTCGCCTCGAAACCTGCACGCTGCCACTGTCGACGTCGCCAAACCGACCATGCTGTGGTGGACGTTTGATCATCATCGAGGTTCTCGCGGGCGCAACGCCGCAATATCGGCCGACACTCCGAATGCATGAGGATTGTCGGCCGCTTCACCATCAAACAATCCCTCGCATCGGGCAGAATCAAAGCAGCCATCTCGCTCGCGGTTCTCAAATCGCCACAGTCTTCGCCGCATGGCTCTACGATCCCTCAAACGCGGGTTTCACTCCTTGGCCGTGGGACGCCAGCCTCCGATCACGCGGAGACGTCCGTCAATCGGCAGGTATCCGAAGCCCTACACCGAAGGCGGCATCTACGAAACGAAATAGGCCGCCTGGTGAGGCGGCCTTGCTCTGCAGTGACCGATTGGTTTCCTGTTGAGCTACAATGAACGGCGCGCCTTCAGGCAACCTTACTTGATGCTTCTCGGACCTTTTCGGTCGCCTCGCTCACCGATTTTGACGCGTTGGCGATCGTGGTCATATTCGTGTTGATTTCGGTTACGCCCTGGGCCGCTATTTGCATATTTTGGGACATGCTCTGGGTCACCGCGGCCTGTTCCTCGACTGATGCTGAAATGGCGGTCGAGATTTCACTCAGGCTTGAGATCGTTTCTGCGATCTTGGAGATAACTCCGACTGCGTTTCCGGTGGAATTCTGAACCTCGGCAATCTGATTGCTGATTTCATCCGTGGCTTTGGCCGTCTGCGAGGCCAAACTCTTGACTTCTGATGCGACCACTGCAAATCCGCGGCCGGCCTCGCCCGCCCTGGCGGCTTCGATCGTTGCATTGAGCGCGAGCAGATTAGTTTGAGCGGCAATGTTGTTGATCAGATTGATGACATCTCCGATCTTCTGAGCCGAAGTGGACAGGCCCGAGACGATCTCCGTCGTCTCGTTTGCCTGCCCTACAGCCCTTCGGGAAATATCCAGCGCTTTTGTGGTCTGCCGACTTATTTCGGCAACGGACGTGGCCAGTTCTTCGGCTCCCGCAGCAACCGCCTGCATGTTCGAGGATGTCTGGTTTGAGGCCGCCATGGTCGACGTTACCCGAGCGGTTGTCGATTCGACTGCGCTGCTGATGAGGGCCAGATCCCGATCTATAGACTTCTGAATTTGAGCCCGGCGCAACCGGTCCTCGACCTGGGGCGTCGTATCCGAAGCGAACTTGACGACCTTGCAGAGTCTCCCTCGCGCGTCATGAACGGGGTTATAGCTTGCCTGGATCCAGACGACTTTGCCGCCCTTGCCGATACGCTTGAACTCGCCGGCTTGGAATTTCCCGCTGCGAAGGTCGCGCCAGAATTCCCGATACTGGCTGCCGTCTCGTTCGGCGGTGTCGACGAAGATGCTGTGATGCTTGCCCTTGATCTCCTTCAAATGATAGCCGAGTGCTTTCAGAAAATTGTCATTCGCCTTCAGGACGGTGCCCTCCAGATCGAATTCGATGACGGCTTGAGACTTATCGATTGCTGCTATCTGTCCTTCGTAGTCGGCATTCCTCAGCTTCGTCGGGGTGATATCGGTGGCGAATTTTACCACCTTGTAGGCTTTTCCATTGGAACCCAGCAGAGGGTTGTAGGAGGCCTGAATCCAAACTTCATTGCCGCCTTTGCCAATCCGGCAAAATTCATCGGCCTTGAACTGCCCGTTCCGAAGGTCGGCCCAAAACTGCTGATATTCAGCACTACGCGCATATTCAGGATCAACAAACATCCGGTGATGCTTGCCCTTGATCTCCGATAGATCGTAGCCCAGCGTCTTCAGGAAGTTCTCGTTCGCATCAAGCACGTTTCCATCGAGATCGAATTCGATGATGGCTTGGGAGCGTCCGATTGCGGCTACCTTCGCTTTCAATTCATTCGGACCAGAAAAAAAGCTCATCTTAAAACCTCGCGATAAAAGCGAGATCAAGTTGTGCCGCGTTAATTAACCGCAAGTTTATATTGCATGCATCCCGTGTTCTTACGGTGGTTGCAAGTGCAAGTCTCTGTCGCGTCTGCGCCGAAGTGGCGAAGATGTTGTTCGCGAAAATAAGCGGCATCCAGGCCGGGCGTTTCACGATCCGGCGCCGCAAGAAGGCCGGATCGAGGAGGCATCCGATCATGTCCATATGTTGATCTCGATACCTCGGAAATGTTCGGTGGCACCTATAATCGATTATGAAGGAGAAGAGTTCGATCTGGATCGCGAAGAATGTCGAACGCAAGATGCTGAATTTTCTCGGCCACAAATTCTGGGCCCGAGGATATCTTTTCACGACCGTTGGATGGGAAGAGACTGGGAAATTGACGGCGAGCCGCAATGAGAAAGTTACGCTGACACTCGCGATTCGTAAATCCTGCGTTAAAATCTAGGGTAGTGATCCTTCTTTATTCTAGCCTGGAGTTGATCTGGCGCAACGACGAAAGCGATCTGCGCTGAAAAGGTTGCGCGAAGTTGTCCTCCTTCGCCGGAAAAAAACGATGCCGCGCATGATCGCCAGCATTCGCATCTCCACCAAACTCGTTACCGCGTCGCTCGTCGGGACTCTCTTTGTCGCGGCAATGATCGCCAATCAGGTTCTCGGCAACGCAAGTGCCGAACGAGGTACCGCCAAGGCGCTCGAACAGCAAGAAATCGCCAGGCTGGCGATTGGGGTCGAAGCCGAGGTTCGACGGATGCAGGTCGCTGTCCGAGACATGCGCTTGGCAAGCACCGATTCCGCCATCCACTCAGGCGAGGGTGTGCTGGCCGCGGCCGGTAAGTCCGCCGACGAATTGACTGCCGAGATGATGCGTCGGTCGGTCTCGGCGGAGAACAAGGCACGTATGGAAGAATTGCGGAGGAGCATCGGTACCTATGTCGGGGCCGGTGGCCGTGTCGCGAGCATCAAGCACAGGATTTCCGCTGCGGCAGGGAAGGGAATATCGGCGGAGACCGCCGCGCTGGAGACGGAAATCGACGCTCTTGTTCGAAGCGTGGCACTCCCGGCTTCCGCCAAGGTCGAAGAACTGGCTGGAGAGATCACGAAATTTTCGTCTTCGCGAGCCGACTCGGAAAAGGCTGAGGTCCGCTCCGAAATGGCCAGGTCTGCGACGGCGTCGGAAATTGCGGGCGGCGTGGCGATCATTGTGCTCGTCGCCGCGGGGCTGATCAGCGTGTTCGCAGTTTCACGGCCTATCGGAGCGATCGTCGCAAGCATGAAAACGCTCGCGGACGGAAGGCTTTCGGTGGTTATCAGCGGAGCGGAGCGTGGTGATGAGATAGGTGATATGGCGCGCGCCATGCAGGTCTTCAAGGAAAGCCTCTCGGAGACACAGCGCCTGCGTTCCGAACAGACGAAGACGGAAGCTCGAGCCGCTGAGCAACGTAAACAGGAAATGGAAAAGTTCACCGCGTCCTTCGAGAGTGCGGTGGGCGGCATCATCGAACGGGTGTCGTCGAATTCTGCTGGCCTGGAACAGGCGGCTTCGGCTCTTGCCAACACTGCTTCCGCGACGAAGGAGCTTTCGACGGCCGTCGCGTCCGCATCCGAAGAGGCATCTGCGAGTGTCCAGTCCGTCGCGGCTGCGACTGAGGAGATGGCGGCTGCCGCCGCCGAGATTGGCCGCCAGATCGAGGGTTCCTCGAACGTAGCCAACGAGGCGGTCGCGCAGGCCGGGGCTACCGACCGCTCGATGGTGAAGCTCGCCGCCGCGGCCGATAAGGTCGGCAGTATTGTCGGAATGATCACTGCAATTGCCGAGCAGACCAACCTGCTGGCGCTGAATGCCACGATCGAGGCCGCCCGCGCCGGGGAAGCGGGCCGGGGCTTCGCTGTCGTTGCCTCCGAAGTCAAGGAACTCGCTGCCCAGACCGCGCGCGCTACGAAGGACATTTCCAGCCAGGTTGTCGAGATTCAGTCGACCGCGTCGACTGCGGTCACGGCCATCAAGGAGATCATGTCCACCATCGGCAGCATGTCGGAGATCACCGCAGCCATCGCGGCCGCCGCCGAGGAGCAGGGCAACGCTACCAAGGAGATTTCGCGCAACGTCCAACAAACCGCAGTCGGTGCGTCTCAGGTCTCATCGGGCATTATCGAAGTGCAATCCGGCGCCACTGAAACCGGGGCCGCTTCCTCGCAGGTTCTTACGTCCGCCAAGGCACTCGCGGCTGACGGTCAACGCCTCAAGCAGGAAGTCGAGCTTTTCCTGACCAGGGTGCGGGCAGCTTGAGCTGCGCCGCCGCTTCCAACGGAACGGTTATCAATGGGCGAAATGGTGAATTTTCCGAAGGACCCGGCGAGGAGCGTGAGATCGCGGGTCATGGTGGTCGAATCGGTTTCTGCCCTCCTGTCGAGTGTCGCCGCAGAACAGTTACATTGCGTGAAGCAGCTCGAAGAGCTGTTGCGGCGCCTCGACGATATCGCAGGTTCGTTGTCGGCTGCAGTCGATACGGCACCGGATCCGCGCACGCGAGATCTCTTTCTGGGACAGATCGGAGGAATCCGGACGCTCATCGCGGGAGCCCGCGAAAAGCTGATCGACCTTCGCTTCCTCGGCGCACGTAACGCGAACCCTGCCGAAGCTAAACCCGCATCAGCCATCGCAGCAACTGACACGCGCGCAAGAAACTCCCGATCATCGATGTTGAATCTTCCTTTCACGACCACGTCTTAATCGTCTCCAAGATGGTCGCGAGGGGTGCATTACGCTCGTCAACGATAAATGCATTACGATGTCAGGTTCCACCGCAGAGGAATTCGTTGGGTGGCCACACAACTGCGCTGCCGACCGAGCCGGCAGTAGGCAACCCGAGTTCGAATTCATTTCGCGAAGGGCTCAACCGCCTCGCCTTGCTTTTTCTAGTGCGTCAGCGTCGCCGCGCGGTTCAGGCGCGGACCGGCTCGCCGAACCGGAAGCTCGACAGCACCCAACCGCCCAAGAAGTCCGGTTGGTGGTAGACGAGCGCGGCAGGGTCTTCTTCGGCAGCGCCGAGCGCGACCATCAGCGGAATCAGGTGATCCTCGCGGGGATGGGCGATGCGCGCGTCCGGCGCAGTCGTCCAGCTGACAACGCGCTCTCGGCGTTCTGCGGCCGATGAGCGAAGCAGCGTCTGCTGCAACCAATCGTCGAAACGGCGAGAGGGCTGGCGTGCCGAGGGGCCTCTCAGTCCGAGATTGTGGAAGCTCGAACCGCTGCCGATGATCAGGACACCCTCGTCGCGAAGCGGCGCGAGCAGCCGTCCGACCGAGAGATGCGCGCAGGCGTCGTAGTCCTGCTTGATGGACAGTTGCACGATCGGCATGTCGCCGCTCGGATAGAGCGGCTTCATAAGGCTGAATGTTCCGTGGTCGAAGCCGCGCTCCGGATCGCAGTCACATGCGAGGCCCCCGGCCTGCAGCAAGGCTCGCACCCGCATCGCCAGTTCCGGCGAGCCGGGCGCGTCGTATTTGATGTGATAGAGATGCTCGGGGAAACCGTAATAATCGAACACCATGCCGGGATGGGCTGCCGACGAGACGGCGAACTCCGCCGTCTCCCAGTGTCCTGAAACCACCAGCACCGCCCGCACGGCACGGCCCCAGTCCCGGGCGGTCGCCAGCAACGCGGCCTCGAGCTGGTCGAAGCGGCGCCGCATGTCACCTTCCATGAACGACCACGGGCCGCCGCCATGCGACAGGTAATAGCTGGGGATTCGCTGGCTCATGGTCAGGCTCTTGCGACTTTCGGCTGCGCGGACGGCAAGCAGGCATCCAGGCTCCAGGCTCCCGCGCCGGCAAACACCAGATAGAGAAAGACGAAGCAGAAAAGGATCGCGGCGTCGCCCTGATTCACCGCCGGCCAGAAGCTCTTCGGCGCATGAAACATGAAATAGGCGGCCGCCATCTCGCCGGAGCAGAGCAAGGCGGCGATTCGGGTGAGGAGCCCGACGGCGATCAGCGTGCCACCGATGATTTCGATCAAGGCGGCGGCGAGCATGATGCCCGGCAGCGGACTCGGCAGGCCCGGAATGGCCGCCGGGAAGGCGACGAGCTTCATCAGCCCATGTTCGATGAACAACAGCGCCGTGATGATTCTGACAACCGCGAGCACGCGGGGCGACCAGCTTTCGAGTCCAGACATCGATTTCGTTCTCCAAACAGCTTCCGCCGGGGATTTAACTGTTTCTCAATTGTTTTTCATCGTGGCATTTATTGAAGAATCATTTCCTGTACATTGATAATGGAGGGAGGAGGAGAAACGGCGACAGAGGGAATCCGATGGATACGCTGATGAGCATTCGGGTGTTCTGCACGGTGGCGGAGCTGAAGAGCTTCACGGCCGCCGCCGTGCGCCTCGGCGTATCGCCTGCGATGGCAAGCAAGCACGTCCTGCGCCTCGAGGAGCGTCTGTCCGCGCGCCTGCTCAACCGGACGAGCCGCCATGTCAGCTTGACCGAGACCGGCGCACTCTACTTTGAACAGGCCCGGCAGATGGTCGAAGGCCTGGACGAACTGGAGGCTGCGGTCAGTCACACCGCAGTCAGGGCGAAGGGTCGGTTGCGCGTGAGCGCGCCGGTATGGATGGCGAATCCGCTGTTTGCGCGCGTACTGGCCGACTACCGCGCGCACCATCCGGACGTGACGCTGGAGGTCGACCTGAGCGGCCGGCTCGTCAATCTCGTCGAGGAAGGTTTTGACCTCGCGCTTCGGGTCACGGCCTCTCCGGGGCCCGGTCTGATCGCGCGCACGATCGCCGATGCGCCATTTTATTTCGTCGCCTCCCGCAAGTTTCTCGACGCGCGCGGCCGCCCCGCTTCGCTCGACGATCTCGAAGGCGCTCCCCTGATCGCTTACAGCCTGGTGCACGGCGACGGAGTGGTCACGCGGGGGACCGGGCAGGGACGCGAGACGATCAAATTCGCGCCCGTCCTCGCCAGCGGCAACGAAACGCTGATGCATCACGCCTGCCTCGAGGGGATGGGTTTCGCGTTCCTGCCGAAATGGCTGGTGTCTGACGATCTCGCCGCAGGGCGGCTGGAACGTCTGTTTCCGGACACGCTGTCTTTCGCCGGCCGGCTGCTCGCCGTCTATCCGACCCGCAAATATCTCTCGGGCAAGGTGCGCAGCTTCCTGGATTTCATCGCGCGGGATCGACGCCTGACGTAGCTGCCGCCTATTTTCCGTGAGAACGCGATCAGCTTACCTCATATTTCTCGAACAGGCCGGGGGCGAATTTCAGTCCGAGTCCCGGTCCTGACGGCACGGCGATTTCGCCATTGACCGGCATCGGTGGATCCTCGAACAGGCGCCAGGTCCACGGCATGTATTCGACAACCAGGCCGTTTGGCACGGCGGCGACCAGATGGACATGGATCTCCGGCAGCAAATGACTGGCCACCGGCCTGTTGAACGCTTCCGCCATCCCGGCCACCTTCATCCATTGCGTCACGCCGCCGACGCGGAGCAAATCGACCATGGTGATATCGCTGGCGTGGTGCGCCATCGCCTGGCGGTGCGGCTCGATGCCCCAGAGGTACTCGCCGGCGCAGATCGGCGTCGCCAGCGCATCGGCGATCCTGGCGTGTCCCTGGTGGTCGTCACATGTCGTCGGGTCCTCCAGCCATCCGAGACCGAGCTCTTCGATGCGATGGCCGATCGAAATCACCTCGGCGACGCTCCAGCGTTGATTGATGTCCGCCATCAGATTGACTTCCGGTCCGACCGCGTCGCGGACCAGGCGAATGCGCTCGATTTCCTGAGCCGGCGTCAATCCTTCGACGGCCATCTGGGTCTTGACCTGCCGATAGCCCTTCTCGACCAGCGCGGCTGCGGCGCGCTGCAGCTTGTCGGTTGGCGTCGTGCGCGACAACGCGCCGCTGGCATAGGCCGGCACCTTGTCGCGCGCGCCGCCCAACAGCTGGGCCAGCGGAATGTCGAAAGCCTTGCCGCGGATGTCCCATAACGCCGTGTCGATCGCCGAAATCGCCAGCATCGCGATGCCGGAGCCGCAAGAAGCCGACGCGGCGCGCAGCTTGGCCGTGAGCTGTTCGACACGCAGCGGGTCGTCGCCCCTGATCAACTCACCGAACTCTTCCAGCGCGGCGCGGAGCGAACGCACCAGTTTGCCGCCGAATGCGGTGACGCCGATGCCCTCGATGCCCTCGTCGGTCTGCACCTGCACCGTGAAGAATTCGCACATCATCCCGATCATGTAAGGCGCGCCGACCAACGGTTCTTCCGGCGGCAGGCGGACGAAGTTGACCTTGATCTGCTGGATTTTCATGCTGTCCTCCAACTCATTCCCGCGCCGCTCTTGTTTGTTCATGCGCTTCACGCTGGCCGCCACGGGCAGACGGCAGCATGGCGGCGCGGGCAACGATAAGAGGCGCGACCTGTTCGGGAGGTCAAGATGCGTGGGCGCAGGGGTGACCGGCGTTTGAATCACCCGGGCGCGCAAAGCATGATCCGGAAAAGTGTGCAGCGGTTTTTCCGAAAAGGTCATGCTCAATCAAACAGCCAAAGCGCGAGGACGATTCACCCCCATCTCATTGCGCTTCAGAACCGTTCAATGATGGATTCGAGAAACCGCGCAACCACGGCCATCTCGTTCTCGTCGAAGGGTTGGGTCAGCTTCCGGGTGAGACGCGCCAGGATCGGGCGTGCCGCTGCGGCCTTGGCGAGGCCGGCCGGCGTTGCGAACAGTCGCACCGCTCGGCGATCCTCGTCCGATGGTGCGCGGCGCACGAGGCCGGCATGCTCCATGCGGTCGGCCAGCATCGTGACGGCGGATTTGTTGATGCCGAGCGTCTCGCCAACCTGTCTGGCCGGGGCGCCGGGCGTTTTTTCCAGAACGAAGAGCGCGCCGAGTTGGGTCATGCTGATGCCGAGCGCTTCGTTGAAGGCAGCATCTGCATGCCTCAGCAGGCGATGCTGGGCGAGCGACATCAGATGAAACAGCCGCGGCGGCTTGTCGGATGTCTTCGCCTCCGTCATTGGACGATCCCCTCGCGCCCGACAACAGCCATCAGCGTACCGGTCATCGTCGCGACCAGCCTTTCTTTCCATCCCTCCAGCGCCAGCGCCTGCGCTTCGCAGAAGGTGAGAGTTCTGCCCGGCTTGATGACCTTCGCCCGAAAGACGAAGCGCTCGCCTTTCGCCGGAGCGAGCAGGCTTGTTTTGAACTCCACGGTCAGCACCGCGGCATCGGACGGCATCAGCGTGAATGCGGCATAGCCGCAGGCGCTGTCGAGTGCGGTGGTGATGATGCCGGCATGCATGAAGCCGTGTTGCTGGGTCAGGTCGGGGTTGGACGGCATCGCCAGATGAACCTCGCCGGCCACGAGGTAAACCAGCTCGATTCCCAAGGTGGCCATCGCGCGCTGGCGTGCAAAGCTTGCCTCGACGCGTTGCCTGAAATCTGGATCCTGCGCCTGGTACATGCGGCGTGCTGCCCGATGATTGCTGGCGAACGACCGCGCCATTGGACGGCATGATAGTTCATGTATGAACTATATCAAGACCCGTCTCTGCTGCTGTGCAAGCTGTCGAAATCGGCGAACCGCTGGCGTAGGGTAGCGCCGCGCCGGCCGGCCGGATCGGGGCGCGAGGGCCGAAGGAGATTTGAAGTGCGATTGGTCAATGTCGCGGCGGGCCAGCTTGGCCCGATCGCCAGAAGTGAGACGCGCAGCGAGGTGGTGGCTCGCCTGTCGGGGCTGATGCGCCAGGCGCGGGAGAGCGGGTGCGATCTCATCGTCTATCCCGAGCTTGCGCTGACGACGTTCTTTCCGCGCTGGTACATGGAAGATCAGGCCGAAATTGATCGCTTCTTCGAGCGGGAGATGCCGGGGCCGGAAACGCAGCCGTTGTTCGCCCTCGCGGGCGAACTCGGAATCGGTTTTTATCTCGGCTACGCCGAACTGACGGTCGAGGATGGCCTCGTCCACCGCTATAATTCGTCGATCCTGGTCGACAAGCGCGGCGCGATCCTCGCCAAATACCGCAAGGTTCATCTGCCCGGCCATGCCCAACACGAGCCGTGGCGCAAATTCCAGCATCTCGAGAAGCGCTACTTCGAGCCCGGCGCAGGCTTCGGCGTGGCCGAGGCGTTCGGCGGCGTGATCGGCATGGCGATCTGCAACGATCGCCGCTGGAGCGAGACCTATCGCGTGATGGGACTGCAGGGGGTCGAGATGGTCCTGATCGGCTACAACACGCCGGTCCACAACCCGCCCGCGCCGGAGCACGACGATCTTTCGCTGTTCCACAACCAGCTCGTGATGCAGGCCGGCGCCTACCAGAACGGCACGTGGGTGATCGGCGTCGCCAAGGCAGGTGTCGAGGAAGGCGTCGATCAGATCGGCGGAAGCTGCATCATCGCGCCGTCAGGCGAAGTCGCCGCCGCCTGCATCACCAAGGGCGACGAGATCGCGCTCGCGCGCTGCGATCTCGATCTGTGCAATTCCTACAAGAGCACCACCTTCAATTTCGACGTGCACCGCCAGCCTCAGGCCTATCGGCTGATCGTCGAGCGGAAGGGACGAAACCTGATGGCCGACGGAACCGCCGCGCCATCCGCGTGACCAGAGAGAAGCAGGGAGAATCACCATGCCCTATGCAACCACCGATGACGGCGTGCGCCTGTATTTCGAGGAAACCGGATCGGGCCAGCCGGTGATCTTCGTGCACGAATTCGCCGGCGACCTGCGCAGCTACGAGCTGCAGATGCGGCATTTCGGCAAGCGTTACCGCGCCATCGCCTTTAACGCGCGCGGCTTTCCGCCCTCGGACGTGCCTGAGAACGTCTCCTCCTATTCGCAAGCGCGCGCGGCCGACGATATCCTCGCCGTGCTCGATCACATCAAGGCGCCGAAAGCGCACATCGTCGGCCTCTCGATGGGCGGCTTTGCCACGCTGCATTTCGGCATTCGGCATCAGGCGCGTGCCTTGTCCTTGTGCATTGGCGGCTGCGGCTACGGCGCCGAACCGGACAAGCGCGAAGCCTTTCGCGCGGAGGCCGATGTGATCGCGGATGCGCTCCGAAAGGAAGGCATGGCGGCGTTTGCCGAACGCTACGCCTATGGGCCGACCCGCGTTCAATACGAGAACAAGGACCCGCGCGGCCACGCCGAGTTCAAGCGGATGCTGGCCGAACATTCGAAGGTGGGGTCGGCCAATACCCAGCAGGGCGTCCAGAAGGAGCGGCCTTCGCTCTATGCGCTGGTTGACGAGATGAAGCGCATCACCGTGCCGACCCTGATCATCACCGGGGATGAGGACTGGCCGTGCCTGTTGCCCGGCATTCTCATGAAGCAGAATATTGCTTCGGCGGCTCTCTCGGTAATCCCGAATTCGGGCCACGCGATCAACATCGAAGAACCGGAGGAGTACAACCGGATCGTCGGCGATTTTCTCAAGCACGCCGAGAGCGGCCGTTGGCCGCAGCGCGACCCCCGCGCGGTCTCCTCGTCGATCACCGG
>NZ_DAIDJE010000068.1 GCF_027451485.1 Bradyrhizobium sp.
GCTCCCCATGACTTTCCGAAGTTCGTGAAAGTGGGTGCTGAGGCGTAACACGAACTTCGGAACCGACACACTAGGAGCCGGCGCAGCGCCGTTCGCTTTCGTGATCATATCGGTCTATAACGCCTCCGATTTCGGCGAAAATCTGTAACCGATGCAGTCTGACCAGACGATTTTTAGCGGACGGGCGACCAGCGCCGCGCCGAAGGCCCTCCGGCTTGCCGCTGCGGCAGCGGTGGCGCTCATGCTCGCGGGCGGCCCAGCCCGGGCCGAGGGCGAGAAGGGACCAGCCGCAGCCGCAACCCGGGCTCCGGCCGCTGCCGGTCCAGCCGTTCCAAAGCCGGTGGCCGAGCCCGGGCCCCAGGCGGTCCCAGGCTTCTGGGACCCGCGGCGACGCCCCGAACGGCCGGATCTGTCGCGTCTGACCGTCATCCGGTTCTTGACCGAGACGGACTACCCGCCTTTCAATTTCACCGGCCCGGACGGCAACCCCGCAGGCTTCAACGTCGATCTGGCGCGGATGATCTGCGACGAGATCAAGGTCACCTGCACGATCCAGATGCGGCGCTTCGAGACGCTGGTCGATGCGATCACCAGCAACCGGGGCGATGCCATCATTGCCTCGCTCGCGGTGACGCCGCAGCTGCGCGCGCGGCTGGACTTCAGCGATCCCTATTACCGGGCACCGGCGCGCTTCGTGTCGCGGAAGGACTCGGTGATGCGCGAAGTGCGTCCCGAATTCCTCGAGGGCCGGAAGGTCGGCGTGGTCGCGGGCACTGCGCACGAGGCGTACCTGAAGGCGATGTTCACGGATGCGGAATTGCACTCCTATCCGAACGACGAGGCGCTGCGGGCCGCCTTGAGGCGCGGGGAAGTCGATTTCATTTTCGGCGACGCGATCTCGCTCGCCTTCTGGATCAACGGCACGGATTCCGGCGACTGCTGCACGTTCTCGGGCGGGCCTTTTGTCGAAAGCCGCTATTTCGGCGAGGGCGTCGGGATTGCGGTGCGCAAGGGCAACGATCTGTTGCGGCACGCACTGAACTGGGCGTTATTCCGGCTCTGGGAAAAGGGCCGCTATACCGACCTGTGGCTGCGCTATTTCTCAGTCAGTCCATTCTAGTACCGTCGATCTGAAGTTCCTGCACCCCAAGCGGTGAATTCGATTAGGGAGTTCAGATCGATAAAGCGGTACTCGAATCAGTAAATTAGCTGGTGCCCATGACTTTCCGAATTTCGTGAAAGTGGGTGCTGAGGTGTAACACGAACTTCGGAAAGTGGGCACGAGGGCTGTTCATCGATCCGTGGTCGGCCCACGAAAGCGGGACCCATGACCACGAACGCCCGTTGTTGCGCAGGCTGGTGCTCCAGCAGTAGCAAAGCTATTCCACCTGTGGTTACGGGTCCCGGCTCGCGCCGAGCCTGTCATCGGGCGCGCTTTCGCGACCCGTTGGTGGCCGGGCCGACCACGGTTTGTGGCCATTTTTGCATTTTGATGCGAAATCGCTAGTTTCCGCGATTAAATCGCTAGTTTCCGCGATCCGGAGAAAGTCCTAAATGTCCGTCTTCGATGTCAGCCCCAGCGACCTGCGTGCGGTCGCCGAGCAATCCAACGCCTGGCCGTTCGAGCAGGCGAAAGCCATCGTGGCGCGGCTGAAAAGGAAACCAAAGGACGAGGTGCTGTTCGAGACCGGTTACGGTCCGTCCGGCCTGCCGCATATCGGCACCTTCGGCGAGGTCGCGCGCACCACCATGGTGCGCCACGCCTTCCGCGTGCTGACCGAGGACAAGATCAAGACCCGCCTGCTTGCCTTCTCCGACGACATGGACGGCCTGCGCAAGGTGCCGGACAACGTGCCGAACAGGGAGATGCTCTCAGAGCATCTCGGCAAGCCGCTGACCAGGGTGCCGGATCCCTTCGGCACCCATCCGAGTTTCGGCGCGCACAACAATGCGCGGCTGCGCGCCTTCCTCGACACCTTCGGCTTCGATTACGAGTTCGCCTCCTCGACCGACTACTACACGTCTGGACGCTTTGACGCGACGCTGCTTCTGATGCTGGAGCGGATCGAGAAGGTGATGGCAATCATGCTGCCGTCACTCCGCGAAGAACGCGCCGCCAGCTATTCGCCGTTTCTGCCGATTTGCCCGCGCACCGGCGCGGTGCTCTACGTGCCGATCACGGCGCATGACAGCAAGGCCGGCACCATCTCCTATGACGACCCGGAGACCAGGGAGCGCGTCACGCTTCCGGTCACCGGCGGCCACTGCAAATTGCAATGGAAGCCGGATTGGGCGATGCGCTGGGCCGCGCTCGGCGTCGACTACGAAATGGCTGGCAAGGACCTGATCGATTCCGTGAAGCTGTCGGGCAAGATCTGCGCTGCGCTGGACGGCACGCCGCCGGAAGGCTTCAATTACGAGCTGTTCCTCGACGAGAAGGGTCAGAAGATCTCGAAATCGAAGGGCAACGGGCTGACCATCGACGAGTGGCTGCGTTATGCCTCGCCCGAGTCGCTGTCGCTGTTCATGTACCGCGAACCGAAGGCGGCCAAGAGGCTCTACTTCGATGTGATCCCGCGCAATGTCGACGACTACCAGCAGTTCCTCGAAGGCTTTCCGCGCCAGGATGCGCGTCAGCAACTCGGCAATCCGGTGTGGCATATCCACGCCGGCCATCCGCCGAAGGCCGACATGCCGGTCACGTTCCAGCTTTTGCTGACGCTGGTGTCGTCATCGAATGCAGAGAATGCCTCGACCCTGTGGGGATTCATCGGGCGCTATCGGCCGGGCGTGACGCCGGAAACTCATCCGAAGCTGGACGCGATGGTCGGCTACGCCATCAACTACTATCGCGACTTCGTGGCGCCGACGAAAAAATTCCGCGAGCCGACGGAAGCCGAGCGCGCCGCCTTGCAGGACCTGCGCGATGCGCTGGCCAATATGGCGGCCGAATCGACGGCGGAAGACATCCAGAACGTCGTTTACGAGATCGGTCGCCGCGAGCCGTTCCTCGATCCGGTGAAGAAGGGCAAGGACGGCCGGCCGGGCGTCTCGCTTGACTGGTTCAACATGCTCTACCAGGTGCTGCTCGGCCAGGAAAAAGGCCCGCGCTTCGGCTCGTTCGTCGCGGTCTATGGTCTCTCCAATGCGGTCGCGATGATTGACGGCGCGTTGGCACGGTCGGCCTAGTTAGGCACCTGTTGGCGCAGGAGACGTGCTTGCAGCGCGTGCAAGCGTGAGCAGCATGCGCAACAGCGGCGTCGGCACGCCGTGCCGTTCCGCAGCTTCCACCACGGCACCGGTCAGCGCGTCGATCTCCAGTGGCCTGCCGGCAAGGCGATCGAAATACATCGACGAGCCGGCATCAGGCGGGATGGCTGTGAGCCTCGCCATCGACTGCGCCGCTTCGTCGGTTGCAAGCTGCGCGCCGTCGGCGCGTCCGACGGCGGCGGCCTCTTCCAGCAGCGCCAGGCAAAGTGCTGCAACGTCGTCGCGCCGAAACACCGCGTTCCGCTGCAGCGTGAGCGCGGAGACGGCATTGCCGACGGCGTTGACGAGCAGCTTTCGCCACGCCAGCGTCCTGAAGTCCTCACTCAAAAGCGTCCGCAGCGGCGTGCCGTCGAGCAGCGCAGCGAACGCCTGTCCGTCCGGACCGTCGGCAACGGCAAAATCGTGTTCGCCGCCGCGGCGGTAGCGCACCCGGTCTGCCGCCAGGCGTTCGCCGTTGTAATAGACAATGGTCGGAATCACGGTCGCGCCGCTGACGGAAGGAGCAAGGCGCTCAATGTGGCCGATGCCGTTTTGCAGCGCCGCGACCCGCGTTGACGGGCCGCACAGCCGCTGCAGCCAAGGTCCGCTCGATGCTGTGTCCTGGACCTTGGTGCAGAGGAGGACCCAATCCTGCGGCTCCGCCCCGGACGGATCGGTCAGCGCCCGAATTGGAACCTCGATGGCGCCTTCCGTCCGCTCGACGGTCATTCGCTCGATCGGGCGTCTGACGCAGGCGGTGACGTCGTGCCGCCTGGCCGCGGCCAGCAAGCCGGCGACCACGCCGCCGATGCTGCCGAGCCCGATGACGGCAATGCGCTGGCGTTCGGGACTGGCGGCTGTTGGCGGCATGGCTGGGCCTCGCTGGGATTTTGCCGCAGGCTACCCGCGGAATTGGTGCAGCGCCACGCCGCAAAACTGCAAAGCGGGATGGCCGGTCTGCGGCAATTTCACCTGATCTCGCCGACGAACTGGACTACGATCAGTGCGCAAAATCAGGCCCGATCGGTCCCGAACGACACGGGCCGGGAGGATAATAACCAAGCGGAGGATGCCATGCAGTACAGGGTTTCGCCGGAGGCGGTTTCGGATACCAGCGCCGAGCAATGGCAGGCCCGGATCGATCTGGCGGCGGCGCACCGGCTCGCCTTCATGCACGGCTTCAACGAAGGCATTTTCAACCACCTGACCTACGTGGTGCCGGGCCGCAGCGATCGCTATTACCAGATCCCGTTCGGAACGCACTGGTCGGAGGTCACAGCCTCCTGCTTCATGGAAGTCGGCATCGACGACGCCGAGGTCAAGCACGGCGAGGGGGATGTCGAGCGTTCCTGCTATTGCATCCATGCGCCGATCCACAAGGCGCTGCCGCACGCCAAGGCGGTGTTTCACACCCACATGCCGTTTGCGAGCGCGCTGACGCGGCTGGAAGACCCCCGCATCAAGGAAATTGGTCAGACCGAAGTCGGCATGTCCGGAAAGATTGCCTATGACGACGAATATACCGGGCCTGCCTTCGATCCGGCCGAAGGCGCGCGGCTGGCCAAGGTCATCGGCGACAAGACCATCCTGTTCATGGCCAATCACGGCATCTCGACGGTCGGCGAAACCATCGCCGATGCCTATGACAAGCTCTATTACATCGAGCGCGCAGCCCAGGTGCAGATCTACGCGATGTGGACCGGGCAACCGTTGAAGAAGTTGCCGGAACCGGTGGTCAACAAGACCCGGCAGGAGATGCGGGGCAATACCTTCTACACCGGCCTGTCTCCCGCCCAGCGGCATTTCGCGGCGCTCAAGCGCATCCTCGACCGCAAGGAGCCGGACTACGCCACGTAAGGTGGGGTGTCTGGCAGGCGCTTTTTGAACGTGGACCGCGCGGCGGACCGCTTGATATTTGCCGCCGTCCCTGCGAAATCAGGCCGCCAGAGCTTTGATTGAAGAGTTAAGCTGCGCCGAAGGGCGCGGCCAAGGGGAACAAGAACCTTCGTGCGCAAGATCTACAAGATCTGCCCGGCTTCGGCTTGGAGCGAAGCGGAGCGGCAGGGCGTGTTCAGGGGCAGCCCCGTCGACATCAGCGATGGCTTTATTCATTTCTCAACCGCCTCGCAGGTGGAAGAGACTGCGCGGAAGCACTTCGCCGGCCAGACTGGCCTGTTCCTGGTGGCAGTCGAGGCCGCCGCGCTTGGCGATGCGCTGAAGTGGGAACGCTCGCGCAACGATGAGCTTTTCCCCCATCTCTACGGCGAACTTGATCTTGGGGCGGTCACTGCGGTGCAGTCGATACAGCTGCGGTCGGACGGTTCCCACGACATCCCGGAGCTTGAGCCGTGATCCGCGCCTTCGATGCTGTGTCATTGCCGCTCTTGCGCTGGCTTGATCCGGAGGATGCACACCGCCTGGCCGTGCAGGGCCTCAAGCTGCTGCCGCCGGGTCAGCCGCGCGCCGACGATGCAAAATTGGCCGTACGGGCCTTCGGCCTGAATTTCCCCAATCCGGTCGGCATGTCGGCTGGCTTCGACAAGAACGGCGAGGTGGCCGATGCGCTGCTGCGCCTCGGCTTCGGCTTCGTCGAGGTTGGAACGGTGACGCCGAGGCCGCAGGCCGGCAATCCGCGGCCGCGCATCTTCCGCCTGGAGCGGGATGAAGGCGTGATCAACCGCCTCGGCTTCAACAGCGACGGCGCTGAAATCGTGTTGCGGCGACTTGCGGCGCGCGCCCATCTCGGCGGCATCGTCGGGGTCAATATCGGTGCCAACAAGGATTCCGCCGATCGCACCGCAGACTACGTGCAGCTGATCGAAACCTTTGCGCCGGTCGCGAGCTATTTCACGGTGAACGTGTCTTCGCCCAACACGCCGGGCCTGCGCAACCTGCAGCAGGCGGACGCGCTCGACGATCTGCTGGCGAGGGTGATCGATGCGCGGGAGAGAGTCCGCAAGAACGCCGGCGACTCGCCGGTCCTCTTGAAGATCGCGCCGGACCTCAGCCTCCCCGACCTCGACGACGTGGTTCACATCGCGCGCTCGCGCCGCGCCGACGGCATGATCGTCGGCAACACCACGCTCGGACGGCCCTCGACCTTGCGCGAGCAGAACCGCGCCAAGGAGGCCGGCGGATTGTCGGGCCGGCCGCTGTTCCGCCTGTCGACACGGATGGTGGCGGAAACCTATGTCAGGGCGGAGGGCGCATTTCCGCTGATCGGCGTCGGCGGCATCGATTCCGGCGGCGGCGCGCTGACCAAGATTCGTGCCGGAGCGAGCCTGATCCAGCTTTATTCGGCGCTGGTCTATAAGGGGCTTGGTCTGGTCGAGGACATCAAGCGCGATCTTTCCTCGACGCTGCTCCGCACCGGGCGCGACTCGCTTTCGGAAATCGTCGGGGCCGATGCGGCCACCATCACGGCCGAGGACTGGCCGGTGAGCTAGGGCGCGTACTCATACATAAGTCTTCTGGGCAGGCGCAGTTATCTCCGCTTTGCCTTCGGAAGCTGACATCGCCGGCGCGCCAGTGAATGTCTGCGATGGGCCCAACAGCGGAAGAAAGAAACCATGCGCTAGGTATCGCCGAGCGCATCCAGTACGAACTTAACGACGTCCGGCCGAGGAGCGTGATCCGCCGCGAATGACGTCCGGAACCACCCTTTTCCCAGAATTAGGATCGGCGGAAATACCGGAACGTCGAAATACGGAGCTTCCCAGAAAGAGACGAGTTTGTTGCCTGAGTCAGAAACGTGTCGCAGTTCTAAGGTGCTGCTCGCAAAAATCTCGCGTGTGTCACTTTCGTGATGTAAGGGAGCATCCGCATCGGCCAGTAGCAGCAAGTGGGGCTCTGCGATTTCCGGCATGTTCAACTGCCGAAAAGCCTTTCGTCGCCCGGTCTTTGTCGCGGACACGCAAGGAACGGCCCCGCGCATTCGATCAAGCATGCGCTTGTCGTAATGTGTATCAACACATACGGAACCCGGTGTTTGCTCAAAGTAATACCAATCGTCACCAACAAGGCCGTAGGCCTTTTCGAAACGGCCGAGAACCACAAGGGTCTTTGGCACCACTCCGTCTGTTCCCCAAGTGCTGATGAACACACGAGGCTTGCTATCACGAGTGATACTCTCACGTCGCCAGGACGCTACCTCAACCTTGCGCTCAGCAGGCGCTAAATATCTTCCGTTGGCATAGGAATAGAGATAACTCGCGGCCGGAAAACCGGCTATCGCGACCAAACAGAGCGCAACAATGTAGCGCCGGCCGCGAAATGCGAAATACGCCGCGCAAATGAAGCCAACAACGAAGGCGTAGAGCGGAAGCTGGGTCAGAAAAAGTCGGAAGTAGACGTTACCCATCGATCCGCGTCCGCAAAAAAAAGCAGCCAACACGTTCTACCCCTAACGGGAAGAATTTCCGAACAAAGTAACAGATTGCGTCAAGTTGTATGGGTCGGGAAGGTCCGGTTTGGGTCAAAAGCGGGAATGGTGCGGCTAGCGTTCCATCAGCCACACGGCAATCAGAAGCGATGGCAACGGAAACATGGCAAGAGCCCAGAAGATCAGTTCGACCCTTCTGGCGAAGTACCAAGTAACCAGCAGCCATACACTATACAGACAAATGTAGAATACCAGCAGCCCCCTCGCGCCGTGCGGACCCGGGAGAACGAGCTCGACGCCAGTGTAAATAAGCCCAATGGCGGCCATCACCAGCAGGGAACAAAGCCCCCCGCCCATCAGTCCGCAAATGACGCCCACGACGCTCAACGATATCTGATGGCGATCAACGTCCGATTTAGCTGAGTGCATTACCTAAATGACCCTTGCGCTCTGACTGTGTATGAGAATCCAATCAATCAAGTAGATCACGAAACGAAACGCTTTTAACAAAGGCAAAGAATGTCGGCTTCGGTCACCAGCTGACATTCCCGGGAAACGAGCGACCGTCCGCTTCTCTCCCGCACCGGACATCAGGCTTCATCGGTGCGCGCCTAGACAGAAACCACGAGCCCGTCGCTCGCAGTCTCGTGGGCAAGGCTGCCCAGCCTTCCAAGCATATCGTCGCTCATATGCGTCAGGATCAGCCGTTTCGGCCTGATATCGGCAAGGCGCGCCTCGAGCGCTTTCAAACTGAGATGATTCTTGACCGGCCTGTCGAAGGTGTAGGCCTCGGCGATGAAGAGGTCGGCATCACGGCCCAGCGAAATCAGCGTCTCGGTCCATTCGGTATCGGCCGTATAGGCGATGATGCGCTCTTCCGCCTCGATCCGGTAACCGAGG
>NZ_DAIDJE010000069.1 GCF_027451485.1 Bradyrhizobium sp.
TCTCCACGGCTCGATAGAAATGACATCGTCCGTGCACATCGCGGTACAAGCCAGCACCGCATCCGTCTGCGGCGTTTAGATCAGACCCTGTGAGCAACGAAAAAAGAAGGAATGCAGGAAGTGCAAAACACAACTTTGTCATAGGTGCCTCCGCCTCATAGGCCGAATGCACTCAACTATAGAATTCCATCTTTGCCGGCATTGATTTGTGTCAAACGGTCGGTGACGCTTCCTTGTCGCAAGAAGCGCAGGTTCGAGAATTTGAATGTGGGCTTCGGATCGTTCACGACGGATTTGGCAGGCGGCCTGCTAGTTGGTCTCCGCCTTGTCCGGAAATGGCAACGCACGCAAACTTTCGCTCGTTTATCTCCCTGCATTGCCGCCGATCGTCCTGACAAGTCCGATTTTGGCAAAGCAGCTTACCCGACGACGCTGCCGTCGCCGGGAGCACGCGGCATTGCGTCCGGGACACGAGGTATGCAACCGCTTTTTCCCTTGACAGAATTTTGCGCACCTCGAGTGATTTGCCCGTCGCGTTAAAGTGCCGCAGCTGTTTGCCTTGTGCCGTCGGGCAAATCACGGGCATTTCTCCGCGCGTTCCGTGCCCCTGGATAGAGGGGCGTTTCGCGATCGTCACTGAACGTAGGGCGCGGAATGCGATGGACGCTTTGGCTGCATGCGACGAACGCGGCCGAGGCGGACGGCGAAGCCGAGTGGTCCTGATATCTCGACGCTGATGTCAACCGGGTGACGATGCTGACGCATCGAACCGGGGATGGCGACAAAAAAGCCCGATCGCCAGGGAGAGCCCGGAGTAAGCCGTAAACCATCGCGCAGGGAATGCCGGATTGTTTCGGCGAACCTGTGGTGACTAACTCGTGTGCTTTCTTTCATTGCGCACGAGGCTGCGGGTGCGCCTGACACCCGGCATTCCCTGCGCCCTCTCATTTCCGGAGGGACGTGTCCTTGAAAACTCGGGCCGTATGCGGACCGCGAGAAAGCGGGCGCATGTGCGGAATTGTCTTGGATTATGCAGGCATCCGTCATAACGAATGCCGTGGCCCCGATGGGCGCCATGCAAGTGGCAAACGCCGCAAGACTGAATCGATTTAAGAAGCGTTGATGTCCGGCACCGACAAAACCAAGGCAGGCCTCGAACTCACCGGCCCGATCGTCATTCTGGTGGAACCGCAGCTCGGCGAGAATATCGGCATGGCGGCGCGCGCGATGGGCAACTTCGCGCTGTCGCGGCTTCGCATTGTCAATCCGCGCGACGGCTGGCCGAACATTGCCGCGCAGCGCGCGGCGGCCGGTGCCGATCACATCCTCGACGGTGCCGAACTGTTCGAGACAGTCGAAGCCGCGGTTGCCGATTGCTCGCTGCTGTTTGCGACCACTGCCCGCGCCCACGACCAGGCCAAGCCGGTGGTTGGGCCGGAAGCTGCCGCCGCCGAGACGGCCGGCCGGATCAAGGCGGGCGGCACGGTGGGCATTCTCTTCGGCCGGGAACGCTGGGGGCTGACCAACGAGGAGGTCGGGCTTTCCAACCGCATCATCACCTTTCCGGTGAATCCCGGTTTCGCCTCGCTCAACCTGGCGCAAGCGGTGCTGCTGGTCGGCTATGAATGGTTCAAGCTGTCGACTGCGGGTGCCTTGCCGTTTGCGATGCCCGAGCGCTCCGAACCTGCCTCGCAGCATCAGATGCAGGCCTTCTTCGACCACCTCGTGCGCGAACTGGACAAGGTGGAATTTCTGCGTCCCGCGGAAAAGCGGGACACCATGCTCGTCAACCTGCGCAACATCTTCACGCGGATGGAGCCGACCAAGCAGGACATGCACACCCTGCACGGCGTGGTGATGGCGATCGCGGAGGGACGCAAAGGTCCGGCAAAGGGCGGCGTGCTCGATGGCGAACAGGCGACGCGGCTGCGCGCACTGCTGGCCGAGCAGGGGCAGGGCGGCGCCGTTTCGGACGGCAGCAGCACCGTGCGGGGGCTCGCCCGTCTGCTCCGGCGCAATCCGACCGATGCCGAACGCGTGCTGTGGCAGGCGCTCACCCGCGATCGCCGTTTCGCGGGGCTGTTCAAGCGGCAGACGCCGGTCGGTCGCCAGATCCCCGACTTTGTCTCGTTCGTGCATCGGATCGCGCTCGAACTGACCAACGCCGGCGAATCCGATGCCATCATCAAGGATCGTGCCGAGCGGCGGATCTGGCTTCAGGCGCGTGGCTATCGCGTGCTCGACATGGCGGCCGCCGACGTTGAACGCGATTTGGCGCCCGAGCTTGAGCGGCTTCAGGCCCTGTTGCCGGGCAGCGCCACTTAGTATCCGCCTTTTTCTTTGGCTTCGCGCGCAGGGCAGGGCAGAATGCGCCTGCCGGGTCACCACGAGAACACCAAGGGGATAGACCCATGAAACGATCCGATCTCACCGAAAAGCTGCTCGACATCAAGCGCGAGAAAGGCTGGAGCTGGAAATACATCTGCGAAGCGATCGGCGGCTATTCGGAGGTGCTGATCGTCGGCGCCATCCTGGGGCAGATGAAGCTGACCAAGCCGCAGGCTGCGAACGCCGGCGAACTGTTCGGGCTCTCCAGGTCCGAGACTGCGATGCTCAACGAAGTGCCGATGCGCGGCATGCCGATGCCGCCGGCCGATCCCTTGCTCTACCGATTCTACGAACTCGTGATGGTCAACGGTCCGGCCTGGAAGGCCTTGATCGAGGAAGAGTTCGGCGACGGCATCATGTCGGCGATCGATTTCGACATGGCGATCGAACGCCAGCCCAATCCGAAGGGCGACCGCGTCAAGCTCACGATGTCCGGCAAGTTCCTGCCGTACAAATATTACGGCGCGAGCGGCAACGTGCCGGAATATGGATTCAAGGAGGGATGAGACGGGACGATGACGGGTGGATGACGTGCTGCGTCTCCACTCGTCCGCCTGCCTTGCTGGTTAATCCGGCGTGAAGCGGAACGCGGGATTTTGCGGAGGCAATTCGTCAATCTGCAATCCCCGGTTGATAGAACGGCACTGACGCCCACCTCTTCAGTTCCGGAGAACTTCAATGCCGTCTTTCAAGAGTGCGATCCTTGCGAGTGCGATCTTGCTTCTGGTTGTTCCTGCCGTCGCGCAAACCGGTCAGAGAATCTCAGTCGAGCAGTTCAATGCCGCCCCCAGGCAGGAAAACATGGTGCGCATTCAGAACAGCATCAGTTTCTTCCTCGCCGGGTCGACCGGCGAGGGCGATGACGCCCAGAAACTGCGCGAGAGAGCGCAGCGCGCCGTCTACGAGATGGCGGCGCACCAATGCGATATGCTTCGTGACGTCCTCGCCAAGGACTGCCGGCTGGAGACGGTCAACGTCAATGTCAATGCCAACAATACGCGGCAGTTCAATCAGCAGCAGGTCGAGGGGCTCAACGTGAGCGGTTCGATGGCCTTCCAGATCAGCCTGAAATAGGAGGGTTCCCGTCGGCCCGTGTCACGCCCCCGCTTTCACCTGAACGATGGCCTGTGCCAGCAGTTCGGTCATGTGCGCGCGAACGGCATCTTCCGTGATGCCTTTCGCCGAGAGGTCGCTCGTGAGCCTGGCCACGACCGCCTTCTCGCCGCCTTCCGCGAAGGCACTTGCGACCGTCTCCTTTGCGTATGCGGTGGCGGCATCGCCGGCGAGGCCCAGTTTCTCGGCGGCCCACAGGCCGAGCAGGCGGTTGCGGCGCGCCTCCGCCTTGAACTTCAGCTCCTCGTCGATGGCAAATCTCTTCTCAAAGGCTTCCTCGCGCTTGTCGAAGGTGGTCATGGCAAAAGTTCCTCTGCGGGGGGCCGTTTCGGCCTCGTTGCGGCGGGGCGGCCGCATCCCTAAATAATACTGTGAATTCAGAAGGTCACGTGCCGCAATGCCGCGGGCGAAAGGCGGTAAAACGAGGTTCTTCGAGGGCCGGATCGATTGTACTGGATAGGCCAATCGGATAGGGTCGATTCCAGGTCCGGTTCTCGTTCTGTTTCCTGTCCCTGGCCTTCACGGCAGCTCCGTCGTGGGTCATCCCCCTCTTGAGTATCCGGAGCACTCATATTCATGGATTTCAACAACACACGGTACATCCCAATGAGCCGTCGACGCCGCATTTATGAAGGCAAGGCCAAGGTTCTTTATGAAGGACCGGAGCCGGGGACCCTGATCCAGCACTTCAAGGATGATGCGACCGCGTTCAACAAGCAGAAACACCAGGTGATCGAGGGCAAGGGCGTCCTCAACAACCGGATTTCGGAGTACCTGTTTCAGCACCTCAACGACATCGGGGTGCCGACCCACTTCATCCGCCGTCTCAACATGCGCGAACAACTGATTCGCGAGGTGGAGATCGTGCCGCTCGAGGTCGTTGTACGGAATGTCGCGGCTGGATCGCTGTCGCAGCGCCTCGGCATCGAGGAAGGTACCCAGCTGCCGCGGTCGATCATCGAATTCTATTACAAGAACGACCAGTTGAACGACCCCATGGTCTCCGAGGAGCACATCACGGCGTTCGGCTGGGCGACACCCCAGGAGATCGACGACATCATGGCGCTGGCCATCCGCGTCAACGACTTCCTCACCGGACTGTTTCTCGGCATCGGCATTCGTCTGGTGGATTTCAAAATGGAATGCGGACGTCTGTTCGAAAACGAGATGATGCGGATCATCGTCGCCGACGAGATCTCGCCGGATTCGTGCCGGCTGTGGGACATCAAGTCGAACGAGAAGCTCGACAAGGATCGCTTCCGCAGGGATCTCGGCGGTCTCCTGGAAGCCTACACGGAAGTAGCCAAGCGCCTGGGGATTCTGATGGAGAACGAGCGGCCTGCCGGTTCAGGCCCTGTGCTGGTAAAGGGATGAGGGCATTTCCGTGAAGGCGCGCGTCACTGTCACCCTCAAATCCGGCATCCTCGATCCGCAGGGCAAGGCCATCGAAGGCGCGCTGAAGTCGCTCGGCGTCGATGGCATCGCCAGCGTCCGCCAGGGCAAGGTCTTCGACATCGAGCTTGCGGGCGCCGACAAGGCGAAAGCCGAAGCGGCGCTGAAGCAGGCTGCCGACAAGCTGCTCGCCAACACCGTGATCGAGAATTACCGGGTCGAGGTTTTGGGCTAGCTGGCATGAAATCCGCCGTTCTCGTCTTTCCCGGAATCAATCGCGAGCGCGACATGGCGCGCGCATTGAAGCTCGCCTCCGGCAACGAAGCCGCCATGGTCTGGCACGCCGAGACGTCACTGCCCGATGGCACGGACCTCGTGGTGGTGCCGGGCGGCTTCTCTTACGGCGATTACCTGCGATGCGGCGCGATCGCCGCGCGCGCGCCGGTCATGGATGCGGTGCGCGATTTCGCCGCCAAGGGCGGCCTCGTGCTCGGTGTCTGCAACGGCTTTCAGATCCTGTGCGAGGCGGGACTCTTGCCGGGCGTGCTGATGCGCAACGCCGGCTTGAAATTCGTCTGCAAGGAAGTTCACCTGCGGGTCGAGCGTTCGAACACGCCGTTCACCCGCGGTTACAATGCCGGCCAGGTCATCCGCGTGCCGGTCGCCCACGGTGAGGGCAACTACGAAGCCGACGAAAAGACGCTGGAGCGGCTCGAAGGGGAAGGACGCGTGCTCTACCGCTATTGCTCGCCCGATGGCACGGTGGACGAGCAGGCCAATATCAACGGCGCGGCGCATTCGATCGCCGGCATCATCAACGAGCGCGGCAATGTGCTCGGCATGATGCCGCATCCGGAAAATCACGTCGAAGACATCATGGGCTGTACCGACGGCCGTGGCCTGTTTGCCGGCTTGGCGGCTCATCTGGATCGGGCAGCCTGATCATCCGATGCTTACCAACGAACCGCAAATCACCCCCGAACTCATCGCCGCGCACGGTCTCAAGCCGGATGAGTATGAGCGCATCCTGAAACTGATCGGGCGCGTGCCGACTTTCACTGAGCTCGGCATTTTTTCGGCGATGTGGAACGAGCATTGCTCGTACAAATCCTCGCGCATCCATCTGCGCGGCCTGCCCACCAAGGCACCCTGGGTGATCCAGGGCCCCGGCGAGAACGCCGGCGTCATCGATATCGGCGATGGCCAGGCCGTGGTGTTCAAGATGGAAAGCCACAATCATCCGAGCTACATCGAGCCCTACCAGGGCGCGACCACCGGCGTCGGCGGCATTTTGCGCGACGTCTTCACCATGGGCGCGCGCCCCATCGCCTGCCTCAATGCCCTTTCCTTTGGCGCGCCGGAGCATCCCAAGACGCGGCATCTGGTGTCGGGCGTGGTCGCCGGCGTCGGCGGTTATGGCAATTCGTTCGGCGTGCCGACCGTCGGCGGGCAGGTGCGTTTCCACACCCGCTACGACGGCAATATTCTCGTCAACGCCATGGCGGTTGGTCTCGCTGACGCCGACAAGATATTCTATGCCGCAGCCTCCGGCGTGAACATGCCGATAGTCTATCTCGGCTCCAAGACCGGACGTGACGGCATCCACGGCGCATCGATGGCGTCGGCTGAATTCGACGACGACTCTGCCGAGAAGCGCCCGACCGTGCAGGTCGGCGCTCCCTTCGCCGAAAAGCTATTGCTCGAAGCCTGCCTGGAAATCATGGCGGCCGACTGCGTGATCGCGATCCAGGACATGGGAGCTGCGGGGCTCACCTGCTCGGCAGTCGAGATGGGGGCCAAGGGGGATCTCGGCGTCGACCTCGATCTCGACGCGGTGCCGACGCGAGAAATCGGCATGAGCGCCTACGAGATGATGCTATCGGAAAGCCAGGAGCGCATGCTCATGGTGCTCAAGCCCGAGAAGGAAAAAGAGGCCGAGGCGATTTTCCGCAAATGGGGGCTCGATTTCGCGGTGGTCGGCTACACCACGCCGAGCAAGCGCTTCCGCGTCAAACACGGCGGCGACATCATGGCCGACCTGCCGATCAAGGAACTCGGCGATGAAGCTCCGGTCTATGATCGGCCGCATGTCGCCCAGCCAGCGAGGCCGGTGATTGCCGCGCGCGAGGTCGTGCCGCCGGTGGGCGTTGCGCAGGCGCTTGCGAAGCTGATCGCGACGCCCGAACTCTGTTCGAAGCGCTGGGTCTGGGAGCAGTACGACCACGTCATTTTAGGCAATACCGTGCAGCGGCCGGGCGGCGATGCCGCCGTCGTGCGTGTTCAGGACGGGCCCAAGGGGCTTGCACTCACCGTCGACGTCACGCCCCGTTATTGCGAGGCGGATCCGGTGGAAGGCGGCAAGCAGGCCGTCGCGGAAGCCTGGCGCAATATCACCGCTGTTGGCGGACGGCCGCTGGCGATTACGGATAATCTCAATTTCGGCAACCCGGAACGGCCCGAGATCATGGGCCAGTTCGTCGGCTGCCTGAAGGGCATTTCGGAAGCCTGCCGCGCGCTCGATTTCCCGGTCGTGTCGGGCAACGTCTCACTCTACAATGAAACCAACGGCCGCGGAATCCTGCCGACACCCTCGATCGGCGGCGTGGGCGTGCTCGATGATTTCACCAAGTCGGCGACGCTGGCGTTCAAGGCTGCGGATGAGGCGATCCTTCTGATCGGCGATACGCAAGGCTGGCTCGGCCAATCCGTCTACCTGCGCGATATCTGCGGCCGCGAGGAGGGCGCACCGCCGCCGGTCGACCTCGCCGCCGAAAAGCGCAACGGTGACGTGGTGCGCGGCATGATTCATGCCGGAACGGCGACCGCGGCGCACGACCTTTCCGATGGCGGATTGCTGGTTGCGGTGGCCGAGATGGCAATGGTCAGCGGCATCGGCGCGCAGCTGCTGGCCGCGCCGGCAGCGATCGTCCCGCATGCATTCTGGTTCGGCGAGGACCAGGCGCGCTACATCGTGACCGTTCCTGCCGGGGAGGCTGGCCTCGTGCTCGCCAAGATGAAGGGCGCGGGCGTGCCGTGCATGCGGATCGGCACCACGGGCGGAGGCGCGATCGCCATCGCCGGCGAAAATCCGGTGTCGGTGGCCTCGTTGAAGAGTGATTTCGAGGCTTGGCTTCCCGCCTATATGGCAGGAAGCGCCTGACAAGATCTACAGCACGTGCTTGATCCCGGGAATCCGGCGCAAGGCGAGCGTCGCGAGCCAGCTGCTCGCAAGCGCCAGCACAAAGACAATCAGCGCCTTCAGGATCGCGGTTGCCTGCGAATTTGGGGCCAGCGTAATGCCGAACAGGGCGTATTGCAGCCAGAGCACCGGGACATAGTGGATCAGGAAGATTCCGAATGAACTTTCGCGCAGGCGATCAAGGATGCTCGAACCGCTGTTCTCGAATTTGAGGAACAGCGCGAGCAGATTGATGGTTTGCGCAGCGCTGAAGCTGGCGAAAAAGAAGGCATGCACGTTGTCCCACCCCTGCGGCGGGTTGTTGGGGTCGGGCAGGAATTCCCGCTTGTAATAGATAAGCCCGATAAGTCCGGCATAGGTCACGATCGTGGCCGCAAGCCACAGCGGCCATCGCCGCGCCAATTCGCCGCCCGGAGATAAAAGGCTGCTGTCTGCGTGGACGGCACCGATGCCAACGCCCACGAAGAAGTACAGCAGGTAAAGGAGAATGCGGTCCGACTGAACCGCAAGCGGTCCCAGCGTGAACCATTGCGCGATCCCGAAATGGTGGTCGAGAGGCATGTAGACCACGAGCGACGCGGCGAGAAACATGCAGAAGGCGTAAGCCGGATTTTCAAGCTTCGCGGTCGCCACGTGTCCGATGGCTTCGACAGAACCCGGCGCGACGAGATAGACCACGGCCGCCAGCATGTCGAATGCCAGTAGCACGCCGAGGAACCAGATCGGGCCGCTCTCCCAGGGACCAACCGTCACGGTCTTCCACCAGAATGCGATGAAGCCTGCGCCCGAGCCCGAGTGGCGAAGCTCGACCGCATAATAGGCGAGCGGCATCAGACACACGGCGCCGAAGGCAAAAGGCAGGCCGAGGCGCAACCAGCGTCCCCGCAGGAAAGTGGCCACTCCCTTGCGTTGCAGGCTGGGCCAGGTGAACAGTCCCGAGAGCAGGAACATCGCTGCCATGAAGAAGCTGTCGTTGAAGGTCACGACCGCATCAAAAAACAGAAACCACTGCCGGTCGGTCTGGCCGTAGTAGGTGTAGGGGATCACCGAGTGGTGGATCAGTACCAGCAGGATAATGAACGTACGCATCCGGTCGAAGGCTGCGTTCCGCGCGCCCGCAGCCGTCACGGTTCGTTTGCCCTCCGCCAATGAACTGACAATAACCGCCATTCGCGCCCCCGCGTGCTGGATCGCGCGGATGTTGATGCGGATCAAGCGATTCAACAAGACCTGCCCGCCGCAGGACTGATGCAAGCGGCGCATGGCGTCAGCGGCGCCAGCGAGACGGGGTGAATTCCAGCGACCTCCCCTCGCGACCGCAGCGCACCCGCCCCGGGGACAATGGAACTTTGGTGAAAGACCCGAAGTTAAACTGACAAGACCGCCAGCCCGGCGGCTGACGGTGGAGGTAACCCATGACGCTTTTGAAGTGGGCGCTTATTTTCTTTGTGATATCCGTGATCGCCGGCATTCTTGGCTTCACGGGCATTTCGGCGGCGTCGGCCGACGTCGCACGGATTCTGTTCTATATCTTCGTGGTGATCTTCCTGATCCTGTTGATTTTGGGTCTCACGATCTTCCGGGTCTAGAGGCGTCGGTCTTCCTTGGCCTACGCCACTTCCTCGATGTTGACCTTGTCGGGATAGAAAGCGAGGTGACCGGAGATTTCTTCCATGGCTGGAAACGGCGTCTCATAGGTCCAGATCGCGTCCGCAATGGTCTTGCCGTCGGCGACGATGCTGAAATAATTCGCATCTCCCTTGTAAGGACAATGCGTCACCCGCTCGCTGCGCTTGAGCAGCGCCATGTTGGCGTCCTTGCGCGGCACGTAATTCACAGCAGGATAGCTTGCTTCCTTCAACGTCAACGCGTCGCTGCTCTCGGCGATGACCACACCACCAGCTGTCACGCGCACGCGGCGCGGGTTTGCCGAAATCGTGATCGGGTGGTCGGGGCCTGGTAGCTTCATGATTGTCACCCTCCGGCCCGCCAAGGTGCAGGCCTTCCGTATGATCGCCGCGCAAATATAGTGGGAGAAGGCGTGACCCAGAAGACCATTCGCGCTAAATTGAAGGGTAGTGGCTCGGCTGACTCGGGGTCGCTCGCGGTGATGCGAAAGGGAGATATCTGGAATGCCAATGGATGCCCGCGATATTGAAACGATGATCAAGACCGCGATTCCCGATGCAACGGTTACCATCCGGGACCTCGCAGGGGACGGCGATCATTACGCGGCAACCGTCATTTCGGAATCGTTTCGCGGCAAATCGCGCGTCCAGCAACACCAGATCGTCTATCAGTCCCTGAAGGGACAGATGGGCGGAGTGCTCCATGCCCTCGCCCTACAAACCGGCGTTCCGGAATGAGACGAGACGGTCGGGCGGCTGGGAGCTGAAAGAGAGGCAGAGCAGGGCCTCGCGTTATGGGAGACCGAGCGCGGGACGTTATTTCGTCCTATTGTGCCGAACCAGTATAGCCGGGTCACTCAGGCGGAGTTGTTATTCGATCTCGTATTCGTGGTAAGGCAGCCCACACTCTGCGGCGCATTTCACCCGCTTGGCGAAGTTTCGGCGGCCTGCTGATGCTCAGCGTGTGCTGGTCGCGGCTTGGGAATCGCTTTCACTGCGGAGCAGTCCTGGGAGTCAGTCGGCAGACGCCAGCGCATGAACCGAAAACATCCCCTCGCGGTCCGTCCAGGTCTCGAGAAGCCTCCAGCCCGAGACCCGGGCGAGCAGAGCAAAACGCTCGATCGAGTATTTATAGCTGTTCTCGGTGTGAATGCTCTCGCCAGGCCGAAATGAGAATTTTTGCCCGAGCACCTCGGCGGTCAACGCTTTCTTGCTGATCAGATGCATCTCGATGCGATGGCGGTCGCGGTTGTAGATCGCCCGATGGATGAATGCGCCGACATCGAAATCGCCGCCGAGTTCGCGGTTGATGCGGTGAAGCACATTGAGATTGAACCGTGCAGTAATACCAGCCCGGTCGTTATAGGCCTCGTACAGCGTCCGCTCATCCTTTTCGAGGTCGACGCCGATGATCATCCGGGCGCCTTGGCCGAGAATTGCCCGCGCGTTCTTCAGGAAGGTGCAGGCTTCGCCGGGCTCGAAATTGCCGAGCGTCGAGCCGGGGAAGAAACCAACCTTGGGCATATTGCCTACGGCCTCCGGCAACTCGAACGGCGCGGTGAAATCAGCGGTGACAGGATAGACGCGCAGTGCGGGATAATCCGTGCGCAAGGCTTGCGCCTGCGCTCTCAGGAAATCGCCTGATATGTCGACGGGAACGTAGGCGCTCAGCCGGCACGCGCCGAGCAGCAGCCGTACCTTGGTGGTGGCGCCGGCGCCGAATTCGACCAGAGCCGCGCCGTCCGGAATGATCGCCGATATCGCAGTTGCATGGTCGCGCAGGATCGAAAGCTCGGTGCGGGTCGGATAGTATTCCGGCAAGACGGTAATCTGTTCGAACAGTTCGGATCCGGCCGCATCGTAGAAATATTTCGGCGAGAGCCGCTTGGGTGCCCGCGACAGATCCTCGATCACGTCTTGTGCGAAGGCCGAGGTCGGTTCATCGAGATGGTGCGTTTCGGCCAGAGCGGTGGCGTGCACGTTCATGACAATCTCCCGGCGCTTTCCGGCGCGCAATTGAAGCGAGTTGCTAACTGGCGTAGTCGGCGAGCCTCAGGCCCGTGAACTGCCAGCGGTGGTGCGGGTAAAAGAAGTTGCGATAGGTGACTCGGCTATGACCATCGGGCGTCGCCAGGGATGAACCGCGCAGCACCAGCTGGTTGACCATGAACTTGCCGTTGTATTCGCCGAGTGCGCCCTCGGTCGCCCGGTACCCGGGGTAGGACGAATAGGCGCTGCGGGTCCACTGCCAGACGAGGCCGAATGCGTCGCCGAGAACACCGGCACGGGCCGCAACTTCCCATTCCATTTCGGTGGGCAGGTGCTTGCCGCGCCAGCGCGCAAAAGCGTCGGCCTCGTAATAACTGACGTGACAGACCGGCGCTGCGGGGTCGACCGGCTGCAATCCGGCCAGCGTCATGATGTGCCATTGGCCCTCGATCTCGCGCCAATGGCCGGGCGCCTGCCACTGTTCGGCGGTGGCAGCTGCAAAGCCATCCATCAGCCAAAGCGTCGGCATGGTGTAGCCGCCGTCCGCCATGAACGCGATCCACTCGGCGTTGGTGACGAGGTTGCGCGCCAGGCGTACCGGGCCTACCAGTGCGCGGTGGACGGGCTTTTCGTTGTCGAAATGAAAGCTGTCGCCGGCATGCCCTATGCTGTGGATGCCCTCGTTGATCTCGATCCACCGCTCACCCGGGCCGCTTGCGGCGGGAAAGCGCCACGATGGATCATAGGCCGGGCAGATCGGGTTTTGCGCAAAGGCGTGCAGGATGTCGGTGAACATCAATTCCTGATGCTGCTGCTCGTGGTTGAGACCGACCTCCATCAGGGGAGAGATTTCGGCCAATTTTTCATCATCCGCTTCATGAAGAAATCTCACCACCGCCGCATCGACATAACGGCGATAGGCGGTTACTTCGTCGGCGCTTGGCCTGGTGAGGTCGCCGCGCCTGGCGCGGGCATGGCGCGGTCCGGCGCTGACGTAATAGGAGTTGAACAGGAAGGCGTAGTCAGGATGGTAGGGTTTGTACCCCGCACTATGCTCCACGAGCAGAAATTGCTCGAAAAACCAGGTGGTATGGGCGCGGTGCCATTTGGTCGGGCTGGCGTCCGGCATGGACTGGACCAGCTGGTCCTCGGCGCTTAACGGTGCGGCGCGACGCTCTGTCTCTTTTCGCACTGCAAGAAAGGCCTCGGTGAGGTGGTTGGCGAGGCCTGATTCCGTGGAAAACAACGACGGCAGAGAGGCGATGGCGGATGCGGACTTCGTCACTAGCGTCTCCGAGTCGAAAAAGGAGAACGTCGGCCTCGAAGGGTAGTTCCTCGAGAACGGTCCGTCCTAGATAGGAGTTCCTATCCGGGAAAAAAGCCTCCGATCCCGTTGAAATACGGAGCCATCGCGCGCCTGTGACTACCCGGCGGTCTCCATGGAGACCGCAGGCATCCCGGCATGGAAGGTCCGACCGCCAAATTGCTTTGGATGCACAATCGTTTCGGGTACATATATGGGAGTTGTGCGGCTGCGAGGCGTGACGCCGGAAAGCCCGGTCGGCGTGGGCCGTTTCCCCCGCCCAAGAGGAAGAGATATGAGCATCGAGCAATTCATCGACAACGAAGTGAAGTCGAACGACGTCGTGCTGTTCATGAAGGGCACGCCGCAGTTTCCGCAGTGCGGATTCTCCGGACAGGTCGTGCAGATCCTCGACCACATCGGCGTCGGCTACAAAGGTCTTAACGTCCTGGAGTCAAGCGAGCTTCGTAACGGCATCAAAACCTATTCGAACTGGCCGACCATTCCCCAGCTCTACGTAAAGGGCGAATTTGTCGGCGGCTGCGATATCGTGCGCGAAATGTTCCAGGCCGGCGAATTGCAGCAGCTCTTCGCCGACAAGGGCGTGCCGGTCTCGACCGCCGCCTGACTTGAAGGCCCGCCAAATCGGCGGCGTGCGGCTTGAAGTCGCCGTCGCCGACATCACGACGCTGCCCGTCGATGCCATCGTCAATGCCGCCAACACCACCCTGCTTGGCGGCGGCGGCGTCGATGGGGCTATCCATCGTGGCGCGGGACCTCAATTGCTGGAAGAATGCCGCAGGCTCGGCGGCTGCGCGACCGGCGATGCCAAGATCACCAGCGGTTATCTGCTGCCGGCCAGCCATGTCATTCACGCGGTTGGGCCGGTGTGGAATGGCGGCAAACGCGGTGAGGATCAATTGCTCGCCTCCTGCTATTTCCGCGCTATTCAGCTCTGCCGCGAAAAGGCCCTCGCGTCGATTGCCTTTCCGGCAATCTCCACCGGCGTGTACCGTTTCCCGGCCGATCGCGCGGCCCGGATCGCGGTCTCGACGACGATCGAGGCTCTGCCGTCTGCCGTTTCAGTTCAGCGCGTGATTTTTTGCTGCTTCTCGCGCGAAAGCGCCCGTCTGCACGAACAGGCACTGGGTGAATTCGGCGAGCCTTGTGCCGACTGAGCCACTCGCTAAACTTTGCGCTCACTGGAGCTCTGATTTCGAAGTTCGCGTGATATCGCGGTGACCCTCGATGCGAACTTCGGAATCAAAGGAGCTCTAGCAAGATATTGATTCCGGTACGGCTTTGAATTTGAAGTTCCTGTGACGAAGTCGCAAGCCACACTGATAGGAACTTCAATTTCACCGTACTGGCAGGCGGCGAGCAAATCATGAGATTTCGGGGCATTGGCGGCGTCTTGCGTTTTCATCTCGCGGCGCTGGCATTTTTGCTGGCTGCACTCGCAAGCAGTATTGCCTCAGCAGAATCACGGCTTGCCGTCTCCGACAGTTTCTCCCGCGAAGGCCTGGCACAGGTCCGCAACTATCTGGCGAACGAAGTCGCAACCGCCAAGATTCCCGGCGCGGTTCTCCTGATTCAGCAGCACGGCCGGCCGGCTCTGTTCGAAAGCTATGGCTTGAGAAATCCCCACCGCCAAAGTCCGATGACCAAGGACGCGATTTTCCGGCTCTATTCGATGTCGAAGCCGATAACATCCGTCGCCGCCATGATGCTGGTGGACGACGGCAAGATGTCGCTCGATGACCCCTTGTCGAAGTTCATCCCGGCATTCTCCGACACGCGCGTTGCAGTGGAGCGTGATGAGAACGGCACGGCCGTACTGGCCACCGAACCTCTTATCCGCCCGATCCGGGTTCGTGACCTGCTTCGTCAGACCTCCGGCATCACCTACGGCTTTTATGGCGACAGTCCCGTCCGCAAGCTCTATGCAGCGAGCGGATTATTCGAGGGCGATTTCGATAATGCGGAGTTTGCCCAGCGATTGGCTAAACTGCCGCTGGCGGAGCAGCCGGGCACGGTCTGGGATTATGGGCATTCGACCGACATCCTTGGCCGCGTCATCGAGGTGATCTCAGGAAAATCGCTGTATCAATTCGAGAAGGAGCGGTTGCTCGATCCGCTCGGCATGCGTGATACCGCCTTTCACGTCGATGGCTCCAAGCGCGATCGCGTGGTCGAGCCGCTGCCCGGCGATCGCTTCAAGGGATCGATCGCCGGTCTTGGCGACCCGGTCCTGCGACGGCGCTGGGAATCGGGCGGGGCAGGCATGGTCGGCACCATTGGCGATTATGCGCGCTTCGCGCAGATGCTGCTCAGCGGCGGTACGCTCGACGGCAGGCAGTATCTCAAACCCGAGACGGTCAAACTGATGGCATCGGACCAACTGGGGCCGGCAGCGAAGGTCGCCCACGACCAGTACTACTTTCCGGGCAGCGATAGCAGCTTTGGTCTTGGATTTGCCGTCCGAACGGTTGGGAACCCTCCGCTTCCAGCCGGTGAATATCGCTGGGACGGCGTCGGCGGCACCTTCTTCTTCATCGATCCCAGCCACGACCTGTTTGCGATCTGCATGATGCA
>NZ_DAIDJE010000070.1 GCF_027451485.1 Bradyrhizobium sp.
ATCCTGCGAAAACCTGCCGACATCCGACACCTACATTGCCAGCGCCTCGGTCGACCTGCTCGGTGAAATCCTGGTCACCGCCGACCGCCACAAGTTCCAGCGCGGCGTCACCAACTATCCGACCATTGGTGACGCCGTCGAGCTGATCAACAGCCAGGAATTGCGCACCATCTACGAGCCAAGCGGCTCTGATCAGATCAATATCGGCACCTTGCAGCAGGATCCCTCGGTCATCGCCTATGTCGACATCGAGGAAATGCTCTCCAAGCACTTCGCCGTGCTCGGATCGACCGGCGTCGGCAAATCGACCGGCGTATCGCTGCTCCTGAACGAGATCCTCAAGTCCCGGCCACAGTTGCGGATCTTCCTGCTCGACGTTCACAACGAATATGGCCGCTGCTTCGGCGACCGCGCGCTGGTGCTCAATCCGCGCAACCTGAAGCTTCCGTTCTGGCTGTTCAATTTCGAGGAGATCGTCGACGTGCTGTTCGCCGGCCGCCCCGGCGTGCCCGACGAACTCGACATCCTCGCCGAGGTCATTCCGGTCGCCAAGGCGATCTATACGCAATACCAGAACGCCGACCGCGTCGGGCTGAAACGCGCCGATCCGAGGGCGGCCGGCTATACGCTCGATACGCCCGTGCCCTACCGGCTGGTCGATCTGATCTCGCTGATCGACGAGCGCATGGGCAAGCTCGAGAACCGTTCGTCGCGCATCATCTACCACAAGCTGATCTCGCGCATCGAGACCGTGCGCAACGATCCGCGCTACGCCTTCATGTTCGACAATGCCAATGTCGGCGGCGACACCATGGCCGAGGTCATCAGCCATCTGTTCCGCCTGCCCTCGCAGGGCCGGCCGATGACCGTGATGCAGCTCGCCGGCTTCCCGGCCGAAGTCATCGATTCGGTGGTCTCGGTGCTGTGCCGCATGGCGTTCGATTTCGGCCTCTGGAGCGACGGCGTCTCGCCGATGCTGTTTGTCTGTGAGGAAGCTCACCGCTACGCCTCCGCCGACCGCAACGTCGGGTTCGGCCCGACCCGCAAGGCGGTGTCGCGCATTGCCAAGGAAGGCCGCAAATACGGCGTGTATCTCGGGCTCATCACCCAGCGTCCCGCCGAACTCGATGCCACGATCATCTCCCAGTGCAACACGCTGTTCACGATGCGCCTTGCCAACGAACGTGACCAGGCGCTGCTGCGTTCGGCAGTCTCGGACGCGGCGGCCAACCTGCTCTCCTTCGTTCCATCGCTTGGAACGCGCGAAGTGCTGGCCTTCGGCGAAGGCGTGGCGCTGCCGACACGGTTGCGGTTCAAGGAAGTGCCGGTCCATCAGTTGCCGCGCGGCGAAGCCACGATATCGACGGTGCCCTCGGCCACCACCGGCCATGACATGCACTTTGTCAGTGCGGTGCTGGAGCGCTGGCGCGGCGCCACGTCGAACCGCGACGTTGCCAACGATCCCGCCGTCGGTACCGCCTCGCGGACCATGGCCAGCGTCGAAGCACCGATGCTGCAGCCGTCGCTAGGGCTCGATCCGGACCGCTTTTCGCTGTTGAAGAAGCCGCTGCGGTAGCAGCCGTTGCGCACCGGTTGTCGCGCCGGCCTCGACAGGCTTTGCGCTTGTCAAAGCCAACGCCTATTGTCGGGGCTTCCCCCGAGCGGAAGCCTCGCCATGACCCAGCCTGATATCTCGCGTTTTCCGGTTCCCGCGATCACGGACCTGCCGGACGATATCCGCAGCCGCCTGCTCGCGGTGCAGGAAAAATCCGGCTTCATTCCGAATGTGTTCCTGACGCTGGCGTTTCGCCCCGAGGAGTTTCGCGCCTTCTTTGCCTATCACGACGCGCTGATGGAGAAGGACAGCGGCCTCTCCAAGGCCGAGCGCGAGATGATCGTGGTTGCGACCTCCAGCGCCAATCAGTGCCAGTACTGCGTGATCGCGCACGGCGCGATCCTGCGGATTCGGGCGAAGAACCCGCTCATTGCCGACCAGATCGCCGCCAACTACCGCAAGGCGGATATCACGCCGCGCCAGCGCGCCATGCTCGATTTCGCGATGAAAGTAAGCCAGGAGGCGCAGCTTGTTTCAGACGCCGATTTTGCCGCGCTCGCGGCCCTCGGATTCAGCGATGACGACATCTGGGATATCGCGGCGATCTCGGCGTTTTTCGGATTGTCGAACCGTCTGGCCAATGTCAGTGCGATGCGGCCGAACGACGAGTTCTATCTGATGGGACGGCTGCCGAAGGCTTGAAGAGCCGGCCAATCACCCTTCATCCGCGGGCCCGCACCAGCCGGGCAGATAAACCGCGTCGTGGCTCTTTGCGAGCGCCAGGCTCTTTTCGATTGCCTTGGCGAAATTGTCTTCGACCACCTTCGTCGAAAGCTTCCGGCGCAGGAAATCGGCCCAGAGAAATTCGCTGAACGGCGTCGTATCCTTGGCAAATCCTCCGATGCGGCGCAATTCGCCGGCAAGGCTGCGGAAAGGATCATCCTTCAATTCCGCGATTGACTTCGGCAGATCCTTGAAATGCCGGCGATCGCCCTTTGCATCATAGGGATAGACCCAGCGCTTGTTGTCCATCACGCCCCAGAAGGCGTCGCGTTCGACCATGCTGAGATCGCCGATCACGGTGACCAGAATATCCTTGACGCCCTCGTCATGCAGGGCGCGCGCCAGGTGATGGTGATCGATGACATAGTACCGATCGTCAGGACCGCACACCACCGGGATCATGTGCTTGCCGAGCGACTCGGCCTGCTTGCTTTTCTTTTGCTCGCGCCAGCGCTTGCGCTTCTCTTTCACCTCCCTCATCCCGACCGTCATCTGGGTCGGTCGAAGCGACAGAATCGGAATCGGATGGATCATCGGTTCGCGCACGGTCGACATGAGCCGGACATCTCCCTGCCGGATTGTGAAATAGGCAACTGTTGCGCGTTCGATTATCGCATGACGGAAGCTGCGTTCAATCGCCTTCGCCCGGCCGGGCACGCAGGA
>NZ_DAIDJE010000071.1 GCF_027451485.1 Bradyrhizobium sp.
AGCGTTCTTGATGGCAGCATCATCACGCTTCTTGAGCTGCTTCCTCAAGGCCGCATTTTCGTTGGCCAGCGCTGCGTCTCTTTTCTCGATTTTATCAAGCCGCGCCAGCACGTCGTCGAGCTTGTCGGCCGAAGCGGGCAAGGCCTGAAACCCCACGCCGACCGCTACTAAAGTCGCCCCCAAAACGTATTTTCGCATCGTCTCGCCCCCTCTTAAAAAAAAGTTGAGGAAGCGTGGCGCGGTCCTTTCATACCGTCAACGGAGGGCTGGAACCCGAAACTCCTCGCAAGTGCGAAATGAACACATCGACGTTACTAGAAAAATCTTATAAATTTCATATAGATATGGCGTTCGCGGCGTTTTTCCGCAACGCCAGAAACATTGTGTCTTTTGAGCAACAATCAGGAATAAAGTATACCACGAAATACTGTATGCCAATCGCAAGAAGATTTAGACATTTGGGAAGGGCCGCAACCCACGCGATTCTTCCGCCCTGTCTGCTGCGGCCGGAACTTCCAACCGGCGGCTCCGTTGAGCGGTTCACAAGAAGACGTCCTTGAAGACGCTCGCTATGCGAGCTCTCGGGAAGAGATGCGCCCCTTTGCGGGCGGCAACTGAATTCCTGAGGTGGCCCGCTAGCTCTGAACTTTCAGGCAAGGGCCGCCTCCTCCTCCATCTGCGAAGCTGGACGGCTGCGCTGGCGAGCGCGCCTTGTCCTAGGCAGCCCGCAGGGTTTCGGGACTTCTTCGGTAGTCGTCCAACCACCCCATCAAGCGAGTCAACAAGCCGGAAGGTTCGCGGCCATCCTCGTTGGGCGAGAAAGGGTCTGTGTAGCATCTGGCGCCTGCGGCCTTGGCAATCTGTGCCACCAGTTCGGTCATGCCGGGCGCACCAGCGGTATAGACGAGGTCGTCCGGCGACAGCGCCGGCAGGTAATCTGTCGGCCGGCCGCTTCGAATAGCGTACGAGACGCTCTGCGGCTCGGATACGACAGGAACGATGGTGACGTTTGGAAAGCGCGCCAGGCGGCACAAGGCGCCATGCATGTAGAACGACTGGAGCTTTCGTGTGGAAACGACGAATGCGAGTTCTCGCTGCGGCCGCTCGGCGATGGCTGCGGCGGCGATCGCCCACATCGGCGCAAACCCGGTCCCACTGGCGACGAGGATCATGCGACCGCGATGATCGCGCCTGTGAAACGCGCTGCCGAAAGGCCCCGACAACCTGACGCGGTGACCAACACGAATCCCGTTTCCGATCGCCGATGATACAGCACCATGCGGCAGGCGCCTGATATGGAAATGCAGCCGCCGATTGTTCGGGGCGCCCTCGAGCGGATAGGTCGGGCTATAGCACCGCGCCGGAAAGCCTCGAAACTGCAGCTTGCAATATTGGCCCGGCAAATGCCGAAACCGACGCTGGAGCTCAAGGCCGACGCCGACGACGTCGGGGGCGAGCCGCACCAGTTCGGCCACACGCGCCGCCGTTGAAACCGGATCGGGTGTCGGCTCGGCGACAATTTGAAGATCGGAGACGATCCGCGCCTGGCAGGCATAAACCATGTCGCTGCTCTCATCGGTGCCGCCGAACACTTTTCCATCCACCAGACGCACCCGACACGACCCGCAAACGCCGCTGCGGCAGTCGTAGGGCAGCTCGACACCACTCGTCAGTGCGCCGTCGAGCAGAAGATCTCCGCAATTGGCGAGAAACGTCTCGTTGTTCAAGGTTACCTTGCAGATCTTTGCCATTACTCCACCTCAATACGAATGGGCCGGACATGTCGCGTGTGCCCTATCTGGCTGTGGTCGAACGCCGCCACACGCATGAAGACGCCGCTCTTGATCGGCACGTCAAACTGACTGTGTGTATCGAGGCGACGCGCGACCTCGAGCGACCAGTGGCCGGAGGCCCATCGCGCCGCACATCGCACGTCGGCGCGGTCGCCTGAGAACTTTCCCGATATGACGACTCCCGGGATGACCGTTCCCGCGGGAATTTGACGGTCCAGTTCGGTCGCGTACGGCACGGATTCGCCCTCCGTCATATACCAGCGCGCGCCGTCGCTTTCGCCGATCTCCGGATCGAGATTGACAGAGCCCATCGCCGCGGCCATGGCCTCCAGATCCTTCGGCAATCGACGAGGCTTAATCGTTTGATGGACGTCCGCCGTGTTTGAAGGCACGTCGAAATTGTTGGAGTAATTTGCAGTGCCGGGGTCCGGCTCGAATCCACCTCTATAGGGCACGGCATTGTTCATCTGCATCGACGTCGGCCTGAGCGGTGGACCGAAATGATCATCGTCCATCCAGCCGCTGGGACCGCCGCTCGTGGCCTTCCATTGCCACACATCCACGTAGATCCGTTCGGCCGGCGTGTAATGCAGTCCTCTTCCCGTCATGGTGGCCGGCGCATCGGCGACAGGCTGCGGACCGGCATGGAAGGTTTTGTCGCCGGCGAGCGTTGCGTTCAGAGTCGTAAACAAGACGGCGAACTTGTCTTCATTGAAGGCATGCTCCTCCCCCCGATCGTAGCCATCATGAAGCAGATGCCAGCCGTCAGCTCGCTTGATGAGCGGCAGCTGCTTCAGCGACCGCGTCGGATCCTCCCACGTGAACAGGAAATACGCCCAGGTTCCGTTGTGCACCGCGCGAATATTGATCCTGGTCTCACCTTTGCCGTCGAAATTCTCACCCTCATTCGTCATGACAGAGAAGGGAGAGATGTTGCGCCAGACCGGATCGGACGTATCGCCGTCGAGAATGGGAGCCTCCGTGCTGGAGATCCGGTGGATGCGCAAGCTGTCAACGGCCAGAAAATCGGTCGCAAGCAGCACCGAGGTACCGAGAACCGCAACGGCCGATGCAACGATGAAAGGGCTCGACTGCAGTGTGACGTCTCTTTGCCTTGGGGTGCTGCTGGGTTGCGCCCTCGCCTGCGGACGCCGCCGGGATGGCCGCGCCGGCTGTCCGGATTGTTCGACGAGCAATGTTAGCAGTTCCGCCGCATCGAGACGGGGCGGCGGAGCCGGCAAGCGCGCGGGACGAACAATGCGGAGAAGCTGCGATGTGCCGCCGATCATGGCCTGAAAAAGGATATGCAGGCCGGTAAAGGCCGGAATGGCCCAGCTTGCCCACCAATGTGCGCTTGCTACGCCATGGTCCGCGAGCACACCGAAATAGAGAAGACCACCGCTGACGATCAGGACGGTCATCGCGAGGAAGAACAGCCAGATAAGCAAAACGTTGAAGGCGCCGAGCCGGCCGCGCTTTCGACCAAACAAGGCCCGCAGACGAACCTTGTCCAGCTGAACGCGGCGGCTCAATCCGGACCGGCTCATATAGACCACATAAGCGATCGCAATCGCGGTCAGCAGCACGGCGGCTTCGATGTGCATCGTCCAGACGTTCGCCCGCGGCAGCAACGCATCGAACAAGTTGATCCAAGTTCGATGCGGTGCTTCCGTAGCGATACGCAGGCCGCTGACGAACGCGACTCCTGTCGCTCCGACAAGAATCCAATGCAAAAGGATCGTGCCGTAATCAGTCTTGCGTTCTCTCACCCGCACGCTCCCAATTCATGGACGCGGCGAGCTTTGAGTTCCGCTCGGTGCTTGTCGTTTACGTGCTGGCCGAAGCCGCAATGCGACTCTCGATCGAATATCTCCGATCGCGACTGTGCAATATCCTGGTGACGCATACTCAAACATTCCCCACAAGCAGATCGCCGGTCGGCGAACAAATCGTCTCCTTTCATCGATGCGCAGGATCGTCTTCGTTCAGACAGCCCCGTCCGGCAAACTTGAACGATTTCTGCGCGCGGTTCGTTGTCAGCTCTCGGTCCTCGGACTACCCGGTGAATTCTTGCTGGATGCCAGCTGGTCCATGTTGCTTCTCCCCTGCTGTACCTTTCGTCGCCAGCTTCAAAGAACCTGACCGACGCTATCGACCCGCGGCAATGATTTATTCAGGTTCGTGGCGTCATTCGGCCGAGACAAGGGCCAGTTGCTGTCGAAGCAAGGTGATAGGCTGACGATTCTATGACTGCGATGAGGCGTGCCGTCACCCGGTGCGTGCTCGCGCGCAGCAGAGAATGGATCTTTGTCGGCCGTAAAAGTTGGTCAACTGCACATCGTGCTTATTGAATTCGCTTCTTCGTCCAGCTTTTCGCTCGTCTGGCGTCGTCAGAATGCCGCAGCAGAATGGTCGTCGGTCCAATTGCTGCCGGAAAATGGACAGCATCCGCTGCCAACAAACGGTCGGCTCGGCGAGAAGATGAAATGGGGGGAACGCCATGCAAGATCGATGGACGTCTTCGCGGTTTGACCTGCGTAACATTCTGATTACTGCGGCGGATGATCCAGTCTCGCGTGCGATGCGCGAGAGTGCGCGCCGCATGACCGGTGTCGCGGTATTCAGCGGCGTGATAAATTTGCTGATGCTGTCCGGCTCTCTTTATATGCTGCAGGTCTATGACCGGGTGATTCCGAGCCGCAATCTTGCAACACTGTTGGGTCTCTCGCTGATAGTGCTGCTCGCCTATCTGGTGCAGGGATATTTCGAGGCGCTCCGCGCAAGGATGCTGTGCCGGGTCGCAACGCTTTTTGATGTCGGCCTTCAGGAAGCGGTCCACGATGCACTCGTGACGTTGCCGCTTCGCGGCGCGAAACCGGCTGCGATGCAACAGCCATCGCGTGATCTCGAGCAGGTCCGCGCCTTCATGTCGAGTATGGGACCGACGGCGATACTCGACATGCCCTGGATTCCGATCTTTCTGCTGGCGCTGTTTCTGTTCCATCCGTTAATCGGCATGACTGCGCTGGCAGGGACCATCTCGATCGTGGCCATGACGGTTCTGACCGAACGCCTGTCACGTGGGGCGGCCAAGGCCGCAACGGAGTCCAGCGCACAGCGGCAGGTCCTCGTCGACGCGATCCAGCGCAATGCCGAAGTCATCCGCGCGCTCGGGATGACGGATCGATTCAAGGCACGTTGGTCGCAATCGAATGAGCTCTGTCTTCAGGAAAATATGCGGGCCGCGGATTTGTTCGCCAATCTGGGCTCGGGTGCCAAGGTGCTGCGCTACGTCTTGCAGTCCACCATGCTGGGGGTCGGCGCCTATTTGGTGGTCTCCGACAGGGCTTCCGGCGGCATCATGATTGCCTCCTCCATCATGATGGGGCGGGCGTTGGCGCCCGTCGAGGTCGCGTTGTCGAGCTGGAAGCAGCTTGCGGCCGCTCGCCAGGGCATCGCGCGGCTGCGGGAGGTTTGCAAGATGACGGCAAGACTTCCCGTACCTGCCTTGGACTTGGCGCGTCCCTGCCGCGAACTAGCCGTCCAGCAGCTTACCGTCGCGGCGCCCGCGACCGACACGACAATCGTCACGAGCGTCAGTTTTTCGCTCAAGGCGGGTGCGGGCCTGGCCTTGCTAGGGGCCAGCGCATCCGGCAAGACGTCGCTTTCCAAAGCGCTGGTCGGAATCTGGCCGGCCAAGTCCGGCACCGTTCGACTCGATGGCGCAGCAATCGATCAATGGCGAAGCACGGATCTCGGACGTCACATCGGCTATTTGCCCCAGGATGTCGCTTTGTTCGACGGCACGGTCGCCGAAAACATCTGCCGCTTCGATCAGGGCGCGACATCCGAGGCGATCATCAAGGCGGCACAGATCGCGGGTGTTCACGATCTCATCCTGCGCCTGCCGAATGGCTATTCGACCCAAATCGGTCAGGGCGGCCTGGCGCTGTCGGCGGGCCAGCGACAGAGAATCGGACTCGCGCGGGCCGTCTATGGCGATCCATTTCTGGTCGTGCTCGACGAGCCCAACGCGAATCTCGATACAGACGGCGAGATCGCTTTGGGCCGCGCCATTTTGATCCTGCGCAAAAGCAAGAGCATCGTGATCGTGATTTCGCATCGCCCCAGTGTGATTGCCGCGCTGGACATGGCACTCGTGCTTTACCAAGGAAGATCGATCGCCTTCGGTTCGTGCCAGGAGATATTTGCTCGCGTCGGCGCATCCAAGATGCAGGGCGCGCCGAGAAGCCAGGCGCGCCCCAAACCCAGCCCCGCACCGCATTACGCCGCTGTCGCCGAGCACGTCTAGCATGCGCTACACCGAGGACCATCGACGCCCCGACGAAACTGCGCGTAACTGGAGCGGAGAGCCCTACGCCGACGACATAGGGCCACAAGGCGAAGCGCTGATTCTTGAGTTACAGCGATTACGGCAGGCGCTCGACGGTGAACGCAATGACAGCCGGCAGCCGGCTCGCCCGGCCGCGCGCAGTGACACGCAGAAACGTCAAGACCGGCGCAAACGCCAACAGAAAGCGCGCGGTCCGAGACCCAACAAGAGCAAAATCAAGCTGGCCATCGATGTTTGCCTGAGACCGTTCGGCATTGGGGCTCCAGTCCGGGAGGAGGACGGCAGCAATTCCCGGGTCGAGCCGGTCATGCCTCCGGCCTATCGGCAGAGCCCGCCTTTGTTTCCGCGCGATCCCGTCCTTATGGATTTAGACAGGACCGGGCCAGCCATGCCCGTATCCGAGGATTCACGCCCGTCGCGAATTGGCGAGGGCGACGCTGTCGTTGCGTCAGCTACCCGCCAGACCACCGTCAACACGGCGGTTGCGGAACTGATCGTCAAGTGCCGAAACGGTCTGATGCTGGGCGCCGACTTTATTCTCGATCGCGGCGGTGCGCCTCCTCCTGACGTCAAGCTGCTTGGCCTGCAGACGGGCGTGCAATGGGCGTTCGAGCACGAGCTGCGTATCGGCCTTCGGGTTCTATTCACTGCCGCAGTCCTCGGGGGAGGTTGGGCCGCATTCGTGCCTCTCGCAGGAGCCGTCGTCGTGCCCGGCAATCTTGTCGTGCAATCCAATGTCAAGAACATCCAGCATCCGACCGGAGGCGTCGTCGCCGAAATCGACGTGCATGACGGCAGCCGGGTACAGACCGGCAAGCTCCTGTTGCGGCTGGACGCCACGCAGGCACGAGCCGGTCTGCAGATGGTAAGCAAGCAGCTCGACGAGGTG
>NZ_DAIDJE010000072.1 GCF_027451485.1 Bradyrhizobium sp.
GTGACGAGATCAACTTCGCTCAACGACCCGCCAACCCATCATCGCTGTGACGGCGGCCTCGCTTCTAAGCCGAAACATTGCCTTCCCGGGCCACGCTTTTCAAAAAAGTGAATGCGACCAGATTCCTGGCCGCGCGCATCGCGTCAAACCGAATGAGACGGACCTCTGTTGGTGAGCCGGTGAATAATCATCCGACGACTACGGCAGCAAGAGCGATAATCGTGCCGAGTACAGCAAATAGCGGACCTCCATGCTGGAGTTGATTGAGATCAATCGCGCCTCCGATCGCATATGCGACAGAAGAGTTTTGCAAAAGGATCAATACGATGACCAAATGGCTGATGTTTTGTACGTTTTGCGCTGCAAGTTGGATGACCTTGAGCCAGCCTGTGCTTGCGTTTGACCTTAATGGTCACTGGGCAACTGATGCATCTTTGTGTGACAAGATATTTGTGAAGGAAGGCAACGGGGGTTCGTTCGCGCCGAATTCCGATCAGTTTGGTGGCGGCTTTATTGTGGAGGGAAACAAAGTCCGTGGCCAAGCGTCGAGTTGCTCAATCAAGTTGCGGAAGGAAGACGGAACTTCGATCCATTTGATCGCCAGCTGCGCAACCGACATCATGGTGTCGAATGTTCAATTCAGCGCGAAAATCCTAGACGAGAATACGATTGTGCGGGTTTTCCCTGAAATGGGAGATGACATCTCTATGAGGTATTCGCGTTGCCCGAATTGATGAATGCATCAATCTGCAGTTCGCGCTTCGTCAGCAGCCAAAAAGATCCGGGCCTGCTTTCGTAACCGCCAGATACGTTTCGTGCATCGGGAGGCTGCATTCAGCGCGTGTGCGATCCAGCGCGAAACTGATCTGAGCTGTCACGGGCGGCGAGAAAAACGGCGCGTTGACTTCGTAGTGGCGGCCGCCCTCACGCAACTTCTTGATCCGGACGTATCCAGTCGAATGAGGTCGCGGGGTGGATTCAGTTGCGTGCGAAAAAGCCCGCTCAGCGAGGGGAGCGCTGAGCGGGCTCGGCTTACATTGAGGAGGGCGTTGGGGGCTCAATGTAATCCGGTCTCGATCACGACTAACGCGCGTTGTCCTCAGACTGCACGGAGGTTCGTCCTAGAGCAGATCGCAAAGCTGACTGCTCCTCCGATATCCGAGACTGGATATAGGAACGTTCGACATCCGTTAGGGGCGTCTCAAGCAGCCGACGGTAACGGAAGATGTTGTTTCGGTGGGCTTTGCTGAGCGCGTTTTGCGTGTCTGACATCACTTTCCTGCCTCCCTGACAGACTGGAAGTTAGGTCGCCGAGGCGGAATGCGCGCTTGATCTAGCTCAATTGGCCGAAGCCGAATCTCGCCCGTTTCTTAACTGCAATCAAATCCGACCGTATCGTGGTGTGGTTGCCTGCGGTCATCGCACCAGCAGGCAGGCCATATGCGGAGGGAAGCCAGCCGCCGACATCCTTTTGATGATTTCAGAGCCCGGGAAGCAGTGGCCACGACCCGCTTCTAAACATAAGGCTTGCAGAGCGGCATCATTCGCTATCGTGGCTGTTCACTTGGTCGTATTGGGCGCCACTGCCTGGCGAGCGATGGTGGTCGCCACCCAATCCGCTTGGAGGAAGTGCAAAAAATCAAACACAGCCTGACGATCTTCGGCGACAAACGTCAGGTTCCGAGTCATCAGCTGACATCCCGGCGAAGCGAGCGCCCGCTTTGCCTACAGCCGCGCCTGCGCCCTCAAGCCAGCCGGCGCACTTTGCCGGTGCCGTTTCCATTTTTCCTCGTTGCTAACAGCTTGACCACATACGCTTAAATCCGCCGCCTGCCGCTTGGCGGGAAATAAATTCGCCTCCGTTGAGATGATGTGCCGCTTCCCCCGATGATCCTCACAACGAAGATCACGGAATGGAGCGCGACATGGCGAAGATGCGGGCAGTGGATGCGGCGGTGAAGATTCTGGAAGAGGAAGGCGTCGTCTGTGCCTTCGGCGTTCCGGGCGCCGCAATCAATCCGCTGTACTCGGCCCTGAAGAAGAACGGCTCGATCCGCCACATCCTGGCCCGCCATGTCGAGGGCGCTTCGCACATGGCGGAGGGGTATACGCGGGCGAGGGCCGGCAATATCGGCGTCTGCATCGGCACGTCCGGCCCCGCCGGAACCGACATGATTACCGGGCTCTATTCGGCGATCGCCGATTCGATCCCGATCCTGTGCATCACCGGCCAGGCGCCGCGGGCGCGGCTCTACAAGGAAGACTTTCAGGCCGTCGATATCGAATCGATCGCCAAGCCCGTGACGAAATGGGCCGTGACCGTGCGCGAGCCTGCGCTCGTCCCGCGCGTCTTCAGCCAGGCATTTCACATCATGCGGTCGGGACGCCCGGGTCCGGTGCTGATCGATCTGCCGTTCGATGTGCAGGTCGCCGAAATCGAGTTCGATGCCGAAACCTATGAGCCATTGCCGATCTACAAGCCCGCGGCCAGCCGCAAGCAGGTCGAGAAGGCGCTTGAGATGCTCAATGCCGCCGATCGGCCGCTGATCGTCGCCGGTGGCGGCATCATCAACGCCGATGCCGGCGATCTTCTGGTGCAGTTCGCCGAAATCACCAACGTGCCCGTGGTGCCGACGCTAATGGCCTGGGGTGTCATTCCCGACGATCACGTGCTGATGGCCGGTCTGGTGGGTCTGCAGACCAGCCATCGTTACGGCAACGCGACGATGCTGCAATCCGATTTCGTGCTGGGTATCGGCAACCGCTGGGCCAACCGGCACACCGGCTCGATCGAAACCTACACCAAGGGGCGCACCTTCGTGCATGTCGATATCGAGCCGACGCAGATCGGGCGCATCTTCAATCCCGAGCTTGGCATCGTGTCCGACGCCAGGGCCGCGCTGGAGCTGTTCGTGAGCGTTGCGAAGGACTGGCGCAAGGCCGGCAAACTGAAGGAGCGTCAGGCGTGGCCGGCGGCGTGCCGGGACCGCAACCGCTCGATGCTGCGCAAGAGCCACTTCGACCATGTGCCGATCAAGCCTCAGCGGGTCTATGAGGAGATGACCAGGGCCTTCGGCCGCGACACTTGCTACATCAGCGTCATCGGACTGTCGCAAATCGCCGGCCCGCAATTTCTCAGCGTCTACCGGCCTCGCCACTGGATCAATGCCGGGCAGGCGGGGCCGCTGGGCTGGACGCTCCCGGCAGCGCTCGGCGTGCGCGCCGCCGATCCCACCCGCGAGATCGTCGCGCTCTCGGGCGATTACGACTTCCAGTTCCTGATCGAGGAACTCGCGGTCGGTGCGCAATTCAAGCTGCCGTATATCCACGTCGTCGTGAACAACTCCTACCTCGGCCTGATCCGGCAGTCACAGCGCGGGTTCGACATGGACTATCAGGTGCAACTGTCGTTCGAGAACGTCAATGCGCCGGAACTCGGCGCCTATGGCGTCGATCACGTGGCCGTCGCCGAAGGGCTCGGCTGCAAGGCAATCCGCGTCACCGATCCGAAGGATGCGCAGGCCGCCTTTGCGGAGGCGCGTGAGCTCATGAAGCAGCATCAGGTGCCGGTGGTCGTCGAATTCATCCTGGAGCGCGTGACAAACATCGCGATGGGCACCGAAATCGACCAGATCGTCGAGTTCGAGGAAGTGCTTGATCTGCCGCTGGACGACGAGCCCGCGAGCCTTGCGGCAGAACCTGCGGCCCAGCTGCTGCCGGTATGATCCGGTTGCTTCCAGCCAGAAAAGATTGCCGCTGACGGTGAATTTCGCCGCTGCGCGCGTGTATGCTAAAGACGATCCAAGGCTTAAATCGCAAGCTTAAGCCCAATCGTCTTGCAACGCGCGGCCGCGTATCCGTCATGAAGTTCAACCGTTCCGTCCGCGCGTTAGAGTTTCCCCACACCGCAACGGCATTGCTGCTGGCCGTCAATATCCTGGTCTATGCGCTTACCTTGCAGCGCTCGGGTCTGTCGGCTCCCAGCCCGGGAGCGCTGTTGCGTTTAGGCGCGATGTACAGCGGTGCGCTGGCGCGCCACGAATACTGGCGGCTGGTCGCCTATGCCTTTCTTCATGCCAGCATGGTGCATATCCTCATCAATATGGCGTGCCTTGTCTGGTGGGGAGGTCCGCTGGAGGGACGCGTCGGCGCCTCCTACTTCCTGCTGATTTATTTCGTCGCGGTGATCGCCGGCGCGCTCGCCGGCGTCTTCACCCATCCAGGTTTTTATTTCAGCGTCGGCGCCTCCGCCGGCATTTCCGGCATTCTCGGTGCGCTCTTGTGCCTGAAGCTCCTCAAGAGAATCGATCTGCCGGCGAGTTTCTTTGCGCTCACCATCGGACTCAATGTTGCGATCGCGCTTTTTGCGCCGGGGTTCGATTGGGGCACGTACCTCGGCGGCTTCTTCGCCGGCATGGCGGTCTGCACAGTGCTGGACGCCTTCGAAGTCGCTGGCCCAAAACTGCTGCGCTGCAAGTTTCCGGAGTTCGTCAAGTTCGACCTCGGTATCCTGTTTGTCGTCGTCGCATGGCTGACGGATTTCTCGCCAATGGCAATGCTTGTCTTGCTGGTGGTGTGGATCGTCGTTGCGAAAGCCGCGGACATCGCGCTGTCGCTGCCGCGCGGGCTTGCCTGGACGGTCGCAATCCTGGCGGCGGGCAATGCGCTGGTCGCGGGAGCAGTGGTGATGCTGACCTTGCCGGCGACAGCCGGCGCCATCGCATTGCCGTCCAACCTCGTTCCCTGGGCCGCCTCGGCGCTGAGACAGCTGATTGCGGCGGCCTCGTCATCGCCCGCCTTCGCTACGGCAATCGTCGTCGTGACGGTGTGCGGATCGAGTTTTCTTCTCTACTGGCCCGAGCTGACGCGCGGCCTCAAGGACAGAGGCGGCTTCGCTGCGGCGGGCTTTCGCGCCGAACGCAGGCGCAGGCGAGGCCTGTAGGCCTCTGCAATCTTTGTTCCCTCGTTAGCCAACGGAACCGGCGATAATCGCCCGGAACAAACTCCTTCGGCTGGTGGTTAGCGCTGCCGTGAAGAGGAGGAGAATGCGATGGAAAGCAGACTGGCTGTTTCACTGATGGCGGTGTCGCTGCTGGCGTCGGGCAGCGCGTTCGCCCAGTCAACCACGGCCGCGGGTGCCGTCAACGGCGCGCGAACGGGCGGTGCCGTGGCAGGTCCGGTGGGTGAGATCGTTGGCGGCACGGTCGGCGCCGCGCTTGGCGCTGCCGTCGAAATCCCGAATGCGGTGATCACTTCGGTGGAGGGCGTCCGCGCCCCGTCGGTGGTGGTTGAGGAGCCCGTGGTGATAGGCGAGCCGCTGCCGCCCACTGTCGAGGTGCGGCCTGTCCCCGGTTATGTCGACTACCGCTATGCGGTGGTGAATAACCGGCGGGTGATCGTCGAGCCGCGCACACGCCGGGTGATCCGCATTATTCAATAAACCCGCGCGGCGATCTTGCTGATCCAGGGGCGGCCGGAATGTTTCCGGCCGTCCATTTTTGTGCCCGTCACAGTGCCTCGCGGACGCCGAGACCGAGCATGAAGCGCTCACGGATCTGCACCGGATCGCGGCGGGTCGTTCCCGTTCCGGGCTTGTCGTCAATCCGCACGCCGATCAGCATTGGCTCGGACGCGGTCAGCGACTGATCGACCAGACGCTCGAAATCCTCTTCGTCGGCCGCCCAGCTGCTGTTCGTCAGCCCGCAACCGACCGCAACCGCCATAAGATCGGTTGAGGCGGCGGCCGGGGTCGGCTGCGCGCCGGTGATCTGGTAAATGCCGTTGTCCATCACGACCATGGTAAGGTTTTTCGGCCTCAGCGTCGCGATCGTCGACAGGCAACCAAGCTGCATCAGCAGAGAGCCGTCGCCTTCGAGGGCGAAGACGCGCCGGTCCGGCTGCGCCAGCGCGACGCCGAGCGCGATCGGAAACGCAAGCCCCATGCTCCCGAGCATGTAGAAGTTCTGGGGGCGGTGACCGGCAGCCCAAAGATCGAAATTGGTATTTCCGATGCCGCCGACAATCGCCTCCTGGTTTTTCAGCTTGGCGACCAGCCGCGAAGTGAGATCGAACCGGTTCATCACCTTGGTGTTGCGGGCCGGGGTTTGCGTAGGGCTCATTTGCTCGCTCACTTCTCGAATACCTTGCCGCCGGTGAGTAGCGGCGACAGGATGAGTGCAACCGGCGCCTGGGTGGCGATCGCCTGCTTGATCGAGCGGTCGACGATGAATTCGAATTCGTCGATCCGCGTTGCGGTGTGATGCTCCATCGCCAGCGAATCGAGTACCGGCCGCATGGTGCGGCAAACCAGCGACTGCCCGAAATTGAACTCTCCGAGCGTTCCGCGCTCGGAGACGAACATGATCAGCGGAATCTGGTACGGCAGCGCGAGCGAGGCCAGCACATTTGCAAGCGTCGCAAAGCCGGACGTCTGCATCAGCACGGCGCCGCGCATCCCGCCCATCCAGGCTCCGGAAACGATGCCGACGGCCTCTTCTTCGCGGGCGGTCGGAAACGTCGTGAAAAACGGATCGGCGTGGAGTTCCTTGATCAGCCGCGTCAGCACGCGGTCCGGCACATAGGGTACGAGGCGGACGTCGTTTCGCTTGAGCGTCTGCAAGACGATCTCGTACCACGCTTTCTGGCCGAGCCCCATCGGCGACGTTTGTCCGTCCGCCATCTGATTTTCCTCCGCTCTCAAGGCGAAAGTTACGCGACGCGTCCTTGGCCTCACCCTTAGTGGCGCGAACTTGACGCGAATGGCAGGATTGTCAACATGCCCTGAGCGCCGTGCGGCCTGCACAGGGCGATGAGGCGGTTTCCGCGCAGGCATGCCATAAGGCGAAGAAACAAAGGCAAGCAAGATCGGGAGGCGAGTTCTTGGACAGCTCGTTCTGGAGCAAGTTGTTCTTGAGCCGATGGTCGCGCCGTGCGGTGTGCGTGGCAGCCATTTTTGCCTCCGGTGTGACGTCGGCGCAGACTCCCTTTCCATCCAAAGCCGTTCATATCTTGGTCCCGTATGCGGCCGGCGGTGGCGTCGACATTCTCGCGCGTACCCTGGGCGACGCGGTTTCGCGCGAATGGGGACAATCGGTGATTGTGGAAAACCGGCCGGGAGCAGGTGGCGTCATTGCATCGCAGGTGCTCGTGACCTCGCCACCCGACGGTTACACGCTGATCGTCGTCGCGAGCGGACACGCCACCAATCCGTTCCTGTATCCGAACATTCCGTATGACACCTTCAGGGATTTTACGCCGATTTCACTGCTGGCAACGTCCCCCAATATTCTCTTGGTGCGCGCGGACTCGCCCTTCAAGTCGCTTGCGGACGTCTTGTCGCAAGCGCGGGCGAAGCCGGGAAGCCTGTCCTTCGGCCATGCCGGTACCGGTACGTCGACACATCTGGCCGGCGAATTGCTCAAGAGCATGGCGAAAATCGACATCAAGCCCATTTCGTACAAAGGCGGGGCGCCCGCAATCAACGATCTCCTCGGCGGTCAAATCCCGATGTCTTTCAACAATGCGCCGGAAGCGCTGGGCCAGTTGAAGGCAGGCACGCTGCGCGCATTGGCCGTGACGACGGCTCAGCGGTCGCCGCTATTGCCTGACGTGCCGGCGATCTCGGAGACGCTGCCTGGTTATGCCACCGAAGTCTGGTGGGCCGTGCTTGGGCCGCGCGGAATGCCGTCCGACCTCGTCGCGAAACTTTCCAGGGATTTCGTCGCCGCCTTGAACACCGATGCCGTCAAGCAGCGACTTGCGAAGTTCGGTGACTCGCCGGTCGGCAGCACTCCGCAGCAACTCGATGCCAAGATCCACGCGGATTACGACAAGTGGGGACCGATTATCAAAGCAGCCGGCATCTCGGCCGACTGATCGAAGCGAAAGAAGAAAGATGTCCGTCAACAACAAGCGCGTGTTCTACGTCAAATACCTCGCCAACCAGCTCTATGCCGATATCCTGAAGGCCCGTCCCGACGTCCGCCTCGACCGGCTCGAGAATGAAAGCCCGGAGGAGGTTGCTGCACCGGTTCTATCCGCCGCGCACGCCTATCAGATCGGGGCCGCGCGCGATGAACTGGCGAGGCATTTTCACGTCGACGCCGATCTGCTTCGCCGCGCCCCCAATCTCCTGATCGTCTCCTCGAACGGCGCCGGCTACGATCCGGTCGATGTTGATGCCTGCACGGCGGCGGGCGTGATCGTCGTCAACCAGTCCGGCGGCAATGCGCATTCGGTCGCCGAACATGCGCTCGCGATGCTGATCACGCTTTCGAAGCGCATCATTCAGGCCGATCGCGTGATCAGGCGCGAAGCTAACGTCAACCGCAACGCGTTGATGGGCAACGAAGTGCAAGGCAAGACCATCGGCATCGTCGGTCTCGGCAATGTCGGCCGCCGCATTGCCGCGCTCTGCAAGGGCCTGCTTTCCATGAATGTGCTGGCCTACGACCCTTATCTCTCTGCAACCGAAATGGCGGAGCGCGGTGGCGAGAAGGTCGCACTCGATGATCTGCTGCGACGCTCGGATTTCGTTTCGATTTCGTGCCCGCTGACCAAGGACAACCGCGGCATGATCGGGGCGCGCGAATTTGCACTGATGCAGCCGCACGCCTATTTCATCACCACGGCACGTGGCTTTATTCATGACGAGGTCGCGCTGGAGCAGGCGCTGCGCGACAAGCGCATTGCAGGGGCAGGCCTCGACGTCTGGGCCAAGGAGCCGCCGCCGCCGGACCATCCGCTTTTGCAGTTCGACAATGTGATCGCGAGCCCGCACACGGCGGGCGTCACGAAAGAGGCGCGCGAGAACATGGCGAGAATCGCCGCCGAACAGATGCTCGATGCGCTTGACGGCAAGCGGCCGCCGCGCCTGGTCAATCCCGAGGTTTGGCCGGCCTATGCCAGGCGCTTCGAGCGCACCTTTGGTTTCACGCCGGGATAAGCGGTCAGCCAGCCCCGTAGAAGATTTTGTTCTTCACCGGGCGGCACCGGACAATGAATCTGCTGGCCGGGCGGGGCTGGACGCGCGTCCCATTGCTATTTTTGTCGGAGTCTCGACACCGCTTGCCGCGAAACCCATACCTGTACGTCAGGACTTTCGAGTTTCAGGTCAAGGACTTGGACGAGAGTCTTCGGAAACAAGTCATGGGCCGCCTGAATTCATTTTTCCGCTCGACCCGCTGTCGTCTCGGACGCCGCTTGGCGCAGTTCGTTGCGATTGCGGCAGAGAGCCTGCCGCTGGCCGGCGCCTGAGCCGGACTCTGCGGCATATGCTTCGCCGCAGGCCGATCATCTCTCTTCTAAGCCGCAGGAACCGTCAGCCGCTCGATGGTCTGGATGTGGCGGGCGAGCAGAGAACTCGCCTGCTCGAGATTTCGGGCGCGCAACGCGCCGAGAATGAGCCGATGATCCTGATTAGACCGCGGTCGCCAACCAGAGCTGCGTGCCGTCGCAAACACCAGGCGTGAATTCGCACGCTGCAGTCCGTCGAGGCTGGCGAGCAAGCGCGGCATACCGCACGGTGTCACCAGCGCCTGGTGGAAGGCGCGGTTTGCGGTCTCGAATTCCTGCAATGTTTCGGCGTTTTCGCCCTCGATCAGCGCCAGTTCGATCTTGGCGAGGTGAGCTTGCGTCAGCTTGGGTGCGGCGTGGCGCAGCGCCACCACTTCGAGCGCGGCGCGCATCTCGGAGATCTCGCGGATGGAAGCGGCGTCGAGCGGGGCGACCCGAACGCCGCGGCGGGGAAGGGCAGTGACGAGATGCTGCGCTTCGAGCTGCCGAAAGGCCTCGCGAACCGGGACATGGCTCGAATTGAATTCGCGCGCGATGTGATCCTGCCGTAGCGGCGCATCCGGCTTGAGGGTCCCGGCGATAATGCGTTCGGCAATCGCCTTGGTAATCCGCGCCGCGATGGTGGCGCTCTCATTGCTCTCGTTCATAGATTATCTATTACAAATTTGGATGCAGGGTCAGCTGGCCTCGGCTAACGTAGAGCCATCCACATGATTATAGATAAAGAACGCGTTTATCTATAAATAAAAAAGGTGTCTGCATGGCCGACGGATTGGTTGGACCGCGAGATAACGGCCGGGTTCGGGACAGCCACGGTATCGACGCGATCCGATACGACTGGACCCGTACGGAGGCACAGACCCTTTACGATCTGCCCTTCGCCGACCTGATGTTTCGCGCCCAGAGTGCCCATCGCGCCAACTTCGATCCCAATCACGTCGAGACCGCGAGCCTGCTGAGCATCAAGACCGGCGGCTGCCCGGAGGACTGCGGCTACTGCTCGCAGAGCGCGCACTACGACACCGGGCTGAAGGCGACCAAGCTGATGGCGCAAGCCGATGTGGTCGCAACCGCGCGGCGCGCGCGCGACGCCGGCGCGGCCCGCTTCTGCATGGCGGCGGCGTGGCGCAATCCGAAGGAGCGCGATCTGGATGAGGTCTGCGGCATGGTCAGTGCCGTGAAGGAGCTCGGCATGGAAACCTGCGTGACGCTGGGCATGCTCACCGGCCCGCAGGCCGCGCGCCTGCGCGAGGCCGGGCTCGATTTCTACAACCATAACGTCGACACCTCCCCGGAATTTTACGACCACATCATCACCACCCGCACCTTGCAGGATCGCATCGACACGCTGGCCCGTGTTCGCGAGGCCGGCATCAAGGTTTGCTGCGGCGGCATCATCGGCATGGGCGAGGCGGTCGACGATCGGCTCGGCATGCTGGTGTTGCTCGCCAATCTGCCGGATCACCCCGAGAGCGTGCCGATCAATCTTTGGAACGAGGTGAAGGGCGTGCCGGTCAACGACACCGCCGAACGCCCCGATCCGATCTCGTTGGCGCGGCTGGTTGCGGTCGCCCGCATCATGATGCCCCAGAGCGTGGTGCGGCTTTCGGCCGGGCGGCAATACATGACCGACGAATTGCAGGCGCTGTGTTTCCTGGCCGGTGCCAATTCGATCTTCATCGGCGATGTCCTCCTGACCACGAAGAACCCGCAGGCCGCCCGCGACGCCAACCTGCTGGACCGGCTCGGCATGACCTCGCGCCTCAACCGGGCGCCGGCGTGAGGCAAGATCTCCGATTCCGAAGTTCGCAAGCTATCCGCGGCACCTCTGCCGCCCGGCAACACGATTTATGTGAGGCTGCCTTATTGCGTCGCGCAGCCGAATCTCGATGAGATTTATGTGGCGATCACCGAATCCTCGCAAAAGGCGTTCTCGATCGGTCGCGATCGAACAAGCGCATTGCAGGCCCAAATCGCACGCCCAAAATGTGGCGCCGCTTCAAGCGCAAAGCCATATCGCCCTCCGGCTTGTGCCGGGCGTTTAGGGATTTTTACCCTTACTTAGGTCTATCTCGTTAACGTGAACTTGGTCGTTGATCTGCGCCGCTTTGGTCAGTCGCGCGCAGGGCGCTTTCCGGAAACCAGGTGTTCAATGCTCGGCAACTTACGCATTTCCTACAAGCTCTTGATGATGATCGGTCTTTCCGTGCTGAGCATCGCGGCGATGGCCGGCCTTGGGCTGTCGGCGCTGTGGGACAATATGATGGAAGACCGCCGGGCCAAGCTCCAGGACATCGTCACGATCGCCCGCGAGACGCTCGACTATGATTATCAGCTTTCCCGCAAGGCCGGGCTGTCCGAGGCCGAGACGATGGAGCGGGCCAAGGCGTTGCTGCGCAGCATGCGCTTCGGGAAGGGTGATTATGTCTACGCCATCGATCGCCAGGGCGTTGCGGCGTCGAACCCGAACCCTCAGGTCGAGGGCAAGAACCTGATGGGCGCCACCGACCCGGACGGCGTGCCGTTCGTACGGCGTCAGCTTGAACGCGCATCCAGCAGTGGATCGTTCCTGACGTTCCGCTTCCCGCGGGCGGCGGGTGGCGATCCGATACCGAAACTTACCTATTCCGTCGAATTCAAACCGTTCGATTGGATCATCGGCTCCGGCATCTACCTCGATGACGTGGATGCCATCTTCTGGCAGCAAGCCCGCAACAGGTCGATCATGGTTGTCCTGGCGCTGCTGGTAATCGGCGGTCTGTTCTTCCTGCTCGGCCGCAGCGTCGTGAATCCGATCACTGCCATGACGATGGCGATGCGCAAGATTGCGGAAGGCGATACGGCGACTTCCATTCCGGCGCTCGACCGCGGCGACGAGGTCGGCGCGATGGCGCAGTCCGTGAAGGTGTTCCGCGACAACATGGTCGAGGCAGGCCGGCTTCGCGGCGAGCAGGACGTATTAAAGTCGCAGGCCGATTCCGAACGCAAGGTCTTGCTGGCCCGTACGGCTGACGAATTCGAGCGCGGCGTTCGTGCGTCGCTGGACAGCCTATCGGGCGCCGCCTCGGACATGCAGGCAACTTCGCGAAGCATGTCCTCAACCGCGATCGAGGCGAGCCGGCAGGCCACGTCCGTCGCTGCGGTCGCTGAGCAGGCCTCGGTCAACGTGCAGACTGTTGCCGCCGCCACTGAGGAATTGTCGTCTTCGGTGTCCGAAATCGGCCGCCAGGTCACTCAGTCGACGGAAATCGCGGGTCAGGCGGTCGCCGAAGCCAACCGCACCAATGTCACGGTGCAGGGCCTGTCAGCGGCGGCACAGAAGATCGGCGACGTCGTCAAGCTGATCAGCGATATCGCAAGCCAGACCAACCTTCTCGCGCTCAATGCCACGATCGAGGCGGCGCGGGCCGGCGAAGCGGGCAGGGGCTTTGCCGTTGTCGCCAACGAGGTCAAGTCGCTGGCGAGCCAGACGGCGAAGGCGACCGATGAAATCTCGGCCCAGGTTGGCGCCATGCAGGATGCGACCACAGAAGCGGTGCAGGCGATCGAGGGCATCGGCCGCACCATCGGAGCAATCAACGAGATTACGTCCGCCATCTCGATCGCGGTCGAGCAGCAGGGAACGGCGACCCAGGAAATCGCCCGCAACGTCCAGGAGGCCGCACTCGGAACTGGACAGGTCTCGAGCAATATCGCGGCCGTCAACCAAGCGGCCGAAAAGACCGGCAATGCATCAAACGGTGTGCTTGCCTCGGCCGAGCAGTTGAGCAGTCAGGCGGCGAAGCTGCGCGCCGACGTCGACCGCTTCCTTGCCAATATCCGCGCCGCGTAGTCGGCGGCCCGCTTTCAGGTCCAGGTCACGCGGCGTGCGCGCGCTCGCATGGTCATGACCCGGAGCGGCGCCACTTCTCGCCGCGCCGGGCTTCGTGCCCTTGCGGCCAATCCTGCGGACGATCGTGTAGAAGGCGGGGGTGAATAGCAGGCCGAAGGCGGTGACGCCGAGCATGCCGGAAAACACGGCTGTTCCCAGCGACTGTCGCATTTCCGAGCCTGCGCCGCTCGCAACCACCAGCGGCGCGACACCGAAGATGAAGGCCAGGGACGTCATCAGAATCGGACGAAGCCGGGTGCGCGCAGCGGTGACGGCGGCTTCAGCGGGAGTGGCTCCGCTTTCTTCAGTTTGCCGCGCAAACTCCACGATCAGGATGGCGTTTTTGGCGGCCAGGCCGACCAGCACGACGAAGCCGATCTGCGCCAGCACGTCGATCGGCATGCCTCGCATCAACAGCCCGGTCACCGAAGCGAGCAGGCACATTGGCACGATCATCACCACTGCCAACGGCAAGTTCCAGCTCTCGTACTGCGCCGCGAGCACCAGGAACACGAACAACGCTGCGGCCCCGAACACGAGGAGCGACGAGGTCCCAGGCAGTTGCTGCTGGAATGCAAGCTCCGTCCACTCAAACCCGATGCCGGGTGGCAGCACTTGGTGCGCGAGTTCCTCCATCCGTTGCAGTGCGCTGCCCGTCGCAACGCCCGGCGCCGCGACGCCCATGACTTCGGCGGCGGGAAACAGATCGTAGCGAGGTACCCGGTAGGGCATGCTCTCGGCTTTCAGCCGCGCGACGGTGCCGATCGGTACCATCTCGCCGGATACATTGCGCACTTTCAGCCGTGCGATATCCTGCGGATCCTGGCGGAAGCTCGCGCCTGCCTGCGCGATCACTTGATAAGTGCGGCCAAGATAGTTGAAGTCATTGACATATTGCGAGCCGAGATAGAGCTGGAGCGTTGAGAACACGTCAGTCGGCGTCAGGCCGACCTTCTCGGCCTTCTCCCGATCAATGTCGGCATAGATCGATGGCGAATGAGTGCCGAACAGCGTGAAGACCCCGGCGAAGCTCGGGTCCTTGTTGGCCGCGGCGACCAGCGCCTGCGCAGCCCTCGCGAGTGCGTCCGATCCGAGGCCGGCGCGGTCCTGCAACATCATCTTGAAACCGCCGGCATTGCCGATGCCCTGCACCGGCGGCGGCGGGATCGTCAGGACGTGGGCTTCCTGGATGACCGACAGGCGTTTGCGCAACTCGGCCAGGACGCTGGCCGCGTTCACACCCTTGACTTCGTGATTATAGAGCGACGGCAGGCCGGAGAATATCGTGCCGGCATTTGAGGCGATCGTGAAGGTCGTCGCGTCGAGTCCGGCAAACGGCGCCACATGCTCCACACCTGGCGTCGACATGATGATGTCGATCGCCTTCTTGACCACCGCCTCGGTGCGATCGAGCGTTGCGCCGGGCGGCAACTGGACGACCGTGATAAGGTAACCCTGATCCTGCTCGGGGATAAAGCCGGTAGGGGCGCGGGCAAACTGGAATCCGGCGATGCCGATCAAGGCAAGATAGACCGCGAGCATGACGCCGGCGACCTGCAAGAGCCGCCGAGTCAGTCGGCCGTAGGCAGTCGAAAGCCAGTTGAAACCGAAGTTAAAGCGGTCGAATGCGCTCTGCACGAGACGCGCGATCAATGTACGGCGCGTAGCGTGGCCCGGCTCATGGGCCTTGAACAGAACCCCACAGAGCGCGGGGCTCAGCGTCAGCGAGACGAAGCAGGAAATCAAGGTCGAGGCAGCGATGGTGACGGCGAATTGCCGGAAAAACTGCCCGGTAATGCCGGACAGAAAGGCCGACGGCACGAACACCGCGCACAATGTCAGCGCGATCGAGATCAGCGCGCCGCCGACCTCGTTCATGGTGACGTGGGCGGCTTGTTTCGGGCTCATGCCGCGCTCGAGATTGCGTTCGACGTTCTCCACCACCACGATGGCGTCGTCGACCACGATGCCGACCGCCAGCACCAGGCCGAACAGCGACAGGTTGTTCAGCGAAATGCCGAGTGCGTAGAGGAAACTGAAGGTGCCGATCAGCGAGACCGGGATTGCAATCACCGGAATGATGGCAGCCCGCCAGCTCTGGAGAAACAGGAAGACGACGCCGACGACGAGCAGGATCGCGACGAAAATGGTCTTGATTACCTCGTCGATCGATTTGCTGACGAAGATGGTCGGATCGTAGATGATCTTGTATTCGAGCCCCGGCGGGAAGTCCTTGCCGAGCTTCTCCATCGCGGCGATCACTTCGCGATCGACGGCGAGCGAATTGGCCCCGGGCTGAGCGAAGATCAGGAGCGGCAGACCTGGCTGCCGGTCCATATAGGCGCTCGAACCGTAGTCAGAGGCGCCGATCTCGACGCGGCCAACGTCGCGCAGCCGCGTCACGCGGCCCGCGCTGTCGGCCTTCAGAACGATTGCGGCGAACTCTTCGGGCGTCGAAAGCCTGCCGAGCGTCTGAACGTTGAGCTGATAAGCCTGCTTTGATGCAATTGGCGGCTGGTTCAGGATGCCCGCCGAGACTTGGATGTTCTGGGCGCGTAGCGCGGCCAGGACTTCGCCGGCGTTCAAGTTATGCGCCGCGACCTTGTCCGGATCGAGCCAAATGCGCATGGCATATTCACGCCCGCCCTGCATCGTGATGTCGCCGACCCCCGGTAGCCGTGCCAGCACGTCCTTCACATGTAATGTGGCGTAGTTCGAGATGTAGAGCAGGTCGCGGGACGAATCCGGCGAATAGAGATGGACGGCGAGCAGAATGTTCGGGGTCGCCTTTCTGACCTGCACGCCCAGCCGTTGCACGTCCTCCGGCAGGCGCGGCAAGGCGTCCTGCACGCGATTCTGAGTCAGCATCTGCGCAACGTTGAGGTCGGTGCCGATCCGGAATGTCACCGTGATCGTGAGCTTGCCGTCGCCGGTCGACTGGCTGTTCATGTAGATCATATTCTCGACGCCGTTGATCTCCTGCTCAAGCGGCGTGGCAACTGTCCGCGACACGACGTCCGCAGACGCTCCGGGATAGCTCGTGGTGATCTGGACCGTGGGCGGCACGATCTCCGGATATTGCGCAATGGGCAGAATCGCGAGCGCTCCTAACCCGATCAGCGTCACGAAGACGCTCAGCACGGTGGCGAAAATCGGCCTGTCGATGAAGCTATGGGTCATGGAAAGCTCCTGCCTCGATCCAATGTGCGTCAGCCCTGCTCGTCGGCCGCCGCGTCGTAGTGGATGGTGCCGTGCTGCGGCGCGACCTTTCTGCCGGGAACGGCGCGCACGAGGCCGTCAATGACGACCCGGTCCATCGGCCCCAGCCCGGACCGGATCACGCGCAATCCGCCGCGAAGATCGCCGGTTGTCACGATCTTGGGCTTCACCGTCGCATCGGGCCCGACCGTCATTACCAAATGCTGTGACTGGTCGAGCACGACGGCGGAGTCCGGAAGCAGATAGGCCGACGTGGGCGACGCGATCGCGACGCGAAGCCGGGCGAATTGGCCGGGCGCCAGGAACAGGTCGGGATTCGGCACAGTCGCCCGCGCGTGAATAGTGCCGCTCGACCGGTCGAGCGCATTGTCGATGAAGTCGAGCGTCCCGTCGCGCGTGAAGTTGTTTTCGTCGCTGAGGCCGATCATCACCTTGTTGGCGAGCGGACCGCCGACGCGCGCGCGCTCCCGCGAGAAGGTCAAAAAGTCGGATTCGCTCATGTCGAAGTCGAGATAGAGCGGATCGAGCGAGACCAGTGTCGCCAACAGGGTGGTCGGGCTCGTCGCGGCGCGGCTGCCGGCAACGAGGCTTCCGACTGAAACCTGGCGTGCGCCGATGCGCCCGGTGAAGGGCGCGCGCACATGGCAATATTCGAGGTCGAGCTCGGCATCGCGGATGCGAGCCTTGGCGTCTTCGACCGCGGCGCTTGAGGAATCCTGGTCCGAGGTGCGCTGGTCGACCGTTTCCTGGGTCGCGAATTCGTTGCGCCGGAGCGACTGCGCGCGCGAAAGCTGGGCGTTCGCAAGTTCGACCCGGGCCGTCGCCGTCTGCAACGCCGCCTTGGCTTGTTCGAGCTTGATCTCGTAGGGTCGCGGGTCGATCACGAACAGCAGGTCGCCTTTATGGACGATCTGGCCGTCCCTGAAATGGATCTCGGTCAGCGTCCCGCCGACCTGGGCGCGCAGTTCGACCCTGTCGATCGCCGAAAATTGTCCGAGGAAACTGGCCCTGCTATCGATCTTGCGCTGCAATGGCTGGCTGACCGTCACCTGCGGCGCGGGTGTTGGGACCGCGGCCGCCTGATTGCCTCGATGGGCTGCAAGGCCGAAATAGACGAGCAGGGCGGCGACGGCCATCGCTGCGCCGATTGCAGGCGTTCGCCAGGTCCGCCGGCGCCGCGGCATTGGCCTGTCAGCCGGTTCGCGTTCAATGTTCGAGCGATCGCTGATCTGATCCATGAGGCTGCCCAGTCGTTCCTGTTGATCTTCTTGTTGAATTTGGCGGCGGCGGGGTTGATATTTGGAGGATTCGCTCCAATATAGAGCTCGGGATATAGAGCCAGGGAGGCGCTGTTCAAGGATTTTTGGAGCGATGACACCAAAAATAAATCAAGGGACGAAACTGGAAGAGGGCAGGCGCGGCAGGGGCCGGCCCGCGGTATTTGATCGCGGCACGGCGCTGAACGCGGCGATGAAGCTGTTCTGGGAACGCGGCTACGAAGGGACGTCGTTCGACGACCTGATTGCCGCGATGGGAATCAGCGCGTCGAGTTTCTACAACTCGTTCGGAAGCAAGGAAGCTCTCTACGGCGAGGCCACGCGCTCGTATCTGGAATGGGCCGGCCAATGGTTCTTTGCCATTCTCAATGACCCCTCGATCGATACGAAAACGGCCTTCGCACGACTGTTTGAGGCGACGGCAGAAGAATTCACGCGCGGTGACCATCCGCTGGGATGCATGATCTCGCTCGCCGGGACACATTGTTCGCCGGGAATGAAGAACGTTCGCGACAAGATGGCCGAGTATCGCGCATTTTCCGAAAGCGCGATGGCGGAACGCATGCGCAAGGGCGTCGCCAACGGCGATCTGTCGGAAGATACTGATTGCGACATGCTGGCCGCCTATTACAGCGCGGTGGCGCGGGGGCTTGCGGTGCAGGCGCGCGACGGAGCCTCGCGCGAGAAGCTCTCTGAAATCGGCCGGTTGGCGATGCGTGCCTGGCCGGCGGCAAAGCCCGAAAAGCGGGCAGGGCCTGCGAGCTGATGGTCCGACCTTCCGCTCATTGAGGCGGCGCGAACAGAGGTCCACGAGACGGAACTGCGAATTTCTGCCGCAGCTGCCTTGCCGTATCGCTGGCGCGAGGTGCTCGGGCCGCGATCATTCTCGCCGATCAGCTCCGCGCCACGCGCCGCGCCACATGTTCCCCGAATGCATCCGTACCCAGGGGGCCACCGAGATCGGGCGTGCGGGTCTTGGGATCGGCCAACACGGCATCGACCGCGCGGTCGATCGCGGCCCCGGCTGCTTCGAACGCGGGAAGCCCGCGCTGCTCGCCGAGCCAGCTCAGCATCATGCCGGCAGACAGGATCAGCGAGGTCGGATTGGCCTTGTTCTGCCCCTGGATGTCGGGCGCCGAGCCGTGCTGGGCCTGGGCACACACGCGGCCTGTTTCGGCATTGGCATTGATCGAACCTGCGAGGCCAAGGCCTCCTGAGAGTTCGCTCGCCAGATCCGAAAGAATGTCGGCATGGAAATTGGTTGCGACGACCACGTCGAACCGTGAGGGGTGACGGACAAGGTGCGCAGTCATTGCATCGACAATCACCTCGTCAACGCTGACTTCCGGGAAATCTGCAGCGACCTTGTGCACCTTCTCGAGGAAGAACCCGTCCGAGAGGATGAAATTGTTTGCCTTGTGGATGGCCGTAACCTTCTTGCGGCGCTTCATGGCAAGCACAAAGGCGGCACGTGCGATGCGCTCGCACGCATGCGCAGTCAGCTTGCGCATCGAGATGACGACGTCAGGCGTCGGCATGAATTCGCCGGATCCCTTGAACATGTTGCGGTCCGGGTAGAAGCCTTCGGTCGCCTCCCGCATGATGACGAGATCCATCTCCTTGCCACTCGCGTTCAGGAACGGGCGCGAGCGGGCCGGCCGGACATTGGCATAGAGATCGAGCTTGACGCGGAACTGGGCGGATGGGTTTGGGCCGCCTTTGTCGCGCGGCGGATAATCCATGTGCGACACCGGTCCGAGAATGATGCCGTCGAAGCTCCGGGCCCGTTCGAGGGTTTCGTCACGTAAGGTCGTGCCGTATTTCTCCAGGCTGACAAAGCCGATTTCTTCATAGTCGTAGGACAGACCGAGTTCGAATGCCCGGTCGGCCGCCTGGAGAACCGTGACGGTGGCTTGACAAATTTCCGGCCCGATACCGTCGCCCGGCAGAACGAACATCCGCATCTCTTGCCTCCTCGTGTGGAGCGCCGTCGGGCGCCCGCCGATCTGATCGTTTACCGGCATCACCACGTCATTTTGTTGGAGGGGTAACGATCTGACACCCCGTGAAACCGGCCGCGCCAACTTTCTGGTTGCGCCGGTCGCTGCCGAAGCGGGCTCGACGTGCCTCCGCCGTGTTGTCGGCTAGTTGCATCTTTCTCCTTTAAAAGGCAACCGCGACAACGACCGTGGTACCCGGCGGAGAGTACTAATCAGCCATGTTTGATTCCCGGACAGATGAGCAGGTCGTCTGATGAGCGAGATCTCTGTCACATGCGAATGTCAGCTGCGCTCAAGTCGGGTGCTTTTCCTCCCAAGGCTAGGCGGCAGCCAGAAATTCTCGATGTCGCCGTGGTCGGTTGAAAGGCGGCATCTCGCTGCCTGGGAGTTGGCCCGGCGTTTCATCCCTTGATCCGGATCGCTGTCGCCGTTGGGGTCGACTTGATCGCATCACGGCCTTGGGGAGATTGTCAGGTGCCCAATACCGCAGGCCTGCGCGCTACCGGTGGATCGTCAGAGCGATCCATGGTGGAGTGCGGCAATCCCGAACCGTCTCTTAGTCGAATCCGTCCTTCTCAATACTGCCGTCGCGGAACACTCGGTAATTCTGGCCGCGCCACTCGACCGCTGCACCGAAAAAGCTGCACACGAAAACTGCAAATGAAATCATGTCGTGGAGTGCCAGAAGCCAAAGAGCGTGAGACTGT
>NZ_DAIDJE010000073.1 GCF_027451485.1 Bradyrhizobium sp.
AAAAAGCGGGGCCATCTTTGATACAAGGTTCGCCAAAACGCAACATGGCGGCAAACCGCGCAGGCCCGCGCATGCAAACAGCAAGGATGGATGCCCGCGCCGGAGCTTTGGCGGCGCCTCGAAAGAGGGTCTCAGATGTGAGGGAGGGAACCAGTGGCAGGCAGGATTTTTAAAAAGTGCCTGATTTTGCTGGCTCCTCGGCCTGGATTCGAACCAGGGACCATTCGATTAACAGTCGAATGCTCTACCGCTGAGCTACCGAGGAATAGGCGAAACCGCTGTTCGCACGGCGGAGCGTATAACAAAGCCTCCGAGGCTTGCAAAGGACGAAATAAGCCCCTTTTTCCGTGCTCCCGATAAAGCCGCTGGTCTCAAGTCATCGCCTCGGTCGGGAAATCGCGTTCGCAACTGTCGATGTCTCGAAGGGCGAACTCCCTGAGATGATCGTCGCGGCACGAAAGGCGGCGGCGTCATCCTGTTGGCCGACGATGCGAACCGCGATCACCCCTCAAAAGCGAATGCGTCGATTTGTGCAGGTCGATCCACTCCCGCGCATTAGCACTTGGGTAACTACCCGGGTCCAACCTCTGCCGAATCGCTACAATTTGAGCGATTTGCTCAATCTGGAAAAGAAAAAGTCCTGCGAGCTTTCCGCGCTGGAATGCGGGAGAGCGCGATGAGTGAAGCGGAATTCGAACGACTGCTCGATGCCGTCAACGCGGCCGTGGCGCCGGTCCCGCAACAGGACTTTATCACCGGCTTGAGGACATATCGCTGTCCCCCGGAGGGCGCCAACGATAACGGGTCAGCCTGGCCGCTCATCCCTTTCCCGGACGGTTGGCACGCGACCTGCTGACGCGCCTTCTGCCGTCCCGGACGGCGCCGAAACTCGCTAGCAACCGCGGCAGACTGAGCTGAGCGCTTTATCGACCCGTGCTTCCTCGCCGTCTACCGCGGCGCCGGTGCCAAGCAGTGCCCCCTTTTGTGGGCGCGCCCCAAAGCCGCTCGTCGAAAGTGCGGTGCCCGACGAATTGGTTCCAGGTGCCGTTACCCTCTCGCCGAACGCGCCGCCAGTGTCGGGAATGCCAAGGCCGGATGAATGAGAGTAGTTCGTGCCCCCAACAAGGGCTGACGCCGGCGTCGCAGCGAAGCTCATGCATACTGCGATACAAACCAAGGAGAGGTTCTTCATGATGCCCTCCTCCCAAGACAGAACAACAACGCCGGGGTTCGATGGCTGTTCGAACCTAACAGGATTTTTAGTCCGCCTGGTGCGGCGTCGCGCTTCACGCGAATTCGACCGCGCCCCGACGAGCTTTTCCGCGCAAAATCTGCGCGCATGGCTTGCGTCATCGATGCGTGAGAATCGTCGAATCCTGCCAGATTCGGTTTCAGGAAGGTTGCCTATCCCCTTGGTCGTCTATATTAATCCCCGCCCGGTGGGGCCACGTGGCGGAGTGGTTACGCAGCGGTCTGCAAAACCGTTTACACCAGTTCAATTCTGGTCGTGGCCTCCATTAAAATCAACGATTTAGCCGCCGATTTCGCCGTCACAGGTGAGATAGCCGGTGCTCCTTATCCAGCATATCCATTTGGATTCTGGCTCTGCCAGCGCCAATGATCTCTGCACATCGTCTCGATATCTCTGGTTGCTCGCCAGCCGCCGAGATATCTTGTTGCGCGATCCGTCGCCGCGTAACAGCTGGCGATATCGCCGGAGCGGCGCGGCCGCATGTCATAGGGAATTGGCTTCCCACTCGCCTGCTCGAAGGCCTTGACGACCTCCAGCACACTATTGCCCCTTCCCGTTCCCAGATTGAGAGCGAAGCATCCCGTCTGTTCGAGCGACTTCAGCGCGGCTACGTGCCCCTGGGCCAGATCCACGACGTGGATGTAGTCCCGCACACCCGTTCCGTCCGCGGTATCGTAATCATTGCCCCAGATGTTCAGGCGCTCGCGTCGGCCGACCGCAACCTGGGCCACGAATGGTAGAAGATTGTTCGGAACGCCCTTGGGATCCTCGCCGATCAGGCCGCTCTCATGTGCTCCGATGGGATTGAAGTAGCGCAGGATTCCGATGCTCCAGGTAGGGTCGCTGGCACTTAAGTCGCGCAGCATCTCCTCGACAATGAGTTTGGTGCGGCCATAGGGATTGACGGGGTTGAGCGGGTGATCCTCGGTGTAGGGAAGAAACTTCGGGTCGCCGTAGACTGTCGCCGAGGAAGAAAAGATCATGCGCTTGACGCCGCTTGTCTGCATCGCTCGCAATAGTCGGTGGCTGCCGATGACATTGTTGTCGTAGTAGTCGAGCGGCGAGTTGACGGACTCGAGCACGGATTTCAGTCCGGCAAAATGGATAACAGCCGCGCAACCGAAATCCTTCAATGTCTTCTCGAGAACCGCCTGATCACGAATATCGCCTTCGACAACTGCAAATGGCTTCCGGGAAATCTGTCGGACGCGTTCCAGCGACTTGCGGCTGGAGTTGGCGAAGTTGTCGAGGACCACAATCTCTTTGCCGGCATTGAGAAGCTCGACGCAGGTGTGAGAGCCGATATAGCCGGCGCCGCCGGTCACCAAAATCATGGGGCTGTCCTCGTGTCTTGGTCGGTAGGAAATAGGTTAGAATCGGACCGTTAACGTATCTGATCACGCGCCGATGAGCGTTCTCGCTTGGCGACGTCAATAACGCCGGCTTAAGGCAAGGGTTGCTCGCAGCGGTTCGGCGGATACCTAGCTCCGCCGGCGGCGACGAAAATCCCGTTTGGGCCGTTTCGGCGTGAGTTCGGGCTGTTCTTCCTGCACCTCGCGGTATTTTTTCAGCATTCGCGTGAAGCTGGCGTTCAGCGCATCGGCGATGTCAGGGCGCCTTTCGAGACGGGAAACAACCAGCGCCGCCGCCTCGATAGTGGAAAGCCCGTCGCGGCGCGGCTCCCGCCGAAGCTTCCCATAGCGCGAGGGCTGCGAGGGCCCGAGGATCAGGCGCTGGCATTTCAGCATCCAAGGATTGCGCCACCACAGCGCTTTGGCCTGACTCCAGGTGCCGTCCAGCAGCACCACTCCTTCGATGCGGCTCAGGATGGCGCGCTGGCTCTGCTCCATCTCGCCTTTGCGATTTATGGCGACGACTTCTTCCGTCGTGCCCAGATCGCCTGCTTTTGCAGACCCCAAATAGAGCACCGCCCAACGGGAGGGATCGGCAACGGTCCGTCCCAATGCTTTTGAAAGGCTCGGCCACGAGAGACCGACCTTTACCGCCGCCCTTTCGAAGTGCATCGCCGTCAGCCGCGCCGTACCGAGCGCCCGGTCCTGCTCCTGTGGATGCTGCAAGATCAGCAGTTCGATGCGGCTATCGATCGGCCTGACCTCTTCACAGACACACAAGGGCCACGGCTTATGGCAATGCGGGCATTCAGGCACCGCCGAAGCTGCGGTAACACCACCTTCGGCTTTGGGAGGGCTGGACATGGCCCTGCTATACGCCGCGCCGGGACTGGCAGCAACGACCGCAGCATTGGAGCCGGGTCATCTGCCAGGGTCCTAAGCCAGACGTGGCGACCGCGCCACTGCTTCCTTTTTCGCTTCCCGCCCTAGCCCCACCCGGTGGCGACGCCGTGGCGCTGACGGAAACGAGTACGGCTCGCGCGGCGGCGCAACGGCTGAGTGCCTCAAGCTTGGCGATTGAGCGACGTCATGCTTATATTTCCGTGCCTGTTCGCAGCAGAAGGGAGAAGTTGGTCGGCCAGCCATGCCCGAGGTCATTCCGGTTACGTCCGAAACGTTGGATCGCCTGCCGGCGGACCTGCCCCGCATGGTACGCCTCGCGCTCAACTATGGGGCGCGACTGCGTTGCGGCTCGCTCAAAGTGAGCTTGCCGGATGGCCGCATCGTCAGGCTTGGCGATAACGCCCCCGGGCCGGCGGCCGCCATGAAGGTCTATGGCTACGGATTTGCTTCACGACTCATTCGCGGCGGCGACATCGGCATTGCGGAAGCATACTTGCGCGGCGAATGGGACACTCCCGACCTCACTCAATTTCTCTATCTCTTCTGCGTAAACCAGGACTGGATGCGATCCATGCTCGTCGGCAAGCCGATGGTGCGGGCATTCCAGATCATCCGTCACTGGTTCAACCGCAACACCCGACGTCAGGCGCGGCGAAATATCTACAAGCACTACGACATCGGAAACGCCTTCTATTCATCATGGCTCGATCCGAGCATGACCTATTCCTCGGCACTGTTTGAGGAGCACACGGCCGATCTCACCGCCGCGCAAAACAATAAATATCGGCGACTTGCTGAAGCGATCGATCTCAAACCCGGTCAAAAACTGCTGGAGATCGGTTGCGGCTGGGGCGGCTTCGCCGAACACGTCGCAAAGACGCTGGGCGCGAAGGTCGTCGGACTCACCATCAGCAAGGAGCAGCGCGACTTCGCGCGAGCCCGCATCCAGGCGGCCGGCCTCAACGATCGTGTCGAGATCAGGTTGCAGGATTACCGAGACGAACGTGATCATTATGACCGCATCGCCTCCATCGAAATGATCGAGGCGGTGGGCGAACAGTTCTGGCCGCACTATTTCTCGCAATTGCGTGATCGGCTGCTGCCAGGTGGCCTTGCCGGTGTCCAGGCGATCACTATCCAGGACAGCCTGTTCCAGGCCTATCGCCGCGAAGTCGATTTCATTCAGCGTTACGTTTTTCCCGGCGGCATGTTGCCCTCGCCGCAGGTTCTCAGATCTCTCGGCGAGCGATTTGGAGTGCCCGTCATTCGCGAGCGCATTTTCGGGAAAGATTATGCCAGGACGCTGGCGACCTGGCGGCATAATTTCCGAACCGCTTGGCCAAACCTTACGCCGCTCGGCTTCGATGAACGGTTCCGGCGGCTGTGGGAATATTATCTCGCCTACTGCGAGGCGGGATTTTTGTCGGGAAACATCGACGTACGCCAAGTCGTTTTTGCGAAAAGCAGCTAGGCTGATACGCGCAAAACAGCATCAAAAGCCGCTTCCACTTTCATCAACCGGGACCTACTGTGGCGGATCGCCTTGAACCAGAGACGCACCAATGGTGTTGGTGAATCTGATTCCGAAATCCGTGCTGCGCACAAGAAAACCGATCGCCATGAGAATTAATAGCGACGTCATCGAAGCCATCGGCAACACGCCGCTCATCAAGCTGAAGCGGGCTTCCGAACTGACCGGCTGCACCATCCTCGGCAAGGCCGAATTCATGAATCCCGGACAGTCCGTCAAGGACCGCGCCGGCAAGTGGATGATCCTTGAGGCTGAAAAGCGCGGCGAACTCAAACCCGGCGGCCTGGTGGTCGAAGCGACCGCCGGCAATACAGGGATCGGCCTCGCCGTAGTTGCAAGCGCGCGCGGATATCGAACGCTGATCGTCATCCCGGAAACGCAGAGCCGGGAAAAGAAGGATATGTTGCGGCTCTGTGGCGCGGAACTCGTCGAGGTGCCGGCGCTGCCGTATTCCAACCCGAACAACTATCAACACGTCGGACGACGGCTGGCCGACCAATTGCGGGCAGACGAGCCGAACGGCGTCCTGTTTGCCGACCAGTGGAACAATCTCGACAACCCGAAAGCCCATTACGAATCGACCGGTCCCGAAATCTGGCAGCAGACGGACGGCAAGGTCGACGGATTCATCTGTTCGGTCGGATCGGGCGGCACGCTCGCCGGGACGAGCCGATATCTCAAGGAAAAGAACAACAGGGTCGTGATCGGTTGCGCGGATCCGCATGGCGCGGCGATGTACGAATTGTTCAAGCATGGCGAAGCCAAGTCCACACCCGGCGGATCGATCACCGAAGGCATCGGCCTCGGCCGCGTCACTCCCATCATCGAGCAGGCCCGCGTCGATGAGGCCTACCTGATTTCCGACGAAGAAGCGGTTCCGATCATCTACGAACTGCTCGAGCACGAGGGCCTTTGTCTCGGCGGCTCGACCGGCATCAATGTAGCGGGCGCGATCCAGCTCGCCAAACAGCTCGGACCGGGCAAGACGATCGTCACGATCCTATGCGATTCCGGAAACCGTTATCAGTCGAAGCTGTTCAATCCTGACTTCATGCGCTCCAAAAACCTGCCGGTGCCGGCATGGCTGGAAAGGCACACCAAGATCGACATTCCCTTTGCAAAGCCGTAACTGACGCCAGCTTTCCGGGCCCAACCGGATCAATCAGCGCAAAATCTGACTGAGGAAGAGCTTGCTCCGCGCATGCTGCGGATTAGCGAAGAAGTTGGCCGGCGTATTGGTCTCGATAATCTGACCGGCATCCATGAACACGACGCGATTAGCGACTTCCCGCGCGAATCCCATTTCATGGGTGACGACGAGCATAGTCATACCCTCCTTTGCAAGGTCGACCATGGTGTCGAGAACCTCCTTGACCATTTCCGGGTCGAGCGCCGAGGTTGGCTCATCAAACAACATCACTTTCGGATTCATTGTCAGCGCGCGGGCAATCGCCACGCGCTGCTGCTGACCGCCGGACAGCTGGCCCGGATATTTGTTGGCCTGATGCGGGATTTTCACCCGTTCCAGATATTTCATCGCCGCCGCTTCTGCGTCCCTCTTCGGCATGTGACGAACCCAGATTGGCGCGAGCGTGCAGTTCTCCAGCACCGACAGATGCGGAAACAGATTGAAGCTTTGGAATACCATTCCGACCTCGCGCCGGACTTCGTCGACCCGCCGAAGTTGCGGGCCCAGTTCAATGCCGTCGACGACAATTCGGCCTTCCTGAAATTCCTCGAGTGCATTGATGCAGCGGATCAAGGTCGACTTTCCGGAGCCGGAAGGACCGCAAATCACGATGCGCTCGCCCTTGGCTACATCGACATCGATGTCGCGCAACACATGAAAGTCGCCAAACCACTTGTTGAGTCCGGCAACACGGACGATCGGCTCTGTGGTCATGACCTTTTTCTCGGTTATTTTCGGTGAGCATTCAGCCTGTTCTCGACGAACAGCGAATAGCGGGACATTCCAAAGCAGAAGACGAAATAAATAATCCCGGCAAAGGCAAACCCGGTAAACATCGTCGATGGCGTGGCCCAAACCGGATCGGCGAAGGATGCGTGCACCTGCCCCAGGAGATCGAACAGCGCGACGATCGATACCAGCGACGTGTCCTTGAACAAGCCTATAAAGCTGTTGACGAGCCCGGGAATGACGTGGCGGAGCGCCTGCGGCATCACAACCAGCGCGGTGGTTTGCCACCAGGAAAGGCCAACGGCGTTCGCCGCCTCACCTTGCCCGCGCGGGATCGCCTGCAATCCGCCGCGAATGACCTCGGCGATATAGGCCCCCGAAAATAGCGCGATTCCGATCAGGGCACGAACGAGACCGTCGACCCTGAAGTTTCCGGGCAGGAACAGCGGTAGCATGTAGGTTGCAAAGAACAGCACCGTAATCAGGGGTACGCCGCGCCAGATCTCGATAAAGCCAGTCGAAAAAAGCCGGATCAACGGGATTGTCGAGCGCCTGCCTAACGCCAGGGCAATTCCGATCGGCATCGAGGTGACGATACCGGTGACAGAGACAACCATCGTAACCAGAAAGCCGCCCCACAGCCCGCTGTCGACGAGGGGCAGTCCGCCGCGGTCCAACCCCATTGTCGCGATCACGAGGCCGATGCCCGCAAATGTCGCGAGACTACCCATCAACATGCGCCATCCTGCGCGAAAGCCTCCGCCAAGCAGAAACAGGATCAGCGACACGAGAATTGTCGTGGCCACCAAATCAACCCATACCGGACGGGAGGAGTTTTGGATGTGGCCGTTCAGCCAAACCAGCGGCCAAATCAGCAGGGAAATCGCCGCTCCGAGCAGCGACACGAGATGACCAAGTAGTTGCAACAGCGGACCGATATTGGCCGTTGCCTCACCTGCTCTCCGCAACGTCTGGCCGAGATCGCCGATACCGGCAGCAAACCCCGACAGCAGATTCGTTACCCAGCTGACGCCAAAGCCGTCCAATCCGCCGCCGCGGAGCAAGAAGAACGCGACGACTGGAAAGGCGGCGAAGAACAGGCCCGCGTTGAGTCCCTTGGCCGGCAGCCGCGGGATCAAGAGCGGCAGCAGTAGAACGGCGCCGAGAAAGAAGGTCAGATTGACCCGCCAGCGCTCCTGCTCAGGATAGAAGCCGTAGATGAACTGGCCGAACTTCGCTTCGACAAAAGGCCAGCATGCTCCGACGGGATGTCCGACATTTTCCGCGAGGCAGGCGGTACGGTCCTTCCCGCTCCAGACGGCGTCGACCAGCAGAAACTCGACGGTCGGAACGACGACAAACCAGAGTAGAACCAGACTCGCGAGGGTAAGAAAGATGTTTACCGGCGAGTTGAACAAGCGTGTGCGCAAGAAGCCGATCAGGCCTACCATTTCGACCGGTGCAGCCCGTTCAGGAATGAGCTCCCGCCGAACGAAAGAGGATACGGCGGATTCGCTCATGCGCCCATGCTCCGGCCGATCCGCCAGTTATAGAAGCCCATGATCGCACTCGTGACCAGCGAAATCAGGAGATAGACGCCCATCGTGATCCCGATGATTTCGATCGCCTGCCCTGTCTGGTTCAGTGACGTGCCAGCAAAGACCGAGACCAGATCGGGATATCCGATCGCAACCGCGAGCGAGGAGTTCTTGGTCAGGTTGAGATACTGGTTGGTCAGCGGCGGGAGAATGACTCGCAGCGCCTGCGGCACCACGATCAGCCGCAACGCCGCTCCTCGCGTGAGCCCGAGCGAGGCCCCGGCTTCCATCTGTCCCTTGTGGACTGCCAGAATTCCTCCGCGCACGACCTCGGCGATAAAGGCGCCGGTATAGGTCGATAGCGCCACCGTCAACGCGACAAACTCCGGAATAATTCGCGAGCCGCCCGCAAAGTTGAATCCTCTGAGCCGGGGTATTTCGAAGCCAAAGGGGGTACCAAACAGCAGCACGGCAAGCAGCGGCAGCCCGATCAGCACGCCGAAGATAGCGGGCCAGATCCTCATTATCCGGCCAGACTGAAACAGCTGCCGGCGGACATAGAGCCTCAGCAATAACGAAACGGCTATCGCGAGGAGGAGCGCGGCGATAACGGCTGCCAATCCGGGATGCGGAACAGGCGTCGGCACAACGAGGCCCCGATTGGAAAGGAAAATGACGCCGAACAACGAAATGCTTTGCCGGGGCGGGGGAAGTGCGCTGAGCACCGCGAGATACCAGAACAGAATCTGAAACAGGAGGGGAATATTGCGCAGCAATTCAACGTAACCGCCGGAAATCCGTGACAATAGCCAGTTCGGCGACAATCGGCCCAACCCGACCAGGAATCCGATCAGCGTGGCGAAGAAGATTCCGATGACCGAAACGAGCAGCGTATTGAGCAGACCGACAACGAATACGCGCGCATAGGTATCTGACTGCGAATAAGGAATCAGACTTTGATTGACGTCGAAGCCGGCGTTGTTGGTCAGAAATCCGAAGCCGGCGGCAATCCGCTGCGTCTCCAGGTTGCTCCGGACATTGTCGACAATCGCGTAAGTAGTCCAGGCAAGGAGGACCACAAACAGAAGCTGAAGGAAAAACCCCTTCCAGCCGGCACCGCCGCCCAGCGCCCGCTGCAATCTTGCGGCGAACTGCCGCGGCGGTGGTCGTGCCCCGATCGCCATCGCTGCGGCGGTCCGCCGGGTCAGCGAATTGGCGGAGCGTACTGAATTCCGCCCTTGTTCCACAGCTGATTGAGGCCGCGGGCAATCTTGAGCGGCGAACCGGCGCCGACGTTGCGATCAAAGGTTTCGCCGTAATTGCCGACGGCCTTGACGATCCGGACGACCCAATCCTTGGTCAGCCCGAGCTGCTCGCCGAAATTGCCGTCCGTCCCCAGGACGCGCTTCACCTCCGGCTTGTCCGATTTGGCCATCTCGTCGACGTTTCTTTGGGTGATGCCAAGCTCTTCGGAATCAACCATGGCAAACAACACCCATTTCACGATGTCGAACCATTGGTCGTCGCCATGACGGACCATCGGGCCGAGCGGCTCTTTCGAGATGATCTCAGGCAGCACGACGTGGTCGGCGGGATTGGTCATCTTCAGGCGATAGGCATAGAGGCCCGACGCGTCGGTCGTGAAGGCATCGCAGCGTCCGGATTCATAGGCCTTGACGGTCTCGTCTGCGCCGGCGAACGCCACAACCTCATATTTCATGTTGTTGCTCTTGAAGAAGTCGGCGAGATTCTGTTCGGTCGTCGTGCCCGTCTGCACGCACACCGAGGCGCTGTTGAGCTCAAGTGCCGAATTAACCTTCAGCGACTTTTTCACCATGAAACCTTGCCCGTCGTAATACGTCACGCCGGTAAAATTCGCGCCGAGCGTCGTGTCACGCGACAGCGTCCAGGTCGTATTGCGCGACAGCACGTCGATTTCGCCGGATTGCAGCGCGGTGAAACGGTCCTTCGCCGACAGCGGCACGAACTTGACCTTGGTCGGGTCGTTGAAGATGGCCGCGGCAACCGCGCGGCAGACGTCCACGTCGATTCCAGTCCAGTTGCCCTTGTCGTCAGGTGCCGAAAAGCCCGGCAAGCCCTGACTCACGCCGCAAGTCAGCATGCCCCGATCCTTGACCGTCTTGAGCGTCTGAGCAGTCGCAGGCTGCATTGCAAAGCCGGCGGCGAGAGCAAGGGCAAGAAAAACGCGTTTCATGGCGAGCCTTTCGGGATCGATGATGCTTGAACGCAAGACAAGGCGGGCCAGCCAGCCGTCCCCTCAACTGCCGATCCGGACCAGCATTTTTTTTGCTGCACATCCAGTCCAAGATGAAGCGACGGTCGCGGCAGGCCCCTCAACGCTGCGGCGATTTGCAACTCATATCACAGAACGACTGGCGCGCCGGGTCAAGGGGTTGACGTCGGTCTTCCCTGCCCTGCTATTAACCAACGAGCCGTCTTCCGCTGCTTCGCGAAAGCCTCACAGCGCAGGGCAGCCGAATCGCCATCAAGGAGTAGCCAAAAAATGAGCACCGGCGACCATGAGAGGACAATCCCGCTGAAGACCGAAACCACGCTGGTGACGGCGGGGCGCGACACCAAGGCACAGAAGGGTTTCGTCAATCCACCGGTCGTCCATGGTTCCACGGTACTTTATGCGACCGCAGATGATCTTCACGCGCATCGCGGCGAATATCAGTATGGCCGACACGGCAGCCCGACGACGAAGGCGCTCCAGCAAGCGCTGATGGCGCTGGAAGGACCGCAATGCGCCGGCGTGGGCATAGCGCCCTCGGGTCTCGCGGCGATCACCACGACCCTGCTCGCCGTGCTCAAAGCGGGCGACCATCTTCTGGTCTGCGACAACGTCTATCGGCCCTCGCGCAATTTCTGCAACGGCATGCTGGCCCGTTACGGCGTCGAGACCACGTATTTCGATCCGCTGATAGGCTCGGCCATAACCAGCCTCTTCAAACCAAACACCAAGGCCGTGCTGATTGAGGCTCCGGGCTCGCAGTCATTCGAAATGCCAGATGTTCCCGCTATTGCTTCGGCTGCTCACAGTCACGGCGCTATTGTGATCGACGACAATACCTGGGCGACTCCGCTGTTTCACCGGTCCCTGGAGCAAGGCGTCGATATCAGCATTCAGGCCGCTACCAAGTATATCGGCGGCCATTCCGATATTATGTTCGGGACGATTTCAGCCAATGCCGCGACATGGCCCTCGGTCTCTGACGCGATCCGCTTCCTCGGAGTCTGCGCGGGCCCCGACGATGTCTTCCTCGCGATCCGCGGTTTGCGGACGCTGGCGGTGCGGCTGGCACAGCATCACCGCTCGGGACTGGAAATGGCGCAGTGGCTGGCCAAGCGGCCCGAGGTCTTGCGCGTGCTGCATCCGGCGCTTGAGACGGATCCCGGTCATGCGATCTGGAAGCGCGATTTCACCGGGGCATCGGGACTGTTCGGCGTGGTGTTGAAGCCTGTCCCTGAGGCTTCGGTCGACGCCATCCTCAATTCTCTTGAATTGTTCGGCATGGGCTATTCCTGGGGCGGTTTTGAGAGCCTCGTCATTCCCTTTGACTGTACGAGCTATCGCACGGCGACGAAATGGGCGCCGGGCGGTCCGACACTTCGGCTGCATATCGGGCTGGAAAACGTAGAAGACCTGAAAGCTGATCTTGCCCGCGGATTTGATGCCCTGCGCGCCGGTTAACTGCCAGCCGAAAGCCGCTCCTTGTGAATCGCGATGAAGTAAAGATTGCGCAAGTACACCACGAGACCGAGCGCCTGCCCCGCGATGAACACGGGGTCGCGTCGGTAGAGCGCATAGACCAGCAACAGCGCGCCGCCGCCGACCGAAAAAAACCAGAAGGCGACCGGAATCACGCTACGGCGCGCACGTTCCGACGCAATCCACTGCACCACGAAGCGCATGGTGAAAAAGCCCTGCGCAATGAAGCCCAGGACCACCCAGCCATCGAACTTGATGACGAACACGTCGTGCAGATAGCTGACGAGATTATTGAACAACTGGATCATAGGGTCACCTCGGTCACGACGGGCGTTGGCTTCTTGCGGCGGATCAGCCACCACACGCCTGCAAGGTCCATGATTCCGATCCACAACCGATCGAAAAAGCCGTAGTTTGACACGCCCGAATGCCTTGGACGGTCGATTACATCGACATAAACAATGCCGTAGCCCTCGCGGCGCACAAGCGCAGGCAGAAAACGGTGCAGTCCGTCGAAATAAGGCAAAGCCAAAAATACCTCGCGCCGGAACGCCTTAAGGCCACATCCGGTATCACGGGTGCCATCGCGAAGGATTGCATTGCGGACGCCATTGGCGATGCGGGATTGAACTTTCTTGAAGCCGGTGTCCTTGCGCCCCACTCTTTGACCAGCTGCCAGTCCCGTTCGTTCGCCGCCTTGTTCGATGGCCGAAATCAGCGCCGGGAGAAAGGACGGATTGTTTTGGCCATCGCCGTCCAACGTCGCCACAATCGTGCCGCGCGCGGCGCGCACGCCGCTGCGCACCGCCGCCGACTGCCCGGTAGATACCGCATGGCGCAGCTGCCGCAGATTTTCCCGCTCTTTCATGATTGCCGTCAGCCGTGCCGCGGTTGCGTCGGTTGAGCCGTCATTGACGTAGATGATTTCATAATTCCAACGGCTATCAAGCGCAGCAGCAATTTCCGCAATCAAAGGCGCAACGTTGTCTGCCTCGTTGCGCACGGGCACAACGATGGAAACGGCAATGGCGGCAGTGTCCGAAGAAGGCAAATCTCACCCGTTAGCGTTGGACGGCGGCTGGTGTGGCGGTTCAGAAGTGCCACGGGGTCGTCATGCGAACTTCTGAACCAAAGCCATACCAGATCGATAGGCTCGCTGGTGTCCTTGCGGATTCCGAAGTTTGAATGTTGGCTCCGCAAAGATGATACGAACTCCGAAATCGGGATACCGGTCTGGTGCCCGTTTCTTATGAGGCTGACGGCTTGGCGGCAACCCTTTTGAGAGGCCCTTCACGCAGCGGGGAAATTATACCAGCCTCGTCAATCGCAAATCCGAGCGCGCGCGCGGCGAACCAGTAGCGGACGTACATGGCGCCGATCATTCCGATCGCGGCACCCGCCACCACGTCGCTTGGATGATGAGCCAGAAGCACAAGACGGGTAAACCCGATGGCCAACGCATAAGCCACCATCAGGCCCCGAGTTCGCGGCCAGAGCGCAGCTACCGCAAACGCGAGCGCAAAGGCAGTGATGCAATGGGCGGATGGAAAACTCGCGTGCGCCTCGGTTCCGGCGAACGGAACGAAGTTGAAGGGATCGGCGTGACCCCCGACAAACGGGCGGCCTCGTCCGACCGTCCATTTCACGAATTCGCCAAAAGCAAGCGGCACCGCGAGCGCCAGCCAAACAAATTGCAGACGTAAGCCGACGGCCAACAGCCGGCGCCGCGCCGACCCATGCACCGCCGGCGCTATCAGCACTACGGCAATCAGCGAGCCCGTCACCATCAATAGAACATAATTGTCCTTGCCGAAATCGCTCAATGTCCGGAATGGCCAAAGGCCTGTCGTGCCGCGGGGTGGCATCAGCGCGATTTCCCGGGCGTCAACAAAGATCATCAGCGCGACGATGAGTATGGCCGCGATGACGGCCGTCGTCAGGGCATTGCGCGAGAACCGCCGCGCACCAGCGGCTCGGTGCATTTGCGATGGCGGACGCGCCAATTGGGCCGCCCAGGTCGAAACGACCAACACAAGGCGTGCAAAATAGCCCGGGTCGACGCCGCTCTGGATCGACATCCTAGTAGGTGCCTTCGGAGCGGAAGATCGCGATTGAAATCGGCCGCCCCTGCGAAATGTTATAGCCCTCGATGCGCGTGGCGACGTCGTAGCGCAGGCCGATCGCCTCTGCGCGCTGAGCAAAGCTGCGTTCCGCGGTCTTTTCAATCAGGGCAAAGCGGCAACTGCCCTGAGCGAGAAAATCAGCGGCGCCCGATCCGTCCGTTAGCAGCGTCGACGTCCCCGACATGAAGACGAGACTCGGCTCGTGGTAGCCGGCGGCTGCGGCCTTCGGCCCAACGCAGGCGACTTTACGAAGCGCCCGAGCTATCTCCGCGCTCGGAAACAGCGGCGTCAACGCCGGCACCACGACGCCATAAATGGCAAAGGCGAGAAACAGCGCCGACGCGATCGCGTTCAGCAATGACCGTTCGGCGCGACTGTCGTCATAGAGCCACCATGCAAACAGCCCGAAGATCAATGCCGCCGCCACGAAGGGCCACGCCAGGAACACCGGCTGGCGCGTCACGGTGACGGCACCGACAACGGCGGCAAGCGATGCCAGTGCAGGAATGATAAACCACCACGCTGTTCCGCTTGTCAGCCAGGAGCGCGACAGCACGCGCCTTTCGACTGCTCCGACCGTGAGGATTGAGATGGCCGGATAGAGCGGCAAAACATAATGCGGGAGCTTGGTCAGTACGACCTCGAACACGATCCAGGAAGGTATCAGCCAGGCGAGCAGGAATTGCGCTCCAGGCTCTCGCCTCGCCCGCCAGACCGCTGGCGCTGCCATCGCCGCCAGTGGCGCACCCGGCCAGAACGTCAGCCAGAACAGCAGCAAATAGACCCCTGGTGGAGCACCATGCGATTCCTGCGCCGCAAGCTTGCTTAGCATGTCACCGCCGATTGAATCGGCGAAGAAGGCGTCCCCGGCCCGCCAGAAGATGGCGACGAACCACGGTAGGACGAGGACAAGCATCCAGATCAGACCCCATACCGGCCGCAGCCGCCAAAGCCATTCCGCAGAGCGGTCAAGAAAGGCGAGCGTCACAATCGTCAGGCCGACGAACATCAAGATCAGCGGTCCCTTGAGCAAAATGCCGCCAGCAAGCGCCGTCCAGAAAACCGCCGGCCACGACCATGGTGGATGAGGATCATCCTCACCACGTTGCCAGGACAGATAGGCTCGCGCCAAGGCTCCCATTGCGGCCACAACGGTCAGCAACAGCATCGCGTCGGTCTTGGCGAGGCGCGCCTCCACGTTGAGCAGGACAGAACTCGCCATCATGAGGGCCGCCAGGATGGCGGCGCGACGGCTGACAAAGGCAAGCGCTGTCCAGTAGGTCAGAAGCACCGCGCCGAGCGCGCCGATCAAAGACGGCAAGCGATAGACCCAGATGCGCAGCCGGGCGCGCGGCAGTCCCCATGCGGACGCGGTTTTGACGGCGGCAGCCTGCATCCAATAGATGCCGACCGGCTTCTTGTAGCGCACTTCATCCTGAAAACGGATGTCGACGAAATCGCCGCTTTCGACCATCTGCTTGGTCGCCTGCGCAAAGCGCGCCTCATCGCGATCGATCGGCGGAATCCTGAAAAAACCCGGGAGGAATAACAAAAGCCCGCAGAGCACAAGAAGCGCGACGGCACGGACATGGTTCGCAGTCGCAAAATTCAGGACGTCCACGAGACGGCTGCCCCGGTCGGCCCTCTTTTGAGGCTCGCGCGGCGCTCCAAACCGGGGGCTGGCATAGGTCTCGCTCATCGGTTCCGCATACGCCGAAAACGACGACGCGACAACCGCTTAGCGGGCTGTTTACTGAATTCTGATAACAACTGTGTCCGCCGAACCCTTGGCGTCGATTACGGTCAATCGGGCAAAGCCCGGACCCGGCGAATCGATCAGGTGCTGGCGGCGGTTATCCATTTGTCCGATCGAAACGCCATTAAGAAGCATCGTTATCGGAAGAGCGCCGCCTGCCACTTTCACCGGCAGCGCTGACGAGGTTCCATCACCGGCTGAAACGTCGACCCGGGAACCGTTGATCGGGAACTGGATGTGCGGCGCCCGCTCGCCGTCGGTTCGCACCAGTTCGCCCAGCGGCCGATAACGCCGCAATGGGAGCGGCAACTTGGCATTACTTGCCAGCAATGTCCCCTTTGGCGGCCGCGGCAAGGCCGCCGGCAATTTGCCAGTGCGGGCGAAGGCGTCAAAAAGGATTGGCGCGGCCGCCGTCCGGCCGGCGATGCCGGACACCGGCGCGCCGTCGGGGCGACCGACCCAGACGCCGATGGTCATCCGCCCATCGAAACCGATCGACCAAGCGTCACGGTAGCCATAACTCGTTCCGGTCTTGAAGGCGATTCGGTTGCGCACGCCATTTTCCGGCGGCGGCGTTCCCAGCAGGACGTTGCCGACCTGCCAGGCGGCGACCTGGTCCAGTAGTCGCTCCGGTTCCGTGCCCTCCCCGCTCCGGCTGCGGATCTCGAGCAGCGGCCGCGTGTTGCCGAGCCGAGCCAGGCCGGAATAGAGCATCACCAGATCCTGCAAGGTGATCCCGACGCCGCCGAGCCCCATCGCCAGACCAGGAACCTCGTGTTTGGGCAACACCAGATCAGCGCCCGCCTGCTTGAGCCGAGAAGACAGGCGATCGGCGCCAACCCGGTCGAGCAACGCAACCGCCGGCACGTTGAGCGACATCTGCAGGGCTTTACGGACCGAAACCGTGCCCTGGAACGTCATGTCGAAATTTTCCGGCGCATAGGAGCCGAAACGGACCGGACGGTCGTCGATGAGGCTTTCGGGATGAATAAAACCGTCCTCGAACGCCAGGCCATAGATGAACGGCTTCAGCGTCGATCCCGGCGAGCGCACCGCGCGGGTCATATCGACCTGACCGGCGCGGCTGTCGTCGAAATAGTCCGGCGAGCCGACCCGGGCGAGCACCTCGCCGCTGGCGTTGTCGACGACCAGAATGGCCACCGAAATATTCGCTCCCAACGCAGCCGCACGGTCATGGGCAAGCGTCTCAAGTGAATGCTGCAGGGCTGCATCGAGCGTCAGCGCGAGGATGGGCTGATCCTTCACCGCCGCCATTGCACGATCGGCAGAATGCGGTGCCAGGATCGGCATCGGCTTGCGCATCTTCGGCACGGGCACTGCCTTGGCCACGGCCGCATCACTCTCTGAAATCACACCGTCTTCGACCATAAGGTCAAGCACGCGATCGCGCGCGAACCGCGCCGCGTTCGGGTGGCGATCGAGCCTGCGGTTTTCCGGCGATTGCGGCAGCGCCACCAAAAGTGCGGCCTCCGAAAGCGAAAGCCGTTTCGGCTCCTTTCCGAAATAAGCGATCGAAGCGGCGCGGATCCCTTCGAGATTGCCCCCGTAGGGTGCCAGCGCGAGATAGAGATCAAGGATTTGATCCTTGCTCATTTTCTGTTCGATTTCGACTGCGCGCACCATCTGCCGAAGCTTGGCGTAGGCCGAGCGCCGCCGCCGCGGTTCCATCAGGCGGGCAAGCTGCATGGTGATGGTCGAACCGCCGGACACGATATGGCCGCGGGTGACCAGTTGAAAGGCTGCACGGCCCAGTGCCAGCGGATCGATGCCCCCATGAGAATAGAAGCGACGGTCCTCATAGGCGAACAACAGCTTCAGATAGGTCGGATCGACGTCGGTTGCCGCATGAACCGGCAAGCGCCAGCGTCCGTTGGCCATCGCATAGGCACGTAGCAATTTGCCGTGACGATCGATGATCGTGGTGGAAACTTCGTGTGCCTCGCGCAGCGGCATTGGCCCGAGCGAGGCGACCCAACCGGCAAATATCACCACCAAAGTGAGGCCGGCTGCCGCCAGCATCATCCATCCCGCTCGCCTCGCGCGACGAGCCGGTCGGATGACATTGGTTTGCTCGACCTCAGCGCTCATTTGGCGGAACGCACCTCAACCGAACCTGTGCCGGTGCGGCCATAACGCGACGGATTGTACATGTCCTCGACATAGGCCTGCGGCAGCACATATTTGCCCGGAGACACCGCCCGTACCACATAGGCAACCGTAAAGATCGCGTTATCATTGGCCGTCCGATCAATCGCCGCCGTGAAGCGGTCGTCGCGGAACTCGGTGTTTTCCGGCTCCTCCCCGTCCTCGATCCAGGAGAGCGTTCCGGTATCGCCCGACGAAACGATATGCGGATTGTCGATCTCAAAGCCGGCCGGCAGATAATCCGACACCATGATATGACCGAATTCCGGCTTGGCCTCAGTAATCTTCAGGACCACCGCGAAGCGGTCGTTCTGCTTCACTTTCGAAACATCCGCTGGCTTGCCGTCGAGCGTGAAGTAATTGCGCTCGATATTGAATCCATTTGCGACAGGCGGTTCCGGCGTTTTCGGCGAACCGCCGACCGAGACGACGGTTTGAATGGGCGCATCCCCAGTATTGGTGATCCTGATCGGCTTGCCCGCCATCTCCGCAGCCTTGTAGCTGCGATAGAGTGCGGTCTTGATCGGGGCACCGTCAAAATCGAGCGCCATGGTTTCCTTGGCCAGGGCGCGCGCCGCCAGAACCAACCAGGCGTTTTCCTGGGTCGAAGTGTACGGGCTCAGCCCGCGCGCGGCTTCAACCCGTGATACTGCCTGCATCAATGTGGCCTTCGGCGCATTACCCTCGCCGGCCAATGACACCAGCGCTGCCGCATCGCGCAGGGCGCTGCCGTAATCGGCCCGGCCGAATTCGATGACGGGCTTGGGCGCAAGACTGTCGACAGCGGCGGCGTAGACCCGCTCGGCCCTGGCCTTGTCGCCGACGAGTGCAAGCGCTGCGGCAAGCTGCGCTTTCGCGATCGGAGTCGCCAGGTTGTTCAGCTTTGTATCGGCAAGATAACGCAGGTCACCGATCGGCGCCGTGCCGTTACGGGCGAGCACGTAGAGACCGTAGGCCAGGTTCCTGCCGCCATCCTTTTCGGGCTCCTCGGAATTGACCACCGAATTGCGGATGCGGTCGAGCGCGCTGCGAAACAACACGTCGGGCACGGCGAATCCCTTTTCCCGGGCGCGGGTCAGAAAGTCCGTCACATAGGCATCAAGCCAGGCGTCATCCCCGCCGGCCGACCACAAGCCGAAGGAGCCGTTCGAGCCCTGCCTTGCCAGCAGGCGATCGATGGCATCGCGGATGCGTTGATCGATCGTGGTATCCATCGCCAGATGCGCGCCGGCCGCAAGATCGTTGACGTAAAGCAGCGGCATTGCGCGGCTCGTGATCTGCTCCGAGCAGCCATAGGGATAACGGTCCAGCGTTTTGAGGATCGTCGCCGCATCGAGCGCCGCGGAAAGATTTGCGGAGATCGAGACCGTACCGGTGCCGTCAACCAGATCGGAGAACATATCCGAGGTCAGCGTCAGGCTCTCGCCTTTCGCCAACGTCCGCACCGAACGCCGCGTGAGTACCTGTGTCGCAGCCTTTACATCCAGCGCGTAATGCCGGGTCAGGCTCATCCCGTTCGGCCCCTTGATATCGACGTCGAGCGCAGCCGTACCCGCGCCGCCGGCATCTAGCCCCAGCGACATCGATGAGCGCTGCTTGGCGGCGAGTTTCACTGACGGCTGGGGCCGGCCGCTGACCTTGACCGGTCCGGAAGCCTTGACGTTGACGGCGTAGTCGCCAGGCGCACCCTCGACATTGTCGAGATCAATGCTCATGGTGCCGTGATCTCCGGTCAGCAGGAAGCGCGGCAGCGTCGTTGTCAGCACGACAGGGTCGCGCACGGTGACATCAATTGTCGCGCGGCCGAGTTTGGTTGCGGTCCATGCGATCGCCATCACGCGCGCGGTACCGGCGAATTCCGGAATATTGAAACTGATTTCGGCCGTGCCGTCGGCGGCAACCGTCACGATGCCGGAATAGAGCGCGAGTGGTTTTTGGGTCGGAGGGCTGCCCTGCAACTCCGCACCGGCGCTGTCGCCGCCGGTCTTGAGCTGACCGCGCGTGCCCTGCATGCCATCGATCAATTGGCCGTAGACATCGCGGATTTCCGCCGTCAGGCGGCGCTGGCCCAGATAGTAATCGTCAGGTGCCGGCGGCTTGTAATTGGTGAGGTTGAGGATGCCGACATCGACGGCGGCCACCACAACCTTTGCGTCTTCACCCGGACTGAGCCCGGTCAGTTTCACCGGCAGCTTCAACGTGCCGTTGGGACGCACCAGCGCCGGCGGCGACAGGTTGACTTGAAGCGTGCGCGCCTTCTTGTCGATGCCGAACCACTTCAAACCAATGGCGCGGCCCGGCATGCGCGATGCTGCCGCATCGAGCGGCCGCCGCAGGGTCGCAACCACGTAGGCGCCGCTTCCCCAATCCTTGCCGACTTGAATCCTGACCTGGGCGGTGCCCTGCTTGACGTCGATCGTCTGCGTCGTCAGAAGCCGGTCGCCGAGAACGTTGATGGTCAACTTGCCGGCGGTTCGTGCGTTGACCGAAACGACCATGGTATCGCCGGACTGATATTCCGGCTTGTCAATTGAGGTCTCCAGAAGATCCGGCGAATCGGCGCTGCCGTCGGAATACCAGCCGACGTCGAATTGGACCGAGGTCAAAGGACCGTCGGTTTCAGTAGTCTTGACATCGAGGCGATAGCGTCCTGGCTGTGGCGAGAGAATAATGCGTGCCGGGTGGTCGGCCATGACCACCAGATCACCGTCGGCGACACGGCTGGTCGATTTGACCGGCTCGAACTCCCAGGAGGAGTTCTGGCGATACCATTGATAGCGGGTTTCGATCTTCAACAGTTCGTACCGCAAACCGTCGCGAGCCAACGGCCTGCCGTCCGCCGACACGAACACGACGTCGAATGCCGCCTTGTCGCCTTCAGCGACGTTGTTCTCGCCGAACAGCGGCTTGACTCCGATCATGGCTGAAGTCGGCGTCACCGGGAGGACGATCTTGCGTTCCACCGCCCGTCCGCCAGCTTCCGCCATGCGGATGAAAATCTGCGCCTCCTGCGGGCGGGTAGAGGTCGGCGCCGTTGGCAGGCTCACCGGGAAACGAGCGGCGCCGTTGGTGTCCGTTTCCGGAAGATCTTCAATCGGCGTTCGCTCGTTGCTGGCGTTCTCTTCATCGTCCACGCCGAACTGATAGCCGGGAAAGCCTGGCCGCTCGGCGGCCGTTGCCACCAGCATATCGCCTTCGAGTTGAAGGTCGGAAGCCGGTGCACCATAAAGGAAATGGCCATCGACCTTAAGCTCAGCCGGAGCATCCACCTTGATCTGCTTTTCCTTGGCCGTGACATCGAAGTCGATGCGCTCGGGAATATAATCCTCGACCATAAGGGTGGTTTCTCCGACCGAATTCCCCTTCGGATCGGTAAAAGCGCGGACCCTCCAGGTGCCGGCCGGAACGGCCGAATTGAGTGCCACCGCCAGCGTGCGGCCGCCCGCACCCTGATCCGGCAGCACGGCACGGCGGAATTCAACACCATCGGGCCGCTCGACAACCAGCGTCAGAGGTCCGCCGGAGACGGCGTTGCCCTGGCCGTCGCGCAACAGCGCCGTGAGATAGACGGTTTCGTTGGATCGATAGACGCCGCGTTCGGCGTAGACAAAGGCATCCGCGGCGGCCGGCGCGGCTCGGCCCGCAACCCCGCGATCCGACAAGTCGAACGCACTCGATTTCAGGCTGAGGAAGGCATAGTCCGCCTTATCCGTGCTCACGGTCAGCATGGCGGGGGAAAGCCCGCCTTCACCGCGGGCGAGACCCGCCTCGAACACGGCATGACCGCTGTCATCGGTCGTGCGCGTCGCCAGGATCTCGTTGTTTCGCGCGACGAGGCGGACTTCGGCCCTGGCCACAGCGTCGGTCGATGCCAGCGAATTCACGAAAACATGAATGCCATCATTGCCGGAGAATGCAGTCAGACCGAGGTCGGAGACAATGAACCATTGGGTTGCGAGGCCTCCATCGTCATCGCCCGTGTCGCTGCCCGGGCCCTTGGCCGTGGCAATCATCACGTAAACGCCGGGCAGCATCGTGCCGATTGCCTCGTCAACCGGAAAGGCTGTCGTGACGTCCTGATTGAGCGTCATGGCGGTTGCGAGCTGGCCGGACCAGACTTTGACGCCGCGCTCGTCGCCCAGATTGGAGAGCTCGTAGCGGCTCAGCGATCGCTGAAAATCGCCGTCGACCACGGTGTTGATCAGATTGCGATCGCCGATCCGGAACACCTCGACGGCCACTGAAGGAGTATTGACGCTAACCAGCGGAATGCCGCGCTGGCCGGTGCGCGGCAGCACATAAGCGCGTCCGGTGAAGCGGACAAACGGCTTGCGGTCGCGGACATAGACGTTGAACTCGGCGGACTTGGGCAGGCCTTCCCTGACGGTCGACGGCAGGCCGGCGCGCAGATTGATATTGTAGCGCTCGCCATGTTTCAGCCCGTCGACGCAGAGCTGCTTGCCTTCCGAACTCAGCGCAGGCTTGTCGTTGCCGGCGAGCGCAACAAACGGCGTGAAGTCGGTGCGCCTGGCCAGTTCTTCGGAAAACTGGAAACAGGCGCGCGGCGAGGCTGAATCGGAATCGATCGTGTAATCGAGCAGCCGGAAACCGTGCTCGTCCCGCATCTTCTCGTAACTGGCGCGCACATCAGCGACCTCGCGCAGGTCGAGCGAAAGCCTTAAAGCATCCAGCGCCGGTCGCCACAGCTTGCGCTCCGCCATCGCCCGGCCAAGCAGCGCGAGGGCATTGGCCTCATCGCTTGCGTTGGCCGCGCGTTGATAGGCGATATAGGCCGCGGTCGAGGCGCGTTCGAGCAGGAAGGTTTGCTCGCTGGAGGTTGCCGGTCTGATCTGGAAAATCGTACGGGCGAGCCGGAGCCAGTTGCCGCCGTCCTCCGGCGTTGTGGCGGCAATCTGTCCGAGGATTTGCAAGCCCGTTCGCATATCGTTGCGCCTGAAGGCCGCGTCGGCGTCGGACCTCAGAGCTGTCGCGGATTTGTTGACGGCGCTGGCTTCGGTCTTGATCTGGGCCTCAAGCTTGATTGCCGAATCGGCAAGGTCGTCGCGCTTGAAGGGCTTGTCCGCCGCCTGCGCTGAAATCAGCCCGAATACCAGCGACGCGCCAATAATTGCCGCCCGAATCAAACCGATCATGATGCCCCCGGTGCGGCGAGTGGGCCGCGGATTGAGAAGAAGTGCCCTAAAAGGTGACAGACCCGTGGCAGGGACCGCAGGTAGCGAAATAGCCCATGCCACATTTGTCGAAAGCCCTAAATGCCTTAAACCGGGCGCAGCCGTCCCGCGTTGGCCGAGACTGCCGATCTGCCCTGCCTTTGTCGCGACCGCGCTGAAATTGGTTCGGGTGCTGCCCGGATGGAATGCTAAATTTTCATATTCGGTGGTATAAGCCGCCCCAAGCGGTCCCATAGCTCAACTGGATAGAGTAGCGGATTTCTACTCCGCGGGTTGCAGGTTCGAGTCCTGCTGGGACCGCCACCTCATTTCCCCGCTCCAATGTTTTCAATTGGTTGAGCTACGTTTTGGCTCACGGGGTCAGACGGTGAGCCAATTCCTGTTCCCGAAATGAGCTTCGCTCCCTCTCGAGACATGCGTTTGCGGTTTGCCGTCTTGGTGTAGACCTGCGCCTGCGAGATCGACGTCCAACCGAACCACGCCATCAGTTGATGATCGGTGAAGCCAAGCTCCGCCAAGTATGTCGCGGCTGCCTTCCGCAAGCCGTGCGAAGTGCAGCGTTCCGGCAATCCGGCCTGCCGACAGATGTCGCGGAAGTAATTCCCAAAGCCCGCCGCGGTGAATGGCTTGCCCTGAGCCGTGATCAAGAACGTCAAGTGATTGCTCGCCGGCATCGCATCGATCGCAGCCTGAAGGCGCGGCATGATCTCTACGTTGAACGGCACGCCGGTCTTCTGGCGCCCCATCGTCATCATGCCGTCCCTGATATGTTGGCGTCCCATCCGGACGACGTCGCAGCGTGACTGTCCCGCCTGCAACAGAAGTTCGTAGGCCAGGCGCGCCCTACTCCCGATCGCGTGGTGTTTCTCGAACTGCTCGCATTCGGCGGTTTCCCACGGATGGTGACCGCCGGTGCGCGGCATGTTCGCCAGCCTAAGCTCGACGAGCGGATCTTTCGTCATCAGCTTCAGGGTAAGACAGTGATCTACCCATCCACGCCACGCCTTCACCCAGTTGCGCTGGACTGCCGGCGTCTTGCCATTGAGGATGTTCTGAAGCGCGGTGCCGTGCATCAGCGCGACGCGCTTGTCCCCGTGATCTTCGCGGAAGCGTTCGAGGATCGCCCGGCGGCTGTCCTGGGTGCTCTTGGCCAGCCCATCTTTGAAGGCGCTGGACTGGTAGTAGCCGACGATCGCGGCGTTGACGGTGCCCGGTTTGGTCCGCTTGGCGCCGATCTCAATCGGCTGTCGGCCCGCCTTCGCGGCATCATAGGCATCCATGAACTCGGTCGAACCGGGATGGCCGCGAAGCCTGATCTTCGGGTAGCCAGGCCGACGGAAATAGAAAACTGGCTTGCCGTGCTGCGTCTCGTAACCGTGAACGCCAGGCGGCAGCTTCCACTTCATTTCACATCGTCCCATTCGTTGGCATCGCTTTCAGGAGTGTCCTTCCCGGCCGCTCCAGCCACGACGACAATTTTCCCTGCCCGATCGATCTCGATGCGATCCACGTTGATGCCGGCGGCCACCGCGCCCTTAAGCGCTTTGGTGAGGTCTGCCTGCCGAAAAGTTTGCACGCCTCGTGACATTCTATTGTGCCCTATATATCCGGTTAAGTCCGCTCGGGGGGCTATAGGGTAGATCAGAATGGCCGAATCGCGAACCGCCGAATCGCGAAACCTGAATCTGTTTCAGCTTTTCGCAAAAAAACACGCGGTTGTGACCGCGCTACAACAGAAGAGCGCGGACATTTTGGAAAAAATTTCAGAAGTGCCCGCTGGATGAACCGGCGGGCTGTATCTGCGCTCCCGACGTCACGCCCTCTGGATTATGCCGCCTGGGCCGGGCGCGATTCGCGCGCGAGCTTCGCGAGAGCGCGGGTCACTGTGCGGAAAGCCGTCTCGTGCCAGTCCATCTCCCCGACGTCGAAAAGCCCGACGGCCGGCCCGTCGACAATGTAAGTCAGCATCGCGCTGGCGCCGGCGAGCGTCGTCGGCTCCGTCGTCGCCAACTCCCAGCCGCAGCGTTCGGAGGAAGCCAGGGCGCGGGCCAACTGCCGCTCGGCCGTCTGGTTATCTGGCTGCTCGTCGGCAGCGCGGGCCCGATCGAAAAATATTCGATTGGCGCCGTTGCACCGATCTAGGGCGACAGTGATGGGGTCGATCTTCTCCGATTTCTTTGCTTTCGCCGTGGTAGTTTTCCGCGCAGCCTTGGGCATCTGGATAGCTCCATGTCTAGGGTTAGGCCGGCCGCGGCGTCTTGACCCGTCGCGGTCGGCCGCTAAAAGCTAACACGAGAAAAACCGATGTCAAATCAATGGCTTCCTGAAATATTTTCAGGCGCTGAATTGATCCGCTAAGGCGGTGACACCAATGGGAGAACCTGTCGCCGAGCGGTTCTTCCCTGAAATAAATTCCGGTGCGAAAATTCAGGATCGCCGATGAGAATCGCGTGTGCCAGCGAGCGCAGAAAGGGAAGAGATGACCTCCGACCATGAACGCCAAAGCCGGCGCAAAGCGTTCGAGGCGATTGGTCCCGAGCAGCTGAGGCTTCGACTAGAACATCGACGCGCAGAGTACGGCGACGCATACAGCCGGGAGGCTGAGGTGTGGCTCCTTGAACAGGACGCCAAGAAAGCCGCGATCGAGCTCAACCGATTCAGAAAAGTGTTGACCTGGGCCATTGTTGCTGGCGTCGCCAGCGTCGTGGCGGCCATCGCAGGTCTCATAGGGGCATGGCCCGTTGTCAGAGAATGGATCAGATGAGGTGATTGCTGCCGCGACGTCCCCGCGCCGGTGCGTTATTTCGGTCGGGGTGTGGTGAGGTGCCTCTCGGACAAGGCGCGCCCTACGTGGCCTGCGGCCGGCCGAGCGCGCCGTCCATATCGCCGAGCGCAAGCGGATTTACGAAGAGATCCACGGCCCGGCGAAGGCGAACAGCGCCAGGGCGGCGAATATGGCGCAGGGCAAAGGTGACGTAACGGCAAACTCTGCCGTTACGTCATTCACCGAAGACACCGCCTTGAAGACAGGGCAGTCCGTGCGCAAGGTTCGGCAAGATGCCTACCGGGGCACGGAGATCGGCACCGCCGCGCTGTCGAAGGTGGTCGGCACCTCGCTGGACAAGGGCGAGGAACTGGACGCCTTGGCCGTCGCGGTCTCTAGCGGGCGAGCGGCGACACCATCTTGCAGGCGCACCGCCATTCGACCATCGGGCCGAATTCGTGATGGTGCATGACGCCGTTCGGGACGGACACCATCCAGCCGCAGCGCAACCAATCTGGTAGGTTGGGCCATGTGGCGTACGCAAAGAAGCGCTCGCCGCTCATGCCGCCCGCCGCATCGGCGCCGAGCTCTCCCGTGGGCGGCGCTGGGAACGGGCCCTCTCAACCTCCGCGGCTGAGATCTTCTCGCCGGCGATTATGCTGCTCTCGAAGCTGACTCGCTTGCTCGCCGGCAGCCTGGGTGACGACAGCGCGGCCAGCACCTTCCAGTTTCGAACCTTCAGGTAGATATCGGCACGGCCCGAATACACTTGGGCCACCCGGATCGCCTCGCTCGCCGTCTGCTTCGCGATGTCGCCCCGAAGCTTTTTGCACCTGGCCCCGAAGTCCCGGAGGTTCTTTGATCGCGATTTCAGTTCCGCCAACTTTCGACCCAACGCCATCAGCCTTTCGATCTCGGCAATGTGCTCGGGCACCGGAAGCGCGTCCGGCCCGAAAGCCTTCCAAAGGCGATTTTGAATCGAGATGCCGAGATACTCGGGCAGTGACGACTCGCGGAACAGATGAAGCCCTCGCATGGTCTCGAGGATCGATAACAGCGGGATGCGATCGAAGGCCTCAAGCCACCGCATTCCCGTTGCCGTCCACTGCGGTCGCATTGCCGAGTTCACCGCGGCAACAATAGGCGCGATCAACGCACCTGCATTGCCCTCGCTTTCGGTAATGGTTCGGATCAGAAACGTGAGGTGGCCGCGTCCATCACCATGGAAGTATTGACGGCGGCGAAAGATCTTCTCGAGCTCGCGCCTGGTCGCGATGTCGACCTGGACGTCGAGCGCGGCAAGTATCTCGCGAACCGGTTCGACGTCTGGATTCCACCGACGCGATGCTGCCGGAACCACCATGCAATGCCCCTTTAAAAGACTCAGCGCCGCCGCCGCTGTTACATCCGCAGATGCGGCGGCGCTGAGCTCCCCGTCCGCCGCCGAGGACCGCGGCGGAAACTCAATCCACTATTCGCCGCCCCCGTTGTATATGCCAAGGCCGTCGGCCGCCGGCGCCGTCGTTGACCATTGCAGCGCGTCGGTGAGCAGCTGGCTGATCGTTGACGCCAGCGTCCGCCCGTCGATATTCAAATCCAGTTTGATCGGCGCCAGTTGCGCCTTGGGTGCCGCGCCAGTCGCTCCCTGTTCACGTAACGCCCGTACGAAAGCCGCGGTCTCTGCCGGATCCTGCTTCGCGCCCTCGGCCTTTGAACGGGATTCCAAAACACCAACGCCAGCCCCTCCAATGCCGCCGCCCACCGCTCCGATCGCGGCCCCGACGGGCCCTGCAATCGCAAAACCCGCCGCAGCGCCAACCCCGGCACCCTCCAAAGCACGCCCGCCGACCAAGCCGTCGCTTTTGGGGCTACCCGGAATCAGACCGCGGATCGACTCGAGCATCGACCGAAAATCCTTGAGCGCCACGTTCACGCTCGGCAAAACGGTCTTGCCGAGTTCCATCATCGTGATGTTGAATTCCTGCATCGCCGTTCGCGCGCTCTGCACGGTCGAGCCCTGCTGATAGGATTCAACGAAGCCGGCATAGCGGTTTTTGAACGCCGGCGAGTTCATCTCCAAGCCTAGCCGGTTGACCTGGTCATAGACCGCCTCGTCGGCGAGCAGCGCAAAGCCGCCGCCGCCTTGGGCGCCGAACAGTGCGCGCTCGTAGGCCGCGCGCTTGGTCAGCGGAATGTCCTTGGCGTGATCGTGACCGATGCGAAGCATCTTGAACAGGTCAGGCTTGCCGTCGGTGAACCAGGTCGGATTGTCGTTGTCGTCGACCAGGCCGAACGCGCGCAAGGCCTCTTCGTGCTTTTTGAAGGCTATCTTACTCATCATCGACGTGCCCGGCATCGCCCGCAGTGCCATCTCGCGCAGCCACGTACCTGACTTGGTCGATGTGGCGCCGGCGCGCGTCAACGCGGTGCCGAGCAGGAGCGTCTGCATCGGGTCGATCTCGAGGCCTGACTGCAGGAGTGGTACCGCATAGCCGGCCGCGCGCTCGATTGAGCCCAGCGAGCCCGGATTGGCGGTCGACAGGAATGCGAACGCCGGCGCCAGGCGCTTGATCTCTTCCGGCGAATATTGCTTGGTCATGTGCGCGAGGCCGATCAGCGCCTTCATCGACTCTTCCGGGCTTTCACCCTTCAGCCGGCTTTCGATCGTGGCCGCGCGCAGCATCTCCGGCAGCACGTCGATTCCGCCGCCCGGAGTTCCTTGGAACATCCGGATTTCCTGCTTCGCGGACTCCGCGATGTCGTGCAGGCCATAGCCGGAGCTTGCCATCGCGTCCTGCAGGATCTTCCTGAACCGCGACCTGTTGGCGTCGTTCTGTTCCTGGCCGGAGTGGTAGATCAACTGGAAGACCGCGTCTTCCATCTCGGCGGCCTCATAGGCGCCGTAACCGAGCAAGCCTGCGGCCGCCGCCGCACCTCCGCGGAAGTTGACATGACCGCCGCCCGGGATCGGTACGCCGGGGCCACCGATATGCGCGCCACCGCGGTACATGCCAGAGCGTTGCGCCAGCGCCGCACGGCCGCCGCCACGTCCGGCCCCGCCACCGCCAGGCGGAGGCAGCCGAACCGCGCCGGAAGCGCCGGTCATCGCCGCGCGCGCTTCGCCGGCGCTCTTGGCGACGTTCTTCCAGGATGCCGCCAGCTTGTCGGTCTCGCCGATCGCGGTCGCAAGTCCGGCGTTAGTGCCTACGCCTTTCGTGATTTCTGCGAGGCTGGCGCGCGCCTTGTCGACCTCAGCGCGCAACTCCCGAACTTGCTTCAGGATCCGCGACAAGGCTGGGGAGGCCTCGTTTACGATTCGGAACACCGCCCCCACTTCAAAGGAAGTAATCATTGCAGCGTTGCTCCCTGGCAGTTCGAGCCTTCAATCTGCTGTTTGCACTTTAAAACCGTTCGCGTGAACGAAATCGAAATCATCTCGGCAGCCTCGGCGCCGACAGCCTCGACGAATTCGTCACGAAGCGTGTCGGCGAACTGAAGCAACGACTCCATCACCATAGGCGTCGGGATGCCGGCAACGGTCACCGCAAAGTTTCCGGCGAGCCGCACGATCTCCTGAATCATTTCATCCGTCATTCACGCTCCTGTAAGGAAGGTGGCCGGCGCCACTGGCCTCCGCAGCGCCGGCCGCGCACCTGGTCCGAAAGGAAAAGACCCGGTGCGGAAGAGAGCGCCGGCGGCAGATCACCAAAACTGCCGCCGGCTAACCGCCGTAACTCATGGCAAAGTCACGGGCGATGTTTCGGTGTCCAATCCTCCGGTGGCTGATCACCCTCAGGCGCCAAAACGAATCCTGAGACGTTGTGTAGAAAATGTTGCGCGACGTCGAAGGGCATCACCACGGTGCCGTCGAGGTCAACGCGGTATCGATTGGTGCCTTCGTTGGCTTCGTCGCAACCGCTCGGCGCGATCAGGCGCAAATATTTAGGCATCGTGGCGCCTTCCTCTCGCGATGAACTCGAGCAGAGCGTCTGCAACGGCGAGCGCGTGATATGCGCGCGCCAGGCTATCTTCCAGGCTTTTCATCGCGCCGGCACCATCGTGGCCGGGCGGGGCATCATCAGCGCGGCCTTGGTCAGCAGCAGCGCCCGCTCATCGGGCGCCATCCTTTCGAGTGCCGCGACCAACTCCTGCTCGGCCGGCGCGGCTTTGCCGATCGTTCCGTTGCCGGCGGCATCGTCCTCTTTCGATACTGCGATCAAGCCATATTGGCCGGCCGTCTTCGCTGGTAGCGGTTCGGCGAGAATTTCTTCGATGCGCTTGTTGAGCCGGTCGATCTCGGCGTCCTTTGAGGCGAACGCCTTCATGATGACGTTCGAAGCATCCTGCGGCGATGCCGCGACCGCGCTGGCGTGGATTCCCTTCTTGACCTTTGCGGCTGCTATGAACTCGGCGACCTCTTCCTTGGCCATGCCATTGAAGATGGCCAGGCCGTCCTTGAGCCAGCT
>NZ_DAIDJE010000074.1 GCF_027451485.1 Bradyrhizobium sp.
CCTGGACACCCGATAGCTGGCGCTCGCGGCCAGTGGTGCAAATGCCGCAATATCCCGATGCCAAGGCATTGGCCGAAGTCGAGGCGCAGCTTGCGACGTTTCCTCCGCTGGTTTTTGCAGGTGAGGCGCGCAATCTGAAAAAGGCTTTGGCACGGGTTGCAGCCGGCGAGGCGTTCCTGCTCCAGGGCGGCGACTGCGCCGAGAGCTTCGCCGAGCACGGCGCCAACAACATTCGGGATTTCTTCCGCGTCTTTCTGCAGATGGCGGTGGTTTTGACCTATGCCGGCGCGGTGCCGGTGGTCAAGGTCGGCCGCATCGCCGGCCAGTTCGCCAAGCCGCGTTCGTCGCCGACCGAGACGATCGGCGGCGTCGAGTTGCCGAGCTATCGCGGCGACATCGTCAACGACATCGCCTTCACGAAGGAGGCGCGCACGCCCGATCCGCAGCGCCAGCTGATGGCGTACCGCCAGTCGGCGGCGACGCTCAATCTGCTGCGCGCGTTTGCCACCGGCGGCTTCGCCAATCTCGGCTCGGTGCATCAGTGGATGCTGGGTTTCCTGAAGGATTCCCCGCAGTCGCGGCGCTACAAGGAACTGGCCGACCGCATCTCGGACGCGCTGAATTTCATGCGCGCCTGCGGGCTCGACCTGTCCAGCCATCCCGAATTGCGCGCGACCGACTTCTACACCAGCCATGAGGCGCTGCTGCTCGGCTACGAGCAGGCCTTCACGCGCGTCGATTCCACGACCGGCGACTGGTATGCGACCTCCGGCCACATGATCTGGATCGGCGACCGCACGCGCCAGCTCGATCACGGCCATGTCGAATATTTCCGCGGCATCAAGAATCCGATCGGGCTGAAGTGCGGGCCCTCGCTGAAGCCGGACGAATTGTTGAAGCTGATCGACGTGCTCAATCCGGACAACGAGCCGGGACGGCTGACGCTGATCAACCGCTCCGGCGCCGACAAGATCGGCGAAAGCCTGCCGGGTCTCATTCGCGCGGTGAAGCGGGAAGGCCGCGTTGTGGTGTGGTCGTGCGATCCGATGCACGGCAACACCATCACCTCGACCTCCGGCTACAAGACCCGACCGTTCGACCGCATCCTGTCCGAGGTGAAGTCGTTCTTCGCCGTTCATGCGGCGGAGGGTACCCATGCCGGCGGCATTCACCTGGAGATGACCGGACAGGACGTCACCGAGTGCATCGGCGGCGCGCGCGCCATCACCCATGAGGATCTCAGCGATCGCTATCACACGGTCTGTGATCCGCGCCTGAACGCCGAGCAGTCGATCGACATGGCCTTCCTGGTCGCCGAACTCCTGAAGCAGGAACGCGCCGCCAAGGTGAGCCCGATGCCGGCCGCCGCAGGACTTTGATGCTGCGGCTCTGGCGGGCCACGATCAACACGCGTAACGGCCTCGCCTTTGCGATACGCTCGGAGCAGGCCGTGCGCGAGGAACTGTTCGCGCTGTTGCTCTCGCTGCCGCTCGCCTGGGTGATCGGCACCTCCTTGATGCGGCGGATCGAGCTCGTCGCCGCGGTCGCCATGGTGCTGGTGGTGGAACTGCTCAACACGGCGATCGAAAAGCTCTCCGATCGGCTGACGCTCGATCACGACCCGCAGATCGGCCGGGTCAAGGACATGGGGTCGGCGGCGGTCGGGGTCGCGCTGCTCACGGCCGGGCTGTTCTGGCTGTTTGCGATCGCCGAGCGCATGGGCGTCATCTGAACATGCGCGTTATCTGGGGCGGCCGGTTGTAGTTTGAGCACATGCGAGGCACGATCCATTCATGACCGAACGCGCCGACCAGTTTTCGATCACTCTGGCCCAGCTCAACCCGACGGTGGGCGATGTCGCCGGCAATGCCGCAAAGGTCCGCGCGGCGCGCGAGCGCGCCCGGGCCGACGGCGCCGACCTCGTGGTGCTGCCGGAACTGTTCATTGCCGGCTATCCGCCTGAAGATCTGGTGCTGAAGCCGGCTTTCCAGTCGGCCTGCCGCGCCGTGGTCGAGGAACTGGCGCTCGAGACCGCCGACGGCGGGCCTGCGGTTCTCGTCGGCACGCCCTTTGTCGAGGACGGCAAGCTGTTCAATGCCTGCGTGCTGCTCGACGAAGGCCGGATCGCGGCGATCCGCTACAAGGTCAATTTGCCGAATTACGGGGTTTTTGACGAAAAGCGGGTTTTTGCCCGCGGGCCCGTCTCCGGCCCGATGACCATCCGCGGCGTGCGGGTGGGGGTGCCGATCTGCGAGGACACCTGGCTGGAAGAATCGGCGGAATACGAGAACGTCGTTGAGTGCCTCGCCGAGACCGGCGCCGAAATCATCGTGGTGCCGAACGGTTCGCCCTATGCCCGCGGCAAGACCGATATCCGCCTGTCGGTCTCGGTGGCGCGGGTGACCGAAAGCGGGCTGCCGCTGGTCTACCTCAACCAGATCGGCGGGCAGGACGAACTCGTCTTTGATGGCGCCTCGTTCGCGCTCAATGCCGATCTCTCGGTCGCGGCGCAATTGCCGGCTTTCGAGGAGAGCATCGCCACGCTGCGCTGGCAAAAGGATGACAGTGGCTGGCGCTGCCAGGGGCCCGTCGCGATACTGCCCGACGGCGACAAGGCCGATTATGCGGCCTGCGTGCTCGGCTTGCGCGACTATGTGGGCAAGAACGGATTTCCCGGCGTTTTGCTCGGCATTTCCGGCGGCATCGACTCGGCGCTGTGCGCGGCGATCGCAGTCGATGCGCTCGGCGTCGAGCGCGTTCGCGGCGTCATGCTGCCGTTTCGCTTCACAGCCCAGGTGTCGCTCGACGATGCGGCGACGCTCGCGCGCCATCTCGGCTTTCGCTACGAGGTGTTGCCGATCGCCAAGGCGGTCAATGGCTTCGAGGAAATCCTGGCCGACACCTTCAAGGGTCTGCCGCGCGACATCACCGAAGAGAATTTGCAGGCGCGCACCCGCGGCACGCTGTTGATGGCGATCTCCAACAAGACCGGCGCGATGGTGGTCACGACCGGCAACAAGTCCGAGATGTCGGTCGGCTATGCCACGCTGTATGGCGACATGAACGGCGGCTTCAACCCGATCAAGGATATCTACAAGACCGAAGTTTTTCGGCTTTCCGCGCTTCGCAACGACTGGAAGCCGGAAGGTGCGCTCGGCCCCTCCGGCGAAGTCATTCCCGCCAGCATCATCACGCGGCCGCCGACCGCCGAGCTGCGCGAAAACCAGACAGACCAGGATTCGCTGCCGCCTTACGAGGTGCTGGACGCCATTCTCGAAAGGCTCGTCGAGCGCGAGCAACCGCTCGCGACCATCATCGCGGCGGGTTTTGACCGCGAAGTCGTCGCGCGCGTCGACCGCCTTCTCAATGTCGCCGAATACAAGCGCCGTCAGGCGGCGCCCGGGGTCAAGGTGACGCGGCGGAACTTCGGACGCGACCGCCGTTACCCCATCACCAACCGCTTTCGCGACGATGGCAGGCCGCTGCCCACGCCCGATGACCGCCTCGTTTCGCGCGCGGGCCGCGCGTCGGCGGAGGCGATCGACGGCTGATGCCGGACCGACAGCCAGGTCGCGCGTTAAATTAATGCGCCGGGATGAAGGTCGGTCCGACCGTCCGGATCGTCTTGCTGTCGGGCGAGGCATCGGAAACTGCCGCCGGCGGGTTCCGCGTTGCGGGCGGCGTGGCCGCGGCCGATCCTCGCCTGGACGCCGGTGTCGGCTTGGTGAGCGGCCGCGACATCTTCTTGGCGCTCTCCTCGGTGACGATGATATCGCCTTGCTGCTCGGCGGCCGCCTTGTCGTCGATGCCCTTGAGCGCGTCGGCCCAGGACTGGCCCGGGGCCCTGCAGGAGCAGGTCGGGTTGAACTCCTGACGGAAGTGGAAGGCGTTCGGCAGCGCCGTATACGGCTGGCCGCTGATCGACACCGCCTGGCTTATGTCTTCGCCCGGATTGCGATAGGCGTAGAGGTTGGCCTCCGTGGCTGGGCAGAGCGCCTTGCAGGACTTTTCGTCGTCGGGAAACCGTGCCGGGATGGTGGCAAACGAAATCGGGAAGTAGCCGCCGTCGCAGGTGCGCACGCAGACGGTGCGGTAGGTGCCGGTTGCCATCGGATCGATCGGCGTTGCGTTCGGAGTGCCCTGGCCGTTGCCGAACAGGTTGTTCAGGAACCCGCCGGGCCCCTGTTGTTGCTGCAAGGCGGTGGCGTATTGCGGCCCGCAATTGTTCTGCGCCAGCGCAAGCAGCACCGAATGGCGCTGGTTTTCGCGGTCGCCGCCGCCAAGACCACCGGTGCGCAGGTTCTCGAGATTCGTGGTGATCTGATCGAGGTTTGCGCGCATCTGCTGAATCTGGTTGTTCACCGGTCCGCATTGTGCGTTCTGGCCGGTGAACAGCGACAAGAAGCCGGAGCTGTCGCAGCCCATGCGCTTGGCCTGCAGGGTGATGCGATCGAGCTCCGCCTGTTGCTTGGCCGCCGAATCCTGGTAGCGGCGGATCTGCTCGTCCCTGGCCGGGTCGAAGCCGCCGCGGTCGATCGTCGCAAGCTGAGCCTCGAGCCGCGGACACATCGGATTGGCGGCGCCGCTTGGGGGCGGCGGGGGAGGTGGGTAGCTTTGAGGCGGATAGGCCTGCGCGTGGGCGTAGCTGCCAAAGAGCACGGCCGCGAGAAGGGTCGCGCACGCGACGACGGATCTGGATGGGGTGATCATCAAGCTGTCAGGCATGTCCCGCCATTGGGGCAACTCCGGGGCGGGCCTTCAACTGCCCGGAGAATGCGGCACCGGGCCGCACGTATGAGGATTTCCGGGCGTCCGTTTACCCGCTTCCCGGGTCGGCGTCACGCCGTTTCGGCGGCAGGTGCATCCTGGTTCCGGAGCCGGGCAGTCTTGGCAGCCAGAAGCCCGCTAGTCCATTGAAATGAATTGACTCTCCAGTTTCGGCTGGGGTGTCGCTTCGGGGATGGCCAAACGATTCTCGGGCTCCTTGCCCGTCAGGCGACGTCGGGCGAATGCCGATCCGCCAGGTCTGCATCCTGGTTGGTTCCGCATCTTCGCGGTGCCGCAGAACCGCTTCAACAACCCGGCGCAGGCGCCGTACCGAGCCGCCGCCAATGGCGCGCGACGGCGGCAAGTCGGCGTCATCGAGCGGCATCATCCATCTCCGGTCGAGACCGCGCTCGCGGGCGAGGTCTGCCAGGATTGCCGGCAGAAGTGCGTCGCGGTCGCCCGGTGACGGTTTCGGAAATGTCACCACACCGAAATCGATCCCGGATCAAGGAGGGAAGCGGATCGAGACTGTTGGCTGTCGCGACGTAAGAGACGTGCGAGAGGTCGAGCGCGCATGACTTGCCTCGATGAAGGCGCCCCACCTCACGTTAGTCGACGCTTTGTTCGTGCCTACCTCAGGGTGCACGAGGTGTACCCGAGGCCTAATGACAACCCGAATTCGGCGTTACCTTACTGCCTATTGGGCGTTACTTTTTCCGAGTTGCCCGTTACTTTTTCCGAGTTGAGCGTTACTTTTTCGGAATTGAGCGTTACCAGCGCCTGCCTAAGAGCCGCGAAAACCCTTTCAACTCAAGGCCTTGCTGGCGCGGAGTCGTCGAATTGGACGTTACCACCTCATGCAAGACCAGGGGGAGCCGCCGATTGTCGCGGACACGGTATTGCCCTTCATCGAGCTCGGCCGCGGCTGCGGATGAGCCGTCGGTTGTATCGCGGTCAAAAAGGGACAGAATTTGCTTCGATTTGTGCGTTACATTTCCCGAGTTGTCCGTTACACTTTGGGGTAAGTAACGGGGGGCGCCGACGCGGACCGCGCCTACACTGGTTTCGACGATTAGCGTTGGAGTTGTTTTTTTATTTAATGCAACCTTTTGGGATGGCCGGGCCGGTCAGGCGGCGTAGCTCATGCGGTTGCCTGGTTGCCGCTCATCGTCAGTTCTTGGTTGCCGCATCTTCGCGGTGCCGCAGAACAGCCTCAACGACCCGGCGCAGACGCCGTACCGAGCCGCCGCGCCAATGGCGGGCGACGGCGGCATGCTCGGCGCCGTCGAGCGGCATCATCCATCTCCGGTCGAGACCGCGCTCGCGGGCGAGGTCGGCCAGGATCGCCGGAAGCAGCGCATCGAGGTCGCCCGCCGTGGGTTTCGGAAACGTCACCACGCGAAATCGATCCCGGATCGGGGAGGGCAGGGGATCGATCGAGTTGGCAGTGGCGATATAGGAGACGTGCGAGAGATCGAGCGTGGTCTGCAGCGCGGGATCCGGGTAACGCGCGTTGGTTTCGGGCTCGAGAAAGCCGAGCAGGCAGTCCCACAGCCGGCCATAATCGTTGCGCGTGCCGGCCTTCTCGATCTCGTCGATCAGCACCAGTGGGTTT
>NZ_DAIDJE010000075.1 GCF_027451485.1 Bradyrhizobium sp.
ATGCCGCCGTTGTTCGGGTTGATGGCGACGCCGGCGTTTTCCAGCCCGAGATTGGCGACGTTCGGATGTCGCCCGATCGCAAACATCACCTTGTCGGAGGCGATGCTCGATCCGTTCGACAGATGCGAGGTGAATTCGTGGGCGTGCTTGTCGACCTTCGCCACCGTGCAGCCGGTGAGGATGGTGATGCCTTCCTTCTCCATCTCGCTGCGGACATGGGCGCGCACGTCCTCGTCGAAACCGCGCAGGATGTTGTCGCCGCGATAGACCACGGTCACGTCGGAGCCGAGGCCGGCGAAGATGCAGGCGAATTCGAGGGCGATGTAGCCGCCGCCCTGTATCAGGATGCGCCGCGGCAGCTGCGGCAGGTGAAACACCTCGTTGGAGGAAATCACGTGCTCGATGCCGGGAATCGCCGGGCCGTGGTTCGGCGCGCCGCCGGTTGCGATCAGCACGTAATTGGCGCGCACCCGCTCGCCGGTCGAAAGCCGTAAGGTGTGGGCGTCCTCCAGCACCGCGCGGGCCTTGAGCACCCTGGCGCCGGATTTCTCCACGTTGCTGGTGTAGGCCGCCTCGAGGCGGGCGATTTCCTTGTCCTTGTTGGCAATCAGGGTCGCCCAGTCGAAGCTCGGCGCCGGAACAGTCCAGCCGAAGCCGGCGGCGTCCTCGAACTCCTGATGGAAATGCGAGGCATAGACCATCAGTTTCTTCGGCACGCAGCCGCGGATCACGCAGGTGCCGCCCATCCGGTACTCTTCGGCGACCATCACCCGCGCGCCGTAGCCGGCTGCGATGCGGGCCGCGCGGACGCCGCCCGACCCTCCGCCGATGACAAACAGATCGGTATCGAATTCGGCCATGGTGGTCCCGTGGGTTCAGATGGCCGGGTCAAGCCCGGCCATGACGAATGCAAGTCGCCGCCGCACGCGGGGAGAAGAAAGCTGAAGCAAGCCGTGCGACCGAGCTCTTGCGTCCTCAGCTCAGCGGCTTGCCGCGCTTTTGCATCTGGGTGCGAAACTCGGCGACGACCTGGTCGCCAAAGCTCTGCGCCCACTGGTTCATGTACTGCATGCTGGCCTGAATCGACTTCGGCTCGGTCGTCAGGAGTTTCTGGCCAAGCGGCGATTTGTAGAACACGGTCAGCTCCTTCAACTCCTGCTCGTTGAAGTCGTTGGCGTAGATCTTCGCCATCTGCTCGCCGATCTCTTTCTCCTTGCCTGCCGACTGCTTGGCGATGACGGTGGCAATCTCGTTGAGGTCCTTCTGGTAGTTCAGGTTGCTGCTCAGAAGCTGGGCCTTGACCCGCTCAATGATGCTGGCCACCGCATTGGCATAGATCTGGCTGACATTTTTCACCGCCAGCAGGTCGCGCGCCGCCTGCATCGCGGAAGGCGACACCGGCTTGAGCTGCTGCGCCGGCGCGGCGGCCTGCTGCGCAGTCGCCGGCAGGGCCGAAAACGCCACGCCCAGCCCCATGCCGGCGGCGAGCAAAATTCCCCATGAAGCCTTCATTTTATTCTCCTCAGTCGCGATATCTTATCGCGGTTCAACGACACGAATTCCTTGCGGGCCGGCCAGCATTGCCAGGCTGGCGATACCGATGAACAGCCCGTGCTCTGCAACGCCCGCGATGCAGCTGAGCGATTGCGCCAGACGCGGGGCGTCCGGAATGCGCCCCAGATGAGCATCGACGATCCAGTGGCCGCTATCGGTGACAAAAGCGTGACCGTCCTTGCCTTTTCTCAGCACCAGTTGGCCGGATGCGCCACAATCGGCGAGCGCCTTTTCGATCGCCCGCCGCGTCGCCCCCAACCCGAACGGAACGACCTCGATCGGCAGCGGGAAGCGGCCGAGCGTCTCGACCCATTTTGAATCGTCGGCAATCACGATCATGCGGTCGGAAGCCGCCGCGACGATCTTTTCGCGCAGCAGCGCGCCGCCGCCGCCCTTGATGAGATTGAGCGCGGGATCGACCTCGTCGGCGCCATCGACGGTAAGATCGAGCCGGTCGACCTCGTCCAGCGTCGTCAGGCGAATGCCGCAGCGAAGCGCGTCCGCCCGCGTCGCCTCGGAGGTCGGCACGCCGACCACCTCGAGGCCCCCGCGCACCCGCTCGCCGAGCAGCTCGACGAAGTGCTTGGCGGTCGAGCCGGTGCCGAGGCCGAGCTTCATGCCACCTTCCACGAAATCAAGCGCGCGCGCTGCCGCCTGGCGTTTCAGTGCATCCAAGTTCACAAGAGTGGCTCTACCGGCAGGTCCTGATCTTCGGGCCGGAACATGGGCCGGCCCGGCCGGGGTTTATCTAGCGTTGTTTTGCCGGGAGGAACAGCGCCTGAGGTCCGATTCCGGCAGTCTCGCATCACTTTGTGGGCGCGAAACCGGGCCGAAACCGAGGTGTTCCGGCCGGAAATGCTTGCAGCTTGCAAGATCGGGCCCCACCCGTTAGCCGTTTCCCCATGACCTCTCCCCGTACCGTTGTCTTTGATCTCGATGGCACCCTGGTCGACACCGCGCCCGACCTGATCGGCGCGCTCAACGTCGTACTGGCGGCCGAGGGCCTGCCGCCGGTGCCGCTGCATGAGGCACGCAACATGATCGGGGGTGGCGTACGGAAACTCCTCGAGCGCGGCCTCGAGGCGGAGGGCCGTGAGGTCAGTCTCGCCGAGCTGACGCGGATGACGGACGACTTCATCGGCTATTATGCCGAACATATTGCCGATGACTCGCGGCCGTTCGACGGGCTCGAAGCCGCACTGGACGAGCTGGCGGCGAGCGGTCACCGCCTTGCGGTTTGCACCAACAAGCTGGAATGGCTGTCCAGGCGCCTTCTGGAGCGGCTGAATTTGAGTCCGCGCTTTGCCGCAATTTGCGGCGCCGATACTTTCGGCGTTTCCAAGCCGGATCCCGCGATCCTGCGCCAGACCGTGGAGCGCGCCGGCGGCGAGTTATCGGCCACGATCATGGTCGGAGATGCCGGCCCGGATGTCGGCGTCGCCCGGCGCGCCGGCGTGCCGGTCATCGGCGTCTCCTTTGGCTATACCGAGGTTCCCATCGCCGATCTCAAGCCGGATCGGCTGATCCATCACTACAGTGAGTTGACAGCGGCGATCGCAGGGTTCTCGCAACAGGCCCGCATAGCCACATAAGCTATTATATTAACACACATTTTGTTTACCGGCCGCGCTATTAACCATCAATTAACCATGCCGGTTGCGCCGCCCTCCCCGGCCCCCTATGGTCCCCTCGGGGATTGTGGCAGTTGGCCGCACCGGTGGGACGACCGGTTTCCTCGCGGCATCTCCGCGGGGCTTCGCGCGACAGACATGCCCACGCAAATTCAGATGGGATCAAGGCTCCGGCTTCACCCAACCGGATCCTGACCTCAATTAACAGGTCGATCATGCGTCGTGCTTTCGCGATGGCCGTTGCCGCAATCAGTCTGGCCGGCTGTTCATCGTTTTCAACGGATTATTTCAAATCAACGCCGCCGACGGTTCAGGTTCAGCTTGAATCGACGCCGCCCGGCGCCGATGCAAAAACCTCGATCGGACCGGGCTGCAAAACCCCGTGCTCGGTCAGCGTGACGCCGCCCGAGACCGGCTTTACCGTCAGCTACGCACTGCCCGGCATGCAGCCGGCAAGCGTGCCGGTACGGGTCACCCGCGAATCCGGCGGCATGTTTTCCTCCGACACGTTCAAGGTGGCGCCCAATCCGGTGTTTGCGGAGCTCCAGCCGACCGCCCCGCCGCCGAGGGCGCATAAGCCGCATCCGAGGCCCAGGAAACCCGCCGCTGCAGCGGCCGGTGCTGCACCTGCTGCAGCGTCCGGTGCTGCACCGGCAGCCGCGGCTACCGATCCAGCCTTCCCCAACCCGGCCCCGGCGCCGAAGCGCTGATCGTCGCAGCTGCACAAGGCGCGGCTTCGCGGATTGTGCTGATGGTCCAAGGTGCATACATTGGGTGCAGCTCCTCTTGCGAGCGGCCGTATCCCGTCGCAACTGCGTGTGGCTTGTCAGCCCAAAGGCACTTGATGACTGTAGCTGTGTCCCCGTTTCCCGCATCGCTGTCGCGATCGATGACCGATCCGTTCGGCCGGACGATCACGTATTTGCGCGTGTCGGTGACCGATCGCTGCGACCTGCGCTGCTTTTATTGCATGTCGGAAGACATGACATTCCTGCCGAAGGCCGACCTCTTGACGCTCGAGGAACTCGACCGGCTCTGCTCGGCCTTTATCGCCAAGGGCGTGAAGAAACTCCGCCTGACCGGCGGCGAGCCACTGGTCCGCCGCAACGTGATGTCGCTGGTGCGTTCGCTGTCGCGCCATCTCGCCTCCGGCGCGCTCAACGAACTCACCCTCACTACCAACGGCTCGCAGCTGGCGCGTTTCGCCGCTGAGCTCGCCGATTGCGGCGTTCGCCGCATCAACGTGTCGCTCGATACGCTGGATGCGGACAAGTTCCGCGCCATCACCCGCTGGGGCGATCTCGACAAGGTTCTGGCCGGCATCGAGGCTGCACGCGCCGCCGGGCTTGCCGTCAAGATCAATGCGGTTGCGCTGAAGGGCATGAACGAGGACGAGATCCCCTCGCTGATGCAATGGGCGCACGGCAAGGGCATGGGCCTCACCCTGATCGAGGTCATGCCGATGGGCGAGATCGGCAGCGGCCGCATCGACCAGTATGTGCCGCTCTCGCTGGTGCGCGCGCGCCTCAGCCAGCGCTACACGCTGACCGACCTCGATGAGACCACCGGTGGGCCGGCTCGCTATGTCAAAGTCGGGGAAACCGGCGGCAAGCTCGGCTTCATCACGCCGATGACGCATAATTTCTGCGAGTCCTGCAACCGCGTTCGGATCACCTGCACCGGGACCATCCACACCTGCCTCGGCCAGGAAGATGCCTCCGACCTGCGCAAGCCGCTGCGCGCCTCGCCCGATGACGAACTGCTGGCCGCCACGATCGACCGCGCGATCGGCCTGAAACCGAAGGGCCACGACTTCATCATCGACCGCCGCCACAACCGGCCGAGCGTCAGCCGCCACATGAGCGTGACCGGCGGTTAGCGAGCCGGTCTGACCCGTAAAAGGACGGAGAATTCTCCTTCGCCGCGAATTGATCCGCGGCCTGCAACCGCTTGATTCTTCGTCCATTTGCCCATTTTTCGATTGACGTCGTCGCGACGCGCTGAAATGGTGCGGCCCAATTCTTCTGTCCGTTTCGGCCGGATGGGCCGGCGCGCCGGTGGTTAGATTCTAACATTTGCATTGCCAGAGCTCTTTGAAGTTTCGCATCTGAGGTCGCCGCAACAGCTTGCGAATTTCGAAATCTGAGCTCTGGTGCGCAGCCAAGCCGGCGAGCAAGCAAAACGCAGTTGGGGGACCGCCTTGCAATCGCTCCTGAAATTGAGCCGTGGCATCGATGCCTTCACGCGGAGGATCGGAAAGAGCCTCGCGTGGCTGATCCTGGTCGCGGTGATCGTCTCCGCCGTCAACGCGATCATACGCAAGGTTTTCGATACGTCTTCGAATGCCTGGCTCGAACTGCAATGGGTGCTGTTCAGCATCGTCTTTCTGTTGTGCTCGCCCTGGACGCTGCTCGACAACGAACACATCCGCATCGATATCGTGAACAACCTGCTGCCCAAGCGCGTGCGCGATATCATCGATCTGATCGGCCACGCTTTCTTCCTGTTGCCGCTGACCGTCATCATGATCTACACGGGCGCTCCCTTCTTCATGCGCTCATTTGAGATCGGCGAACAGTCCGGCAACGCCGGCGGCCTGCCGCAATGGCCGGCCAAGTCGCTGATCACGATCGGGTTCGCGCTTCTGTTCGTTCAGGGCATATCCGAACTGATCAAACGTATCGCGGTGATGCGCGGCCTGATCCCGGATCCGCACGCCGCCCAGGTGCATGCGCTCGAAGCCGAAGTCGAGCATCTCGTCGAAGCCATCGAAAAACGCTGATCGTCGGCGCGGTCGCGGGGGATTTTGGATGACTGCCTTTATCGTTTCGAATTTGGCGCCGATCATGTTCGCCTCGCTGGTGATCGTGCTGCTGCTCGGCTATCCGGCGGCGTTCTCGCTCGGCGCGGTGGGCCTGATCTACGCGCTGGTCGGCATCGGACTTGGCGAGTTCCGCCCCGATTTTCTGCAGGCGCTGCCCGAGCGCGTCTACGGCGTGATGAACAACGACACGCTGCTCGCTATCCCGTTTTTCACCTTCATGGGACTGGTGCTCGAACGATCCGGCATGGCCGAAGATCTGCTCGACACGATCGGCCAGCTGTTCGGCACCATCAGGGGTGGCTTGGCTTATGCCGTCGTGTTCGTCGGCGCCCTGCTCGCCGCGACTACCGGCGTGGTGGCAGCCTCCGTCATCTCGATGGGCCTGATCTCGCTGCCGATCATGCTGCGTTACGGCTACGACCGGCGGATGGCGACCGGCATCATTGCGGCCTCCGGCACGCTCGCCCAGATCATTCCGCCCTCGCTGGTGCTGATCGTGATGGCCGACCAGCTCGGCAGGTCGGTCGGCGACATGTACGAAGGCGCCTTCATTCCGGGACTCGTGCTTGCCGGCCTCTACGCCGGATATGCCTTCATCGTCTCGATCTTCTTCCCGAAGGCGGCGCCCGGACTTCCGAAGGAGGCGATTGGCTTCCGCGAGAAGGACGGCAGCCGCGGACTGCCTTCGCTGGGCGTGCTCTTTGTCGCCAGTTGCGTGTTCGGCTGGTTCATGATGCGACACTCCGAAACGCATGGGGCCGACTTCGTCGTTCTGAGCATGTTCAACGGCATCCTGTTCGCGTTCTTCGTGGCGGTGCTGAACTGGATCATCGCCAGGGTGACCGGCTTCCGTTTCCTGTCCGAGATGGCGCAGCAGACGACCTTCGTCATGGTGCCGCCGCTGTTCCTGATCTTCCTGGTGCTCGGCACGATCTTCATCGGCGTTGCGACGCCGACCGAGGGCGGCGCGATGGGCGCTGCCGGTGCGCTCATCCTCGGCGCCCTCAAGCGGCGGCTGAACTGGGACTTGATCCGGCAGGCCACCGAATCGACGGCGAAGCTTTCCGCCTTCGTGGTCTTCATTCTGGTCGGCGCGCGCGTGTTCTCGCTCACCTTCTATGGCGTGAACGGCCACGTCTGGGTCGAAAATCTCCTGACTTCGCTGCCCGGCGGCCAGATCGGTTTCCTGATTTTCGTCAACGTGTTTGTCTTCGTGCTGGCGTTCTTCCTCGACTTCTTCGAACTCGCCTTCATCGTCATTCCCCTGCTCGGCCCCGCGGCCGAACACCTGGGTATCGACCTGATCTGGTTCGGCGTGATCCTTGGCGTCAACATGCAGACTTCGTTCATGCACCCGCCATTCGGATTCGCCCTGTTCTACCTGCGCTCGGTCGCCCCCAAGGAACGTTACACCGACCGGGTCACCGGCAAGCGCATGGAGCCGGTCACGACCGGACAGATCTACTGGGGCGCGATACCCTTCGTCGTCATCCAGGTCATCATGGTGCTGCTGGTGATCCTGTTCCCGTCAATGGTGATGCACTACAAGGGCAGCCTGTCGACGATCGATCCGAATTCGATCAAGATCGAAGTGCCGCAGATGGATCTTCCGCCGCTCGACTTCGGGCCGCCGAAAAACTGATATTTCTCATCCGCCGGCGAACGGTTTCAAATGCGCTGGTGGAGAATTTCTGCAACAGAAAGCCCCGGAGCCTGCGCACCGGGGCTCTCTTTTTCGTTAGTCGTCCGTGAAGAATGCGGAGTGGCCTAAAAAATAGGTAGAATTGGGCTTGATATAGTATTCGATTTTGCAGGAAAGCGGGGTGTTGGAGTTCGCTTTCTTGCGTTTTGGGATTTTGCTTTTGGGCGATTCGTGATTCC
>NZ_DAIDJE010000076.1 GCF_027451485.1 Bradyrhizobium sp.
CGGCTATTGAATGCACACATCTTTGTTGCCGAGGCCGGCAAAGACTGATTCCCTGCTTGGGTCGGTTTTTGGAGGGGCCATGCGGGAGGAGATTGGGCTGGGGCGATTTGGCGATCGCCGCCTGGAAAAAGGGGGGTCTCGTTGCACGATGCGCTGGTTCGAAGGCCGGGCTCGTGTATTCGACGGCTTGCCGGAAACCGGGCGCGGGAGATTCAGTTCACGCGCTTTCTGCGCAACGAGAGGGTGAGCGTCGCGGAGATGGCGAGCCATGCGGCTGCGCGCACTGCGAATCGTGTTGCCGGTCGCGAGATCATCGTGGTTCAGGATACCAGCGAGCTGTTCCTTGGCGGGCGGCGCGCCAAGGCCAACGGATATGGACCTGTCGGCAAGGGTGGCGGGGTACGCGGACTGCTCCTGCATGCGGCGCTCGCAATTGATGCCGGCAACGATGCGTTACTGGGGCTTGTTGATGCGCAAGTCTGGAATCGCGACAAGGGCAAGGTGACGGCCCGACGCTCGCGCGTGACAGCGAGCAAAGAGTCCCAACGCTGGCTTTCGGCGTCGGCCAAAGCTGGCAAGGCTCTATCGGCCGCGCGCAGCATCACCGTGATCTCCGACCGGGAGAGCGACATCTACGAGCACTTCGCACGACGTCCGGCGAATGTCGAGTTCATTGTCAGGGCCTCGTGGGACCGCCAGATCAAACTGGAATCGGGGAAGTCTGCACGACTATTTGCGTTCGGCACTCGCTTGCCGGAAGCCAGCCAGTTCAGTGTGACCATTCCTGCAGCGCCAGGCCGTAAGAAGCGGACCGCTCAGCTTGTCCTGCGCTTCTCGCCTGTGACGATATGCAGGCCCCATCCAAGCCCTGGCCCTGGTCTGCCCGATACCATCGGCCTGACCCTGGTGGATGTTCGGGAGGTATCGTCGAGCCATGGTGGCAAACCGATCCATTGGCGGCTGTTGACCACACACGTTCTGACGAGCCCCGACCAAGCACGCCGGATTGTCGACCTCTATCGCAAGCGATGGACTATCGAAGAGTACTTCCGCACGCTCAAGACAGCAGGTTTTGATATCGAGGCCGCCGACATTGGCGATCCCGAGGTCATGATCAAGTTCGTCGCTGCGGCGGCTGTGGCGGCGGTTACAATCATGCAGTTGGTCCGTTCCCGCGATGGAGCGACCCAGGAAGAGCTGGCCGACGCTCTCGAACCTGATGACGGGCCTGTGCTTGAAGCCCTGTCTATTCACCTCGAAGGCACCACCGCGAAGCAAAAAAATCCCCATGCAAAAGGTACGCTCGCCTTCGCTGCCTGGGTCATTGCCCGACTGGGCGGATGGACCGCCTACTATGGAAAACCCGGTCCAATGGTGATGCGAATAGGATTCGAAGCCTTCCGCCGCATAAAATATGGCACCACTCTGAAGCTCCAAAATGTGTGAATCGAACAGCCGATCACCGGGGAGAGCGCGAAGGAAGCCGTAAAACCATCGGGCAGGGAAGGCCGGATTGCTCCGGCGTACCTGTGGTGACTTACTCGTGTGCTTTTTACCTTGCGCACGAGGCTGCGGGTGCGCAAGGCATCCGGCTTTCCCTGCGCCCTCCTTTTTCGAGGGCCATTGGTTTCAGAGCAACCTGGGCGAACCCTGCCGCGGGAATGCGGAAGCGCGCCCGTGGCAAGCGTTTTGCAGGCGGCTCGTCGATTTTGCCGACACCGCGCTATAGGATGATTCGCACGGCCGAGGGATTTTCGCAGCATCGGCAATTTGCAGGGTCACGTCCAATGACTTTCGCTCCCGAGCGGCCTGACCTCAAACAGGGCCCTGACTTCAAAGCGCTGTTCGAGGCAGCTCCCGGACTCTATCTGGTCCTTTCCCCCGAGCTGCAGACGAGTTCAACGGCAGCGGCGAGACCATTCTGGTGGTCGAGGACGATCCCCTGGTGCGCCAATATGCCAGTGCCCAGCTCGCTCAACTCGGCTACCGCGCGATCCTCACCGCCAATGGTCCCGAGGCGCTGGTGGAGATCGAAAAAGGGCTCGCTTCTGATCTGCTGTTCACCGACGTGATCATGCCGGGCGGCGCGAATGATCCGCCGCGCGCTCAATCAGGAAATGTGAGTTTATGGAGTTGACCAGGCGGCGCCGAGTGTAGCCGCGAAGCTTGGTGCCCCTGGCCGGAATCGAACCAGCACTCCTTGCGGAACTCGATTTTGAGTCGAGCGCGTCTACCAGTTCCGCCACAGGGGCCTTCGGCCGGCCGTGGCCGGCCCGACGAAGCCGGCGGAATATAGCTGGACGCTTGAGCCGGTCAACCCGCTGTGAAGAAAGCCGCCTCGACAGCGGCGCGACTCCGCGATACGAGCCGTTGAAATCCCAGGAGCCCAGGAATGTCAGGTATGACGGCCGTGTCCCCGATTCCGCGCAAGGCCTCGCCGGCGCTTCTTGCGGCGCTTGCGATCCTTCTGATCGCGGCGGCGACGATCGCCGGCGCCTGGTTTTTCCAGCTGGTGCTCGGTCTTCAGCCCTGTCCGCTGTGCCTCCAGCAGCGTTATGCCTATTACCTTGCGATTCCGCTCGCGGCGCTGACAGCGCTCGCCGCCGCTCAGAACGGCCCGCGCTGGCTCCTGGTAGGCGGGCTGACCATCCTTGCGTTGGCCGCGCTCGCTAATGCCGTACTCGGCAGTTACCACGCCGGCGTGGAATGGAAGCTTTGGGCGGGTCCGGCAGATTGCACGGGGCCGGTCGGCAATCTCGGCAGCGCAGGTTCGCTTCTGGACCGGCTCGACAAGGTCAAGGTGGTGATGTGCGACGAGGTGCAGTGGCGATTTCTCGGCCTCTCGCTTGCCGGCTACAACGTGCTGATCTCGCTTCTGATGGCGGCAATCGCGGCCTGGGGCGTGGCGCGGTCGTGGATGCAGAACTAGGGTGTTTTTCGAGCGAAGTGGGCACCGGTTCGCGCGAAGAAACGCGTCAAGACAAAAATCCAGAGCCCGGCTTCGATTCAATCCAACCGGCCAGGGTCTAATCGTCAACATCTTCCTGCGGGCGTCCGAAAAGATGGACGATGCCGGGCGTCGCAATCGTGACCACAAGGAAGCGCGACAGGTGATGGGCGCCGACAAAGATCGGATCGATGTGCAGGGTCAGCGCCAGAGCCAGCATCGCGTCCATGGCGCCCGGCGCGTAGGCCACAAGGATGTCGGAAAAGCGCACATGGGTCGTCCACGCGACGATCGTTACGAAAATGGCCGTGATCGCGACCGCGATTGCAAAGGAGCCGAGGCCCGCAGCGAGGTGACTGAGAAAGGTACCCGCTTTCATCCGGGAAAACCGCGAACCGATCAGCGTCCCGATGCCTACCAGAGAAATGGCACGCACCAGCGGCGGCAAGCCGCCGTCGATCAATCCCGCACCATGCAGCACGGCTGACCCGACCATTGCGCCGAACAGCCAGCTCGCTGGAAATTTCGCGATTCGGAGCAGAAGCGAGGCCGCAACCGAAGCGCCGATCAGGCCGATCAGCCCGAGCGGCGAGGCCACCGTTGTCGACAGCGCCGGCGCGGAAGCCGGGGTCAATCCCGTCAGCACAAGAATGAGCGGCAGTGCGGCGGTCAGAATGATCACACGCAAGGTCTGCACCACCGCGATTGGGCCCATGTCGATGCCCCTTTCGATCGCCAATATCGTAATTTGCGACAACGCCCCCGGGGTGGCAGCGAGAAACGCCATGGTGCGATCCCAGCCATGGACGCGCTGGAGATAGAGGCTGGAGCCGAGGGTGGTACAGAAGGTAGCGAGTGCCAGCAGACCGATGGTCAGGGGATAGGCGCCGATATGTTGCAGAAGTTGCCGCGACATCAGCGAGCCCAGCGAAATGCCGAGCATGACCAACACGGCTTGCGTCAGGTGAGCGGGGACCGCCATCGGCCGGCCCAGCATGGCGGCAACGGCGACGGCGAGCATGGCGCCGGAGATCAAGCCGCCCGGCAGATGCGCCACGAGAAACACGACGCCGCCGACCGTGCCGATCGACAGCGTCTCGATGAACTGGAGGGTCTGCTTGCGGGTGGGGAGGGCGTCCGCCAACCGCCAAGAGATTTGGCGAGGGATCTGGCTCACGGCGCCTTATGGCAAATCCGTGCTTTGGGAACAAATGCGCTGGCGCAATCGCTGCAATGCCCGGATCGATCGATTGGGCCCGGCATTCCGCCGTCGGGGGACGGCGGAATCCCATCCGCAAGTGGAGTGGATTTGACATTCGCTATGCTTCCGGCTCGCGAACGCCGAAGCCGAATGTCAATCCCAAATTCCCCGAGGCTGCCGGATTTGCTGGTGGTCCCTTGATTCCATCATTCGCAAACATGCTCGCTGCGACGGGATGCGAATGTTAGAATCAGACCACCAGGGTCAGGATGAAGGATTGCCAAACCCGGCTCTATTGCTGCTTCGGGCTTATTGCTTCTTCGCCGCGCCCTTGGCTTCCTTGATGCATTCGCGACGGAATTTCTTGCGCTCCTTGCCCTTCAGGCCCTTTTCGTCCGCCTGCTTGGAGCATTCGAGCGATTCCGGGCTGCGGGCCTTGGAGGACTTTGCCGGCGCGGCCATTTGGGAGCCCGCTGCGGGGGCCGCCGTGTTGGACTGGGCGAAAGCGGGAGCGGCGAACAGCAGGAACGACGCGCCGAGGGCGGCGGCCACGCGGGAGGAGATCGTCATGAGATATACCTCAGGTTTAAGGATGGGTGGGCACGGTCGCGCCGTGATGCTGAACCGCGGATGAATGAAGTGCGGAGAGCGTTTTGCGGCGCGGTTTTTTTGCGCAGGCCTGCATCGCCGTTGTCACATGCCGTGACTTCGCTCGTGGTCCGATTCTGACATTTGCATCCCTTCTCGGCAGGCACTTTTGCAAATGTTAGAATCACACGACCACTAGCAAATATAAGTTTCTAGTGGAGTTTTGGATTTGACATTCGCTTGACGAATTCGTGGCTGGGTGACTTGCGAATGTCAAATCCACTCCACTAGGATGAGAAGCTTTCGACCAGCCATCGCCGAGGGAGACCAAGGATGACCATTAAAGCCAAATTATTGTGTGCATTTGCCGCTTCGAGCGTCGCGGCCGTGATTGCCGCAGCGCCCGCCCACGCCCTGACCATGCAGGAGTGCAGCGCCAAGTACAAGGCTGCCAAGGCTGACGGCACATTGAACGGCCAGAAGTGGAATGAATTCCGCAAGACCCAGTGCGGCGCAGAAGCTACCGCCGCTCCTGCCGCTCCTGCGCCGGCCGCGGCCGAAGCCAAGCCGAAGGCTGCACCCGCCGCGACCGCTGCACCGGCCTTGCCGAGCGGACCGGCGATCTTCCCGATGGCGATCAATCCGAAATATCAGCAGGAAAGTGCCGGCAAGGCCCGCATGCACACCTGCGTCGATCAGTACAATGCCAACAAGGCCACCAACGCCAATGGCGGCCTCAAGTGGATCCAGAAGGGTGGCGGCTACTACAGCGAATGCAACAAGCGCTTGAAAGGAGCAGCTTGATCATCCGGGATGAGGCCCGGGCTCCATCGGCCCGGGCCTTTCCCCATCCGGCAAAGGCGCGTGATAATATCTGGGCATTCGCGGGGGAAGGCGATGGGCAAATCTGAAACGGCTGCGCTTGTCGCGCTGATACTCGTGTCCCAATGCCTCTCGCTGGCGACCGCCGCGCCTTTGATGATGGCTCAGGCGGGCACGCAAGCTTCGCCCAGCGCGGCTCGCGCGCCAACGCCTGCGGAAACCGTCGCGCCTCCAACTACCGTTGCTCCCGCGGAGAAAGCCGCTCTGTCGACGCCGGCCTGCTCGGTGAAATATCTGGAGGCAAAAGTTGCGGGCAAGTTGGCCGGTCGCAAATGGGTCGACTTCCGCCGCGACGAATGCGGCAAGCGCGAAACCACGGCCGTTTTCCCGACGACGATCTCGCCGAAATACGCCAACGACAGAGATCTGGATAAGGCCCGTACGAAGACCTGCGCCGATCAGTTCACCGCCAACAAGACCACCAATTCCAATGGCGGCCTTGTGTGGATCGAGAAGGATGGCGGCTACTACGCCGAATGCATTATGCGTCTCAAAGGATGATCGCGAGCCTCAGCCTCATCCTCCTGTGTCAGTTGGCCGGCGAGGCCTTTGTGCGTTGGCTTGGCCTGCCGATGCCGGGACCCGTTGTCGGCCTGATTTTGCTTCTGTTGCTGCTTTTGGCGCGCGATCGCTACCCCGCGCTTGCACACGGGCCGCTGCACGGCGGCGGCGTTGAAAATGCCAGCCTCGGTCTGCTTGCCAATCTCTCGTTGCTGTTTGTGCCGGCCGGCGTCGGCGTGATCCAGAAGCTCGATCTCATCGTCGATCACGGCGTGGCGTTTCTGGGCGTATTGGTCATTTCGGTGCTGATCACGCTCTTGGTGACGGTGGTTACTTTTGTTGCAGCGGGCCGGCTGATGATGCGGAATGAACAGTCATGAGCCGCGATCCATTCTCGCTTTGGGTCTATCTTTCCCAATCGCCTCTATTGTGGCTGACGGTCACGCTGCTGGTTTATGCGATCGCGGACGCGGTCTCGATCTGGACGGGCCGGCATCCCTTCGCCAATCCCGTCCTGCATTCGATGTGGATCATCGGGACCTTCCTGAAGCTGACGAATACGTCCTACACGACCTATTTCGGCGGCGCGCAGTTCGTGCATTTTCTGCTTGGGCCGGCGACCGTGGCGCTCGCTGTCCCGCTTTATGAGAATCGCAAGGTCGTGGCTTCCGCCATCCTGCCGATGCTGGTGGCGCTCGCCGCGGGTTCGGTCACGGCGGTTGCTTCCGTCGTGGTGCTCGCGCAAGCGGTCGGCCTGCCGCGCGAGGTGGTGCTTGCGATGGCGCCGAAGTCTGTCACCGCCGGCGTTGCGATGGGCATCAGCGAGTCACTGCATGCCGATCCGTCCTTGACGGCGGTCGCGGTGATCCTGACCGGCATCCTCGGCGCGATCACTGTCACACCGTTGATGAACTGGATGGGCATCACCGATTTTCGTGCGCGTGGTTTTGCCGTCGGCATCGCCGCCCACGGCATCGGCACGGCCCGCGCGTTTCAGGTCGATGCGGTCGCCGGCGTGTTCGCCGGGATAGCGATGAGCCTGAACGCGCTGGTTACCTCGCTGCTGGTGCCACTGGCGGTCACCTTGCTGCTGAGGTAACAGAACCCGCAGTCTCAAGGCCCGTTTGCGGGACCAAGAAGGAGATCGTTTTGATCATTTCTGCGATTCAGGCGGTGCTCGCCGTCGGGTCGGGCGCGCTGGTTGGTTTTTCGCTGGGCCTGATCGGAGGAGGCGGATCGATCCTGGCGGTGCCGCTGATGGTCTATGTCGTCGGCGTCACCGATGCCCACCTCGCGATTGGTACCAGTGCCATTGCGGTCGCGGCCAATGCCGCCATCAACCTGTGGCATCATGCCCGCGGCAGTACCGTGCGATGGTCGGTCGCGATTCCCTTTGCGGCGGCGGGAATTGCGGGAGCGTTGGTCGGCGCCGTTTTTGGCAAACTGCTCGACGGCCGAAAGCTGCTTGAGCTGTTTGCGCTGCTCATGCTGGTGATCGCTGCGTTGATGCTCAAGACGCGCGCGCGCGCCGGGGTCGGCGACGTAAGCATCAGCCGGGGTAATATGCCGGCGGTCCTCGGGCTTGGTCTAACCACCGGCGTCCTGTCCGGATTCTTCGGTATCGGCGGCGGCTTCCTGATCGTGCCGGCCCTGATGTTGGCGACAGGGATGCCGATCATCAACGCGGTCAGCTCTTCACTGGTCGCCGTGACGGCCTTTGGCTTGTCGACGGCCGCGAGCTATGCCTGGTCGGGGCTGGTCTCCTGGCAACTCGCCGGACTGTTCATTGGGGGCGGAGTTGCCGGCGGCCTGCTCGGCACCCGTCTCGCGCGTTTGCTGTCGGGCCAACGGGGCGCGCTCAATGTCGTGTTCGCCTCTGTCATTATCCTGGTGGCGCTTTATATGCTCATGCGTAACTTGTTCGCCTCCTGATCGTAGATCATGGAGGAGCCGTGAGCCAACCGGAGACAAAAATGCAGCATTCGATCTATCCGTTTCGGCCAGGCCGGCGGCAAACGCTGAGCCTGTTCGGAGGGGCGGCTGCGGCGCTCGGGCTTGGCGCGCTCGCCATACCTGCGCGGGCTGAAGAGGAGGAAGTCCTCACCGAAGCGCAGGTATTGCGCGATCCGGATATACCAGTGGCCGGGAATGCGGCGGGAGACATCTCGATTGTCGAATATTTTGACTATCAATGCCCATATTGCCGCAAGGTCGAACCGGAATTGCGGCAGGTGGTTTCCGACGACGGCAAGGTCAGGCTGATCTGGAAAGACTGGCCAATCCTTGGGCCCATGTCCGTCACCGCCTCGCGCATGGCGCTGGCGAGTCGATACCAGGACAAGTTCGTTCAGGCTCACGAGGCGCTGATATCAATCAATTCCAAGCTGACGGAAGCGAAGATACGCGAGGCGCTCGCTGGCGCCGGCGTCGACATGGATCGTCTTGACCGCGATCTGTCGGCCCGCGCTAACGCGATCGATACGACGCTAAAGCGCAACAATGATCAGGCGCTGGCCTTTGATTTCCGCGGCACGCCCTCATTCATCGTCGGGAAATTCCGCGTCCCCGGCGTTTTGACCAAGGCGCAGTTCACTCAAGCCATAGCTGACGCGCGAAAGGCGGCCGCAGCAAAGAAATAATGCTGCGACCGCCTCAAGCCGCCACATTTATTATCGTGACGATAATTTGATCCAATCCTCGTGGGCACGGGTCTTCAGCACGTGCCAATCGGCGGAGACGACATCCCAATTGACGAGGGTTCGGTTGCTGGCCGCATTCTGGCCGTTCGCTACGGTTGAAGTGGATTGCGAGTCAGAGATATAGACGCCGGCGAACAGCAGTGCCGCGCCCAAGACCATTCCCAGCAAAACCTGCATCGCTGTGGCTCCGAAATTGACGGCGCGACAACGGACTGGCTCGGGATTGGTTCCCGGCATCTCATCGCCTATCTTCATGACAGCAGACCCGGGCGCGTGGCGACGTGACGAGGAGAAAAGAAAATATGAGCAACGACAATATGAAGGTCGCGATCGTGACGGGGGCTTCGCGCGGTATCGGTGCAGCTGTGGCCGAGCGTTTGGCCGCTGACGGGTTCGCCGTCGTGATTAACTACACGGCGAGCGCCGAATCCGCCAAGGCGCTCGTTCGTGCCATCGAAGCGCGCGGGCAGCGAGCGCTCGCCGCAAAAGCCGACGTGAGCGACGCCCATGCGGTGCGCGGCATGTTTGATGCGGCCGAAAAGGCATTCGGCGGCGTGGACGTGCTCGTCAACAATGCCGGCATCATGAAGCTTGCGAAACTCGCCGAGTGCGATGAAACCGCGTTCGACGAGCAGATTGCGATCAATCTCAGGGGCAGCTTCAACGGCATGAGGCAAGCGGCCAGGCGCCTGCGCGATGGTGGCCGGATCATCAATTTCTCGACCAGCGTGGTCGGTACCAAGCTCGAGACCTACGGTGTCTATGCCGCGACAAAAGCCGCGGTGGAGACGATGACCGCCATCCTCTCGAAGGAATTGCGTGGCCGCCGCATCACGGTCAATGCGGTAGCGCCGGGCCCGGTATCCACCGAGCTTTTCCTCACTGGCAAATCGCCGGAGCTGGTCGAGCGCATGGCCAAGATGCCTCCGCTCGAGCGGCTGGGCACCCCCGAAGATATCGCCGCCGTCGTCTCCTTTCTCGCAGGCCCCGATGGCGGTTGGGTCAACGGGCAGGTGCTGCGCGCCAATGGGGGCCTGGTGTAATCCTAGCCGCCGCCCAGCCACCGCAGCATCGGCGCGTTCATCTCGCGCGGATAGCAATGGCTGAGATTGTCGACTTCGCGATAGGTGACATCGGCGCCCGCCGCCGCCAGCGCGTCGCGGGCCAATCGCGCCGTTTCGACCGGAAACATCCAGTCGAGCGCGCCGTGTACGATGTAGATCGGCAGGCCGCGCAAACGGTCGGCATCGGCCTTCTGGGCCATCAGCGGATGAAACGTTGCCGCAACCGGCGCGAGATGGGTGAATGGCGAAGCACCTTCGAGCCCGGTGACGTAGCTGAATGTGCCGCCATCGCTCATGCCGGTCAGCAGCAATTTTGTCGGGTCGATATTCCAGCGGCCGCGCACCGAATCGAGAATGCGCGAGAGGTTGGCGGTGTCTGCGTCTTCGCCCATCAGCGCCCAGGTGGCTCCCAATGCAGTCGGCGCAACAAGGATCGCACCGAGACTGCGGGCGTCACGCAGCCAGCGCCAGAGGAAGCCCCGGCCATTGCCGCTGCCGCCATGCAGCGCCATCACCAGCGGCCAGGCGCGGTCGGGCGTGTAATATTCCGGCACGTAGAGCGAGAAGCCGCCGCGACTGCCGGGTTCGTTGTGATCGTGGATGATGCCGGTGATCTCGGTGGTGGGTGCCGCGAGGCGCTGCAGCAAGGCGGTATCGTCATTAAGATCGGCGTTGAGGAAGAAGCTGCTCACCGGCGGAAATCTGGCCGCCAATGGATAGAGCGCCTCTTCCGCGCGTGGCAGCTGGCGCAGCGCACGGAAGGCAAGGGTGATATCTCCGCTGCCGGCTCGCACCGCGCGCAAGCCCGAAAAGGCCGATAGCGCCGCATCGCTTGCGGTCTCAAGCGCGTGCTGGACGTCGGCAAACTCGGCCGGCCAATTGGAAAGCCGTGGACGGGCCGAGCTCAGATCGGCATCGGGTTCGCCGGCAGCCTCCATCACGCGATCGAAGGAGGGTGGGTGAAAATGGCGGGCGATGAACCCCAGCGTTTCGAGTGACTGCATCAGCGGAGGCAACACCGCGATCACATCGTCGATCACGGCCTCGCTCATCTGCGCCGGACCTGCCGTTAATGAAGCCGCGGTGCCTTCAACAGCCGCGCGCGGTCGGTCGAGGCGAGCACGACGTCAAAGGTAACGCCTTCATGGTGCACGGTCAGCGGCACGTCGACACCTGCTGCACCCAATGCCCAGAGCTTTCGGTAGAAGTCGGCCTGCGAGGCGATCTTGTCGCCGTTGATGGCGAGGATCACGTCGCCGGCCTTGAGTTCGGCGCGCGCCGCCGGCCCCTTGGCGGAAACGCCCACGACGACGACGCGGTTGTCGATCTCGGTCGAATACATTCCGAGCCACGGTCGCGCCGGCTTGTTGATGCGCCCGAATTTGCGCAAGTCGTCGACGATCGGCTTCAGGAGGTCGATCGGCACCACCATGTTGACGTGCTCGGGCTTGCCGTCGCGCTCACGCTCGAGCTGAAGCGAGCCGATGCCGATCAATTCCCCGCGATCCGAAATCAGCGCCGCACCGCCCCAATTGGGATGGGCCGGGTGGGTGAAGATCGCTTCGTCCAGCATGTATTCCCAATAGCCGGCAAATTCCTGCTTGGCGACGATCTGGCTCGCCACCGATCGGGTCCGTCCGCCAACGCCGCCCATCACCACGCGATCGCCAACCTTCGCGGCAGCCGACGAGCCAATCGGCAACGGCTCGAGGTCGAGGCGGCCAAGGGGCTGCACAAGGCCGAAGCCGGTCACCGAATCGAATCCAAGCGCATGGCCCTCCACCACGCGTCCGTCGCCGGCATGCAGCCAGACGGCGTCAGCCTCGGTGATAAGATAGCCGATGGTCAGCACCAGGCCGTCATCGATGATCACCCCATTGCCTGCGCGCTCCGTGCCGAGCGTCTCGGCGCTGAACGCGTCGGACGGGATGATCGAATGCAGACCGACCACCGAGGCAAGCGCGTGATCGAGGTCGAAGCGGTAATCGCCGGTCCGGGGCTGATGTGCCGGCGGCACCTTCCACTCGGTGAGGGCAGGCATCGAGAATCTCCCTGAGGATTGGCGGCGGTTTTGACGCGAGACGTCAACCTGCGGCTCGATCCAAATGGCATCCATAAGCTCCGCCTTGGGCGGCGGTTTGGAGCCGCAACAATCTTAAGACGCAAATTTTCTTCGGAAAAGACCTTGATCCAGTTGTATTTCCGGCTCGCGCGGACATCGCCCGCGTCCTGCTCAGGCACCAAACAGGCGGGCAGTTGCGTCACATCGCCTCCTTGAGCTTTGCTCAATCGGCGCCGTGTTGAAACCGTGCACAAATGGTTCGCAACCAGCGCGGCGGCAATACGCATTGGCCGGCTTACGGATCGAGTTCGGTGTCCCAATAGAGATAGTCGAGCCAGCTGTCGTGCAGATAGTTTGGTGGAAACAGCCGGCCGTTGCGATGAAGCTGATGCACCGTCGGCGCGAAGGGCTGTTGCTTCGGAAACATCCGCGCCTGCTGCGGCGTCAGGTTACCCTTCTTCAGATTGCATGGCGAGCAGGCCGCGACGACGTTTTCCCAAGTGGTCTGGCCCCCTTTGCTGCGCGGGATGATGTGGTCGAAAGTCAGATCGTCGCTCGACAGGCAGTATTGGCAGACGAAACGGTCGCGCAGGAAAACGTTGAAGCGGGTGAAGGCTGGGTGCGTGGTCGGTTTGACAAAGGACTTCAGCGACACCACGCTGGGCAACTGGATCTCGAACGTGGGGCTGCGGACGGCCCGGTCGTAATGTTCGACGATGTTCACGCGGTCGAGAAACACCGCCTTGATCGCGTCCTGCCACGACCATAGTGAAAGCGGATAATAACTCAGCGGCCGGAAATCCGCGTTCAGCACCAATACCGGCCAACCGCCTTGCGAGACATGTGCGTTCAAGTAACGCTCCTGGCCTCCATCTAGCTGCGAAGCAGCATGCATTGACATACTACATGCAGCGTGACGGGATTGTGAAGAGCATAGATGGGGTTGCCTGGTTCTGTCTATTTGTGGCCGGATTGCGAAGGCGCTGCCAAGATCGCAAAAGGGACGCCAAACGAGCGCGACTGACCGCTATGGAAACCGCAAAATGATCACCGAAACCCGCTACATCGAGGCGCCACGGCGGCTCCGGGCCTTCGTTCGGGCCCACGAGACGAGCCTCGTGCTTTTGGCGGCACTGGTCGGGGTGGTCGGCGGATTGGTCGTGGCAGCCATGAGTGCTGCGGTGAACGTGCTTCACACAACCTTGTTCAATCTCAGCTCCGGAGACCGGCTTTCAAGCCAGCTCTCGGTCGATCCCGTCCGCGCGCTGCTGGTTCCAACCGCCGGCGGGCTTCTGCTCGGAATAGCCTTCCTGTTGCTGCTGCGGTTTCGCCCGGGCCGTGAAATCGACCCGATCGAGGCCAATGCCTTGCACGGCGGACGAATGTCCTTCCGCGGCAGCGTCATCGTGGCGCTGCAAACCATCTGGTCCAGCGGGGTCGGGGCTTCGGTCGGGCTTGAGGCCGGATACACCCAGCTTTCAAGCGGGCTGGCGGCATCGCTCGGCCGCGGCTTTCATCTGCGCCGCGCCGATCAACGCTTGATGGTCGGATGTGGCACGGCGGCCGCAATTGCAGGCGCCTTCAGTGCGCCGCTGGCAGGTGCCTTCTACGCATTCGAACTCGTGATCGGCGGCTATACGCCTGCGAGCCTCACGCCGGTCGGGGTCGCTTCGGTCGTCGGCTATTTCGTCGCCCACGCCCTGACGCCGCTCTCGCTTGCCATCGCCACCGGTCCGGTGGTCGGCATTGTCGTCGGACGCGACCTTGCGGCGGCAGCGCTGCTCGGGGTTCTCGCCGCCCTGTTCGGGATCGCGATCATGCGCGGCGCCGGGCTGTGCGAAGCCTTGTTATCGAGAATCATACGGTGGCCGCCCCTGCGTCCGGCACTGGGCGGTCTCGTCGTCGGCATCCTGGCGTTGCAGACGCCACAGGTGCTGTCGTCAGGACATGGTGCGCTGCACTTCAACGGCATCGTGACAATGCCGCTCGCATTCATCGGCATGGTCTTCGTGCTGAAGACGACGGCATCCATCGTTTCGCTCGGCTCCGGCTTTCGCGGTGGCTTGTTCTTCGCCACGCTTTTTCTCGGCGGAATCGGCGGCCGCCTGTTCGCGGAAGCCTTTGGCGGCATCTGGCCGGGTTTGCGCCTCGAATCCAACATCTACGCCGTTATCGGCATGAGCGCGCTGTCGGCCTCGGTTATCGGTGGGCCGCTGACCATGTCGTTCATCGCGCTGGAATCCACCGGCGATCTCTGGCTGACGACGGCCGTGCTGGTCGCAGTGATCATTTCGAGCCAGATCACGCGCGAGTTGTTCGGCTATTCCTTTGCCACATGGCGCCTGCACCTGCGCGGCGAAACCATCCGCAGCGCCGCCGACGTAGGCTGGATCCGCGATCTCACCGTGCGACGGCTGATGCGGCCGGACGTGCTGACCGTGAATGCCGCGACGTCGATCGCTGAATTTCGCCAGAAGTTTCCGCCGGGATCGAAGACGCAAGTGGTTGCGGTCGACGATGCCGGCCACTACGCGGGAATGGTGTTCGTGTCGGATGCGCACGGCCCCGACATTGATGCAAAAAAGAGCCTTAACAGCATCCTCCACTATCCGCGCGTCGTGTTGCATCCCGGGATGAATATCCGGGAGGCGATAGCGGCGTTCGACGTGACGGAGGCTGAATCGCTCACCGTGGTCGAAGCCGGCGATCAGCGGCCGATCGGGATATTGACCGAGGCGCATGCGATGCGGCGCTATGCTGAAGAATCCGAGCGGCGGCGGCGCGAGGTGATTGGCGATGTCTAGGTCATTCGGTCGGCGGTGGTTCCTGGCTATGCCCGCTTTCATCGCTGCTCTCGGTTGGGGAGCAGGCGATCTCGTGGCGGAGACCTATCCCGTGCGGCCGATCACCATGATCGTTCCATTCCCCGCGGGCGGTGCGACCGACACGCTGGCGCGCTTTCTCGGCGAGAAAATGCGGGATGGCCTCGGTCAGCCCGTTATTATCGAGAATGTGGCTGGCGCCGCCGGAACCATCGGCGTCGGGCGTGCGGTGCGGGCGCCAGCCGACGGCTATACGCTCTCGATCGGCACCTCGACGACGCATATGCTCACCGGCGGCCTGTACACGTTGCCGTTCGATCTTCTGAAGGATCTCCAGCCGATTATCTATATCGGCAGCGAACCGCTCTTGCTCGCGGCGCGGAAGGACTTTCCTGCCGATAACCTCAAGGCACTGATCGCCTATCTCAAGGCCAATCCGGACAAGGCTTCGGTCGGCATCGCCGGGGTCGGCGCGACCGGGCATCTGGCCGGCATAGCATTCCAGAAAGAGACGGGCACGAAATTCCAGTTCGTGCCGTATCGGGGCAACGCGCCGGCGATGCAGGATCTGCTCGCGGGGCAGATCGACTTCATGATGGAGCCGTCGTCCAACTTCAAATCCCTGCTTGCAACCGGCAGCATCAAGCCGATCGCGGTGACCGGCAAAACACGCCTGCCGGCATCGCCCAATATTCCGACGATCCAGGAGGCCGGCCTGCCCGGCTTTACCGCCTCGCTCTGGTACGGACTCTGGGTCCCGAAGGATACGCCGAAAGACATCATCGAGAAGCTCAACGCGACCATGCGGGCGGTACTCGCCGATCCTGCGGTGCAAAGGCGGTTCGACGATCTCGGAATTCAGATTTCGCCGTACGACCAGCAGTCACCGGAAGCTTTGCGGGCCTTCGAGAAAGCCGAGGCGGAGCGATGGTGGCCGGTCATCAAGGCATCCAACCTCAAGGTGGAATGAGAGCCTGGAGGCTTTGCGGCCTCCCGGAATGACCGCGCAGAAGCTAAAGCAAGCGTTCCTCGATCGCCTTGATCTGCAAGCCCAGGAATTTCGAATTGATGCGGCATTGGGCGAGGCTGCCGGCGATGAACCAGAGCCCCCGCTGGGGCGTGCGCATGTACATGTTGCGGAGTTCCTGCCCGTCGCCGTATCCCCAGATCGGGCCGACGCGCGCGGCGAGCTCATCGCCGAACAATTGCCTCACCAGAGCTTCCTGCGGCTTGTAGCCGGTCGCAAGCACGATGAGGTCGGCGGCAAGCTCCTCGCCATTCTTCATCCGCAGGCCGCCGGCGGCGAAGGAGGCGATGTCAGAGAATTGCCGAAGCGCGATCTCGCGCCGCGCCACCAGGTCCGAGCAGCCGACATTGAAATAATAGCCGCCGCCGCGGGTGAGGTATTTGAACTGCCAGCCGGTGTTGTCTTCGCCGTAGTCCAGTTTGAAACCGACCGCGTTGAGGCCATCGAGCAATTCCTTGTCGAATTGCTTGGATTGCTCCGTGATCATCTGGTGGGTTTTTCGCGCGAGCGCCAGCGGCATCGAGACCGCGATCAGGTCGTTGTCCTCCAGCGAGCCTTCGCTATAGGTCGCATAGGCGAGTTGCGCCGACGGCTCGATATTGGTGACGAGGGTCGGGCTGCGTTGCACCAGCGTCACGATGGCACCGCTCGAATGCAGGTCCTGCGCGATGTCGTGACCGCTGTTGCCGGTGCCGACCACGACCGCGCGCTTGCCCTTCCAGGTTTCGCCGTCGTCATAGCTGCTGGAATGCAGCACCGTGCCGGAAAAATTCTTCAGCGTCGGAATATCCGGAATATTCGCAATGCCGCTGACGCCGGTCGCCATCACGATATGGCGCGGGTGCAGGACGCGCTCGCTGCCGTCACCTCGGCGCAGCACGGCCGACCAGCGGCCTGTGGCCTCGTCGTAAGAACCGCGCTCGAAGCGGCTGTCGGTCCAGAAATTCAGCTCCATGGCATCGACATAGGCTTCGAACCAGTTGGCGAGCTTGTCCTTGGGGATATAGACCGGCCAGTTCGGCGGGAACGGCATGTAGGGCAGGTGATTGACGTGCACCTGATTGTGCAGGGTCAGCGCATGGTAACGCTTGCGCCAGTTGTCCCCGATGCGTTTCTCGCGATCGACGATCAACGTGTCGACGGAGAGCTGCTTCAGCCGCGCGGCGATCGAGAGCCCGGCCTGTCCGCCGCCCACCACGAGCACGGTGGGATCGCGGTCGGCATAGGCGACGGATGCGCGGCGCTGGTCGAGCCAGTTGGGCCCGCGAAAATCGCGCGAATAGGACTGGCCGCGTGGCCGTGCGGAACCGACCGATTCCTCGAACCCCTTAAGCTCCTCAAGCGCGGTGAGCAGCGTCCACGCCTTGAGGCGATGGCCGTCATCAGCGTCGGGGACGAGCCGGATGATCCCGTGGCCGCGGCCGTCCCTGGTTTCGAAGCTGAAGATCGCCTCGATCGTATCGGTTCCCGCGCGCTTCACGCGACGCGGCGGCGCCCGATCGGGATCGATCCGGAAGTGGCGCGGCGAGGCACGGCGGGCGAGAAGGACAAGTTCGGTCAGGATTGCATCGAGACCTTGGAGCGTTTGCAGGTTCCAGCTCAGTGCCAGCACGTCGCGCCAGAAGCTGTCGGGGTGAAAGAGCGGGCGAAGCGTTCGGTCGTCGGGGTGTTCGAGCGCGCGGGCAAATTCCGTCAGCCAATTTTCGGCGGATAGCGCGATATCGTCGGTGCGATCGAGCATGCGGTGGCCTCGCTGGGCCTTGCTGGGCGTTTCCGGGATGGAACGCTATACCCTTTGAGAACGCGCCAAAAGCAGTTCAGTCGAGAAGCGACAGCATGTGGCCCTGCGCCGGGGGAATATGGCCATTCAGCGTGTCCAGGTAGACCTTCCTGACAGCCTCCGGTCCGCGGCCTTCGATGAGGGTGAGCCGCGCCGGCAATGTCGGGGCAAAGCTGGACCAGGCGGCGCCAAACCGCTGATCGACGCCGCCGGGTCCCCACGCCCTGGCGCGCCTTCGAATCTGGTCCGGGGCGAAGAACCATGTCGGCTTGGCACCCGGCAGTCCCGGTTCATCCGGCGAGAAGCTTCGATGCGTGAGCCCGATCCGGCCGGAATATTTCATGGCGGCGCCAAAATGGCGGTGCAACCTTGCGCGCAACGCGCCGTTGCCGGCCATATCGACAAGCGCGGCAGGCGAATCCGTTTGCAGCATTTCGATTTCGTCGTAGAGCACGACCTCATGATAGCAACCGAGCGAACGGACGAAGTCGGCGTTCGCCGCTGAAGTCAGGCCGATCACGCAAATCTGCTTGCGCGCGTGCAGAAGGTGGGCGAGACCGAACGCTGTCTTGCTCGATGCGCTCGAGAGCAGCACGCGGCGCGACCCAAAAAAATCATTCTCGTCGAGAAAATCGTCGACCAGGAAAGCGAGCATGAAGAGCGGCCGCAGCAGCGCCTGATAGTCGCCGTTGCGCCCTTCATAAATATCGTTGCCTGCAACACGCGCATAGGCGTTGTAGACCGACGCGACGCCTTGCCGGTGCGCTGCTGCATCGCGCAGGCCACGCTTGCTCACATCAGCGGCCTCGATCACAAGATGAGTTGCCATTGGAAAATTGCCGAACAGGCGTTCGCCGATTGCGACCGAGGGATGACGGGAAGCCACGACTTCGCCGAATCCCCATACCGGAACGATGCCGAAATCTTGCGGCGCCGGGAACAGCTGCCAGTATTTCAGCTGATCGCCGAGCGCCGCATAGGTGATGTTGTTGGCGGTGAAGGCGAAGCGATCAACTTTGACCAGCAGAGCTTCAAGGGGTAGCGAATCCGCATCTGGCAATTTCGTTTCGATGAAACTGCATTCCTGGAGATCGTTGCGTGCAACGATGAAGTCGGTGGCGTTCATGGGCAGCGGCCGCGGTTGAACCGCCGCAATCTTTGCCTTCAGCTACGAACGTTTGGCAACAGGGACATTGTTTGAAACTGCGTTCGCTTTCTCGCTTCCACTGATCACGCCTTCGCGTTTTTTGATCGCGCGGTAGTACGACCACCACAAATGCGCCACGGCGCCGCGCATCGGACGCCAGGGTTCGGCGATACTGGCCATTTCCTTGAGGTTAGGGCGCTTCTTCAATCCCAGTCCGATTTTCACCGCCTCCTGCACGGCGAGGTCCCCGGCCGGCCAGGCATCGCCATGGCCGAGGCAAAACAAAAGGTACACGTCGGCAGTCCACGGCCCGATGCCATGCAGCGAGACCAGCGTGTGATGCGCGGCGTCGGCATCCTCGCTTGCGAGCACATCGAGATTAAGCCGCTCGGCGGCGATCTCGCGCGCCAGATTCTTCAGCGTCTTGATCTTGGCCGCGGACAGGCCAAGCCTTCCCAAGCGGTCGGCGCGGGCGCGGCGGAGCGCATCGGGATCGAACGGATCGAAGGCCTTGGCAAGCCGAGTCCAGATAGCTGACGCGCTGGCGGTCGAGAGCTGCTGGCCGCAGACGATATGCGCAAGCCCTACAAAGCCCGGCTCGCGCCGCCGCAGCGCCGGCATCCCCGCGACCGCAAACACCGGTTGAAGCCGCGGGTCCAGTTTGAGAAGCGCGTGGATCGCCTCTTCAAGATCGGCCTGGCTGTCGAGGTGGAGCGTCATTGCATCAATCTTGCATTTTGGTCATGGGTCGGGTGTCACGGGCATCCATCCCATATCGCAAAAACCAATTCTTCAGGGACGGATTGCGGGGTGCCGGACAAGTGTACGTAGTCTCGCGAAGCAGATTACTATGTCCGGCAATGACAGGTGTGAAAGATCGATGCCGCCAGCCGTTTTTCGTTTTGCGCCGAGCCCGAACGGGTATCTGCATCTCGGACACGCCTTTTCGGCGATGCTGAACGCCGATCTGGCGCGGGTGTCCGGCGGACGATTCCTGCTGCGCATCGAGGATATCGATCCGACCCGCTGTCGACCTGAATTCGAGGCGGCCATCTACGAGGACCTCGCCTGGCTCGGGCTATCCTGGGAACGGCCGGCGCGCCGCCAGTCCGAGCACCTTTCCGATTATCGCGATGCGCTTGAAAGGCTCGTCGCGCGGGGGCTTGTCTATCCCTCTTTCGAAAGCCGTGCCGAGATCACCCGGGCCATCGCGGAGCAGGAAAAGAAGGCCCCTTGGCCGCGCGATCCCGACGGTGCGCCGCTTTACCCGGGGACGGCACGTTCCCTGACGCCGGAGGAAAGGTCGCGGCTGTTGCAATCGGGCGCGCCGTATGCGCTGCGGCTCGATATGGCCATGGCGTGCCGGACCGCCGGCCCGCTAAGCTGGACCGAGCGCGGGCAGGGGCCTCGGGGCGAGACCGGGACCGTCACGGCCGATCCTGCCGCGTGGGGCGACATCATTATCGCGCGCAAGGAGACGCCGACCAGCTATCACCTTGCAGTGGTGGTCGATGATGCCGTTCAGGGCGTCAGCGAGGTGGTGCGGGGGCAGGACCTGTTCTGGTCGACGAGTGTCCACCGGCTGTTGCAGGAACTGCTCGGACTGCCCCAGGCCGCTTATCGCCATCACCGGCTCATTCGCGACGCGGCCGGCCAAAAGCTGTCGAAATCGACCGACGCCTCGGGGGTTCGCGAACTGAGGGCCGCAGGCGTGAGCCCAGCCGACATTCGCCGCCGGATCGGCCTCGCCTGATCGTTACTCAGCGTACCAACAATCTGTTAGCCGTGACGTCGTGCTTCGCGTGACTCATTCCACCCGGACGTGCCATGCTGTGGCCAGCCAGGATTGGGGGAATCATGGCATTGAGTTCGCGTCTGCGGCGCAGTGAGCGGCGGTTGCAAAACAAACGGCCGAAAAAGCGTAAAGCGGCGGCAGCCGGCAAGCGGCGCAAGGCCGTTAGAAAGGTCGGCAGGACGGCCGACCCCGGCATTGTCGAGACGGTGCTTGCCACTTTCGCGCATGAGGTCCGCACGCCGCTGACCGGCATTCTGGCCATCAGCGACCTGCTCGCGACGTCGGAGCTCGGGGAGCGGGAACGGCGCTGGGTCGATACCATCAAGGCTGGCGCCGAGCACCTGGCAAGCCTTGCCACCCTGTTTGTCGATGCCGCCCGAAGCCGCCATGCCGAATTTGGCATCCGGAAGGATTTTTTCGATCTGCGGACGCTTGCTTACAGCGCTGGCGGATCGCTCGCCGGCCGGGCAACGGCCAAGGGACTGCAATCGAACGTCGACATCTCGGACGAACTGCCGACCTTCGTCATCGGCGATCCCGTGCGCCTGCGCGCCGCGCTGGAAAACCTGATCGACAACGCGACCAAGTTCACCGAGCATGGCGGCGTGGCGCTGACCGTGCGGCCGACCGGTGAAAGGAAGGGCAAAGTCAGCGTGGCGTTTGCGGTTTCCGACAGCGGCATCGGCTTGACGCTCAAGGAAATCAAGCGGCTGTTCCGCCCGTTTTCGCAGGCAAATGTCAAAATCGCCGCTCGCTTCGGCGGTGCCGGGCTCGGGCTATCGTCGGTCAAGCAGCTCGCCCGCGCGATGGGTGGCGATATCGAGGTCGCGCCGCGGCGCGGCGGCGGGACCACGTTCACGCTGACGGTGAAGCTGGACCGTGCACGGGCCTCGCCGTCGCAGCCGGGACGCCATATGGATCGGCCGCAGGATCACGCGCGGGGCTTGCGCGTTCTCAGCGTCGAGGACAACCCGTTCGGCCGGGTCGTGCTAAACGCCGTCCTGACCGAGCTCGGCCATCAGGCGGAGTTTATCGGCAGGGGCGAAGATGCTGCCGACCGCGTCATGCAGGGTGGTTTCGATGCGGTGCTGATGGACATGGTGCTTCCGGGCATCGATGGCATCGAGGCAATCCGCCGGATACGCTCGCTCGGCGCGCCCTATGGCGGCATCGCGATCATCGGAGTCTCGGGCCGGAGCGACGACGAGCCGGCCGCGCGGGCGGCCGGCGCAGACGCTTTCCTGGTCAAGCCTGTGTCTCCGAGGACCTTAGCGATTGCGCTGCTTGAAGCGACATGCCGCGCGGCAGGCGCGACTTGATGATCGCCGCGTTCAGCTCGCCGCCATAGACGAAGATTGCGGCCATGAAATACAGAAATACCAGCGCGATGACCACCGAGGCGAGCCCTGCATACATCGTGACATAGTTGTTGGCGAAGCGCGCCAGATACTGCCCGAAGACGATGCCCGACAGCATCGAAGCAACCAGGGTGAAAATAATGCCGGGCAGGATCTGCTGGAACGATCGGCGGCCGGCGGGAAGCCAGGCGTGCAGCACGAACAGTGCAACCACCAGGGCCACCCCCGTAATGCCGTAGCGGGCGATATTGAGGAGTTTTTCGTTGCTTTCGACGATGATGGGAATATGGCGCCGGGCCGCTTCGAGCATCAAGGGGCCGAGCACGATCAGAAAGGCCATCGCCAGCGACGTAAACGCGGCGACGAGCGTATAACCGATTGACTCCAGTCGCAGCCAATACCATCGGCGCGGCTCGATCACGGCATAGGCGCGGTTGAGCGCCACGCGGAGCGCCTCCACGCCGTTGGAAGCAAAGTAGACCGCAAGCACCGCGCCAATGGTCAGGATGTCGCCGCGGCTCGTGGTCAGAACGTCGTGGATGTCGACGGATAGCGTATCGGCGACCTGCCTCGGCCAGATCTGGAGCAGAAGGCCTACGGCCTGATCGGCAAGCTCCTTGGACCCGAAGAAACCGGCGAGCGAGGCCAACACGATGAGGAACGGAAACAGCGCCATCAAGGTCGACAGCGCGATGTGGCTCGCGATCGCCCAGCCATCATCGGCAAGGAACGTATAGAATGCGTCGAGGCCAACGTGAAAGATGTAGCGAATCTGCCGCACCACGGACCCCGGCATCAGTTAATCAAGCTAGCTTCTGATATAATTCCGGAAAAAGCCAGTCTGGCGGTTCAGAAGCCCGTATCATGACTGCAGCGGGTTCGTTGTCGACTCTACGAACTTCAGAATCAGGACACCAGCGTGACACCGGTGATTGGCGTCCCTGCAACCAGAGTGTTAAGGAAGGTCCATGGCTTCTGTCCTTGCTACGTTCATCGTCCCCATCGCGGTGGCTGCGGTTGCTGTGGTGCTGCTCATGGGTCTTATCAACATGGTCCGGGGCGGCTCGCCGAACCGCTCCCAGAAATTGATGCGGTTGCGGGTACTGCTTCAGTTCGTCGCGATCGTCGTCATCATGGCTACGGTTTGGGCGATGGGGCATCGCTAGCTGGTGGAGTGGATTTGACATTCGCTGCCTGCAAGCTCCGGCGAATGTTAGAACCGGGCCGATAGCTCGCCGCCAAGGAGACAGGCATGGTCGTCCTCAATCGCATCTACACCCGAACCGGCGATGACGGCACGACAGCGCTGGGCAGTGGCGAGCGCCGCCCGAAATACGATCTGCGGGTTGCTGCGTATGGCACCGTCGATGAGACCAATGCCGCGATCGGCATCGTCCGGCTCCATCTCGCCGGCGCTCCCGCACTCGATGCGATGCTGGCGTTGATTCAGAACGACCTGTTCGATCTCGGCGCCGATCTCGCCGTGCCCCAGCGTGAAGGCAAGGCGGAGCGCCTGCGCGTCCTCGCAAGCCAGGTCGAACGCCTCGAGCGTGACATCGACCGCCTGAACGCCGACCTTCAGCCCTTGAACTCGTTCGTGCTGCCGGGCGGCACGCCGGCCGCCGCTTACCTGCATCTGGCGCGCACCATCTGCCGGCGGGCCGAACGGGTCATCGTGGAACTTGCGGCCCAGCCGAATGAACCGGTTGGCGACGCCGCCATTCAGTACATGAACCGGCTTTCGGACTTCCTGTTCATCGCCAGCCGAACGGCCAACCACAATGGCGCCGGGGATGTGCTGTGGGTGCCCGGCCAAAACCGTTAGTCGTGCTTGTCGGAAGGCAATTTTTGGCACTTACTGACATTCGCCCCCCACCTCAGCGACCATTTTTGCGAATGATAAAAGCCAAAGGGCCACGAGGAAATACGGGTATCTCGTGGAGTTTTGAATTTGACGTTTGCCCGACGACCTGCCCCCAGAGGGGTGGCGAATGTCGAATCCGCTTCACTGGCGTTGACCGGGATGGGCCGGCGCTTTAGGTTCCGCGCCCTAGCCCGGAATGATTGAAGTTGCAGCGAAAGAGGGTCGATGAAGGTCCTGGTGCCGGTAAAGCGAGTGGTCGATTACAACGTCAAGGTCCGCGTCAAGAGCGATGGAACCGGCGTTGAACTGGCTAACGTGAAGATGTCGATGAACCCCTTCGACGAGATCGCCGTCGAGGAGGCCCTGCGCCTGAAAGAGGCGGGCAAGGCTACCGAGGTTGTGGTGGTTTCGATCGGGCCGGCACAGGCCGCGGAAACCATTCGTACAGGCCTCGCCATGGGCGCCGACCGCGGCATCCTGGTCAAGGCCGAGGGCAACGTTGAGCCGCTCGCCGTGGCGAAGATCCTGAAGGCGGTGGCCGACGAAGAGAAGCCCGGGCTTGTGATTCTGGGCAAGCAGGCGATTGACGACGATTCGAACCAGACCGGACAGATGCTGGCCGCCCTGCTGGGATGGTCGCAGGCGACCTTTGCCTCGAAGCTCGAGGTCGATGGTTCCGATTTCAAGGTGACGCGCGAGGTCGACGGCGGCTTGCAGACCGTGAAACTGAAGGGCCCGGCCATCGTCACCACCGACCTGCGGCTGAACGAGCCGCGCTACGCGAGCCTGCCGAATATCATGAAGGCCAAGAAGAAGCCCATCGCCGAAAAGGGCGCGGCCGATTACGGCATCGACCTGACCCCACGCCTTGAGGTTCTCAAGACGTCCGACCCACCGGGCCGCAAGGGGGGCGTCAAGGTCAAGGACGTCGCGGAGCTGGTGTCGAAACTCAAGACCGCGGGGGTTCTCTGATGATCACGCTGTTGATAGCCGAACACGATAATGCATCGATCAAGGACGCGACCAACAAGGCGTTGACGGCGGCCGCAGCACTCGGCGGCGACGTGCATGTGCTGGTCGCCGGCGAAAACGCCAAGGCGGCTGCGGATGCGGCGGCGAAGCTTGCCGGGGTCAAAAAAGTCCTGCTCGCCGACAATGCTGCTTACGCGCATGATCTGGCAGAACCCTTGGCGGCGCTGATCGTATCGCTTGCCGGCGGCTATGACGCCTTCGTTGCGCCGGCGACCTCGCGCTTCAAGAACGTAATGCCGCGCGTCGCCGCGCTGCTCGACGTCATGCAGGTGTCGGAAATCATCAAGGTGGTCTCCCCCGACACCTTCGAGCGGCCGATCTACGCCGGCAATGCCATCCAGACGGTCAAGTCGAAAGACGCCAAGAAGGTCATCACCGTGCGGACCTCGACCTTTGCGGCGACAGGCGATGGCGGGAGCGCACCGGTGGAGAACGCGGCCACGGCGGCCGATCCCGGTCTGTCCAGCTTTGTCGGCGAGGAAGTCGCCAAGAGCGACCGCCCCGAACTGACCTCGGCGAAGATCATCGTGTCCGGGGGCCGGGCGATGCAAAGCCGGGAGAATTTCACCAAGTATATCGAGCCGCTCGCCGACAAGCTGGGTGCGGCCGTCGGCGCCTCGCGGGCTGCGGTCGATGCCGGCTATGCGCCGAACGATTGGCAGGTCGGTCAGACCGGTAAGGTGGTGGCGCCGGAACTCTATGTCGCCATCGGCATTTCCGGCGCGATCCAGCATCTGGCCGGCATGAAGGATTCCAAGGTGATCGTGGCGATCAACAAGGACGAGGATGCGCCGATCTTCCAGGTCGCCGATTACGGGCTGGTGGCGGATTTGTATCAGGTGGTTCCGGAACTGACCGAGGCGATCGGAAAATAAAAGTAGGGGTGCGACAAGGGACAAGCGGCGCGATAAGATGGCGGTCATGATAAAAAAAGTCGGCGTTATCGGCTCGGGTCAGATGGGCAATGGCATTGCGCACGTCTCGGCCCTCGCGGGCCTGGACGTGGTGCTCAACGACGTGTCCGCCGAGCGCCTGAAATCGGGAATGGCAACCATCAATGGCAACCTGTCACGCCAGGTCGCCAAGAAGGTCATCACCGAGGATGCGCGCAAGCAGGCGCTGGACCGCATCGTGCTGTCCGAAACCATGGATGGCCTTGCCGACTGCGATCTCGTGATCGAGACCGCGGTCGAGAAGGAAGACGTCAAGCGCAAGATCTTTCACGACGTCTGCGCGCTGTTGAAGCCGAGCGCAATCGTCGCGTCCAATACCTCGTCGATCTCGATCACCCGGCTCGCCGCCTCGACCGACCGGCCGGAACGGTTCATCGGCATTCATTTCATGAATCCGGTGCCGCTGATGGAACTGGTCGAACTGATCCGCGGCATCGCCACGGACGATGCGACCTTCGAGGCGGCGAAGGAGTTCGTCACCAGGCTCGGCAAGCAGGTTGCGGTGTCGGAGGATTTTCCCGCCTTCATCGTCAATCGCATTCTGCTGCCGATGATCAATGAGGCGATCTATACGCTCTATGAGGGCGTCGGCAATGTCGAGGCGATCGATGCGGCGATGAAACTCGGCGCTCATCATCCAATGGGCCCGCTGGAGCTTGCCGATTTCATTGGTCTCGATACCTGCCTCTCGATCATGCAGGTGCTTCATGAGGGGCTGGCCGATTCGAAGTACCGTCCATGTCCGTTGCTGGTGAAATATGTCGAGGCCGGCTGGCTGGGCCGCAAGACCCAGCGCGGCTTCTACGATTACCGCGGCGAGAAGCCGGTTCCGACCCGCTGATTCGCTTCATCTCCAGCATTCGTTAACGCTTCTCGCCTAGCCTGCCCGGCAATTGGGGAGTGGGGCCGATGGATGTAGCGAGTTTGGCGCTCAGTTTGATTGCGATGCAGGCGGGAAATACCCAGCAGCAGATCGCGACATCCGCCCTGAAATCGAACATTGATGCCGAGAGATCCTCGGTGCTGACCCTCCTGGGCGGCGCCTCGTCGCCCTCGCTCGCCAATGTCGGTGCCGGCATCGGCGGCAATCTCAACATCTCTGCCTGAGGCGCCTTCCCAAGCCTAGCCCGGACTTAAGCCCCGGCGCGCGGGATGGCCTGATCTGCATATTTCCGGGCGGTCGCGGCATTGCCCGATATCGCCGCATGCGATAGCGAAAAGCCGGCCTCACGCTATTCCCAGGGACATCAAATGAAGTTCGCTAGTTTCAAGATCAATGGCGCCAGCAGCTGGGGCCTTATCGAGGGTGACGACGTGGTCGATCTCGGCGCGGTCGTGCGCGACCGCTTTGCCGATCTGAAATCGGCCATTGCCGCGGACGCCCTCACCGAAGCGGCCAAGTCCGCCAGCACCGCTGTGCGGCACCCGCTTGCCAAGATCTCCTGGCTGCCGGTGATCCCCAACCCCGACAAGATCCTTTGCATCGGCCTCAATTACGAGAACCACCGCAAGGAAACCGGCCGCGACGAGGTCGCCAACCCGACGGTGTTCGGCCGCTTTGCCAACAGCCAGACCGGTCATCTTTCCAGCATCATCCGGCCGAAGGTCTCGACCGACCTCGACTACGAGGGCGAACTCGCGCTCGTCATCGGCAAGGCAGGCCGCTACATCCAGCGCAAGGATGCCTGGGGCCACATCGCCGGCTACGCCTGTTACAATGAAGGCAGCGTGCGGGATTACCAGCGCCACACCCATCAGTTCACGCCCGGCAAGAATTTTCCGAATACAGGCGCGTTCGGCCCGTGGATGGTCACCCCGGATGAAGCCGGCGATCTCGGACCGCTTCGCCTGCAAACCCGCCTCAATGGCCAGGTGGTTCAGGATACAACCATCAGCCAGATGATTTTCGATATTCCGCGCCAGATCGAGTACTGCTCCACCTTTACGCGGCTCGAGCCGGGCGATGTGATCGTGACCGGTACGCCGGGCGGCGTCGGCTCGCGCCGGACCCCGCCACTGTGGATGAAGCCAGGTGACGTGGTTGAGGTCGAGATCGATCGCATCGGTCTCTTGCGCAACAGCGTCGCGGACGAGACATAGCGCCTCTGCAATGCCTTGGATGGGCTCCGCTCAGGAGCCCGTCCCGGTCGCCGCGGTGACCAGCTTGAGGGCGTCGTCGCTGTCCCATTCGGCAGGGCCAGCAATGGTTGCGATTTCGCAGCCCTGGCCGTCGACCAGCACTGAAGTCGGCATGCCCAACGCTCGACCTATCGACTTAAGATCCTGAAAAACCTTGGCCTTCTCGTCACTAAAATAGCTGAGCCGGGTCAGCTTGGCCTCTTTCAGGAAGGTCTTCGGCTTTTCGGGATCGCGGGTATCGATATTGATCGCGACCACTTGAAAATCCTTCCCGCCGAGCTTGGCTTGCAGGCGGTCCAGCGCCGGCATTTCCCTTCTGCAAGGCACACACCAGGTGGCCCAGAGATTCACCAGCACGGTCTGGCCGCGCCAGTCCGAAAGCTTCTTCGGCTTGCCGTCGGCATCCTCGAAGGCGAGGTCCGGCAGCTGCAGCGGCGCCGTCGCCATGGTCAAGGCGGCCACCTCGCCGCGGGCAAGCGGTGCGATTTTCCGCGACAGGCTGACGGCAGAGGCGCAGGCGGCATTACCTGACGCATTGCGCTTGAGGCCGCCAAACCCGTATACCCCGGCAAGTCCGACCAGGGCGCCGATCAGGACCGCCCCGATCACATAGGGAATGCGGCTGAACGGGGCCGGGGCAGGCGAGGGGCTTTCGGGCATATCGTTTGTCATCACGGTTCAGATACGGCTATTGGAGGGCTTCGGTTACACCCATCCTGGCGAAGGGTGCAACAAAGCGGGCGAGCATTGGTCATGAGCAACAAGATGTGGGGCGGCCGGTTCACCGAGCGTCCCGATGCGATCATGGAGGAAATCAACGTCTCCATCGACGTCGATCGTCACATGTACGCCCAGGACATCGCTGCGTCCAAGGCCCATTCCGCCATGCTGGCCGCGCAAGGGATCATCACGGCAAACGATGCGAAAAATATTGCCAAGGGTCTAGACACGATTTTGTCAGAGATCGGCAAGGGATCGTTCGATTTCAAGCGCGCGCTCGAGGACATCCATATGAACGTCGAGAGCAGGCTCGCCGAACTGATCGGGCCTGCCGCGGGCCGCCTGCACACCGCGCGGTCGCGCAACGACCAGGTGGCGACAGATTTCCGCTTGTTCGTTCGTGACACCATCGACGAGACGGATCGGGCACTGGCCGTGTTCCAGCACGCGCTGGCAGAGCGCGCGCTCGAACATGCGGCAACGGTCATGCCCGGCTTTACCCACCTGCAAACTGCCCAGCCGGTCACGTTCGGGCACCATCTGCTCGCCTATGTCGAAATGGCATCGCGTGACCGTGGCCGCTTTGCCGATGCGCGCAGGCGTCTCAACGAATCGCCGCTGGGTGCGGCGGCGCTGGCCGGTACCTCGTTTCCGATCGATCGCGCGGCAACGGCCAAGGCGCTCGGCTTCGACCACCCGATGGCCAATTCGCTCGATGCGGTATCCGACCGCGACTTCGTCATGGAAACGCTGTCAGCCGCAGCGATCTGCTCGGTGCATCTGTCGCGCTTTGCCGAGGAGATCGTGCTCTGGACTTCCCCGCTGGTCGGGTTGATGCGGCTGTCGGACAAGTTCACCACCGGCTCATCGATCATGCCGCAGAAGCGCAATCCCGATGCCGCCGAACTGGTGCGGGCCAAGACCGGCCGCGTGATCGGCGCGCTCAATGCGCTGTTGATCGTGATGAAGGGGCTTCCGCTCGCCTATCAAAAGGACATGCAGGAAGACAAGCCCGGCGCGATGGAAGCATTCGCCGCGCTGTCGCTGGCGATCCGCGCCATGACCGGGATGGTTCTCGACATGGTGCCCGACGAAGCGCGGATGAAGCTTGCGGCCGGCGAGGGCTATGCCACGGCAACCGATCTTGCGGACTGGCTGGTGCGGACGCTGAAAATGCCGTTCCGCGACGCCCACCATGTCACCGGTCGGATCGTGGCGCGGGCTGCAAGTGAGGGCATTGCCCTGCGCGAATTGCCGTTGAAGGCGATGCAGGAGATCGAGCCTGACATCACCGGGGATGCGCTTGCCGTGCTGTCGGTCGAGGCCTCCGTAAAGAGCCGGACGAGTTTTGGCGGCACGGCGCCGAAGAATGTCGCGGCGCAGGCCAAAGCGTGGCTCAAGCGGTTGGAAAAAGAGCGAAAATAGGGCTGCCCTACAATTCTTGATCCGAAATTCAACGGCTTCCAGGTCTCGCCAGAACCGCTCAATCTTTGTATGGTGCGGCCCGCATTGGGGATTTGTTCAAGTGACTCGTGACGTCCGCCCAAATTATCGCTGGGCTCTCATCATTCTGGGTGCCGCGGCGGTGGCGCTTTCCGGTTGCGGCCGAAAGGGGCCGCTCGATTTGCCGCCGACCGCGTCGTCGCAGCTGCCGGCGCAAACTGCCGCCGTCCAGTCGGATACAAACGCGCCGCCGCAGCCCGCCAATCCGAACCTGTTTGCTCCAAATAGCGGCACCGGCACGCTACCCACCGCCGGCCGGGGACCGAAACGGCCGTTTGCTCTCGATCCGCTCCTGAACAGCAACTAAGCTTCGTGCGGCGGAAGTGCCGCCGTCTTTTGGAAAATCACCATGAATCACTTCGATTACCGCAACGGCGTGCTGCACGCCGAGGCGGTTAGTCTGGTGGAACTCGCCGATGCCGTCGGAACGCCGTTTTATTGCTATTCGACCGCAACGCTGGAACGTCATTACCGGGTGTTCAGCGAGGCTTTTGCCGGCGAGAAGGCCCTCGTCTGCTATGCGCTGAAGGCTAACTCCAATCAGTCCGTGCTGCGCACGCTGGCCAAGCTCGGTGCCGGCGCCGACGTCGTTTCGGGTGGCGAACTCAAGCGCGCGCTTGCCGCCGGCATGCTGCCCGAGCGCATCGTGTTTTCCGGAGTCGGCAAGACCGAAGCCGAATTGCGCGCGGCGCTCGCGGCCGACATCCTCTGCATCAACGTCGAGTCCGAGCCCGAGTTGGAACTGCTGTCGCAGCTGGCGAGCGCCGAGGGCAAGACGGCGCGGATTTCGGTTCGCGTCAATCCGGATGTCGATTCCGGCTCGCACGCCAAGATTTCGACCGGCAAGTCTGAAAACAAGTTCGGCATTCCGTTGATGCAGGCGCGCGGCGTCTATGCGCGCGCGGCCAAGCTGCCGGGCATTCGCGTGAGCGGCGTCGATGTGCATATCGGCAGCCAGATCACCGATCTGGGACCGCTTGAAAATGCGTTTCGGCTGTTGGCCGAATTCGTGCAAACGCTCCGCGCTGACGGCCACACCATCTCGCATGTCGATTTCGGCGGCGGCCTCGGTGTTCCCTATCACATGGACCGGGAAGCGCCGCCCTTGCCGTCCGCCTATGCCGCGATGGTCAAGCGGGTCGCGCACAATCTCGGCTGCACGCTGTTGTTCGAGCCGGGCCGGAACATCGTCGGCAACGCGGGAATTCTGGTTTCGCGCGTGATCTATGTGAAGCAGGGCGAGGCCAAGAAGTTCGTGATCATAGATGCGGCGATGAACGACCTGATCCGGCCGACGCTGTACGAAGCGCATCACGACATCCTGCCGGTGCGGGCCACGCCCGGCGGCACGCCGCAAATCACAGCGGACGTGGTCGGGCCGGTTTGCGAAAGCGGCGACTACCTTGCGCTCGGCCGCTCCATGGCGGAACCCCGGGCCGGGGACCTGCTCGCCATCATGACCGCCGGCGCCTACGGCGCGGTGCAATCCGGAACCTACAATACGCGCCCGCTGGTGCCGGAAGTGCTCGTCAAGGACGATCGATATGCCGTGGTGCGCCCGCGCCTTGAGGTCGATGCGCTGATTGCAATGGATAAGCCGGCACCGTGGCTGTGAATTCCGTGCCCGGAACGCGGTGCGGCATGGAGCGACACAACGCGGATCCGGGACACAAGAAAGCAGGGACGCGGTCTATAGCACACCGCCATGGCAGGTCTCAGACGCGCGTAAATGCGCTCATGGCATTGCGGCCCGGGAACTCCAGTTTACTTCCCCGCGATCCCGCCCTTCCCGCCACCGACCACCACGCCGGCCTTCTTTTCGATCGGCTTGATGGCCGAAGTGAAGTCAGAGTCGGCGCCGTTTTCGCGGATCACCACTTCCCACAGCCGGCCGACGGCTTCGGCAACTTCCATCGACAGTCCGAGCGACTTCATCTCGTCCAATGCGAGGCGGATGTCCTTGACCATCAGGCCGGTTGCGAAGCCGAAGTCGAAGCTGCGCGGCAGGACCGAGCGGGGAAACTTGTCGCGGCTTGCCGTGTTCATGCCGGAGCCTGAATTGATCACGTCGATCATGATGGCGGGATCGAGTCCGGCCTTCACCCCCATCACGACGGCTTCCGATGTCGCCACGATCGCGGTTCCCGAAAGGAAGTTGTTGGCGAGTTTCATGGTCTGCGCCGAGCCAGGCTTTTCGCCGATGAAGAAAACCTTGCCGATCACGTCCAGTGCCGGCTTGATCGCTTCGAAGTCGGCGCGCGGGCCCGACACCATGACCGCGAGCGTGCCCTTTTCAGCGCCGCCGACGCCGCCCGAAACCGGGCAGTCGATCTGGATCAGGTTGCGCTTGGCCAGAATGTCGTGGATCCGCACTGCCATTTGCGAGCCGACGGTGGACAGATCGACAAAGCGCTTCACGCGGCTGCCTTCGATCACGCCGTCCTTTCCTGTCGCAACCTCGAGTGAGGCCTGAAGCGAAGGCAGGCTTGCCATCACCGTCTCGGCACGATCGGCCACATCCTTTGGCGAGGAGGCCGCCTTGGCGCCGAGCGCAACCAGTTTGTCGATGACTTCGTTGCGGGAATCGAAAACGAAAAGCTGATGTTTGGCCTCGATCAGGCGGCGCGCCATGGGAAAGCCCATGTTGCCAAGGCCAATAAATCCAATGTCCATGCCTACACCTTGCAGGTTGCCAATTATGCCGCAGGCGCGCTGCGCCTGCGTTGGTCGCGTGCTTGAAAGGAACTTCAAGCAGGCGGCGCCGGTTAAGGTTACGTGGACGTGGAGGCACAGTCACGCCTTCGTGCTATGCGTTAGCCCGGGTGTGGGCTACGCGGCTTGCGTGGATGCCTCACGGTTGCCGTTGTGTTAGGCTTGGATTGCCGGGCAACCTGGAGAGATGATTGAGCGGACCCACCCCCGTTTCGCCGGAGCCGGAACTGGAAAGCGATGCAGTCTCGCGGCTGCGCATCGCGCAGGCGGTGCGGCGGGCTGAATTTGCCATCGCCTGGGAACGGAGCTGGCCGCATCTGGCGCGGTTTCTGACGGTCGCCGGATTTTTTCTGGCGGTATCGTGGGCCGGCCTCTGGCTGATGCTACCCTTTGTCGCCCGTGCGGTCGGGCTGGGCTTGTTTCTGGTTCTGGCGCTCGCCGCGCTCGCCCCTTTGGGATGGTTTCGATGGCCAAGCCGCCAGGACGCGCTGGGGCGGCTCGATCGAGGTACCGGCATTCGCCACCGCCCGGCGACGACACTCACCGACACCCTGACAACGCAGGACCCGGTCGCGCTGGCACTCTGGCAGGCGCAGCGCGAGCGCACGCTGGCTTCGATCCGGCGCATTCGGGCCGGTCTGCCGTCGCCGCGGCTGGCCGTTCACGACCCGTGGGCGCTTCGTGGCTTGATCGTGGTGCTGATGGTCGCAACCTATATCGCGGCAGGCGATGAAAGACGCATTCGGCTTGCCGCCGCCTTCGACTGGAATGGGGTCTTCGCGGCCGATAACGTTCGCGTCGATGCCTGGGTGACGCCGCCGCTCTATACGGCAAAGCCGCCGATAATTTTGTCGGCGGCGAACAAGGAGGCGTCCCTTCCGGCCTCGGGTCCGCTCGCGGTGCCGGTCGGCAGCACGCTGATGGTGCGCTCGAGCGGTGGCGCGCTCGATGTGGTGGCCGGCGGCGGGGTCACCGAGACGGCGCCTACAGAACAGGCTCCCAGGGGGACGAGCGAGAAGCATTTCACCATTACCGGCGACGGAACCGCTCACGTCCGTGCGCCCGCCGGCCAGCCGCAGTGGCGTTTTTCCGCGCTGCCCGATCATCCGCCGACCATCGCGCTCGCCAAGGATCCGGAGCGTCAGGCGCGAGGGGCGTTGCAGCTTTCCTACAAGGTCGAGGACGACTACGGCGTGACCGAGGCGCACGCGCAGTTTGTCGCGCGGAATGCAGCCGGGGACGCGAGGCCGCTGTTCGATCCGCCGCAATTTTCCCTGGTTCTGCCGAATGTCCGCACCCGTAACGGCGTCGGCCAAACCGTCAAGGATCTCAGCGAGGATCCTTACGCCGGCGCCGACGTCAAGCTGACGCTGACGGCCAAGGACCAGGCCGGCAATGAGGGACATAGCGAACCATTCGACATGCGCCTGCCGGAGCGGCTGTTCACCAAGCCGCTCGCACGTGCGCTGATCGAACAGCGGCGCATTCTCGCGCTCGATGCCAATCAGCGCCTGCAGGTCATCGATGCCCTCCAAGCGCTGCTGATTGCGCCGGAACTGTTCATGCCGGAGGTCGGTCACTATCTCGGCTTGCGCAGCGTCTCGCACGAGCTCGAGGCGGCGCACTCCGACGATGCCCTGCGCGCCGTGGTGGCGAGCATGTGGGCGCTCGCGGTCACCATCGAGGACGGCAATATCTCCGACGTCGACAAGGCGCTTCGCGCGGCACAGGACGCGCTCAAGCAGGCGTTGGAGCGGGGCGCGAGCGATGAAGAGATCAAGAAGCTCACCCAGGACCTGCGGGCGGCGCTGGATAATTTCGTGCGGCAGCTGGCCGAACAGCTGCGCAATAATCCGCAAGCCCTGGCGCGGCCGCTCGATCCCAATGCCAAGGTCATGCGCCAGCAGGATCTCGACAACATGATCGATCGCCTGGAGCGGCTGTCCCGCTCAGGCGACAAGGATGCGGCGCGTCAATTGCTCGACCAGCTGGAGCAGATGCTTGAAGGGCTTCAACTCGCCCAGCCCGGGCAATCCGGCGACGGCGACATGGAGCAGGCGCTGAACGAACTCGGCGACATGATCCGCAAGCAGCAGCAGTTGCGTGACAAGACGTTTAAGCAGGGTCAGGATTCGCGGCGCGACCGCCAGCGCGGCCGGCAGCAGGGCGACCAGGCCATGGACGACCTGCAGCAGGATCAACAGGGCCTGCGCGACCGGCTGAAGAAATTGCAGCAGGAGCTGGCGAAGCGCGGCATGGGACCCAAGCAGCGGGGGGAGCAAGGTCAGCAGGGCCAGCAGCCCGGGCAGGAAGGCGATCAGCAGGGTCGTGATGAGGGCGACAGTCTTGGCGCCGCCGATAATGCGATGGGCGATGCCGGTGGCAAGCTTGGCGAGGGCAACGCCGACGGCGCAGTCGATGCGCAAGGCAAGGCGCTGGATGCGCTACGCAGGGGGGCGCAGAACCTTGCCGAAGCGATGCAGCAGGACGGCGAAGGTCAGGGCGATGGCCCCGGCAACCGCGTCGGCCGCCAGCAGGGCAACGGTCAGCAAAGCGATCCCCTGGGAAGGCCTCTGCACGGGAAGGATTACGGTGAAGATCTGACAGTGAAGATTCCCGGCGAGATCGACGTGCAACGGGTGCGCCGGATCCTCGAAGAGCTTCGCCGGCGCGCGGCCGACCCGCAGCGCCCGCAACTTGAGCTCGATTACATCGATCGACTGCTGAAGGACTATTGAGCCTTTTTCCCGGAGGCGAGGGCATCTGCAACAGCGGTGCGGATGTCGGCTACCGAAAATGGTTTGCTGATGACGTCATGCGCGATGGCGTTCAGACCCGAGGCGCGTTCACGCTGCTCGGCATAGCCGGTCATCAGCAAAATCGTCACCTCGGGAAAATCGCGTGCCGCCGAGAGCGCGAGCGCAATGCCGTCCATTACCGGCATCTGGATGTCGGTCAACATCAGGTCGAAGGGGCCGTCCGTCCCTCCCAGGATTTCGAGCGCCTCGGCGCCGTCCGAAGCTGTCGTGACGTTGTGGCCGTCCATCGCGAGGGCGCGCGCCACCAAAAGGCGCATCGATTCCTCATCGTCGACGATCAGAACGCGTGACATCCGTAGCACCGGGTTTGCGAATGCGGTCGAGCGGCTTGCTTCATGCACGGCCGCCGGTCAGGTCTCGCTTGTTGAAGAAGCGAATATCGATGTTGCGGCCGGCGGGCGGAGGTGAGGCAAGCCGCGACTTGAAGCCGGCTTTCTCGCCAGGCCTCAGGATCGACTGTTGGAGCACGGCATTCCAGGCGTAAATCTCGCTCCCCGCGGCGTCGCGTATGCTGAAGCGCAGCCGCGGCACCTCCACCGGCTTGCTCGACTCGGCCGTGACGGCGCCCTCGATCACCAGCATCGGGGTGCCTTCCACCGTCTCGGACGTAACCTTGACGTCCCTGAACTGCAATCCTCGCAGATTGACGTCGAGGCCCACCAATCTGTAAAAGGCAGCTGTCTGTGGCAGTAGCCGCACCACGTCGGCCCGCCAGATCACGATTGCCAGCACCAGGGCCGCCATGGCGGCACAGGCGGTGGCGAGATTGAAGGGTGTCTTGCGGCGGGGCGTAGCACGCTGGGTCTTCGGCTTCATCAACCTGCCCAGCCAGGGGAACCGTCCGGATCGTATCGCCGCTGTGTGCTGATCGTTCTTCGTTTCAGCCTGCCATTCGGCCGAACCCTGCCAATCGCCCGCTATGGAGGGGCTTTCGACATGTGGGGTGTCTTCGGCATCCCCGTCCTGCTCGCGACCCATCGCCTCCCACTCGGCGGCGGCATCCTGCTCGCTGCCGTGCCGGTTTGCGCCCGCGATGGCCGGTCCCTGCTGCGCAAATTCGATCGCGTCTTCGGCCCGGGCCAGCCAAACTTCCTTGCACCGGGAACAGCGGACGGTGCGGCCGGCCTCTCCGAGCTTTGCCGGATCAATGCCATAGGATGTTGAACAATGAGGACAAACGATTG
>NZ_DAIDJE010000077.1 GCF_027451485.1 Bradyrhizobium sp.
CAGTTGTGGCACCGGCCATTCCGCCGGGCGCGTGGCCCCATCGGGCAACGCCAGCGCGGCGTTCTTGTCGAGGAACCGGGGCAGGGCCTTCTCGCCCCAGCGCCAATGATTGATGAGGCCGAACCTGGCTTCGCCGACGAAGCCGATGCGCTCGGGAATTCCGGCCAAAGCGGGTGCTATCGCCGATTTCCAGGTCCGCGGCAGCACCAACGCCGTGGCGTAGTTCCGTGCCCTGAGTTCGGCGGCGAGTCCGAACTGTCTGGCGAGCGCAAGGCGGCTGCGCGGCAGGTCCCAGGTGATGCCGGCGCGCACCCCGGGCATGTAATCGACCAGAGGCGCGCATAACGAGGTGGTCAGGAGGTCGACAGGCCGCTTCGGAAAGCGCTGGTTCAGCACCCGCACCACGCTGTGGCCGCGGACGAAGTCGCCGATCCACATATAAGGAATGATCAGAATGGGCCTTGTATCGGATGCGTTCTCCACCGCCACGCAATGGTCTGAATCAATGTTCAAATGTTGGAGGGTGTTGCCCATGGCCTGCCTCGGTAACGGCTCCTTGCGGTAAGGTAAAGGCACGCGTGGCTTCACCATGTGGCCGGGGACGTTGCCTGCCGGGCAGGGTTAAGGCAAAGCTGGTGGGGTGGATTTGATATTCGCCTTGGTGGTGCCCCGAGCTCTGCGAGCAAATGCCAAATCCCAAAACCACACCAGAATCTAATATTTGCCAGCGCCCCTTTTGGTTCTGACACTCGTAAACGAGCCTGCCGCAAGTGCATACGAATGTCAGGACCGGGGCACTGGATCATCTTCCAGGGTAGGGTGCGGAATGCTGCTGGTGACCGGTGGAGCCGGTTTTATCGGATCGAATATCGTGGCCGCGCTCAATGATGCGGGGCGCCCAGACGTGGCCGTCTGTGACGCGCTCGGCGATGCCGGCAAATGGCGCAACCTTGCCAAGCGGCAACTCGCCGACATCGTGCCGCCGGCTGAGCTCCCGTCGTGGCTCGACGGACGCCGTCTCGATGCCGTCATCCATATGGGCGCGATCTCCGAGACCACTGCAACCGACGGCGATCTCGTGATCGAGACCAATTTTCGTTTCTCGATGCGGCTCCTCGACTGGTGCACCGCGCATGCGGTGCCGCTCATCTACGCCTCGTCGGCCGCAACCTATGGAAATGGCGAACAGGGTTTTGACGATGATCCGTCGCTGTCGGCGCTCAAACGTTTGCGGCCGATGAACCTCTATGGCTGGAGCAAGCACCTGTTCGACATGGCCGTGACCAGCCGCGCCGCGTGCGGCGAGAAACTGCCGCCGCAGTGGGCGGGACTGAAGTTCTTCAACGTGTTCGGGCCGAACGAGTATCACAAGGGCACGATGATGAGCGTGCTGGCGCACCGGTTCGACGACATCAGGTGCGGGCGCACGGTCGAACTCTTCAAATCGCATCGTGACGGCATCGCCGACGGCGACCAGCGGCGCGACTTCATCTATGTCGACGATGTGGTGCGGGTGGTGATGTGGCTGTTTGCGACGCCTTCCGTCTCGGGCCTTTTCAACGTCGGCACCGGCCAGGCCCGTTCCTTCAGGGATCTCATGCTGTCGGCCTATGTGGCGCTTGGCGCCTCGCCCAACATCCGCTACATCGACATGCCCTTGTCGATCCGCGACAGCTATCAGTATTTCACCCAGAGCAAGGTCGAGCGCTTGCAGCACGCCGGTTATAACGGCGGCTTCACGTCGCTGGAAGAAGCGGTCGGCCTTTACGTCAAGGGCTATCTCGATTCCACCGATCGCTATCGCTGAACGGCAAGCCGATGTTCGACTTCGAATCCTTTCACCGTGAAATGGCTGGCCAGACCATCCTTTGCGTCGGCGACCTCATGCTCGACGAATTCGTCTACGGTGAAGTATCGCGGATTTCGCCGGAAGCACCTGCGCCTGTCATCGCCGCGCGTCGCAGCGAAACCAATGTCGGCGGTGCCGGCAATGTCGCGCGCAATATCGCTTCGCTCGGTGCCAAATGCATCTTCGTCGGCCTGATCGGCGAGGACGCGGCAGGTGCGGAGCTCGAAGCCGCGCTGTCCCGGGAACCGCAGATCGAGAGCGTGCTGGTCGCTGATGCGGCGCGGCCGACGACGCGCAAGGTGCGGTTTGTTTCCGAGCATTTCCGCACGCATATGCTGCGGGCGGATTGGGAAATGGCTCACCCGGCTGCGGGCGAAACCGAGCAGCGTCTGATCGACACGATCTTGCCGCTGATACCGCGCACCGACGTCGTGCTGCTGTCCGACTACGCCAAGGGCGTGCTGACCGCGCGGGTGATTCGCAACGTCATCGACACTGCGCGCAAGCTCGGCAAGGCCGTGATCGTCGACCCCAAGAGCGCCAACTTTGCGATCTATCGCGGCGCGACGCTGCTGACGCCGAACCGAAAGGAGTTTTCGGAGGCGACCCGAAGCCGCGCTGACACCAGCGAGAGCATCGCTCTGGCGGCGCAGGACGTGATGCAACTCGCCGATTGCGAGGCGCTCCTGGTGACGCAGAGCGAACAGGGCATGACACTGGTTCCACGTAAAGGCGAGGTGGTTCATGTGCCGGCCTATCCGGTCAGGGTGCGCGACGTTTCCGGCGCCGGAGATACGGTGGCGGCGGTGCTGGCGGTGGCGCGCGGGGCAGGGGCCGGCTGGGAAGATGCGCTGCGCCTCGCCAGCGCGGCGGCGGCGGTTGCCGTCGGCAAGAAGGGCACCGCGACCGTGACCCCCGCCGAGCTTCGCCGGCAGATCCTGCCGCATGCGTATCTTGCGGCCGAAGAAAAGATCGTAGCGCGCGGCAAGGCGCTGGAGGCGCGGCTCGCCGACTGGCGCAGGCAGGATTTGCGGATCGGCTTCACCAATGGCTGCTTCGACATCCTGCATCCCGGTCACGTCAAGGTCTTGACCGCCGCGCGCGGCGCCTGCGACCGGCTGATCGTGGGACTGAACAGCGACGCTTCGGTCAAGCGGCTAAAGGGCGAGACGCGGCCGGTGCAGGCCGAGCGGGCGCGTGCCGAGGTGCTGGCTGCGCTCGAGGCCGTCGATCTCGTGGTGATCTTCCAGGAAGATACGCCGTTGCAATTGATCGAGCAGATCAGGCCGAGCGTGCTGGTGAAGGGCGGCGACTATAAACGCGAGCAGGTGGTGGGTCACGAGATCGTCGAGGCAGATGGCGGGCAGGTGATGCTGGTCGACGTGCTGGCCGGCTTCAGCACGACCTCGCTGGTCGACCGCGCGCGGGGAGGCAAGGCGTGAGCGCTGCTGCCGAGCCAATCGGCGCGCTGCTGTCGAGACGCTGGCGCGATCCCGCCGCCTGGATGGCCTCGGCTGACGTCGTCGCGGTGCTGCTGGCCGCTTCGCTGCCCTGGTCGACCTCGCTGGTCGGAATCTTCGCCGTCGTCCTCGTGATCGTGATGCTGCCGACCCTCGATGGGCCGGCGCTGCTGGCGTCGCTGAAACGCCCGGCCTGCGCGGCGCCGCTCGCGCTGTTTCTCCTCGCGCTCGTTGGCACGCTGTGGTCAGAGGCCCGTTGGGGCATGCGCTTCTACGCGGTCGCGCCGACCGCCAAGCTGCTGCTGCTGCCGCTCCTGTTCCATCATTTCGCACGATCGCAACGAGCCTTGTGGGTGTTCATCGCCTTTCTGGCATCGTGCATCGCGCTGCTCGCGATGTCCTGGCTCGTCGCCTATTTCCCTGATCTGTCGCTCAAGTCGAAGGACTTCGCCTCGCGCGGCATTTTCGTCAAGAATTACATAGATCAGAGCCAGGAATTTACATTGTGCGCGGTGGTGCTTGCCTATCCCGTGCTCTCCTTTTTGCGTGAGCGGCGCTTTGTTCCGGCTTTGCTGTTGTTTGCGATCTCGATGGGGTTCCTGGCCAACATGATCTTCGTCATCGTGTCGAGAACTGCGCTCGTAACCATGCCGATCATGCTGGCCGCATTTGGCCTCATCCATCTGCGCTGGCGCACCAACATCATCATCCTCGTGGCAACAGCCGTGCTGGCGGGTCTTGCCTGGGTCGCTTCGCCGCCGCTGCGGGCCAAGATCACGTCGTTCGGCAGTGAATACCAGCTCTATGAACAGGGTAATGTGAGTTCGGTCGGAGAGCGGCTCGAGTTCTGGAAAAAGTCGCTGGGCTTTTTCGCCGAGGCACCGATCGTGGGGCACGGCACCGGATCGACCGAGGGGTTGTTCATCCAGGCAGCCGTGGGGCAGAAGGGCCTTGCCGCGGAGGTGATCCGCAATCCGCATAACCAGACCCTGAACGTGGCGGTGCAGTGGGGCGTGCTCGGCATCCTCGTGCTCTATGCAATGTGGCTGTCCCATCTTCTGATGTTTCGGGGCGAGGGCCTGTTCAACTGGATCGGGCTTTTGGTCGTCGTGCAGAACATCTTCACCTCGCTTTTCAACTCCCACATTTTCGACTTCCACGAGGGGTGGATGTATGTGCTCGGCGTCGGCATAGCCGGCGGGGTCGTGCTCAAGGCAAGCGGAGCGTCCGCATCGCGAGGGGCCGATGCTTCCTGATGCTTTCCAGCGCCCGCGATATCGGCTATCAGCGATGACGGGGTCGGCCCGCGAAATCTTAACGGACTTTCGCCCGCTAGCGGTTGTCGAATGACACGTCTGTCGCACCTGACCTTGCGCAACTATCTGATCGCCCTGCACGACGTGGCAGCGACGGCCTTTGCGTTCGTGGCGGCCTTCTATCTGCGCTTCGAGGACGGCGAGCAGTTCGTCGAGCGCCTGCCATTGATGCTGCGCATCCTGCCGTACTTCCTCCTACTCGCCGTCGCGGTCTGCTTTTTCTTCAATCTCACCACCACGAAGTGGCGCTTCATCTCGCTGCCGGATGCTCTCAACATCCTGCGCGTCGCCACGATCCTTGCCACCGCGCTCCTGGTGCTCGATTACATCCTGGTGGCGCCGAACGTGCACGGCACCTTTTTCTTCGGCAAGGTGACCATCGTCCTGTTCTGGTTCCTCGAGATAACCTCGCTCAGCACGCTGCGCTTTGCCTACCGTTACTTCCGTTATACGCGGGTCCGCCATCACGCTCGCGCCGAGGACGCCTCGCCGACGCTGCTGGTCGGCCGCACGGCGGACGCGGAAGTTCTCCTGCGCGGCATCGAGAGCGGTGCTGTGAAGCGGATCTGGCCGATCGGCATCCTCTCGCCCTCGGTCGCCGACCGCGGCCAGTTGATCCGCAACGTGCCCGTGCTCGGCAATATCGATGATGTCGAGGACGTCGCCGCCGATTTCGCGCGGCGCGGCAAGCCGATAGCGCGCACCGTGATGCTGCCCTCGGCCTTCGAGGCGGACGCGCATCCGGAAACCTTCATGATGCGCGCGAAACGCCTGCGGCTGATCGTGAGCCGGCTGCCGTCGCTCGAAGGCGGCGAGGCGCCGCGCCTCGCGCCCGTGGCGGTCGAGGATCTCCTGCTGCGGCCGACCACGACCATCGACTACGGCAGGCTCGAGGCGCTGGTCAAAGGCAAGAGCGTCATTGTTACCGGCGGCGGCGGTTCGATAGGCGCGGAGGTTTGCCAGCGCCTTGTCGACTTCGGCGCGGCCCGGCTTCTGATCATCGAGAATTCCGAGCCTGCGCTTTACGCCGTCACCGAGGCCCTGGCAGCCCAGCAGGTCGAGGCGAAGATCGACGGCCGGATCGCCGATATCCGCGACCGCGACCGCATCCTGCGGCTCGTGGCTGAGTTCAAGCCGGACCTTGTGTTCCATGCCGCCGCGCTGAAGCACGTGCCGATTCTTGAGCGCGACTGGAGCGAGGGGGTCAAGACCAATATCTTCGGCTCGGTCAACGTGGCGGACGCCGCACTTGCTGCCGGCGCCGAAGCGATGGTGATGATTTCGACCGACAAGGCCATCGAGCCGGTCTCGATGCTGGGTCTGACCAAGCGCTTTGCCGAGATGTATTGCCAGGCGCTGGACCATGATCTCGCGCAGGCGCGGCCCAAGCGCATGCGGCTGATCTCGGTGCGGTTCGGCAATGTGCTGGCTTCCAACGGTTCGGTGGTGCCGAAGTTCAAGGCGCAGATCGAGGCGGGTGGGCCCGTGACCGTGACCCATCCCGAGATGGTGCGTTATTTCATGACCATCCGCGAAGCTTGCGATCTCGTCATCACGGCGGCAACGCATGCGCTTGGCGGGCCGCGCTCGGTGTCGGTCTATGTGCTCAACATGGGCCAACCCGTGAAGATCGTCGATCTAGCCGAGCGGATGATCCGTCTCTCCGGCTTGCAGCCCGGCGTCGATGTCGACATCGTGTTCACCGGCATGCGGCCGGGCGAGCGGCTCAACGAAATCCTGTTCGCCAGTGAAGAGCCGCCCGTCGAGATCGGCCTTCCCGGCGTGATGGCCGCCAAGCCCAACGAGCCGCCGATGCAGGCGCTCAAGAACTGGATGGTTGCGCTGAGGCAGGCGATCGAGGCGGACGATCCCGCCACGATCAAGGCGATCCTCAAGGACGCGGTGCCGGAGTTTGGCTCGAACGCGGCCTAGAGCCTATCCGGTTTTGATTGACTCAAAGCCGGACTCTGGATTGTCGTTTTGACGCGGTTGCTTCGCGCGAACCAGTCTTCGCTTCGCTGGAAAACGCTTTATATCGCTGCGGGCTTGCTGCGCGGCCGTGAAAACCGCACCATCACAAGCGCCACCGCGGCGCCGCCTAGCGCAACAAGTGCAGTTTCCAGCGCCAACGATCCGGCGCGGATCGAGGTCGCTGCAAGTGCCGCCAGGACCAGATTGAGGACAAACACCTCGCTCACGACTTGCGTGACGGTAAATCCGTTATCAGTGGCGCGCTGGTAGAAATGCGAACGGTGGGCCACCCAGAACGGCTCGTGGCGCATCATCCGGCGCAGCAGGGTGACCGTGGCGTCCGCAAGGTAATAGAGCGGCAGGAGCAGCGCCGCCGCCAGATGGTGTTCCCCGGCCAGTTGCAACAGGCTCCAGCCGACGATGAGCCCGATCGGCAGGCTTCCGACGTCGCCGAGAAAAATGCTCGCGACCGGCCGGTTGAAGGGGGCAAAGCCGATCATCGCGCCGCAAAGCGCTGCAGTGACAATGGTGGTCGGCAGCGGAAGATCGCCTTGGATGCCCAGGATGGCGAGCGCGGCCGTGATCGGCACGACCTCGGCGACCGTCATCCAGTCGAGGCCGTCCATGAAGTTGACGAGATTGACGAACCAGAGGCCAGCGAGCAGGAGCAGACCGCGCTCGATCCAGAAGGGAACGGTCGAGGCGACGCGAAATTCGGCAGGACTTGCGAACACGAGCGCGCCAACGGCGATCGCTTGCAGCACGAGGCGCGGCAGCACCGGAACCGGCTTGATATCGTCGGCAAAACCGAGCGCTGCGATGAACAGCGTTGCGCCGAACAGTCCGGCGGGCGCGCGGCCGGAGAGCACGGAGCCGGCGACAATCAGCGTCGCGGCAACCACGGCGATGCCGGCGCCCTGCGGAGTCGGAACACGGTGCGAGGACCGTGCATTCGGCTTTGCCAGTGCATGCTTTTGCAGGTGCGGCCGGATCAGTCGAATGATCAGGGCTGAGAGGATCGCGGCGGCGGCGCCCACGGGCAGGATTGGCCACCATTCGGCGATGGCGAGGACCGCAGGTCCCCCGTTCATTCCGCGGCCTCGACCGGTGCCTCCACGGGCACCGCATCCTTGGCCGCCTTCTCGGCGGAGAAGATCCACACCAGCCCGCCGATGGCCCCGGCGACGAAGGATACCGCACCATAGAGCAGCGAGACGTTGACGCCCTCGCTCGTCACGAGCCCGGCATAGCCGAACGCCAGTCCCATCGTGGCTTCGCGGACGCCCCAGCCGGCAATGGAAATCGGCAGCATGGTGATCAGCATGACGGGCGGAATCAAAAGAAAGATCTGCTTGAATCCCACGGGCGCGGCGATCGATTGCACGACGCACCAGGCGATCACCACCGCGAGAAAGTGGACCATAAATGAAAGCACCGCGATCGCCGGCGCGTTTTTCCTGCTGAAGATGACCCGGTTGGCGATGACCGCACAGGCGTGGACATGATGAGTCGCCCACCACCTCTTCAGCCACTGCCAGGGCAGCGCGCCAAGCACGAGAAAGCCGGTGCCTCCTGCCAGCGCCGCGAAATCGACCAGCGCCAGCGCCGAGCGGCCGTAGGGATCGCCGATCAGGTGGTAGCTCCATGGCAGGCTTGCGACGATGATGATCGCAAGTGCAATCAATCCGATGGCGCGGTCGACGAAGATCGAATAGGTCGCCGCACGCCAGCCGGCGCCCGAGCGCGCCACCAGCCAGAGCCGCACGGCATCGCCGCCGATCGAGGATGGCAGCGTTTGGTTGAAAAAAGTTCCGATCACGTTGTATCGCATGGCTTCCCGGATCCGCAGCGGGGCGCCGCATTGGGCGCTGACGATGCGCCAGCGAAGCACGCCGATGAAAATCTGGAAAAAGGTCAGCGCCAGAGCAAGGCCGAGCCAGGCCCCGCTGGCCAGATCGATGCGGGACGCAAGATCGGCGAAATTGGCCTTGCGGAGCGCGAGGTAAAGCAGCGCAGCCGAGACCAGAATCTTGATCGCAGAAAGCAGAATCCGGCGCATTTCGCCTGCATTCACAGGGTTTTGGGACGTTGGGAAGGCCGCGAGCCATACTCGGCGCGCGCCAGACTTCTGCGCCTTGGTATGGTCTTGGGACCGATCTGGCAATAGGCGGGTTTTCCCGGCTCAAATCCGCCCACCGGCTATTGCGGGTCTGGCAGCGGGGCGGCTAAAGAGGCTGCGCCCACTTTCCGAAGTTCGTGCTGCGCCTCCGCGCCCACCTTTGACGAACTTCGAAAAGTCGTGGGCACAGGCAAACTTATTGTTTGGCGCCGCTTTTTCCTGTTTGAAGTTCCTGAATGGAGTTCGCCGCCTGTGTACGGGAAGTTCAATTTGGCGGCGCTAGCCGGATATCGGCCGCCTGCTGGCCATCGCAGGGGTTAAGACCGGACTTTGCCGGTTTTCCCGATATTCTGGATAGAGAAGTCGCGCAATTCCAACACTTGAGCCGCTGCCAACAAAGAGGCGCTGATGAACAAAAAAATCGTTCCACTGATCATGTGCGGCGGCGCCGGCACACGGCTGTGGCCAGCCTCGCGGGAGGTTCGCCCGAAGCAATTCCTGCCTCTGTTCGGCACACGTTCGACGTTTCAGGAAACGATTCTGCGGGTATCGGATCCGGCGTTGTTCGACCGCCCCATCGTCATCACCAATAAGGCGTATCGCTTCATGGTCGCCGAGCAGCTCGCCGAGATCGGGCGCGAGGCCGATATCCTGCTCGAGCCGATGCGGCGGGATTCCGGGCCTGCGATCGCCGCCGGCGCGGCCTTTGCACAAACGCGCGACAGCGACGCGGTTGTGCTGGCGCTCGCCGCCGATCACGTCGTGCGCGACAATGCGGCCTTTGTCGCGGCTTGCCGCGAGGGACTGATCGCCGCGGATGCCGGGCGTATCGTTACCTTCGGCGTGACGCCGGAACGCGCCGCCACCGAATATGGCTACATCAATCCGGGCGAGGCGGTGTCGGGCAAGGTTCGCGCGGTCAAGCAGTTTGTCGAGAAGCCGGATGCCGCGAAAGCCGCCGAATACGTCAAGGCCGGCTATCTCTGGAACAGCGGCAACTTCATGTTCCGCGCTGGCGTGCTGCTCGACGAGTATCGCGGCGTCGATGCGGCGAGTGTGCAGGCGGTTTCCGACGCAGTCACCAAGGCGGGGCGCGATCTAGGTTTCGTGACGCTGGATGAGCCGGCGTTCGGATCGGCAAAGGCGATCTCGATCGACTATGCGGTCATGGAAAAGACCACGCGTGCGGCCGTCGTGCCGGTCGCCTGCGGCTGGTCCGATGTCGGCTCCTGGCGGGCAGTGTGGGAGTTGTCGGAGAAGGACGGTGAGGGGAATGCCGCGCAAGGCGCCGCCGTGTTCGAAGATGCCCGCAACTGCAACGTCTCGACCGACAAGGCGCTCGTCGCGCTCGAGGGCGTCGACGATCTCGTGGTGGTGGCGACGCAGGACGCCATCCTCGTGTCGCGCCAAAAGGACGCCAACGGGCTGAAGCGCCTCGTCACGAAACTTAAGACGGTTGCCCCGCAGGTGACGGAAGAGCACCTCAAGGTGCATCGTCCGTGGGGTTCCTACCAGTCGGTCGACATGGGCGATCGCCACCAGGTCAAGCGCATCATCGTCAAACCGGGCGGGCGGCTCTCGTTGCAGAAGCACCATCACCGCTCGGAGCACTGGATTGTGGTGCAGGGCGCCGCGCGGGTGACGGTGAACGAGGCGGTCAAGACCGTGCATGAGAACGAATCGATCTATATCCCGATCGGCGCCGTCCACCGGCTCGAGAATCCGGGCAAGATATCGCTTCACCTGATCGAGGTTCAGACCGGCAGCTATCTTGGCGAGGACGACATCATCCGGATCGAGGACGATTATCGCCGCTCCTGATGCTCGCTTCGAACGTCAAATCCACACCACCAGCGGCGAATCATTTCAGGCCGATGTAATTCTTTGAATCAAAACGTGTTTGCACATCGTTGCCGATCATTCGCCACATGTATGGTGGCGTGGTAGAGAATTACGGCGCAGGGACAATTTGCGCCGCAATTTGCGGGCATTGCCGGGGCCGGTCGGGGTAGGGAAGCCTTTCGGGGCCCGGACCTGGTTTTGGGGTATCGGGGATAGGAATAGATGGCTTCAAAAGCGGTCGCTTCGGGCGAGAGGACCGAACAGAAAGCGCTTCGCGTCGGGGTGATCGGCGCGGGCATCATGGGTTCCAACCACGCCCGCGTGCTCGCGGGCCTGCCCGGCACGACGCTGGTCGGCATCGTCGATCCCCTGACCGAGCACCGTGCGCGCGCCACCGAACTGGTCGGCTGCCGCGCCTTTGCCAGCGTCGATGAATTGCTGGCCGAAGGCATCGACGCGGTGACGATTGCCGCGCCCACGCATCTGCATCACGAAATCGCGCTCGACTGCATCGCCCGCAACGTCCACCTCCTGGTCGAGAAGCCGATCGCTTCCTCGGTCGACGAGGGCAACGAGATCGTCGCCGCAGCGCGCAAGTCGGGCGTGACGCTGATGGTCGGACATGTCGAGCGATTCAACCCGGCGGTCGCCGCCATCAAGCAGGCAATCTCGGGAGAAGACATTCTTTCGATCGGCATCACCCGGGTCGGCCCGTTCCCGCCGCGCATGTCCAACGTGGGCGTTGTGATCGATCTTGCCGTGCACGACATCGACCTGATCCGCTGGTTCACCGAGTCGGACATCGTCGAAGTGCAGCCGCAGCTTTCGAGCGCGGTCGCCGAGCGGGAGGACATCGCGCTCTTGCAGTTTCGAACCGCCTCCGGCGTGCTCGCCCATATCAACACCAACTGGCTGACGCCGTTCAAAGCCCGTAGCGTGACCGTTGCGACGCGCGGCAAATATGTCATGGGCGATCTGCTCACCCGCCAGGTGACGGAATGTTTCGGCTTCAAGCCCGACGGCAGCTACTCGATGCGCCATCTGCCGGTCGGCCATGACGAGCCGTTGCGCGCCGAGTTGATCGCGTTCCTGCGCGCGGTACGAAGCGGCGGCCATCCGGCGGTGAGCGGCGATGAGGGCGTCGCCAGCCTCGAGATCGCGATCCGCTGTCTGGAAACTCCGCCGCGGCCTGCGGCAAGTGCGCCACCTCGCAAGGGACCGCGTCTCGTCGGCGGCTAAACTTCGGCTTGCAAACTTTCCCAAGGCTCCATGAACCAGCACCTGCGCCCAGAAAATATTCCCTTCATCGACATCGCCGCGCAGCGGCGCCGGCTTGGTCCAGCGGTGGAGCAGGCGGTCGCGCGCGTGCTGGCGCATTGCCAGTTCATCAACGGCCCGGAAGTCACCGCGCTGGAAGGGGCGCTCGCCGCCTATTGCGACGCCAGGCATGTCGTGACCTGCGCGAGCGGCACCGATGCCTTGATCATGGTGCTGATGGCCAAGGGCGTTGGCCCCGGCGATGCCGTGCTCTGTCCATCGTTTACGTTCTGCGCGACCGGCGAGGCTGTCGCCATCACCGGCGCGACACCGGTATTCGTCGACGTCGACGAAGCCACCTTCAACATCGATGTCGCCTCGCTCAAGCGCGGCATTGCGACCGCGAAGCGTTTGGGCCTCAAGCCCCGCGCGGTGATCCCGGTCGATCTGTTCGGTCAGAGTGCCGATCACGATGCGGTGCTTGCGGTGGCGGAAGCCGAGGATCTGTTCGTGCTGGACGATGCAGCGCAGGGCTTTGGTGCCAGCTACAAGGGCCGGCGCCTCGGTGGCATGGGCATCATCACAGCGACCAGCTTCTTTCCCGCAAAACCGCTCGGCTGCTATGGCGACGGCGGCGCTATCTTCACCGACGATGCCGGCTTTGCGGACGTGTTGCGCAGCGTCCGCGTCCACGGCCAGGGATCGGACAAATACGACAATGTCCGTCTCGGCCTTACCGGACGTCTCGATACGATTCAGGCCGCGGTGCTGATCGAGAAGCTGAAGATATTCGACGACGAGATCGCTGCGCGCAACAAGGTCGCAGAACGCTATGCGCAGGGCCTCGGCAACATCGTTACGGTTCCTCGATTGGCCGAGGGCCACACCTCGGTCTGGGCGCAATATACGATCCGCCTGCCTGCCGGTACCAGCCGCGATGGCTTTGCGGCGGCGTTGAAGGCACAGGGCATTCCGACCGCAATCTACTATCCGAAGTCGATGCATCAGCAGACCGCGTACAAGGATTACCCGGTCGCCGACGGCGGGCTGCCGGTCTCCGAGCAACTGTCAGCCGATGTGATCAGCCTGCCGATGCATGCCTATCTGGATGCAGCGAGCCAGGATCGGGTGATCCAGGCGGTCCGCGCCTTCTTCAACGCCTAACTCTCCGCTCACCCTTTCTCGGTTGCCGGGAGTAATCGAATCGCATCAACGACGCGATCCGGGTGAGGGATTTTCCGCCAGCGCCGTCTGTGGAGATCCTCAATCCTCTGGGGCAAGCGGGGCAAAAGGGCTTTCTTCGCTTCAATGTAAAGCCGTCATGCTTTAGAAGCACCGCATGCTCGGTCGTATCTTCACCGTCGGCGGCTACACGCTTCTTTCGCGGCTGACGGGGTTTGCCCGTGACATCATGCTGGCGGCGATCCTCGGCGCCGGCCCCGCGGCGGATGCGTTTTTCGTGGCGCTGCGGCTACCCAACCATTTCCGGGCGATCTTTGCCGAGGGCGCCTTCAACGCCGCTTTCGTGCCGGCCTATGCCCATGTCAGCGGTGAGGAAGGAGAGAAGGCTGCGAGCCTGTTCGCCAACCGTATCTTCACGCTCCTGTTCGTCTCGCAAGCCATTCTGCTGGTCGCCGCCTGGCTGTTCATGCCGCAGGCGATGAGCTTGCTTGCGCCCGGGTTCACCGACGATGCCGAACAGCGCAAGCTTGCCATCGAACTCACGCGGATCACCTTTCCGTATCTGTTGCTGATCACACTGGTGACGCTCTATGGCGGCATCCTCAACGTGATGCAGCGGTTCGCCAGCGCAGCGGCAGCGTCCATTCTGCTCAACATTTCGATGATGGCGACGCTTGCGGTTGCGGTATGGTTTCCGACGCCGGGCCACGCGGCGGCCTGGGGCGTTTTGATCTCGGGCTTCCTGCAATATTTCCTGCTCGCCGGCGATCTCGGCACTCACGGCGGCCTGCCGCGCTTTGCCCCGATCAGGTTCGATGAAGATGTGCGCGCGTTTTTCCGTGCGCTCGGGCCCGCCACCATCGGCTCGATGGGTACCCAGGTCGCGCTGTTTGCCGACACCATCATCGCGACCTTTCTGCCCGCCGGCGCGTTGTCGGCGCTCTATTATGCCGACCGTCTCAACCAGCTCCCGATCGGGGTGATCGGCATTGCCGTCGGAACGGTGCTGCTGCCGGAGATGTCGCGGCGGCTGACGGCAGAGGATCACGAGGGCGCGCATCTTGCGCAACGGCGCGCCTTCGATTTTACACTGCTGTTGTCGGTGCCGTTCGTGACGGCTTTCCTGGTTGTGCCCGACCAGATCATGCGCGCGATGTTTGCCCGCGGCGCGTTCACGAAAGGTGACGCCGCGGCAGCGGCCGCGACGCTTGCCGCCTACGCGATCGGGCTTATTCCCTTCGTGCTGATCCGAAGCGCGGTTGCGACCTTCTATGCGCGCCGCGATACGGCAACGCCCGTCAAGGCGGCGCTGATCGGCGTTGCCGTCAACGTCGCCCTGAAGGTCGTGCTGGTCGGCCCGCTGGCGCAGGTTGGGCTTGCCTTTGCGACCGCCATTGGCGCCTGGATCAACCTGTCGCTGGTGATCGCCTTTGCGGTCCGCGCGGGCCATCTCCAGCTTGATTCCATCCTGCTGCGCTCGGTTGGCCGGTTCGTTGCCGCCGGGGTCGTGCTGGGCGCGGCACTGTGGCTGACGGCAAGGTTTTCAGCAGCCTATGTTTCAACCTTGAGCGCTCTGCATGACATAGCTGCGCTTCTGCTGCTGATCCTGGCAGGCGGCATTGTTTACGCAGGCGCGATCCTGCTCCTGTTCGGCCGGCGGTGGGTGATGTCGCTGGTAAAAGGTTAGTGTTCAGGTTTGCCTGAGCGCAACGTTTGCGCGACCGGTCAATCCGCGCCAATATATGCCATTGGATCATCGACAGGTTGGAAACGGAAACAGCATGGCTCCCGTCAAATTCGGCGTCGGTCAAAGCGTGCTTCGCAAGGAGGACGACGCGCTCATTCGCGGCAAGGGCCGTTATACCGATGACTTCGCCCCCGCCCAGGCCTTGCATGCGCTGGTGCTGCGCTCGCCGCACGCTCATGCAAAGTTCACCATCGATGCCACGCGCGCCCGTGCGCTGCCCGGCGTCGCGCTGATCCTCACCGGGGCAGACGTCGGCGATCTCGGAGATCTGCCATGCCTGTTCAATCTCCCGGACAATCCCTTTACCGGTCCGCCTTATCCGATCCTGGTCAGGGATGAAGTGCGCCATGTTGGCGATGCGGTTGCATTCGTCGTTGCGGATAATGTCGAGACCGCGCGCGATGCCATCGAGGCGATCGAAGTGAAGTGGACACCGCTCGCCGCGGTGACCGGCGTTCGCAACGCCGTGAAGGCCGGCGCCCCGCAGGTCTGGGCGCAGCATCCCGGCAACGTCCTGTTCGATGTCTCGATCGGCGACAAGAAAGCGACTGAGGCGGCGTTTGCCAAGGCGCATGCGGTTGCCGAGATTTCCATCGTCAATCCGCGGGTCGTCATCAATTTCATGGAAACGCGCGCGGTGGTCTGCGAATACGATGCCAGGCGCGACCATCTGACGCTGACGATCGGCAGCCAGGGCAGCCATCGATTGCGCGAGATCATCGGCGGCATGGTGCTGAAAATCCCGCTGGAAAAAATGCGCGTGATCTGTCCCGATGTCGGCGGCGGGTTCGGCACCAAACTGTTTCCGTACCGGGAATATGCGCTTGCCGCGGTCGCCGCGCGAAAACTTGGCCGCGCGGTCAAATGGACCGCAGATCGCAGCGATCATTTCGTAGGCGATGCGCAGGGACGCGACAACTTCACCACCGCGCGGATGGCATTGGCCGAAGACGGAAAGTTCCTCGGCATGGACGTCGATCTCATGAGCGACATGGGGGCGTATCTGTCGACCTTCGGGCCGTACATCCCCCACGGCGGTGCCGGCATGTTGCCCGGTCTTTACGATATCCAGGCTTTTCACTGCCGCGTCCGCACCATCTTCACCAACACCGTGCCGGTCGATGCCTATCGCGGCGCCGGGCGTCCCGAGGCGGCTTATGTGATCGAGCGTCTCGTCGATGCCGCCGCGCGAAAGCTCGGCATGACCGTTGATGCGATCCGCCGCAAGAACTTCATCCCTCCGCGGGCGATGCCCTACAAGACCGCGACCGGGAAAATCTACGATTCCGGCGACTTCGCCGCGCACCTGAAGCGGGCGATGGAAGTCGCCCAGTGGAAGGACTTTCCCAAGCGTGCCAAGGCGGCGAAGAAGCAGGGCCTCGTGCGCGGCATCGGGCTTGCCAGCTATGTCGAGGTCTGCGGCACCATGGGCGAGGAAACCGCGAAGGTCGAACTCGATCCCAACGGCGACGTGTCGGTCCTGATCGGCACGCAGTCGACCGGGCAGGGACATCAGACCGCCTACGCGCAGATCGTTGCCGAGCAGTTCGGGCTGCTGCCGGAGCGCGTCCATGTCTTCCAGGGCGACACCGACCGCATAGCCACCGGGCTTGGCACCGGCGGTTCTTCGGCAATTCCAACCGGCGGTGTCTGCGTCGAGCGCGCCACGCGCGAGTTGGGCAAGCATTTGCGCGAGATTGCGGCGGAAGCGCTGGAAACCAGCCCAGCCGATCTGGAGATCGACGGTGGCACGGTTCGCATCGCCGGCACCGATCGCGCGATCAGCTTTGCGGATCTGGCCAGGCGTCCGGGCATCGATCCGTCAAAGCTCAACGGCAGCGCTACCTTCACCGCGGCCGACGGTACGTTTCCGAATGGCACCCATCTTGCCGAAGTCGAGATCGATCCAGCCACCGGCAATATCGAAATCGTGAACTACGTCGTCGTCGACGACTTCGGCGTGACGCTCAATCCGCTGCTGCTCGCCGGCCAGGTGCATGGCGGGGCGATGCAAGGGATCGGACAGGCCTTGATGGAGCAGGCGGTCTATAGCGCGAAGGATGGCCAGCTTCAGACCGGCACCTTCATGGATTATGCAATGCCGCGGGCAGCCGACGGCCCGTCCTTCATCTTCGAAACGCACAACGTGCCGTGCAAGACCAACCCGCTCGGCGTGAAGGGCGCGGGCGAGGCGGGAGCCATCGGCTCCTGTCCGGCGGTCGTCAATGCCATCATCGAAGGGCTCTGGCGCGAGTACAAGATCGATCACATCGATATGCCTGCGACACCGGAGCGGGTCTGGATTGCGATCCGTGAGCATCAGCGCCGGCATAGCCTGTGATAGCGGTGCTCGAGAGATGAGATAGCGAAACAAGGGGAAACAAACCGATGATACGAGCTGCCTTGGTTGTTGGAGCTTTGTTGCTGGGCGCCACTGCCGTCACCGCACAGCAGGACCTGGTCAAGCAAAACCAGGACACCATGAAGGCCAATGCGAAAAATCTCGGCGCCATGGTCGCAATGGTGAAAGGCGAAAAGCCCTACGACCAGGCGACGGTGACGGCCGGGCTTGCGCAACTCGAGGAGACCGCCAAGAAGCTTCCGACCATGTTTCCGGATAGCATCAAGGGGATGAATCCTCCGGACAGCAAATACGAGGTCTCGCCGAAAATCTGGGAAGACAAGGCCGAGTTCCGGGCCAAGATCGAAGACTTCGCCAAGGTCGTGAGCGCAGCCAAGGCCAAGATTACCGATCTCGACACGCTGAAGGCCAACGCGCCGGCGATCGGGAAGGCATGCGGCAATTGCCACGAGACCTTCCGGATCAAGAAGAGCTGAGGCGGATGCGCGCTGCCCACGGCGCGAGCCAAGGAACAAGGCAGGTAAAAGAGGGGTGAAAACCGAATGGCTTTCACCCCTTCAAAATTGGACGGCTGTCAGGCGAGAGAGTCGCGTCCGTGGCCCACCTGCGCGGCCCGTGAGACTCGGTTGGTGACTTACTTCGTCACCTGACCGCGGATTTCACCGCCCGGATTGGCCTCGGTGTGAACGTTGACGTAGAGCTTCCCTGCTTCGAGCTCGGCGGCCTGGGCATCCGTCAACGTTGCGCTGCCTTCGGCGGGGCTCTGCGTCGCGCCGGGGATGGCAAGGACCACGCCGGCATTCTTCCCGGGCTCCGCCGGGCCGTGAAAATGGGCGGCCTTTGCCGGACCGGTCAGTCCGCTATACGTCAGTTTCCAGGAGATTTTTTTGCTGGCTGGATCATAGTCGATATCGGCCGTGCCGGTCCCGGTGCTGGCGTTCGGCGGCACTTCGGACTTGCCGTTCAGCGTCGCCTTGAACTTCTCGGCGAAGGCCGGCCCGGCAAAGGCAACCGTCGTGGCAAGCGCAAGCGTGGCAAACATGGTTTTGGTCATCATTATTCTCTCCCTGTGGGCGGATAGTAGTTGTCGCACACCATTGTATGAGTTTCACAACAGCAAGGTTCCAATTTTATTCCCGGAAATGGCCCCAAGCCCGGAAAAATGTCGGACGGCCCGACACTCCCGCCGCGATCTGAAGACGCACGCGGTGAGAGCGGCGCGACCACGCCTAAAATGACGGGTCAGTGATGCGGCGAGTCCTCCTTGGTGCGGCAGTTGCAATCGCCATCGGTTTTTCGATCTATTGGCTGCTGACCGAACCGTTCATCCTGTCCGGTGGCCGTGTAGCCCTTGCGGCGCGGACGCCCGACCTCGCCAACGGGAAAGTCGTTTTCAATGCAGGCGGCTGCGCTTCCTGCCATGCGGTGCCGGGTCAGCCCGACCGCTTGAAGCTTGGCGGCGGACTTGCAATTCATTCGCCGTTCGGGACGTTCTACGCGCCAAACATTTCCCCGGATGAAACGGACGGCATCGGTCGCTGGAGCGAGGCGAATTTTGTCACGGCCGTGACCTCCGGCGTTTCTCCGGATGGTCAACATTATTTTCCGGCCTTTCCCTATACGTCCTACGCGCATGCGCGGATCGATGATGTCCGGGACCTGTTCGCCTATCTGACAACACTTCCCAAGGTAGCCGGCAAGGTGCGCGATCACGACGTGCCGTTTCCGTTCAACATCCGCCGCAACGTCGGCATCTGGAAGCTGATGTTCTTCAATGCGCGTCCCTTTACGCCCGACAGCGCGCATTCGGTGCAATGGAATCGCGGCGCTTATCTCGTGAACAGCTTCGGTCATTGCCCCGAGTGCCATAGTCCGCGCAATTTCCTGGGCGGCATCATCGCGGCGCAACGATTTGCCGGCGGCCCCAATCCGGACGGCGAGGGCTGGGTGCCGAACATCACCCAGAAAGGGCTCTCCGACTGGAACGCCACGGATATCGACTATTTTCTCAAGACCGGGCAGACGCCCGACGGGGACTCCGCCGGGGGATCGATGGTGGCGGTGATCAAGAACACGTCACAATTGCCCGACACTGATACGGCGGCGATCGCCGACTATGTGAAATCGTTGGCGCCGGTCGAAGGTCCGCCGAAACCGGCGAAGAAGGCGGCAAAGTAGGGTCCGGGTGGGACCGCGATATACAGGATAGCCAAGCAAGTTGGTTTTGCGTAAGGCGGTGAGCATGATCAGTCGCGGCACGTGAGCGTGACCTCGACAGGAGCAAGTCCAATGGGATCGATCGCGCAGAACGCCTGGAGCATCATTCCCGAAACGGAACCCCCGTTTCGTGGCCGGGCGGGCGGCTATTTTGTCGCCTTTCTTCTCATCTCGGCGGCAACGCTCGTCAGCATCATTTCTTTGTCGTTGGCCGGGCCGCGAAGCACGTCATTGCCGTTCATGGTGGCGCTCGTCATTGTCGGCATCTGGTCCGGGATACGTCCGGCGCTGACGGCGGCCGTTGCGGCTTTCCTTGCCTACAACTTCTTCGTGGTCGACCCGCGCTTTGCGTTTTCGTTCCAACTTGCGGATCTCTTCGTATTGGGGAGTTTTCTCCTCGCTGCGCTGCTGGTCGGGGCGATGGCGGGCCAACTCAGCGGCCGCGCGCATGCGGTCACGGATCAACTTCGCCGGCTCACCGCGCTGCTCGCGGCGAGCCGCGATCTCGCCGTTGCGACCAGCGCTTCAGAAGTCGCTCAGAGCCTTGCGCGGACGCTGAAATCGGGAGGCAATATCGAGGCGGCGATCTGGTCGGTCAATAGCGGTGGACGGACTCTGCTGGCAACGACTGAAGCGGTTTCTGCGATCGATGCGGCATCGGATGGGGGCCTGGAGGCCTCGGTTCTGGCAGGAA
>NZ_DAIDJE010000078.1 GCF_027451485.1 Bradyrhizobium sp.
ACGACGGGCAAATCACGGGCACATCTTCGCGCGTCTTCCGCCCGCCAGGAGGGGCGTTTCGCGATCGTCACTGAACGTTGGGCGGAAGATGCGGTGGACGCGGCGCGCGCAACAGACGAATGCGCGCTCGCGGACGGCGAAGTCGTGGCGTCCTGATACCTCGACGCTGGTATCAACTCGGTGACGATGCTTGCGCATGGCACTGGGGATGGTGGCAAGAAAGCCCGATCACCAGGGAGACCACGAAGGAAACCGTTAAAACCATTGCGCAGGGAATGCCGGAAGGTTTCGGCGAACCTGTGGTGACTAACTCGTGTGCTTTCTTTCATTGCACGCGAGGCTGCGGGCGAGCCAAACGCCCGGCATTCCCTGCTCCCTCTGATTTCGGGAGACATTGCTTGCAATCACCCGGAGGCGATTTGCCTGGCGGGAATGGCGACGTATGTCCGAGACCTCACGCGGTCATTCCGGGGCGCGCGAATCCTTTCTCCAGGTCTTCATGGGGCGAGATGGAGTCTCAGCTCGATGCCTCGCATCGCCCCGGAATGACAGGGTATCAGGCTGTTTGACATGTGCATCGATTCGACCCGCGCAGGGCCGTCAACCCCGCGGTAACCTGTTTTATTTACCCTTCGCGAACCATGAATCCCGGCCATCGGGGAACGGGTGCGTACAGGCGGCTCCATGTTGTGTTCGAAGTTGCGTTTGAAGGCTCTCACCTTGGTTGTTCCCCTGGCCGCTGCCGCGTTTTTCGTCCGCGGCAGCCTGCTCTCCACCCCGCACCCCTGCATCGCGGTCGCCAACACATCGGTGGAGATGGCCGAACTGCCCTGGCACGCCGACCTGCATGTCGCCTTCACCGACGATCCGGCGGCCGCGACGGTGCGGGTGGCGATCACCGACAGCGCCGAAGCGGCCGACTTCGCGCTGGTCGACGACAGCGACGCCGCGGAAGTGAGCGCCTGCGAGGCCAATCCCGTCACGCGCGCCGTTTCGATCGAGGATAGCGCGGCGCGCGGCGCCCCGGTGATTTACCTGACGCATGACGGACCGGCTGACTATCGGATCTTCGTCCGTTCGAAGAGATTTACCCCGCGCGAGGCGGCCGCGCTCGTCGTCGGCGCGGGCGTCGCCGGGCATCCGCAACGGGCCGCATCGCTCTGATGCCGCGATGGCGCGCTATCGTCAGCGCCTAACGCTTCATCAACCACGTTCGCAAGCGGCGAACGGAACCGGCGCGCCTTCAAGCACTTCGCAACGCCGAAGGCGGCATCTTCGCGAGCCAACGAACGATGCGCAAAAAAGAAACTTCAGGTGATCGGCCATGGGGCGGATGATCCGGATCAAATTGCACCTGAGGCGCTTTTCGCGACGTCATCCGTGGATCGCGTTTGCGGTTCGCTCGTTCACCATCTTCTCCGCCACGTTCGGCGGCGCCTATGGCTTCATCACCGGCAGCCGCTCCGAACATTCCGGCTACGACCCCAACGCTTTCGCGATCGGCGCAAGCTTCCTGTTTGCGATCGCCTGTCTCGCGCTCGCCACGGTAAGCATGCGGCTGCGCTTTGTGCACAGGAAGATGCGCAAGATCGCGCTGCATAACGAGGCGTTGGCCGACCGCAATTGGGAACTGCAGGAAGCCGAGGAGCGCGCGCGCAGCCTGTTCGAGCAGCAGGGCGACCTGATCGTGCTGCGCGACGCTGACGGCAGGATCACCTTCGTCAACGACGCCTATTGCGAACTGGCGCGCAAACGCCGCAACGAGCTGATCGGCAGCCGCTTCCAGTTCACCGTGATCGAACAGGGCGACAGCGCCATCGAACCGAACGGCACCAGAGTTCATGACCAGCGCATCGAAACCGCGCTGGGTCCACGCTGGATCGCCTGGCGTGAAGCGCTGGTCCGTTTCGATGCCGGGGCGCCGGCCGAAATGCAAAGCGTCGGCCGCGACGTCACCGACCGCACCGAAACCGAGCGCGCGCTGGCCGAGGCGCGCGACCAGGCGGACGCCGCCAACCGCGCAAAGTCGCGTTTTCTGGCGATGGCAAGCCACGAGATCCGAACCCCGCTCAACGGCATCCTCGGCATGAGCGGACTTCTGCTCGACACCGCGCTGACACCGGAGCAGATGACTTACGCCAGGGCGGTGAAAACGTCCGGCGAGGCGCTGCTCGCGCTGATCGAGGAGCTGCTCGATTATTCCAAGATCGAGGCCGGCAAGATCGATCTGGAATCGCGCCCCTTCTCGCTCGCCGGCCTGATCGAGGACATCACCGAGTTACTGGCGCCGCGGGCGCAGGCGCGCAAGCTCGAGATCGCATCCTTCATCGACGACCACCTGCCGGCGCAGGTGATCGGCGATGCCGCGCGCTTGCGGCAGGTGCTGCTCAATCTGGCCGGCAACGCCATCAAGTTCACCGCGTCAGGCGGCGTGGCGCTGATCGTGGAGCCCGGCATCTGGCCCAACGAAATCGCCTTCGTCGTGCGTGACACCGGCATCGGCATCGCAGCCGAAGCGCAGGCGCGTATCTTTCGCGAATTCGAACAGGCCGACGACCGTATTGCCCGCAGCTATGGCGGCACCGGCCTCGGCCTTTCCATTTCCGAACGCATCGTCAAGCGAATGGGCGGCCGCATCACGCTGGAAAGCGAACCCGGCAAGGGCTCGACCTTCGTGGTCAGCATTCCGCTGGCGGCAAGCCAGAACGCCCCGCAACCGTTTGCGGCGCCCGATCTTGCCGGCCGCGCAGTGATGCTGGTCGCGCCGCGAGGCATCGAGGCCTCACTGGTGGCGCGGCGGCTGGAATGCTGGGGCGCGCAGACCTGCGTGGTTGCGGATGCCGATGTGGCGCGGGCGCTGTTGCCGGAGCGGAGCTGGCACGCGGTGCTGCTCGATCATGCGCTGGGCATCGACACGGTCGAGACGCTGGCCAGCGCAGCGCGGCCGTTCGCCACCCAGCGGATCGTCATGTTCACGCCGGCGACGCGCCAGGAATCGCAGTTCTCGGCGGCTTCAGCGCTCACCGGCTATCTGGTCAAGCCGCTGCGCGCGGCCTCGCTCGCGGCGCGCCTTGCGAGCCTGCCCGGCGTTTCCGCGCCAGGTCTGACTGATGAAGCCGTCACCGCGCCGGCGATGATTGCCGAAGCGTTGCCCGCCGTTATCCCGCGCGGGTTCTCGGTGCTGGTCGCCGAAGACAACGAGATCAACGCGCTGTTGATGCGCTCGCTCCTGACCCGGCTCGGACATCAGGCCGTCATCACCACCAATGGCGAGGAAGCGCTGGAATCCTGGCTGGCGGCGAAATCTGCCGGTACGCCCTATGATCTCGTGCTGATGGATATTCAGATGCCGGGCCTCGACGGCATCGAGGCCACCAAGCGCATCCGCAGCCATGAAGCCATGCAGGCCGGACGGCGGACGCCCATCCTGGCGCTGACCGCGAATACGCTGGTCGAGGACCGTTATGCCTGCTTCGAAGCCGGCATGGACGGCTTTCTGGTCAAGCCGCTCGACCGCGAGAAGCTCGCCGACGCGCTCGCTGGCCTCGGCGCCACGCCGCATATCGCGGCCTGAGTTCGTCGCCTGCGGCAAGGCACGATTGCCCGTGCCTGCCTTGACAGCGGCGGCTGATTCCATCGAGCATCGCCGATCTTTTCAAGCATGATCTCCGTGCAGCGCTCAAGCGTTTATCGGGAGGGAACCGGTACCCGGTTTGCGCTGACGCGGGCGTGCCGGTCCGGATCATGCGCCAAAGACAAGAAAGGTCACGGGAGGCATTCGATGCAGAGCAGGCTTTTGCGATTTTTCTTTTTGTCGGTCGCAACATTTCTTGCCGGTATTTCTTTGTTGTCGTCCACCAACGCCCAGGAGCCAAAGCTTGAGGCGACCGACACCATGATCCCGTCGGGCGATCCCGGTATCGAGCTCTTCGTGCGCAACAAGCATCTCGCCGGGCAGACGAGCTCGCCCGACAAGATTCTTTTGTTCGTGCACGGCGCGACCTATCCGGCCGAAACCGCGTTCGACCTGCCGATTGAAGGCATGTCGATGATGGACCTGATCGCAAGCCGCGGTTACGACGTCTATCTTGTCGACGTCAGGGGCTATGGTCATTCGACGCGGCCGCCCGAGATGAGCCAGCCGCCGGAAGCCAACAAGCCAATCGTGTCGACGAAAGTCGCCGCCCACGACCTCGGGGCTGCAGTCGACTACATCCTGCACAAGCGGAAGGTCGCGAAGATCAACGTGATGGGCTGGTCATGGGGCACCTCGATTGCCGGGTCCTACGCCGCGGAGCACAACGACAAGGTCGAGAAGCTCGTGCTGTATGCGCCGCAATGGATCCGCAACGAGCCGGCTACGCCGCCGGCGAAGCCGCTGGGCGCTTACCGGCTGGTGTCGATGGATTCCGCGAAGGCGCGCTGGCTGAAAGGCGTCGCGCCGGACAAGCAGGCCGGCCTGATTCCGCCCGGCGTGTTCGAGGCGTGGGCCAAGGCGACCTGGGCAACCGATCCCGACGCCTCCAAACACAATCCGCCGATGCTGCGCGCGCCGAACGGCGTGCTGGAGGACAGCGCCAACAGCTACGGTTCCGGCAAGGCGCTGTATGATCCCGGCAAGATCACGGTGCCGACGCTGCTGCTGCACGCCGAGTGGGATGCCGACCTTCCGTCCTATCAGGCGCAGGGTTATTTCGCCCACCTGACGCATACGCCTTACAAACGGCTGATCGAGCTTTCAGAAGGAACGCACACGGTGATGATGGAAAAGAACCGCATGCAGTTCTTCCACGAACTGATGGGCTTCCTCGACGAGGAAAGGCCGCTGGCGCTCAAGTGAAACAAGCATGAGCCGGAAAATGGGAGCCGGTCTTCCGAAAAGATCGTGCTTCAAGTAAGAAGGTTCAGAGCCGGCGCAGCGCCACCGTTTCGACCACGTGGTCGGCGCCCTTCTTCAGGATCAGCGTGGCGCGCGGCCGGGTGGGCAGGATGTTGTCCTCAAGGTTGGCAAGGTTGGTGCGTTCCCAGATCGCGGTCGCGGTCGCGGTCGCTTCGTCGTCGGACAACAGCGCGTAGCGGTGGAAATACGATCTCGGATCGGTGAATGCGGTGTCGCGCAGCGCCAGAAAGCGCTTTACGAACCATTGCCGCAGCACAGGTTCCTCTGCGTCGATATAGACAGAGAAATCGAAGAAGTCGGAGACGACGGGCACGGCCTTGCCGTCGCGCGGCAGCGGCCCGGTCTGCAGCACGTTGACTCCTTCGACGATAAGAATGTCTGGACGATCAACCTCGATCCATTGGTTCGGAACGATGTCATAGGTCAAGTGCGAATAGACCGGTGCACGCACCTTGGCGCGTCCGGACTTGATGTCGCTCAGAAACTCCAGGAGGAGCGGCAGATCGTAGCTTTCGGGAAACCCCTTTTTCTGCATCAAGCCCTGCTGTTCGAGCACGGCCTTGGGATAGAGAAACCCGTCCGTCGTCACCATCTCGACCTTCGGTTGCGGCGACCAGCGGGCCAGCATCGCCTGCAGCACGCGCGCGGTGGTGGACTTGCCGACGGCGACCGATCCGGCGACGCCGATGATATAGGGCACCTTGCGGTCGCGAATCCCCAAAAATTGCCGCTGCGCATAATACAGCCGCTGCGTGGCGTCGACGTAGATCGACAACAGGCGCGACAGCGGCAGATAGATGTCCTCGACCTCTTTGATGTCCAGCCGGTCATGCAGCGAACGCAGCTTGTCGAACTCGCCGGGCTCCAGCGTCATCGGCGTATCATTGCGCAGCGCCGCCCACTGCTTGCGCGTGAAGAGACGGTAAGGATTATACCTCTGATCCGGTGCCCTGATATCCATGACGCCTATCCAGCTGGACTAATCGCGCTTGCGCGCGGCCTTTTCCTCAAGACCGGACATCCCGGTGCGGCTTTGCAGCGTTGCCTCGACTTCCTCAAGCCGAACGCCTCGCGATTTCAACAGCACCAGCAGATGAAACAGCACGTCGGCGCTTTCGGCGATCAGGTGGTCGCGGCTGGCGCCGACCGCGGCGATCACGGTTTCGACCGCCTCCTCGCCGAACTTCTTGGCGCAATGCTCCGGTCCCTTGTCCAGCAGCTTGCGGGTATACGAAGTCGCGCCGCCAGATGCGGCTCGGGCGTCGATGATGCTGACCAGGTCTTGGAGTGAAAAACGCGACATCAATTCGAACTCGGCTTCAAACCCCGCAGGCACCAGGCGGCTCAGGACGCCAAGTGCCCCTGACATGTAGCACTTCCGTCAGGAAGAGTCGTCAGGGATCGAGCCGCATGGCCAGGCCGGCGCGGGCCATGTGGTCCTTGGCTTGCCGAATGGTAAATTCGCCAAAATGGAAGATGGAGGCGGCAAGCACCGCCGTCGCGTGCCCTTCGCGGATGCCATCGACCAGATGGTCGAGATTGCCGACTCCGCCGGAAGCGATCACCGGCACCTTGACGCTGTCGGCGATCGCGCGCGTCAGCGGCAGGTCGAACCCCTGCTTGGTGCCGTCGCGATCCATCGAGGTGAGGAGGATTTCGCCGGCGCCGAGCGAAACCACCTCCTGCGCGTACTCGATGGCGTCGATGCCGGTCGCCTTGCGCCCGCCATGGGTAAATATCTCCCAGCGGTCCGAGCCGCCGGGGCGTTTCACGCGCTTGGCGTCAATGGCAACCACGATGCATTGGTCGCCGAATTTTTCGGCCGCTTCCTTGACGAATTCGCGCCTGACCACTGCGGCCGAGTTGATCGAGACCTTGTCGGCGCCGGAACGCAGCAGCGTGTTGATGTCGTCGACCATGCGCACGCCGCCGCCGACCGTGAGCGGCATGAAGCAGGCTTCCGCCGTGCGCCGGACCACGTCCAGCATGATGCCGCGGTTTTCATGAGTCGCGGTGATGTCGAGAAAGCAAAGCTCGTCGGCGCCGGCGGCGTCATACGCAATAGCGGCCTCCACCGGGTCGCCGGCGTCGCGCAGATCGACGAAGTTGATGCCTTTGACGACGCGCCCGTCTTTCACGTCGAGACAAGGGATCACGCGAACCTTGAACATGGATACTCCTACGCCGCCGCCCGCGCGCTGCGGATCAGCTTCAGCGCTGCTACAGGATCGAGACGGCCGTCATAGAGCGCACGGCCGACAATGGCGCCGGCGAGCTTCTTGGCACGCGGGTCAAGCAGCGCCTTCACGTCGTCGATCGACGCGAATCCGCCGGAGGCGATGACAGGAATGGAAATGCTGTTCGCCAGCTCGATGGTGGCATCGAGGTTGAGGCCTTTCAGAAGCCCATCGCGCGCGATGTCGGTAAAGATGATCGCGGCAACGCCGGCATCCTCGAAGCGCTGCGCAATATCGAGCGCTCTGACCTCGGAGGTTTCAGCCCAGCCTTCGACCGCGACCCTGCCGTCGCGCGCATCGAGGCCCACAGCCACGCGGCCGGGAAACCTTTTCGCCGCGCTCTTGACCAGCTCGGGATCGCGCACCGCGGCGGTGCCGACGATCACCCGCGTGATGCCTTTTTCGAGCCAGGCCTCGACTGTTTTCAGGTCACGGATGCCGCCGCCCAGTTGCACCGGCATGGTGATTTTCGCGAGCATCGCCTCGACGGCGTGCGCGTTCACCGGCTTGCCGGCGAAGGCGCCATCAAGATCGACGACATGGAGATATTCGAATCCTTGCGCGGCGAAGCTTGCCGCCTGTGCCGCAGGGTCGAGATTGAAGACGGTCGAGCGCGCCATATCGCCCTGCTCCAGGCGCACGCACTGCCCGTTTTTCAGATCGATGGCTGGAAAAAGAATCACGGCTTCCACTTCAAGAAGTTGGAGATCAAGGCGAGCCCGAAGCGCTGGCTCTTTTCGGGGTGGAATTGCGTACCAATCGCGGTGTCGCGGGCAACGATCGCCGTCACCGGGCCGCCATAGTCGGCGCGCGCCAGCACATCGGCTTCGTTGACGGCATTGAGGTGATAGGAGTGCACGAAATAGGCGTGCCTGCCCTTTGGCCCCAGCGGCAAACGCTCAAGCACGGCGTGTTCGGCCACCAGATCGAGCGTATTCCAGCCCATATGCGGAATCTTCAGGCTCTCATCGCGCGGCGAAATTTTCTCGACATCGCCGGCGATCCAGTTGAAGCCGTCGGTCGTGACGTATTCCTTGCCGCGCGTTGCCATCAGCTGCATACCGACGCAGATGCCGAAAAACGGCCGCGCCTTATGGCGAACGGCTTCCGTCAGCGCGTCAACCATGCCGTCCAGCGCATCGAGGCCACGACGGCAATCGGCAAACGCGCCGACGCCGGGCAGCACGATGCGGTTGGCGCGATACACGGTATCGGGATCGCGCGTGACTACGATCTTGTCCGGACTCTCCATGCTGCGGCTGGCGCGCTCGAATGCTTTCGCCGCCGAGTGCAGGTTGCCGGAACCGTAATCGATGATCGCGACACTCACCTTGGCGCTCCCGGTTCCGGAAACAGACCGATGATATCGTCGCGCGGCAGTGGCGGCGGCTTGGAGAAGGCCTGGCCTGGGACATCCCGCGTCGGCGGCGGACCGCCGCGATCAACCGCCGGCTGGTCATTGCCGGTTATGCGTTGCCGTGCGGTCCAGCGGTCGAAGAAGCGGCGCTCAGCGCCCTCCTCATCGTCGGCGACCACGATATCAATCTGCCGCCAGTTGCGCCGCGACAATGTCCAGCGTTTGAGGCTGGCGGCCTCGAAGCCCAGAAGCAACGCGAGCAGCACATCGACAAGCAAGACGAGCCCGGCGCCGAAGCCGAGCCGGACGAACGCAATGTCGATCGCCGTCATCAGCACGATCCAGCCGATCATCGCCAGCCAAAGGCGATGCCACGCGAGCCACACCACGCCAAGGATCGCGGCCCAGACATGAAAGCCGTCACGGACGAAGGCGAAGCGGTCGGTCGCGCGGAAATCCAGGTTGCTCACCACGGGGGCGTGAACGGTATAGACCGGCATTCTTACTCTCCGCCGAGAATCGGACCTCCAGGTCAGCCGCCGAGCTGACCCTTGGTCGATGGCACCTCGCCTGCCGCGCGCGGGTCGATGGCAACTGCCGTCCGCAGCGCCCGCGCCAGGCCCTTGAAGCAGGACTCGGCAATGTGATGGCTGTTCTCGCCATATAGGGTTTCGACGTGCAAAGTCACCCCGGCATTCATCGCGAACGCATTGAACCATTCGCGCACCAGCTCGGTGTCGAATTCGCCAACCTTGTCGCGCGGAAACTCGGCCTTGAAGACCAGCACCGGGCGGCCCGAAATATCGATCACGACCCGCGACAGCGTTTCGTCCATCGGCATATGGACGCTGGCGTAGCGATTGATGCCGGCCATGGTTCCCAGCGCCTGCTTCACAGCCTGCCCCAGAGCAATGCCGACGTCTTCAGTCGTGTGGTGGTAATCGACGTGCAGGTCGCCCGTCGCCTTCACGGTGATGTCGATGCGGGAATGGCGGGCCAGAAGATCAAGCATATGGTCGAAGAAACCGATCCCGGTCGCGACGTTGGACACGCCCGACCCGTCGAGATTCACCGTCACTTCGATATCGGTCTCTTTCGTCTTGCGCTTAATGGTGGCGCTACGCATGAGCATCCTTCTCCAGACCAACTCATTGGCCGAAAACGCGGTTCTTTTAACAGGCCCCTCCATGCTTCGCTACTGCGGGACGCCGCTGTGGGAGGGTGACTTGAGCCTATGGTGACCAAAATCCGGCTCCCTCGCCCGTCTAAAAGTCTGGCCGGCTAGGGCGTCGAGTTGTAACCACGCGCGCCTGCCCCTAGATGTGGCGAGGTCGAGAGGTATTCCATGCATTCAGCAGCCCAACAGACGCCGGTTTGGCACGGCACCACCATTTTGACGGTCCGCAAGGGCGGCAAGGTCGTGATCGGCGGCGACGGTCAGGTCTCGATCGGCCAGACCGTGATCAAATCGAACGCCAAGAAGGTCCGCAAGCTTGGCAAGGGCGACGTCATCGGCGGATTTGCCGGGGCGACGGCTGATGCCTTCACCTTGTTCGAGCGGCTGGAGGCCAAGCTTGAGCAATATCCCGGGCAATTGACCCGCGCTGCAGTTGAACTCGCCAAGGACTGGCGGACCGACCGCTATTTGCGGCGCCTGGAAGCCATGATGATCGTCGCGGACAAGGACGTTTCGCTGGTCTTGACGGGGACCGGCGACGTGCTGGAGCCGGAAGGCGGCGTGATGGCGATCGGCTCGGGCGGCAATTATGCCCTTGCCGCTGCGCGTGCGCTCGTCGAAACCGACAAGGATGCGGAAAGCATCGTGCGCCGTGCGCTCGATATTGCGGCCGACATTTGCGTCTATACCAATCGCAACGTCACCATCGAGATGCTGCAGGCCGGCTGAGAGGCATGACGGCATTCGCCTTTCGCCCGATGTTGGCGGATGACCTGCCGACGATCAAGCGCTGGCTGGAGGCGCCGCACGTCCGCGAATGGTGGCATGACCCGGCCGAGCAGTTTGAGCTCGTCAGCGGCGACCTCGGCGATCCGGAAATGGCACAATTCATGGTTGCCGCAGATGGACGGGAATTTGCCTATTTGCAGTGTTACAAGCTGGGCGCCAAGGATTCCGGCTTCGGACCACAGCCGCAGGGCACCCGGGGGCTCGATCAATTCATCGGCGAAGCCAGCATGGTCGGACGTGGCCATGGCTCGGCCTTTGTCCGCGCCTTTGCCGACAGATTGTTGGCTGACGGAACGCCCCGTGTCGTCACTGATCCGGACCCCGCCAATCGACGGGCGATTCGGGCCTATGAAAAAGCCGGCTTTCGCCGCGACCGACTGGTGAAAACACCAGATGGAACGGCACTGTTGATGATCCGCGATCCGTGATGGCAACCGCTGCAAAACGACGCTTGTTCCGGCCGCAATTTACACATAGCTAGAAACCATGACTGACTTTTCTCCCCGCGAAATCGTTTCCGAACTCGACCGCTTCATCGTCGGCCAGACCGAGGCCAAACGGGCGGTCTCCATCGCCTTACGCAATCGCTGGCGTCGCCAGCAGCTCTCCGAAGGCTTGCGTGAAGAAGTGCTGCCGAAGAACATCCTCATGATCGGACCGACCGGCGTCGGCAAGACCGAAATCGCGCGGCGTCTGGCAAAGCTCGCGGGCGCGCCCTTCATCAAGGTCGAAGCCACGAAGTTCACCGAAGTCGGCTATGTCGGGCGGGACGTCGAGCAAATCGTGCGCGACCTCGTCGAGGTCGCCATTTCTCTGACCCGCGAGCGCAAGCGCAAGGACGTTCAGGCGAGAGCGCAACTCGCCGCCGAGGAACGCGTTCTCGATGCGCTGGTCGGCGCCAATTCCAGCGCCGCCACACGCGACTCCTTCCGCCGAAAACTGCGCGAGGGCGAACTCAACGACAAGGAGATCGAGATCGAGACGCAGGCTTCCGGCGGGATGCCGATGTTTGAAATTCCGGGAATGCCGGGCGCGCAGATGGGCGCGATCTCGATCGGCGATATCTTCGGCAAACTGGGCGGCCGCACCAAGACGCGCCGGCTGACGGTTGCCGGCTCGCACGAGATCCTCGTCAATGAAGAAGCGGACAAATTGCTCGACAACGACCAGCTCACCCTAGAGGCGATCGCCGCGGTCGAAAACAACGGCATCGTGTTTCTCGACGAGATCGACAAGATCTGTGTGCGTGACGGACGGGTCGGCGGCGAAGTGTCCCGGGAGGGCGTGCAGCGAGACCTGCTGCCGTTGATCGAAGGCACGACCGTCTCGACCAAGCATGGACCGGTGAAGACCGACCACATCCTATTCATTGCTTCCGGCGCGTTCCATATCGCAAAACCGTCGGATCTGTTGCCGGAATTGCAGGGACGGCTGCCGATCCGCGTCGAGCTGGACGCGCTCACCCGCGACAATATGCGACGGATTCTGACCGAGCCCGAGGCCTCACTGATCAAGCAGTATGTCGCACTGATGCAGACCGAGGGCGTCACGCTGGATATCACCGACGGCGCGATCGATGCGCTGGCCGATATCGCGGTGGCTGTCAATTCGACCGTGGAGAACATCGGCGCCCGGCGCCTGCAAACCGTGATGGAGCGCGTGCTGGACGACATTTCCTTTGCCGCGCCGGATCGCCATGGGGAAACCATCCGGATCGACGCCGAATACGTGCAGAAGCACGTTGGCGATCTCGCCAAGAATGCCGACCTGAGCCGGTTCATTCTGTAGCGCGCCCGAATGAGCCGGCTCCGCCCGGCAGAATCCAAGGTGATGCGACGGCTGTCTTTAGGCCCTCACCATGCCGCCATTCCGAAATCAAAGCCGCGATCGCCGGATCCGCACATAGAGTGCGCCCGCGCCGCCGTGACCAATATGAGCTTCGTCAAAGCCGACCACCAGGCTGCGAAACTCCGGCTGGCTCAGCCATTGCGGCACCTGGCGCCGGAGCACGCCGCGCTCGGATTCAGCACCAACCTTTCCTTTGCCGGTGATGACGAGCACGAAGGTCAGGCCGTCGCCGTGCGCGCGATGGAGAAAGCCCGAGAGCGCGCGATGCGCCCGCGCCTGGGTCATGCCGTGGAGGTCGAGACGGGCTTCGATCTCCTTCTTGCCCTTCGACAGCTGCAATCGCTCACGGCGGCCGAGCGGCACCAGCGGCGGCGTCAACGGTTTCTTCGGTTGTGGGCCGGTAGCGGGAACCGGCTTCGGATGAACCGCGATTTTGGCGGCGGCCCGCGCTTCCACTGATGGTGGGGCCGTCGGCGCAGTTATCACGCGGTGCTTCTTTCGCAGCGGCTTGATCTGCCTGGCGACGCTTTCCCACAGCGCATGCTCCTCTTCGCTCAGGATTCGCTTGCGGCGCGGCGGGTCCAGAATCGGGGGTGGTCGCTTCATGAGGATCGGCGGTGACGGACAAAGCGGCGAAGACGAAGGCCCGTGCGTCCGATCTTGATCAGCGGCCGTGCCTGCGGCAACGGCACTTTCACGGTCGCCTGGACTGTGGCGGTTGGAGCCGCCGAAGACTTTAGGCTACCTCGGGCTTCGTTTGAACTCTCCTTCAATGGACCGGCCTGTGGGAACAGCTTGGCGATTTTTTCCGACGGGCGCGGGTCCGGCAGCGGCATCCTGCGGCCACGGGCGGTGGGATCAAGGCTCTTGGGCACCAGCATCACGAAGCGCATGTTGTGGCGGAAGCGCCCGGATATGCGGCCGGCTTCCGGACCGGTGCCATAGTAGATGTCGGCACGGGCAGGGCCGATGATGGCCGAGCCGGTATCCTGCGCGACCATCAGACGCCGAAACGGCGTTTTCGCCTGCGGCGACTCGATCGGCAGTTCGCCTTCGATGAAGAACGGCGTTCCATAGACGTGAAGCGAGTTGTCGACCGCGATCGACCGGCCCGGCGTCAGCGGCACGCCTTGCGCGCCCACCGGCTCATCCTTGTCGGAAAGTGGCACTTCGCGAAAGAACACATAGGCGCGGTTCTGCCGACGCACTTCGTTTGCGCCTTCGGGATTTTGCTCCATCCACTCCCTGATCTTCTGCATCGACATCTGGTCTTTCGGAATGATGCCGCGATCGATCAGGATGCGGCCGACCGCCGTATAGGGAAAGCCGTTATGGGCATCGTAATTGATGCGGATGGTCGAGCCGTCCTGAAGACGAACCCGCGCCGATCCCTGGATCTGCGCAAACAGAAGATCAGTCTGGTCCTTGAGCCAGCAGATTTCGAGACCGCGGCCGGCGATCGCGCCATCTTCGATCTGGGCGCGGTCATAATAGGGCACCAGTTTGCGCCGTCCGATCTTGCGATACACCGGACCCTTGTTGGGAAGGCTGGGAGAATCCTGCGTATAGCCTTTGACGAACAAGTTCGACGGCCGGCGATAGACCGGCACATGGAATACATCCGTCTGCGTCCGCGAGCCCTCGATGATCGGCTCGTAGTAGCCGGTTACAAAGCCGGCATCCTGGCCAAGCCGCGATATTTGTAGCGGCACGAAATTCTCCTCGAAGAAGGCTCTCGCCTTTGCATCGTCGGTAATCGCACGGGCTCTGGCAAGGCGGCACGGTCCGCGGAGGGAGGCGCCGAGCGCCCTGGAGTCCTCGGGCGAATTTTGCTGGGCGGCAATCGTGGCGCAGCTGACGCGGAAGGCCTTGTAGGCCTGCGTGTGGTCATCGGACGCCCAGCCGGCGATATCCTGCCAGGCGAGCGGAATATATTGCCCGCCATGGATCACGATCGGCCATTCAAGGCGTGGATAGGGAATTGGGCGCGAAGCCCGCGCCGCCGCGTGCGTGTGGGCAGAAAGCGATGCGCGAATTTTGCGGGCAGCCATCGGCGCGAGCGGAATGACAGACAGCGCCAGAACCACGAGACCGAGCGCGGCGGCAATGCGCCGCAAACGGCTAGTTCGCGCTACCAGTGCCGACCAGCTTCCAGTTAGGATCGCGCGAAGACGGGTCGCGGGCGAATGTCCAGACATCGGTGATATCGGCGACCTTGTCCGGGTTGCCGTCGACAATCGCGCCGGTCTTGTCCCGGGTGACCGAGATCATCTGCGACACGAAGCGAACGGTGAGCTGCGCGTTGCGGTCGCGCGCCTCGGCCCCGACAATTTCGGCCTTGTCGATCGAAACAAACCGCGTCTCGGTCTTGCGCTCCTGGCGCTCGCGGTCCTTGATCGCAGCGTCGAAACTCTCATAGACCTCGGACGAGAGCAGGTCCTTCAGCGACCGCCGGTCGCCGTTGGCGAAGGCCAGCACGATCATTTCGTAGGCGCTTCGCGCGCCGCTCAGGAAATGACGCGGATCGAACGACGAATCCTGTGCGGCGATCGCGTCAAGACCCTGCGCGAGCGGCGTTCCAGCTTCGGCGATGCCCTTCCAGCGATCGGTGGGCGGCGTAACCTCGGCCGTCGGCGCCGCCGGCGCCTGATCGATCACGGTTCCCGGGATCGGAACGACGTTGCTGTCCGGCGCGCCCTGCACGACGTTGCGCGCTGCGCGATCATAAGGCGGCCGTTCATTGCCGGTGCGCTGTCCGAGAACGTTGCGCAAACGGAGGAAAATGAAAACGGCCAGCGCCAGGAAGATGATCGTATAGATATCCACGTCGAATTCGCTTTCTGATCTAGGCGCCGGCGGTGGACCCGGCGGTAGAGCGTCCCTTTATTGGGAGCAGATATTACATCATCGATGAGCCAGCCGCATGTAAGCACGAAACCTAGGCTTACCAATGGTATCTGCCGGCCAGAATGTCACACCAATTGAACTGCTCGCTCCCGGGCATGTCCGGCTGACGAATGGACAAATCCTAGCGCGTTTTAGACCCGGGTGGAAACCCCGAGAGCCGCTATAAGTCGCGTATATTCAATTATTTAGAGGAACCTCTCGTTCCCTCGGCGGTTCGCAATTGATCGAATTGGACGCGACCTGTCGCCCTGGTTGGACGGTCGTCCTTGTGGAAAGAGGTGGGGCTATGATAGCCACTCGCCTCGAAAACGCGTTTGTTTCCCTTTCAGGCGAATTCGGATGCGACAGATGGCTCCGCTCGCCAAACCGTTCCAGGAGAGAATCATATGACCAACGGCAATGGTGCGCCTCCCGAGGCGGCCCCTCCTCCGCAGTTGAACGTGTTGGCGCAGTACACCAAAGATCTGTCGTTCGAAAACCCGAATGCACCGGCTTCGCTTGGACCGCAGCAGCAGCAGCCCGCGATCAACATCCAGATCAATGTCAACGCCAACGGCGTTGCCGAGAACGATTACGAGGTGGCGCTGTCGGTCGAAGGCAAGGCCGAAAGCAACGGCAAGGTGATGTTCAGTTTCGAACTCGTCTATGCCGGTGTTTTCCGGATCCTGAACGTGCCGCAGGAAAATCTGCATCCGCTGATAATGATCGAATGTCCGCGTCTGCTGTTTCCGTTTGCCCGCGAGATCATCGCGACCGCGGTTCGCGATGGCGGCTTCCCGCCTTTGATGCTGGATCCCGTCGACTTCGTCGGGCTGTATCGCCAGAACATGGAACGGCAAGCCGCTCAGATGCAGGCGGCCCAAGTGAAGCCAAGTTAATTCAGGCGGAGCTGATTTCGCCCTGGGCTGCCACGGGCGGCAGGAAGTCGTTCCAGATCGGCTTGTCGCCGAGCGTCAGAACAAACTCGCGATGCGCCAACCGATCGGCCTCGGTGACCCGGGGCGCGAGCGGGATTTCGCGCTGTCGCCGCGGCATTTCGCCAACGCCGGCAACGCGAATTTCGCGTGGTTCCGCAGCCAGGATGAGTTGCGACTGCCGCGCGCCGATCAGATCGATATAGACTTCGGCCAACAGCTCCGCATCGAGCAGCGCGCCGTGCTTGGTACGCCGCGAATTGTCGATCTGATAACGCGAGCAAAGATCGTCGAGGCGGTTCGACACACCCGGATGTTTGCGCCGCGCCAGCATCAGCGTATCAACCAGACGCTCCTTCGAGATCGCCGGCCGCTTGATCCGCTCGAGTTCCGCATTGATGAAGCCGATATCGAACGAGCTGTTGTGAATCACCAATGGGGCGTCGCCGATGAACGCCAGGAACTCGTCGACCTCCTCCGCAAACAACGATTTGGTGGCGAGAAATTCGGTTGAGAGCCCGTGCACGGCAAAGGCTTCCGCCGGCATGTCCCGTTCGGGATTGAAATAGCGGTGAAAGATCTGCCCGGTCGGCATGCGGTTGAATATCTCGACGCAGCCGATTTCAACCAGCCGGTCACCGCGCAACGGATCAAGGCCGGTTGTTTCGGTATCGAGGACGATTTCGCGCATATTGGATTTAAAATCCAGACCAGGAGAACGGACGAATCAGGTCCGCCCGGACGTCATTTTAGCAGCCTCCGCCAGAATGTCGCGAATCCGCGAGCGAACGGGATCAAGGCCATGCGAGGTATCCACCACGAAATGCGCGCGCTTTCTCTTTTCCGCATCCGGCATTTGGCGCGCCAGAATCGCAGCAAGCTTTTCCTCGGTCATGTTGGGGCGCGCCAGAATTCGTTCGCGCTGAAGTTGCGGGCTTGTCGTCACCACGACGACGGCATCGACGCGCTTTTCGCCGCCGGTCTCGAACAACAGGGGCACATCGACCACCGCCACCGGGGCACCGGACTGTTCGGCGTCTCGAAGAAACTTCTGCCGTGAGGCTCCGAGCATCGGATGCACGATTTCCTCGAGTTGTTTCATGGCAGCGGGATCATGCACGACGCGGGCGGAAAGCCTGTTGCGGTCAACTTTGCCGTCGATCGACGTGCCGGGAAAGGCGGCCTCGATGGCGGCAACAGCTTCGCCTTCGTAAAGCCGGTGAACCGCGGCATCGGCGTCATAGACAGGTACGCCCGCTTCCGCGAACAGACTGGCGGTAGTCGATTTTCCCATCCCTATGGAGCCGGTCAAGCCGAGGACGATCATGTTCACACGCTCAACAAATTTTTGCTGCGCAAAAATGCGAACAGCGGCAACAGCGGCAGGCCAAGAATCGTGAAGTGATCGCCCTCGATCTGCTCGAACAAATGAACACCCAGCCCTTCGAGCTGATAGGCGCCGACGCTCGACGTCACGGCCTGCCCAGCCTCAGCCAGGTAGCTTTCGATAGCAGCATCGCTTAACGGCCGCATGGTCATGCGTGCGATCGAAACGTGTTGGAATAGCAGCTTTCCGTCGCGAGCAACCGCGACCGCGGCGTGAAGCTCGTGGCACTGGCCGGATAGCGCGCGCAACTGTCCAGCGGCTTGCGCCCTGTCCGCGGGCTTGTTGAAGGTCCGCGTTCCAAGCGCCAGCGTCTGATCGGCACCGACGACGTAGTGCCCTGTCCGCCCCAGCGCGACGGCGCGGGCTTTTTCACGGGCAAGTAGGCCTGCGATCTCGCCTGGCGCGGACAGTCCGGATGATTCCTGGATGGCACGCTCGTCGATATCCGCCGGTTCGCATTCAAAAAGGATGCCTGCATTGGCAAGCAGGGTTTGCCGCGCCTTGCTCTTCGAGGCCAGCAGCAGAGGCTCTTGTCCCCGCCACAGCGTCATTCGGCCAACCGCTGCCGTTGCCGATCGGAGAAAAGCTTCATGACAGCGGCCGCAGTTTCCTCGATCGAGCGGCGGGTCACGTCAAGCTGCGCCCAATTGAACTTGGCGCAGAGCCGCCGTGCAAAGGCAACTTCATCGGCCACGGCCTGGCGGTCGATATAAGTTTCGTTGTCGCGGTCACCCATGCTGAGCAGCCGGTTCTGCCTGACCTGAATCAGACGTTCCGGCGTTGCATGCAGGCTGACGACCAGCGGCTTGGTCAAGACTTCCAGCTGATGCGGAATTGGAATGCCCGGCACCAACGGCACGTTGGCGGTGCGGATGCCGCGGTTGGCGAGATAGATCGAGGTCGGGGTTTTCGATGTACGGGACACGCCGACCAGAATGACGTCCGCTTCGTCGAGGCCTTCGACGTGCTGACCGTCGTCATGCATCATCGTGTAATTCAACGCATCGATCCGCTTGAAGTATTCGGCATTGAGGGTGTGCTGCGCCCCTACCCGCCCCGAAGTCGGTGCGCCGAGATAGGCCTGGAAGAGTTGCATCACCGGCCCGATAATCGACAGGCTTGGAATGTTGATCTCCTGACACTTCGATTGCAGCTTCGAGACGAGATCCTTTTCCAGCAGTGTGAACAGCACGATTCCCGGCGCTTCCTCGATTTCGTTCAACACGCGATCGAGCTGCTTCTGGCTGCGAACCAACGGATAAACATGCTCGACGGGAATGACGTTGGTGTATTGCGCGGCGACAGCGCGGGCCACGGTTATCAACGTTTCGCCGGTCGAGTCGGAAACCAGATGCAGATGAAAATAGTTGCTGTTCGTGGGCACGAAGAAGCCTGTGTAATCTGTGAATCCTTGTGGAGATTACCCGAGAGAAAACCGGCCATCCTGCCCGGTCTGGGATAACCGGATTTTTTCTTCACAAGGCTTCCGGTGAGGATAACTGAATTCCGGCACGATCACGTTAGTGGGGTTTTGTGGATTTGTCTCTTCATAAACTGGTCGGACGGCCCGCCAAAGAATTGAAATATCGGATGTAACGGCAATCGGCGGGACTCACGAGGAAATTGTAGACAGATGTGAGAAAGGTCTGAATAACGATCGGATGCCGTTGGGTGAGTCCAATCCACCGCTACCCAGACTCAAACCTTAAGATTCTAAAATTATTAGTTTAGATAAGGACGCATCACGATAGGTCGGATCGAGCCGAGGGAAAGATGTCTCTCCGCTTGATACGGGGCTGATCGCTGGTGGCGAACGTCACGCTGTCCGCGCATTCCGATAGAGGTGGGAGAGCCGGTGTACGAGTGGATCAAGGCGCTGCATGTGATCGCGGTCATCGCCTGGATGGCCGGTATGCTCTATCTGCCACGGTTGTTCGTCTATCACTGCGAGGCCGAGGCGGGCTCGAAGCAGTCCGAGACCTTCAAGGTGATGGAACGGCGTTTGCTCAAGGCGATCATCAATCCGGCGATGATCGTGACCTGGCTCGCGGGGCTTTACCTCGCATGGTCCGGGCGCTGGCTTTTCACCAGCTGGTGGATTTACGGAAAACTTTTCCTGGTGCTGGTGCTCTCGGGTGTCCACGGACTATTTGTTCGCTGGGTGAAGGATTTCGCGGCGGACCGGAATCGTCACCAGCAGAAATTCTATCGGTTAATCAATGAGGTGCCGACCCTCCTGATGATCGGGATCGTCATTCTGGTGGTCGTCAAGCCATTTTGAGCGCCCTCCCCGCAGCTACGCGCCGTCTTGCGGAAGGTCGTCCAATTTTCTATATTGATGGCATTCCCACCCTACGCAGGCGGATGTGATTGCGTTCCGGTTTCCTTGTGGACCGGCCGCTGCATCAGGTTTGAGGCCCTCCGGGCTCTTGCCTTGCTCAGACCTGCGGACCTTCCTGACTTCAGGCTCCGCGCTCCCAAGAAGCCACCTCGCAACCTCCCTTCTTCAGCACTCCACAGGACCATCCCAATGCGGGAAATCAAACTCCAAGACCTCAAAGCCCAGACGCCGGCGGAACTCGTCGCCTTTGCGGAGGAGAAAGGGGTCGAAAACGCCAGCACGATGCGCAAGCAGGAGCTGATGTTTGCCATTCTCAAGCAGCTCGCGATCCAGGAAATCGATATTATCGGCGAAGGCGTCGTTGAGGTTCTCTCCGACGGCTTCGGCTTCCTGCGCTCGCCGGATGCCAACTACCTGCCCGGCCCGGACGATATCTATGTGTCGCCATCGCAGATTCGCCGCTTCGGCCTTCGCACTGGCGATACCATCGAAGGCCACATTCGCAGTCCCAAGGAAGGCGAACGCTATTTCGCGCTGCTCAAAGTCAACACGCTGAATTTCGAGGATCCGGAAAAGTCCAAGCACAAGGTCAATTTCGACAACCTGACACCGCTGTTTCCGGACGAGCGCTTCCGCCTCGAACTCGAGGACCCGACCCGGAAAGACCTTTCGGCACGGGTGATCGATATCGTTGCCCCCATCGGCAAAGGCCAGCGTGCGCTGATCGTCGCGCCGCCGCGCACCGGCAAGACCGTGCTGATGCAGAACATCGCACACTCGATTACGGCCAATCATCCCGAATGCTACCTGATCGTGCTTCTGATCGATGAGCGTCCGGAAGAAGTCACGGACATGCAGCGTTCAGTGAAGGGGGAGGTTGTCTCTTCGACCTTCGATGAACCGGCCGTGCGTCACGTTCAGGTCGCTGAGATGGTGATCGAAAAAGCCAAGCGCCTGGTCGAACATGGCCGCGATGTGGTGATCCTGCTCGATTCGATCACACGGCTCGGGCGCGCCTACAACACTGTGGTGCCTTCATCCGGCAAGGTGCTGACCGGCGGCGTCGATGCCAACGCGCTGCAGCGGCCAAAACGATTCTTCGGCGCGGCGCGCAATATCGAGGAGGGTGGTTCGCTGACGATCATCGCGACGGCGCTGGTCGATACCGGAAGCCGCATGGACGAAGTGATCTTCGAAGAATTCAAGGGCACCGGTAACTCCGAACTGATTCTCGACCGCAAGGTATCGGACAAACGCACCTTCCCGGCGATCGACATTTCTCGGTCCGGCACCCGGAAGGAAGAGCTGATCACCGACCCGCAGGTGTTGAAGAAGATGTACGTGCTGCGGCGGATCCTCAATCCGATGGGCACGATGGACGCCATCGACTTCCTGCTCGACAAGCTCCGCAACACCAAGAACAATGCGGAATTCTTCGAGTCGATGAATACCTGACGGGACTGGGCCATTGGCCGAGCAGGGCGTCTTCGTGCAAGCGGAGGCGCCTTTTTCTTAGGCCGGTGCTTGGAGAGCCAAGGCCAATGCAATCCGCCGATTTTGCTGCGTCACGGCCGCAGCAGGGGCTGCAGCATTTTGCGAATCTGACGGGCAGCCGGATCAGGCAGCTCTAATTTCATTGCATTTGCAAAGGCTCGCGACCAAATAGGGCGTGCACCCACGCGAGCAGACCATCTTTGCGTTGTCGTCCGGCCGGCCTCCGGCTGCGATCGCGGTGGTGCGCGTGTCCGGGCCGCAAGCGAGAATGGCGGTCGAGACATTCGCGGGCAGGGTGCTTGAGCCACGCATCGCTACGCGCGTTCTGCTGCGCGATGGCGAGGGGCCCGCAATCGACGACGCGATCGTGCTGTGGTTCCCTGGGCCCGCGAGCGCGACCGGGGAGGACGTCGCCGAGTTTCAGGTTCATGGCGGACGCGCCGTGCTGGCCGCGCTTTTTGCGGCGCTCTCAAGGCTTGAAAACACGCGCGCCGCGGAGCCCGGCGAGTTCACGCGCCGTGCCTTCGAGAATGGCAAGATCGATCTCACGGAAGCCGAAGCGCTGGACGATTTGATTCATGCCGATACCGACCGGCAGCGGCGCCAGGCTTTGCGCCAGCTTCAGGGTTTGCTCGGCGACCGGGCGCGTGATTGGCGCGCGCGGGTCATCCAAGCATTGGCCCTGATTGAGGCCGGCATCGATTTCTCCGACGAAGGTGATGTGCCGGCCGAATTGATCGCGCCGGCGTTGGCGACGGTTGAGTCCTTGGTTGCGGAGATCGCGGACGCGCTTGCCGGGCAGGGGCGCAGTGAGCGCCTGCGCGACGGCGTGATCGTTGCGATTGCAGGACCACCGAATGTCGGCAAATCGACATTGATCAATGTGTTGGCGCGGCGCGAGGTGGCGATCGTCTCGCCATACGCCGGCACCACCCGTGACCTCATCGAAGTTCAACTCGATCTCGACGGTTATCCGGTGACGGTGATCGACACTGCCGGCATTCGCGATACCGACGATCCCATTGAACAAGAGGGGGTGCGCCGCGCGCGATCACGGGCCGCGGAAGCTGATCTCGTCTTGTGGATGACGGATGCCGACCGCGGGCAAAGCGAAGAGAAACTGAAGACGATGGCGGCGACGTTGTGGACGATCCGCAACAAGATCGATCTCGGCTCGGTCAATGAACGGGCAGAGGCCGCGCGCGGAGATCGACCAGGGCAGGGGGCCGGGACAACGTTCAAAATTTCCGCGCGCGAAGGCATCGGGATTTCGACGTTGGTTGCGGCGCTCGCAGCGTTTGCCCGGGATTATTTCGGGTCCGGTGAAGATGGCCTGATCGGCCGCGAGCGGCAGCGGAACTTGTTGCGGGAAACGGTTGCCGCGTTGGAGCGATGCCTGAGGGTCGCCGGGGCGGGCGACGAGCTGGCAGCTGAGGAGCTGCGGATGGCGTCCCAATCGCTCGGCCGGCTACTTGGCCGGGTCGACGTCGAGGACGTCCTGGATAAGATCTTCCGAGAATTCTGCATCGGGAAATAGTGAACGAATATTCATTTATCTTTTGAAGGTCATCTCTGTTTCACGTGAAACAGGGCGCGCACCCCTTAGCCTTTGGTCCGCTTTGTCACTTCCGGGTTTGACATCGGCGGTATAGAAGACGCCGCATGACTTCCCGATCTGAATCCTTTGACGTCATCGTTATCGGTGGCGGCCATGCCGGCTGCGAGGCCGCCAGTGCTGCCGCGCGGATGGGTGCGCGAACAGCTCTGGTCACACACCGCTTTTCGACCATCGGTGCGATGTCCTGCAACCCGGCCATCGGTGGCCTCGGTAAGGGTCACCTCGTCCGCGAGGTCGACGCACTTGACGGCCTGATGGGCCGCGTGGCCGATGCGGGCGGAATCCAGTTTCGTGTCTTGAATCGTCGTAAGGGCCCCGCCGTCCGGGGACCCCGCGCACAAGCCGACCGCAAGCTTTATGCGGCCGCGATGCAGGCGGCAATCCGCGACACCGCTAAGCTGATGGTGATCGAAGGTGAGGCCAACGAGCTTCTTGTTTCGGCGGGCCGCCTCCGCGGTATCGAACTCGCCGATGGCCGCGAACTCACGGCGGCTGCTGTCGTCGTTACGACCGGGACTTTTCTGCGCGGTCTTATCCACCTTGGCGAGAAGAACTGGCCCGCTGGCCGAGTCGGCGAAGCGCCAGCGCTGGGGCTCTCGGCCTCATTTGAGCGGATCGGCTTCACCCTTGGGCGGCTGAAGACCGGGACGCCGCCGCGGCTCGACGGGACGACGATCGATTGGGCGGCGGTCGAGATGCAGCCGGGGGATGATCCGCCCGAGCCGTTTTCGGTCTTGACCGACCGGATCACGACCCCGCAGATCCAGTGCGGCATCACCCGGACCACGCCAACGACCCACGAGTTGATTCGGGCCAACGTGCAACGCTCTCCGATGTATTCGGGGCAGATCAAAAGCACCGGTCCTCGCTATTGTCCTTCGATTGAGGACAAGATCGTCCGCTTCGGCGATCGAGACGGCCACCAGATCTTCCTTGAACCCGAGGGTCTCGACGACTCCACGGTCTATCCCAACGGCATTTCGACCTCGCTGCCGGAGGACGTCCAGCTCGCCATTCTGGCCTCGATCCCGGGGCTGGAGCGCGTTCGGATGGTCCGCCCGGGCTATGCGATCGAATACGATCACGTTGATCCACGTGAACTGGAGCCGACGCTTCAGGCCAAGCGACTTGCGGGACTGTTTCTGGCCGGTCAGATAAACGGCACCACAGGCTACGAAGAGGCGGCGGCCCAGGGACTGGTTGCGGGGCTGAACGCCGCGCTCGCGGCCGGCGGTTCTCAGCCCATCGTGTTCGATCGCGCCGATGGCTATCTTGGCGTCATGATCGATGATCTGGTGACCCGCGGGATTACGGAGCCCTACCGGATGTTCACATCCCGTGCCGAGTATCGTTTGACCCTGCGGGCCGACAATGCCGACAGGCGGTTGACCGATAAAGGCATTGCGCTCGGATGCGTCGGATCGGCGAGGTCCGAACGGCACCGGACCAAGATGGCGGCGCTGAACGCCGCGAAGGCGAGGGCGCAATCACTCACCCTGACGCCGAACGAAGCCGCTCGATATGGGCTGTCACTCAATAAAGACGGTCAGCGCCGGTCGGCTTTCGAACTGCTCGCTTATCCAGAAGTCGGTTGGGCGCAGGTGCGCGCCATCTGGCCGGAGCTGGCGTCCGTTGATCCCACGATCTCAGACCATCTCGAGATCGACGCCAAGTACGACGTCTATCTCACGCGCCAAGCCGCGGATGTCGAGGCCTTTCGTCGTGACGAGGGTCTGCTCCTGAACGGCGTCGATTTCGATCAGGTGCCGGGTCTATCCAACGAGGCTCGTGCCAAGCTCAGGGCGTCGCAACCGCGCACCGTCGGGCAGGCGGGCCGGCTTGATGGCGTGACGCCCGCCGCGCTGGGAATCCTGACCGCCTATCTCCGGCGAGAGGCCCGGCAGAAAACGGCGAGAAACTCGGCCGCGAGCGCGTAAGTCGGGGTAGTGTTTCACGTGAAACAAGACGATTCGCCATGGGCAGCGCCAATACATATTCCAGCCGTTCAACTGAAAGCCCGCTCGAGCAGCGCCTTGCTGCCGACCGCGCACGAGCGTTGGTGCTGACGCCTGTTTCACGTGAAACAGAGGCGCGGTTGGACCGCTATATCAGCCTCCTCCAAACCTGGCAGGCGAAAACCAATCTCGTCTCGCCCACAACGCTAGGGACGCTGTGGAGCCGGCACGTGTCTGATTCGTTGCAGCTCCTAGCATTCGCTCCCGTCGCCAAGGTTTGGGTCGACTTTGGCAGCGGCGGCGGCTTTCCTGGCCTCGTGCTCGCCTGCGCCCTCGCCGACAAGCCCGGTGCAGTGGTTCACCTGATCGAGCGTAACGGCAAGAAAGCCAGCTTTTTGCGCGAAGCCGCGCGGGTGACTGGCGCAGCCGCGGTCATCCACCTTGGGGATGTCAAGGATACTGTGGATAGGCTCACCGGTCCGATCGATTGCGTCACCGCGCGCGCGGTTGCTCCGCTACATCAATTGCTGGGCCTTGCAGAACCCTTGATCAAAAAGGGTGCGAAAGCCCTGTTCTTGAAGGGCCAAGATATAGAAGCAGAATTGACCGAAGCCACCAAATATTGGAAAATTGAACCTCGTCTCCATTCCAGCCTAACCGGCGGACAAGGCTGGATCGTCGAACTCGATCGGATCGAGCGCCGCAACCTGTCCCACAGCGACGATGGCATCCCGCGATGAACGAAATAGATCAGGAATTTGAAGAAGATAGCTCGGAACTCCGACCTGGTCATCCGCGCATCCTGTCGCTGGCCAATCAGAAAGGCGGCGTCGGCAAGACCACCACCGCAATCAATCTGGGAACGGCGCTCGCAGCAATCGGCGAGCGGGTGCTGATCGTCGATCTCGATCCGCAGGGGAATGCTTCGACCGGGCTCGGAATCGACCGCCGCAATCGCAGTTGCTCGACCTATGACGTCCTGGTCGGTGAAGCCGCCTTGCGCGAATCGGTGGTGCCGACTGCGGTGCCGCGCCTGCACATCGCGCCGTCGACCATGGATCTGTCGGGCCTCGAGCTTGAGCTCGGCCATACCCAAGGCCGGGCGTTTCGGCTGCGCGATGCGATCTCAGCCCTCAATCACAACGTGTTACCGGACGCGGACTACACCTACGTACTGATCGACTGCCCACCATCGCTCAACCTTCTCACCGTCAACGCGATGGCCGCTTCGGATGCGATCCTGGTGCCGCTCCAGTGCGAGTTCTTCGCGCTCGAAGGTTTGTCGCAACTGCTGCAAACCGTCGAGCAGGTGCGTTCGACGCTCAATCCGAATCTTTCGATCCATGGCATCGTGCTGACGATGTTCGACTCGCGCAACAACCTGTCGAACCAGGTCGTTGCCGATGTCCGGCAGTTCATGGGCAGCAAGGTCTACAACACCATGATCCCGCGCAACGTGCGCATCTCCGAGGCGCCGTCCTACGGCAAGCCGGTGCTGGTTTACGACCTCAAATGCGTCGGCAGCGACGCATACCTGAAGCTCGCAACAGAGGTCATTCAGCGTGAGCGCGAGCTGCGCACGCATTGAGCCGGGCATCCCGTCGTTCCGGATGATGCGCGCCGACGATCAGTCCGAAGTACCGGGCTGATGAGCCGAGGGTGGGGTTGGAGTTTTCGGGTCGGCAGGTCCTGCGCCCGATGTGATGGCAATGGGAGTGGTTGAGTTGAATCCAAGGGAGCTGGCGATGGCGGACGAAGCTCGTTCGCGACTGGGGCGCGGTCTTGCAAGCCTGATCGGGGATGTGGGCGGAGAAGCCGGACATGTCGAGCGGCCTCGTGCGCAGCGCAAGGTGCCGATTGAATTCCTCAAACCCAATCCGCGCAATCCGCGCCGCGAATTTCCCGATGGCGAGCTGAAGGAACTTGCCGACTCGATCAAACAGCACGGCGTGATTCAGCCGATCGTGGTCCGGCCGGTGCGCGGCGCACAGGATCGCTTCGAGATCATCGCCGGCGAGCGCCGCTGGCGCGCCTCGCAGGCTGCAGGTCTGCATGAAGTTCCGATCGTGCCTGTCGACGTCAGCGATTCGGACGCGCTCGAGATCGCAATCGTCGAGAACGTGCAGCGCGAAGATCTGAATGCGATGGAGGAGGCGCAGGGCTATCATGCGCTCGCCAACGAATTCAAGCGCAGCCAGGAAGACATCGCGAAAATCGTCGGCAAGAGCCGCAGCCACATCGCCAACATGATGCGGCTGACAAAACTGCCGGCCGAGGTCCAGGCTTATATCGCGCTGGGTCAGCTCTCAGCCGGCCATGCCCGTGCGCTTATCGGCGTGCCGGATCCGATCGCCGCGGCCAAGCGCATCGTCGAAGAAGGCCTCAATGTGCGCCAAGCCGAGGCGCTGGCGCATACCGAAGGTGTGCCGGAGCGCAAGCCGCAAAAGGCGAGGGGCACCAAGACCAAGGACCCCAACACGGTCTCGTTGGAAAAAACCGTCAGTGACGCGCTTGGCCTGTCCGTCAGCATTGATCATCACGATGCCGGCGGCATCGTTCACATTCGCTACCGCGACCTCGACCAGCTCGACGAGGTCGTCAAGCGGTTGAGTTCGAAACCGTAAGCGGAATCACCCGCGTCGCCTTGCGTTGACCGCAATCGAAAGCAGCGCGCGCTGCGCGATCACGGCGGCCAGCGCCGCCTGCTTCCGCATTTCGAGTGCTGCGGCAGCCAGTTGATCGATGATGGCCGTCAGCCGCGGCACATCAAAATTGCGCAGCGCAGTCTCGACGTTGGCCTTCCGTGAAAAATGCAGCCGCGGGAATCCGCCGTCGAGCACAGACGAAACTGGCGCGCCTTCCGCGATCGCAATCGCCGACTTGTGCAGCCATGCCGCCTGGCGCTGGGCGGCGGAGATGATCACACCGGGATAGGTGCCGGCGACCATGGCCTTGGCGAATTCAGTCTCGACAGCGGCAGCATTTCCGGCAAAGGCGCCATCGACAATCGGGTCGATTTTCAGCTCGGAAGCATCGGCAACGACCGCCATCACGTCATCAAGTGTCACCTCACCCTTGCCATGCGCGTATAGCGCGAGCTTGCGCAGTTCGTTGCGCGAGGCCTGACGGTCGCCGCCGAGCAAACCCATCAGCATTGCACGGGCGTCGGAAGCGAGGCGCAGGTTCGAGAGTTTCAGCTCATCGTCGATCAATTTCGCCAGGTCGCGCTCGGTGTCGGCATAGCAGGCGATGGCGACCGCCGTTTTGGCGCGCTCGCAGGCTTTGCGTAGCGGCGATTCGGGACGCAATTCGCCGGCTTCGATCACGATGCGGCAATCTTTCAACGGCGTTTCCGCCAGCGCGTCGATGCCGCTGGCAAAACTCCGCGAGCCGGCCCTGACACGGATGGCGCGGCGTCCACCGAACAACGGAATCGTCAGGGCTTCATCGACCAGCCGCGACGGCTCGGCTGAAAGCTCGTCGCCGTCGAGTCTCACCAGCGAGAAGGGATCAGCGGGGTCGTCGACCGCCGATGCCAGCAAGCCCTCGGCGCGCTCGCGCACAAGACCGGCGTCTGGACCGTAGAGCAGGACGATGGGACGTGCCGGGTCCGGCCGGGCCAGGTAGGCATCGACTTCTTTTCCGCGGAGCGCGACCATGGTGAGACTAACAGCTGGGATATCAGAATAGGTGAACCCGGATTGAGGCGAGCCAAGACGGCTCTCGCCTCAAAAGCTACGATCTCTCAGGTGCCTGCGAAGAAAAAGGAGGCGAGTCTCGTCTTGATGCGTTCGGCGATTTCCTGAGAGGCGCGATCCTCGGCGTCGTGAAGGGCGCGGGCACGGGCAAACCGCTGATAACTGCCAGGGATGTCGTAGGAGACGCGCGAGAAGGTGGTTCCGGTCATCACCGATTTGTTGGTGGCGATGTCGATAAGGTTGAATTGGGCGTTGATGCCGTAAGTCTCACTGGTCGGCAGTCCCGTGTTCGGGTCGGTCATCAGCGTCGAGTCGGAGGTCTGGAGCCTGATGTCCAACCGATGGGTTGGGCTCGTTCCGGTGGCGTTGCCGTACAGCTTGAATGCCAGAGCATTGCGGACCTCGACCCCAAGTCGGGCTATCCGCGATGAATTAGGAACGTTCAGCGGCGGGAGATCGACCCCCATCAGCTTTTCGCGCAGAGCTGGCGTCCCATCCGCATGCTCGGCATACATCGGCTGAAAGCAGCCCGCCGTCAGCGCCGCCAATAAAGCCACGACGAGGAGCCGAGCGGCAATCCTAGCCAACGACATTCACGATCCTCATGGGAACGACGATCACTTTGCGCACGGGTTTGTCCCCTAAGGATTGTCTTACCGCATCAAGGGCTAAAACGGCAGCCTCAATTTCCGCGTTTTGGGCCGTGCGGGCCACGGTTACCTCGCCCCGCTTCTTGCCGTTGACCTGGACAACCAATGTTACTGTCTCTTCGACCAGCAAATCTCGTTCGATTTGGGGCCAATTTGCCTCTGAAACCAGACCCGGCTGGTCGAGTACGCGCCAACACGCCTCGGCCAGGTGAGGCATCATGGGTGCGAACAGCTGAACCAGGATGAGGGCGGCTTCCTTTACCGCCCAGCTCAGGTCAGGCGAGGGCTGTCCGGGGCGTGCCAGGATGTCGGCCAGCGCGTTGGAAAATTCGCGGATATGGGCAAGGCAGACATTGAAATGCAGCCGTTCGATGCCGGTCGAAACCTTGTCGAGGGCGCCATGCGCCGCCTTCCGCAGGGCAGTCGCGTCAGTCCCGAATGCCGCCGGCCTTGTCGCAGGCGCGGCCTTGGCGACCTCGGCGGATTCATGAACGAGGCGCCACAGCCGCTGCACGAAACGAGAGGCGCCCTGCACACGCTCGTCGCTCCAGATGACGTCGCGGTCGGGGGGCGAATCCGACAACATGAACCAGCGCGCTACGTCGGCGCCGTAGGTTGCGATGATGTCGTCCGGGTCGACCGTGTTCTTCTTCGACTTAGACATCTTCTCGATTGCGCCGATTGAAACCGCTTCGCCGGTCGACAGCAGCGTCGCACGTCGATCAGGGCCTGCGCTATCGACCTTCACTTCGGCCGGCGTGACATAGCTGCCGTCGGCCTTCTGATAAGTCTCGTGAACCACCATGCCCTGGGTGAACATGCCGGCGAACGGTTCAGCCATGTCGATGTGGCCCGTCGCCTTCATCGCGCGGGTGAAGAAGCGGCTATAGAGCAGGTGCAGGATCGCGTGCTCGACGCCGCCGATATATTGATCGACCGGCATCAGGCGGTTGGCGACCGCAGGCGTCGTCGGCGTCTTCTCGTTCCAGGGATCGGTGAAGCGCGCGAAGTACCAGGACGAATCGACAAAGGTGTCCATGGTATCGGTCTCGCGCTGGGCCTTGGCCCCGCATTGCGGGCAAGTAACGTGCTTCCAGGTCGGGTGATGATCGAGCGCGTTGCCGGGTTTGTCGAAAGTGACATCTTCAGGAAGCGCGACCGGCAAGTCCTTGTCGGGCACCGGAACGACGTCGCATTTCGGGCAGTGGATGACGGGAATCGGACAGCCCCAGTAGCGCTGTCGCGATATCCCCCAGTCGCGCAGGCGGAAATTGACCTGACGCTCGGCTACTGGCGAATTGTCGCGAAGCTCCGCCTCCAACCTCCTGGCCACTTCTTCCTTGGCCTGATCGATCGATAGCCCATCGAGGAAGCGCGAATTGATCATGCGGCCGTCGCCGTCGTAGGCGGTGTCCGTGATCACGAAGGTCTTCGGGTCCTGACCCTCGGGGCAAACCACCGGCGTGTTGCCGAGCTGGTACTTGTTGACGAAATCGAGGTCGCGCTGGTCGTGCGCGGGGCAGCCGAAGATGGCGCCGGTGCCGTATTCCATCAGCACGAAATTGGCGACGTAGACCGGCAGCCTCCAGTTCGGATCGAACGGATGAATCGCGCGAATGCCGGTGTCAAAGCCCTGTTTTTCGGCGGTATCGATGATTTCCTGCGCGGTGCCGGTGCGTTTGATCTCGGCGATGAACTCAGCGAGCTTGGGATTTCTCGCAGCAGCTGCCTGCGCCAGCGGATGGTCTGCCGAAATCGCCATGAATTTGGCGCCGAACAGGGTATCGGGACGCGTCGTGAAAATCTTCAGCTCGCTCTCGCCGGCGGGCGTCGTCGCCGCGTCAAGCGCGAAACGGATCAGGAGCCCCTCGCTGCGCCCGATCCAGTTGCGTTGCATCAGCCGCACCTTGTCGGGCCAGCGGTCGAGCGTGTCGAGCGCATCCAAAAGCTCCTGCGAGTACTTCGTGATCTTGAAGACCCACTGGTTCATCTCGCGCTGTTCAACGATCGCGCCCGAGCGCCAGCCGCGGCCGTCGATCACTTGCTCGTTGGCGAGCACCGTCATGTCCACCGGGTCCCAGTTGACCTTGCGCTTCTCGCGTTCGGCGAGGCCCGCACGCAGGAAGTCGTTGAACATCTTCTGCTGGTGTTTGTAGTAGCTGGGATCGCAGGTCGCGAACTCGCGGCTCCAGTCGAGCGACAGGCCGATTGAGCGCAGCTGCTTCTTCATGGCGGCGATATTGTCGTAGGTCCACGCCTTCGGCGCCACCTTGCGTTCGATCGCGGCATTTTCAGCTGGAAGCCCGAACGCGTCCCAACCCATCGGATGCAGCACGTTGAAGCCCTTGGCGCGCATGAACCGCGCCAGCACGTCGCCCAGCGTATAGTTCCTGACGTGCCCGATATGGATGCGCCCGGACGGGTAGGGGAACATCTCGAGCACATAGTATTTCGGCCGCGGATCGTCGTTCTTGGCAGCAAAAATCGCCTTTTCGTCCCATTGGCGCTGCCAATAGGGCTCGGATTCACGGGCGTTGTAGCGTTCGGAACTCATGAAATCGCGCGGCTTTTGCTGGATTCGGGCGGTTCTTGAAAGTCGCGCGACTAGGCCACAAAAGCGGCTTTCCGGTCAACGGGGCGCGGCGGGATCGATTACAATCAGGCTGTTCGATCGTGGCGTGGGCGGCTAGCCCGCCAGCGCAACTGCGCCGCGGTTCTCGCCAGCCCGTGCGAGCCCATGCTCGGCGACCCGGTTGCGCCCCTGGCGCTTGGCGACATAGAGGCTGGCGTCGGCGGCTTCCAGGAGGTCGTTCGGGTTGAGCGCCGGGTTTGGCCTGAGGCTGGCGACGCCGACGCTCACCGTGACGGCCTGATACGCCGAAGTTGCATGCAAAATGGCGAGGTCCTGCACCGTTGCCCGTACCATCTCGCCAATCTCGATCGCACGACTGCTATGGGTATCCGGCAACAGCAGGCAGAATTCCTCCCCGCCGTAGCGGGCGGCAAAGCCCGCGGCCTCGAGCGCGACCTGGCTCAGCGTCTCGCCGATCTTGGAGAGGCAGGCGTCGCCCTCGGGATGGCCATAGGTGTCGTTGAACAGTTTGAAGTGATCGACGTCGATCATCAGCAGCGAAAGTTCGCAGTGGCACTGCTGGGCCTTCGCCCATTCGAATTCGAGTCGGCTCTGGAACCCACGGCGATTGGCCAGGCCCGACAGCATGTCGATCGAGGCCATCACGGCGAGGTGGTCGTTGGAAGCGATCAGCTCGCGTTCCCGCTCGGAAAGCTGGCTTGCCATCCGGTCGAACGCGCGGGCGAGCGGCGCGAATTCGGCCGGCAAGCGGCTGTCGGAGGCGCGCACCGACCATTCGCCGTCTCCGACGCGCCGCGCGACTGCGACCAGCTTGTGGATCGGTTTGATGATGAGCGTTTCCGCCGCGATCAGCGCGCCCAACAGCACGATGAGGCAGACCAGTCCGAGCTGTATATAGGCGTTGCGAATCTCCTGGTTGATTCCGGCGGCCACCCTGGCTTCGTCGACAATGAGGATCAGGCGCGATGCCGTGCCGGGAATGCTCGAAAAGCTCAAGGTCAGCTTCGCACCATCCGGAGCGGGGAATGAAAACGTCCCGGACCGCTGCTCCGGATTGATCGCTCTCGCCGCCGCGGTGGCCAGCGCCGGCACGCTATTGAGGGGACGGCCGACCAGACGCGTAAGATCTGCCGGAGCGGCCATTACGGTGCCCGCGCTATCGAGCAGGAAGGCCATGATGCCGCGACGATCGCTGAGATCGTTGATGACCTTTGACATCCACTCGAGATTGATGCTGGCGACGATGAAGAGATCCGATTCCGGATTGATCGCCGAGACCGGGTAAGCGGCCACCACGACCGGCTCGTTGTCGTATTTGGAGAGCAGGAAATCGCTGAAAATGAGATCGTGCGCCTGCCGCGTCCGCTGGAAATAGTCGCGGTCGCTGAGATCGAGACCAATCAGGGTGTCGAGGGTTGCGCATTTGATGCGGCCGTCGCTGCTCACGATCGTCAGGTTGCGGATCCACGGCAGGCTGACCGGAAGACTGGCCGACAAGGTGTCACAGCCCGGGTCGGAGGCTTTTTTTAAAGCCTGGATATGGGCGGTCGACTTCAGCACGGTTTCGACCGACGAAATGGCTTCCCGTTCGGTGTCGGCGCTTTGCTGAGCGATGCGCGAAAATTCGGAATAGGCCTGCGCAATCTGCTTGTTGCGCGCCTCTTCGAGCGAGTGGGCACGTTCCAGCATTAATGGCGCAACCAGGATCAGCGCCAAAAGAGCGAGCCGGGCGCGGATGCCGAACAGCTTGCGAAGCTCGATGGTTTTGCGCTTGAAGCCAAAGCTTGACATGCTGGTTCCCAACCCCGAGCCGCACCATACAGGAGAGGGTTCAAGAAGCCCTGCTCGGATTATATAAAAATCGAACGAACTCCAACTTCCCTTGCAGGCAACATCCATGGTCTCCGAGAATGCCTCATCGCTAACCGGACATTTACCAAACGGCCTTGCCGTGGTCGAAGAAGCCGTCGCGCGGGCATGCATGGAGGCGCGGCGGGATCGTGCCTCGGTGACATTGATTGCGGTGTCCAAGACATTCGGCGCCGAGGCGATCGAGCCGGTGATCGCCTCAGGCCAGCGCGTGTTCGGCGAAAACCGCGTTCAGGAAGCCAAAGCGAAATGGCCGGCCTTAATGTCGGTCCACCCCGGCATCTCCCTGCATCTGATCGGTCCCTTGCAATCCAACAAGACGAAGGAAGCGGTGGCGCTATTCGACGCCATTCACTCCGTCGATCGTCCAAGCCTGTGCGAGGCGCTTGCGAAGGAATTCCGCAGCCAGGCGCGCCGGCCGCAATTGTTTGTTCAGCTCAACACCGGAGAGGAGCCGCAAAAGGCCGGGGTCGCGCCCAGTGAGGCGGACAGCTTCATCGCAAGCTGCCGCGACGAATATGGCCTGCCGATCTCGGGCTTGATGTGCATTCCGCCGGTCAACAAGGCGCCAGCGCCGCACTTTGCGCTGACCGCCAAGATCGCGGCGCGCAACGGCTTAAAGAATCTGTCGATGGGGATGAGCGCGGATTTTGCCGTTGCGATCCAGATGGGCGCGACCCACATCCGCGTGGGTTCAGCCATTTTCGGCCACCGCGGATAGAGCCGACCATTTGAAGTTCTTGCGGCGCCAGCAGCAAACTCGGTCGAGGAACTTCAAATGGATAAGCGCACCAGAAATGTGGAGTTGCTGGCGGAGTTTGCTGGTGCCCGGGACTTCCGGAGTTCGCGATAGCTGCGCCGAGATGGCGGGTGAATTCCGGAAAGTGACCGCTAAACAAATGCCACCGACACCTTGCCGAGCAGGCCGAAGTCGGCGGCGAACACGTCGCCGGCCTGGATCGGCAACGGCGTGCAGCAGGTGCCGGTCGTGACCAACTCCCCTTCCCGCAAGGTGATGCCGAGACCGCGCAATTCGTTGACGCACCAGGCAAGTGCCAGGCGGGGATCGCCGAGGACATTCTTGCCGTGGCCGATATGTTTCGCGCCGCGCAGCGTCACGATCGGCCGCTCTTCGATGAGATCGCGGGCGCGCCAGTCGGCTGTTGTCGCATCGCCCAGCACAAAAAGATGGGCGCAGGCATTGTCGGCAATCAGTTGGGCTTCGCCGGCGCTGACAAAGTCGGCAAAGCGCGAATCCGGGATTTCGATCGCCGGATGCAGCGCGCCAACGGCGCCGAGCACTTCCTGCACCGAGTACGGATTGAGCCGTGGCGGCAGGTCCCGCGAAAAGCGGAACGCGAATTCGGCTTCGCCCACTCGCATCTCGTTTCCCGACATCGACGCCGTGCCGCCGTCGGCAATGACCTTGTCGGTGAAGATGCGTCCCGCCAGCGGCCCGCTGACATTGATGTGTTTCTGTCCGGCCTCGCTGGTCGCCGCAATCTTCCAACCGAACAGCCTGCCGCTCGAATGCTTGGCGAGCTCGGCCTGAACGGCGTAGCCCTCGGCGCGGTTCTGGGGGCGGATCGAAGCGTCGAGACGCTCCAGCTTGGTGCCGTCGCGCCAGTGATCGCTCAGCGTCTTTGCCGCAGCTGCTATCTTGTCGTGGTCGAGCATGCGTCCCTCCGACCTACTTAATGATGATCCTCGTATCCGGGCCAATCTGCCGCAAGAGGTGCAGCATGGCCGATTTTGTCATGGAAATGCAGCCTGCCGTCGGCGAAAAGTCGGGTCGCGCCAGATGGAGAAACACCGCGCTGCCACGGCCGGCAGTTCTCGGCCGTGCGTTGTGATCGATCTCGACGATGAAATCGTAGAGGTGGTCATCGCGCGTGAGCCGGTCGCCGTCGCCGCCAGGTGCGATTTTCAGCGGCCGATTGTAGTGGCGGCTTGCGGGATCCTCGCACCAGGCGTCGCTGGGGCGGATAGCTCGAACGGGTAGATGGGTTGATGGCCTCCGGTGGCGGTCGGCACGCCACCACAGCCGCCGCGGCCGGAATGTCCCCTTTGGGGTTCCGCCGTCGCCCTCGCGCTTGTTGGCCATGATTCCACCGCGCCCCAAGGCTACGGGACTAACCTGCCGCCCGGCGATGAGCCAGCCGCGGCACGGGTTCCCGGCTGCTGCATGGATACGGATCGTTCCGAGCGGCCGGTCCGGCGCCATTTTCGAGTAAGTCTCTGCAAGTATAGGGATATCCATGAGCGTGGATGGTCGTTTGATCGGCTGTCCTGCGGCTATTCGATGCCGCTGCATTACAGGACATTCATCTTGTGGGCCCGAATCCTGGGTTAGATTGGGCTTTGGCTTGTGAATTCGTAACAGCCACATAGTTCATGACGAAAGTCCTGAAGACCCCCTTTTTGATCCCTAGACGCGGCGTGACCCTTCCGTCAGGCCGCCGCCCTGCCCCCAAAGGATTCTACCCATGGCCAATGCCCGCAAGATCCTGATCGTAGATGACGACACCGATCTGCGCGATACGCTGGTGGAGCAACTTTCTCTGCACGACGAATTCGAGGCTTCCGCCGTCGACACCGGTGCCAAAGGCGCAACCGCAGCCAAGACCGATGCCCCCGATCTGGTGCTGATGGACGTTGGACTGCCCGATACCGATGGCCGTGAGGTCGTGCGCTCCCTGCGCAAGGGCGGGTTCAAGGCGCCGATCATCATGCTGACGGGCCATGATACCGACTCGGATACAATTCTGGGGCTTGAGTCCGGTGCCAACGACTATGTCGCCAAGCCTTTCCGTTTCGCGGTGCTGTTGGCGCGGATCAGAGCGCAGCTCCGCCAGCACGAGGCCAGCGAAGACGCCGTGTTTTCGGTCGGTCCCTATAGCTTCCGGCCCGGCTCCAAGATGCTGACAGGCGCCAACGCCAAGAAAGTGCGGCTGACGGAAAAGGAGACAGCAATTCTCCGCTTTCTCTATCGTGCCGGCCAGGCTCCAGTCTCACGCGAAACCCTGTTGCAGGAAGTCTGGGGTTACAACTCCGGTGTCACCACGCATACCCTGGAGACGCACATCTATCGCCTGCGCCAGAAGATCGAAAAAGACGCCGCCAATCCCGAGATCCTGGTGACCGAGGCCGGTGGCTACAAGCTGGTCCCGTGATCCGGTCCAGCTTCCTGCTGTGGCGGTTCAAAAGTCCGCATTATTGATGCCGCGAACTCGCCATGCGACATATGACGCGACACTGGATATTTAGGTTTGCTAGTGTCCTATCACTCCGAAGTTCGTAAAGTGGGCGCTGCGCTCGATACGGACTTCGAAATCGAGACATTAGATTCTTCGCAACTGGCCTTTCATGTCGATCGAGGATGATGTTGCCCTGTTGGAGCGGGTCCCGACCCTTCGTGTGTTGGGGACAACCGCCTTGCGTATGCTCGCTATCGGCTCCGAACAGCGTGGGTTTGCGCGCGATTCCGTGCTCTTTCGCGCCGGCGATGAAGCGGATGCCGGTTTTGTCGTTCAGCGCGGCGCCTTCCGCGTCGAGGAAGGTGCTGCCTCGGTGGTGGCAGGTCCTGGCGCCCTGATTGGCGAGCTCGCGCTGATCAATGCGATGCGGCGGCCCTCGACGGCGATCGCGCTGGAAGATTCCTCGGTCATTCGGGTCGCCCGCAGCTTGTTTCAGCGTGTGCTGGAAAGCGATCCTGAGGCAGCGCGCCGACTGCGCGACGAATTTGCCCGCCGTACAAGCCAGATCGCAAGCGACATTCTGGTCGCGGGCGCCAAGCTCAGCACATAAACGCGTCAAACATCGAGCGTAACCGTTACAGGGACGTGATCGGACGGCCGCTCCCAGCCGCGTGCGTCCCGCCCAATGCGGAAGTCACTGACGCGATCTTTCAGCGCGGGTGAGACCCAGATGTGGTCGAGCCTGCGGCCGCGATCGCCAACCGTCCAGTCCGCGGCGCGGTAGCTCCACCATGTGTAGACCTTCTCGGAAAACGGTATGCGCTCGCGGGCAACGTCGACCCACTCACCCTGCTTTTGAGCGGCCAAAAGCTTCTCGCATTCGATCGGCGTATGCGAGACGACTTTCAAAAGCTGTTTATGTGACCAGACATCGTTCTCGTGCGGCGCGACGTTGAGGTCGCCTACGAGGATATGGTGATCGTCGCCGCGCGGATGCAGCGGCTCGCAGGATTTCATTTCATCAAGGAAGCGAAGCTTGTGGTCGAACTTCGGATTGACCGCAGGGTCCGGAATGTCACCGCCGGCGGGCACGTAGAAGTTATGCAGCACCAGCGGTTTGGAGAACTGCGCGCGTTCGCCGAACTCGACCGAGATATGACGGGAATCGACCTTGTCGCAGAAGGTGCGGATGTCCGTTTTCTCGAACGGCAGGCGCGAGATGACGGCGACGCCATGATAGCCCTTCTGCCCATTCAGGGCGATGTGCTCGTAGCCGAGGCGCCTGAACCGCTTGAGCGGAAAGGCGTCGTCGATGCACTTGGTTTCCTGAAGGCACAGCACATCGGGCCGCACCGACTTGATGAATTTGGCGACGAGGTCGATGCGCAGCCGCACCGAATTGATATTCCAGGTTGTCAGAGAAAGATGCATGTGAGCCGGGAGATAGATGCGTTGAGAGAAGACGCATGTCTGTCCCCTGCAATCAAGGATCAATTTCAGTTTCCGGCCTGGATTGGCGGATTGCTCAACACAATCCGGTCTCCCTCACTGAGCCCGCGGCTGGTTGGTGGTGAATGTCAAAGGCACCCCACGAGGGAGTTAGCCCGGTGGAAAGGTCTTTTCCGCGGTGTCGATTTTGAACATGCCGGGATCGACTTTCTTCGACGTATCCAGGTTATAGACGGCAACCGTGGTGTCGTAGCCTTGCGGGTCGGTCACAGTCCACTGCTTGAGTTGGCCGTCCTTGGCGCCGACCATCAGCATCAAGCGGCTGGTACCTGTAAGCAATTGGTGTTCTTCGATCGTGACGCTGACGTACATGTCGTCAGCAGTCACGCTGACGACGTTGGTATCTTTCATCAGGTCAATACGGTCCGACAGCAGATAACGCAGCGGCGTTTGCGACAGCGGATAGAGATCCTGGGTGTCGAGATTGCGGTCGCGTACTGCCACCATCGATCCATCCGCCACGATCGCGGTCGGGTTCGGCGGGTCATATTCGAAGCGCACCTTGCCGGGCTTCTGGATGAAGAACTGACCCTTGCTCTTGGAGCCGTCGGGTCCGACCTGGACGAAGTTTCCGACCAGCGTCTGCAGCGATGACAGATAGTTGCTGATCTTGGCCGCTTGCGCCTTTTGCTTGTCGTCGAAGGTCGCAAAAATACTCAACGGCAAATTGCGATGCGGATCGGGAATAAAGGGAGTGGGCGGCTGCTGCATTGCGCCCGTCGTCATAGGCCCCTTCTGCGTATCCGATGCACCGTCGCGATTTTTTGGCGCGGCCTTGGGCATTGGAATGCTCTGCGGCGGAATTGGCGCCTGGGCAATTGCCGAGGTCGAGACGATGTCGACAAACAGGGGAGCCGTCAGAAACGCCAAAGCGACTGCGAGCGCCATGCGCCTGAGGTAAAGCGGCAATCGCCTGGCCATCCGAATTTTCTGATTTTCGATCAACGCGTCGTCCCGCCGGTTGGTCGCCCTTTTATCCTGCTTCGCATCGGGGCGATATCGCTTTTCCGTGAAAACAAGCCCGTAGTTGCTGGGGATCTGAGGGCCGCGCGATGGCGGTCAAAAGCCGCCTTCTTCTTCCGGAACGAGAATCTCGCGCTTTCCGGCATGGTTGGCCTGCCCGACGATGCCCTCGAGTTCCATCCGCTCCATCAGGGATGCCGCACGATTGTAGCCAATTTGCAGCCGACGCTGAATATAACTGGTTGAGGCCTTGCGGTCGCGTTTGACGATGGCGACCGCTTGGGCGAACAGATCGCCGCCGCCGTCGCTGCCCATCCCGGTGGAATCGAACACAGCGCCGTCCTCTTCCGAGGGTTCTTCGGCCGTGACCGCCTCGAGGTATTCCGGCGAGCCCTGCGTCTTGAGGTGACGCACCACCTTCTCGACCTCTTCGTCCGACGCGAACGGGCCGTGCACGCGGCTGATACGCCCGCCGCCGGCCATGTAGAGCATGTCACCCTGGCCGAGCAGTTGCTCGGCGCCCATTTCACCCAAAATGGTGCGGCTGTCGATTTTCGACGTGACCTGGAATGCGACGCGGGTCGGAAAGTTCGCCTTGATCGTGCCGGTGATGACGTCGACCGACGGACGCTGCGTTGCAAGGATCACGTGCAGGCCAGCCGCGCGTGCCATCTGCGCGAGGCGTTGCACGGCGCCTTCGATGTCCTTGCCGGCGACCATCATCAGGTCGGCCATTTCGTCGACGATGATCACGATGTAAGGCAAGGGGTCGAGGTCGAGTTTCTCTTCCTCGTAGATCGCCTTGCCGGTCTCCTTGTCGAAACCGGTATGCACCGTGCGTGTGAGTTCCTCGCCCTTGTTCCTCGCTTCGACCAGGCGTGCATTATAACCGTCGATGTTGCGCACCCCGAGCTTGGCCATTCGCTTGTAGCGTTCCTCCATCTCGCGCACGGCCCATTTCAGCGCGACGACGGCCTTCTTGGGATCGGTGACGACCGGCGTCAAAAGATGCGGAATGCCGTCATAGACGGAGAGTTCGAGCATCTTGGGGTCGACCATGATCAGGCGGCACTGGTCCGGCCGGAGCCGATAGACGAGGCTTAGAATCATGGTGTTGATAGCGACCGACTTGCCCGAACCGGTGGTGCCCGCGATCAGCATATGCGGCGTGCGGGCCAGATCGATGATGACGGGATCGCCGCCGATGGTCTTGCCGAGGCAGAGCGGCAGTTTGGCGACCGACTCGTTGGATTCCTTCGCAGTCAGCAATTCGCGCAGGTAGACCTTCTCGCGATGTGCGTTCGGCAATTCGATACCGATGGCATTGCGGCCGGGCACGACGGCGACGCGCGCCGAGAGCGCGCTCATCGAGCGGGCGATATCGTCGGCCAGCCCGATCACGCGCGAAGACTTGATGCCGGGCGCCGGCTCGAGTTCGTAGAGCGTAACGACCGGGCCCGGATTGGCCTTGACGATTTCGCCGCGCACGCCGAAATCCTGCAGCACGCTTTCGAGCCGACGCGAATTGGCTTCCAACTCAGCCTTGGAGAGCGGCTGGCGATCGGCGGCCTTGGGCGCTGCGAGCATGGACATCGCCGGAAAATCCCATTTATCGGACTTCTTCGGCGCTGATTTCGGCGCGGGCTTCTTGCGCGGGGCACGCGCGGCGGGCTCTTCCTCTTCCTCCTCGTCCACCTCCTCTTCTTCCTCCTCGTCCCCCTCATCGTCCTGCGGAGCGAGGGAGGGGGCGGCACGTGCACCGAGGTTCGGCTCCTGGCGGTCGAACGAGGGCGCACGCGGGGCGGCTGCGCTCGAGACCAGCCAGCGGTAGGCGGCGACCAGAAGCCATGACAATCTGGCCCGCAGGCTCATCAAGGCGTGTACGGCCCAACCGAGCGAGATCGAGCCGCGGTCTTCGTCGTCAACAAGCTGGTCTTCCTCCTCGTCGACTGGCGCCGAATTTTCTTCCGCAGGATGGGAGCCGATGCCGCTTGCGACGATGAAAGTCGCAGCCATCGCCGCGCCGAGCACCATTCCAAGACCCAAATAGTAAAGGAAACCGGGCGGCCCAAACACAACCGCAGGCGCGCGCACCAGCGCGTCGCCGGCGACGCCGCCAAGCCCGGTCGGCAGAGGCCACCGGCCGCCATGCGGCCAGCAGCTGGCAAATCCGGCGGCGAGCCAGGCGCACAGGATCCAGCAGCCGAGCCGCAGGGCCTCGCGGTCGAAGGCGCGATGCGTCAGCATCCGCCAGCCCCACACCGCAACCGGCAGGATCAGCATGATTCCGCCGAGCCCGAGAATCTGCATCAGCAAGTCGGCGCCGATCGCACCAATATACCCGGCGACGTTGTGGATCGGGCGTGATGTGGCATGGCTGAGGCTCGGATCCTGCACCGACCAGGTCATCAGGGCCGCAGCCGCGCCGGCGGCGAGTGTGATCAAACCGAGACCGGCGAGTTCGCGCAAGCGGCGGACCAGCGCCTCGCGAATTGCGGCCGGCAGTTGGTTCACCAGGGGAATGACGCGTTCGATTGCCGGCATGCTGTCAGCCCAGAGTCTGAACCAGCCGATGCAGCGCCTCGGCCGTGATTTCACTGTCCGCGACCAGCGCGAGGCGGATATAGCCAGCGCCGGGATTGCTGCCGTCCGGCTGCTGCCGCGCGAGATAGCTTCCGGGGATCACCCGGACGCCGGCATCTCTGTAGAGCTTGACGGTCGCTTCCTCGTCGCCGCCTTTGGCTGATACGTCGAGCCAGACGCAGAAACCGCCCGCAGGACGGCGATAGCCATATCTGGCCCCGAGAATCTGATCCGCCAGATCGAACTTGATCCGATACAGCCTACGGTTTTCCTCGACATGCGTTTCGTCATTGTAGGCTGCGACCGCGACATGCTGAATCGGCACCGGCACCTGGGGCGCCGCGACGTTGCGCAACTCGTGAAACGCGCTCAGAAACCGCTTGTCACCGGCCGCAAAGCCAAGGCGCATGCCGGGAAGGTTCGAGCGCTTCGACAACGATTGAAACGCCACCACATTGGCAAAATCGTCGCCGGCACATTCGAGCATGCTGCCCGGTGCTTCCTCCGTGTAGATTTCCGAATAGCATTCGTCGCTGAAAATCAGGAAGCCGTAGCGCTCGGCAAGTTTCTTCAGGCGCACGAAATAGTCTCGCGAGGCAACCGAGCCTTGCGGGTTAGCGGGCGAGGCGATGTACATCGCCACCGTCCGCGCCAGCGTCGCCTCGTCAAGCGTGTCGAGGTCGGGCAGGAAGCCGTTGGCAACGGTGGCCGGCAGGTAGACCGGCTCGCAGCCGGCGGCGCGCGTGCCGGCGCCATAGGCCGGGTAGAACGGATTGGGCATGAGGATGGCGGGCCTGCCCTTGCGCTCGCCGACAAAGCGGACGGCGGCGAGGGCCGCCAAAAAGAGTCCTTCACGGCTACCGCTGAGCACCAGAAGTTCACTCTCGGGATCGATCGCGCGCGGCAGCTTGAAACGCCGGGAAAGCCAGCCAGAAGCAGCGCGCCGGAAGGGGTCGATGCCTTTGGCAATCGGATAACGGCCGAAGTCGGCAATGTGCTCCGCCAGCACCGGGGCCACGAAGCCCGGGACAGGGTGCTGCGGTTCGCCCAAAGACAGCGGTATCAATGGCTTGCCCGGCTGATAGGGCGCCAATAGTTCGGCGACCCGCAGAAAGGGCGAGCGCTCCCCTTCAGTGTTTCCACTGCGCTCGGGCGCGCGGGATGATGCGGTCGTAGCCATACGTGTCGCGCCAGCACTCTTTGACATCGCCGATCGGGTTTGCAGACCGGCGGGGAATAGTCCAGATCACCATAGATACGGCGAGGTTAAGGCGCGATTAACCATCGGTCCCGGCGCCCGAAATCGGCTCGCTCGGACTCCGGGAGCCTGCCTGAACGGAAAGAAAAAAGGGGCCTCAGCTTGCGCTGAAGCCCCTCAACGGTCGGAGCATTGCCGGGTATGTGCTCAAACCGTAGTTCTGGGCATTCCTCTTGGAAAAATGCCCTCGGGAGAACTCACATGTTATAGGCGCGCTCGGTGTGGTCGGTGAGATCGAGGCCCTCACGCTCGCTTTCGATGTTGGCACGCAGCCCGACGATCACGTCTACGATCTTGTAGAGAACAGCTGAGCCGACGCCGGACCAGACCAGCGTGGTGCAGACGCCCCAGATCTGGGAGACCATCTGCGAGCCGAACTCATAGTCGGCGATCTTGCCGGTGGTGTAGTCCATGATTCCGGTGCCGCCGAGCGCCGGGTTGACCAGGATGCCGGTTCCGAGCGCGCCGATGATGCCGCCGACGCAATGCACTCCGAACACGTCAAGCGAGTCGTCGTAGCCGAGCGCATTCTTCACGGTGGTGACGAAGAAGAGGCAGACCACGCCGACCACGAGACCAAGCACAATGGCTCCCATGGGGCCGGCATAGCCGGCCGCAGGCGTCACCGCGACGAGGCCGGCGACCGCGCCGGAGATGACGCCGAGCACGGAAGGATGGCCTTTGGTCGCCCACTCGGCGAACATCCATGACAGAGCGGCCGCGGCGGTCGCGACGAAGGAGTTGGTCATGGCAAGCGCGGCGCCACCGTTGGCTTCGAGGTTCGATCCGGCATTGAAGCCGAACCAGCCGACCCAGAGCAGCGAGGCGCCGATCATCGACATCGTCAGCGAGTGGGGGGCCATCAGATCCTTGCCGTAGCCGACGCGCTTGCCGACGATCAGCGCGCCGACGAGGCCGGCGATGCCTGCGTTGATATGCACGACGGTTCCGCCCGCAAAATCGATAGCGCCCTTCTTGAAGATCCAGCCGGCGTCGGCATTGACGGCTGCGAGCTTGGCTTCCGCTGCAGCCTTTGCCGCCGCATCGCTGCCGGCCGCGGCAACAGCCTTGACCGCATCCGAGATCGCGTCCGGGCCGGCCCAGTACCAGACCATGTGCGCGATCGGGAAATAGATCACCGTCACCCACAGCGGAATGAACAGGGCAATCGCCGAAAACTTCATGCGTTCGGCGAAAGCTCCGACGATGAGCGCGGGCGTGATCGCCGCGAAGGTCATCTGGAAGCAGACGTAAACGAGTTCGGAGATATTGGCGTCCACGCTGAAAGTGGCCGCCTTGGAATCCGCCGTGACGCCGGCCAGGAAAGCTTTCGAGAAACCGCCGATGAAATCGGAGCCGCCAGTGAAGGCGAGGCTGTAACCGTAAAACGCCCAGATGACGACGACGACGCACACCGCGTAGAACACCTGCATCAGGATCGAGAGCATGTTCTTCGACCGGACCAGACCGCCGTAAAACAGCGCCAACCCCGGTATCGTCATCAACAGCACCAGCACTGTCGAAGTCAGCATCCAGGCGTTGTCGCCCTTGTTGACCGTCGGTTCCGCATAAGCGGCGGTGGCGGCGAATACGCCGACGGCGAGGGCCGTCAATCCCGCGCAATAGGGACGCTTGAACGTCATTTCGTTTTACTCCTGATTGGAAAAGGTTGAGCGCGCGGGATCAGAGCGCGGCGGCGTCTGCCTCGCCCGTCCGGATCCGGACTGCGTTTTCAAGATTGATAACGAAAATCTTGCCGTCGCCGATCTGACCGGTTTTGGCCGCGGACGTGATGGCCTCGATGGTCTTCTCCACCTGACCGGTGGGGATCGCGACTTCGATCTTGATCTTGGGCAGGAAGCTCACCGCATATTCGGCACCGCGATAGATCTCGGTGTGGCCCTTCTGCCGGCCGTATCCCTTGACTTCGGTGACGGTCAGGCCGTGAACACCGATGGCGGTGAGAGCATCGCGAACTTCTTCGAGCTTGAACGGCTTGATGATCGCCATAACGATTTTCATCGGTCTTGATCCCCGCTTGGACCCGGCCGGGAAGCAGCCGGGCAATCTCGACTGGGTTCACCGCGCTTGAAGGAAGGTCACAGCGCGGGCACAGCCGCTGGCGGAAGAATCAAATGCCGTGCCAGTTTCGCTTTCGGCGCAAACGTCCTTTCAAAGCCGGGTTTTTGAGGTGCGCCGGGCGCGCGCGGAATGATGCCGGACGCCACTGCTCAAATGTTGGGCATTGCGGCTCATCAATTATGCGCAAGAGAATCTGGCGCTTGAACGCTGCTCAGCGCAAAGGCAGTAGCGGTATTTTAGTACTTTATTGCAGCGCCTCGCCGTGCTGCGAAATGTCCAGGCCTTCAAGTTCCTGCTGCGTCGAAACGCGAATGGGAACGAACAGGCCGACCAGTTTCAGCAGGATGTAAGTCACGATTACCGACCAGCCAAGCGTGACGGCTACGCCGTAAGCTTGCGTCAGCAAGAGATGTGGATTGCCCTCGAGAAGGCCGGACGCATCTCCGATCGAGGCGCTGGCAAACACCCCGGTCAGGAGGACTCCGGCCAATCCGCCGATGCCATGGACGCCGAAAACATCCAGCGAATCGTCGTAATCGAAGCGGCGCTTGAGCCAGGTGCAGGCCCAGAAGCAGATGCCGCCCGCAATCACGCCGATCACCACCCCCGCCCAGGGCGCCACAAATCCCGAGGCCGGTGTTATGGTGCCGAGCCCCGCGACAGCGCCGGAGATCATTCCGAGCACGGATGGCTTGCGCTGGATCGACCATTCGATCGCGCCCCAGGTCAGCGCGCCGGCACAGGCTGAAAGATGCGTCGCCGTGATCGCCATCACCGCGCGCGAGTTGGCACCGAGCGCCGATCCGCCGTTGAAACCGAACCAGCCGACCCACAACAGGCCGGTGCCGATCACGGCCAGCGACAGATCGAACGGCGACAGATTTTCCGTGCCGTAACCGCGTCGGCGTCCGACCACCAGGGCGGCCACCAAACCGCCGGCGCCGGCGGAAAGATGCACAACCAGCCCGCCGGCAAAGTCCAGAACGCCGGCAGTACCGAGAAAGCCGCCGCCCCACACCCAATGCGCCAGCGGCACGTAAACGAGCATGAACCAGCCGATCGAAAACAGGAGATACGCCGAGAAGCGCATGCGGTCGGCGACGGAACCGGCGACCAGCGCCACCGTGATGACCGCGAACGTCATCTGGTAGAGCATGAACAGCGCTTCCGGAATCGTCTTTGCCGCCGGATTGATGCTGTCGACGGTCATCCCGGCGAGAAACCAGCGACCGAGGCTGCCAAGCCACGGGCCGTCGCCGACGAAAACCAGGGAATAGCCAAATGCCACCCAGAGGATCGAGACCAAAGCCACGGCGGCGAGGCTTTGCGCCATCGTTCCCAGCACGTTCTTCTTCCGCACCATGCCGGAGTAAAACAAAGCGAGCCCCGGGATGGTCATCATCAGCACCAGCGCGGTCGCGACGATCATCCAGGCGGTATCGGCGGCGTTGATTTGTCCGTCTGCGGCGAAAGCCGGCTGTACAAACGAAAAGACGGCCGCAACCGGCGCGGCCAGCTTCGCCGCGCAACGCAAATGAGCCCCCATGGATATGTCCCCACCCCGTTGTTATTCGCGGGCCTGGCGCCCTTGCCAGGTGCGATGGAAGTCTTGCGAGTTCGTTACCGAGTCTAGAGCGCGTCGCTGTCGGTCTCGCCGGTCCTGATCCGCAACGCGTGGTCGATTGGCGTGACGAAAATCTTGCCGTCGCCGATCTGCCCGGTGCGCGCACTCGAGGTGATCACATCGACGGCCTTTTCGGCGATATCGGATGCCACAGCGATCTCGATCCGCAGCTTGGGCAGGAAGTTCACGACGTATTCCGCGCCGCGATAGATTTCGGTGTGGCCCTTCTGCCGGCCATAGCCTTTGACCTCGGTGACTGTCATGCCGTGCACGCCGATCGCCGTCAGTGCCTGGCGGACCTCATCCAGTTTGAAGGGTTTGATAATGGCAATAATGAGCTTCATTTTCGGGCCTTCTTTTCCTGGACTTCGAAGGTCGGTCAAGCGGCATGGGAATGGTATTCCTCCCACTCCGTTGCACAATAAAGTGCCACGTGACCGAAAAACAATTGCGAAATTGCCGGTTCGACCGATAGTTCCTGTAGCGGTGCCGGCGTCTTCTGCCAAGAGCGGGTGGTTGGCCTTGTGACCGCCGCTATTGCAACCGGCGCGTAGGGTAGGGCATGGCCGCCGGGTGAGGCGGCACTCGAGTGCCTCGACACGATCAGCGGCGTTCGCGCACCGAGCCTTCCTGCGCGACGGAGGCCACCAGCGTGCCGTCCTGCTTGAATATCAGCCCGCGGGTGAGCCCGCGCCCGCCTTGCGCGCTCGGCGAATCCTGGGCGTAAAGCAACCATTCGTCAGCACGAAACGGCCGATGAAACCACATCGCATGGTCGAGGCTTGCCGGCATCATGCGCTTGTCGAACAGGGTGCGGCCATAGCGGGCCATCACCGCGTCGAGTAGCGAGAAATCCGACGCATAGGCCAGCGCGCACATATGCAGCGCCGGATCATCCGGCAGCTTCGCGGCAGTCTTGATCCAGACGTGGATGCGTCCGTCATCGATCTTCTGGCCGAAATAGCGATTGAGTTCGACCGGACGAAGCTCGATCGGCCGGTCGGATTCGTAATAGCGGCGGATGAAATCCGGCATGCGCTGGAAGACCTCCTGGAACATCGGCTGCTTGGAGATCTCCTCGGCCGTCAGCTTCTCCGGGGGTGGCACGTCCGGCATCTCGTCCTGGTGGTTGAACGCGCTCTCCTCGTCGCTGTGGAACGACACCATGATCGAGAAGATGGCGTTGCCGTGCTGGATCGCTGTGACGCGGCGGGTCGCATAGCTCTTGCCGTCGCGCAGACGCTCTACTTGATAGATGATCGGCACCTGTGGATCGCCCGGCAGGATGAAATAGCAGTGCAGCGAATGCGGCAGCCGGCCCTCGACGGTGCGGCACGCCGCCATCATCGCCTGACCGATCACTTGGCCGCCGAACACCCGTTGCCAGCTCGTCTTCGGGCTGTTGCCGCGGAACAGGTTCACCTCGACCGGTTCGAGATCGAGAATGGAAATCAGGTCGATCAGGCTTTTGGACATCGGAATCTTTCTGGCGTCATGTCCGGAACGCCCGCGCAGCGCGCCCCCGGAACGGCAGGCTTGGCCCTTGCTTATAGCCCCTGTTTCGCCCAGCTATAATACAGTAGCAAGGTTCCATTGGCTTCGAGCAGGTCCAGCATGTCGATTCAACGAGGCATTGTCATCGGCGGCGGCGCATTTGCCGGGCTCGCGCTCGCTTTGGCGCTACGCCAGGGCCTCGGGCCCGACTTTCCCGTCATTGTCGTTGATCCGGCGCTCGGCACGCGCCCAAGTCGCGACCCGCGGGCCACCGCCATCGTCGCGGCCTGCCGCCGCCTTTTCGAAGCCATCGGCGTCTGGGACCAGGTTGCGTCGGGTACTCAGCCCATCCTCGACATGGTTGTCACCGATTCGAAGCTGGAGGATGCGACACGGCCGGTCTTCCTGACATTTTCCGGACACATCGAGCCGGGTGAACCTTTCGCCCATATGGTCGAGAACAAACACCTGATCGACGTGCTGGTGCAACGCGCCGAGGCAGAGGGCGTCGACCTCCGTCCCCTTGCGGTTTCCGATTTTTCCGCAAAAAGCGGCGGCATCGACGTGACCCTTTCGGATGGCAACATCATCGAGGCGAGCCTTTTGGTGGCCGCCGACGGCGCACGCTCGAAGCTGCGCGAGCGCGCCGGCATCGCCACCAATGGCTGGGACTACGACCAGTCCGGGATCGTAGTCACCGTCGGACATGAGCGCGATCATCACGGCCGGGCCGAAGAGCATTTTCTTCCTGCCGGTCCCTTTGCGATTCTGCCGCTTTCCGGCAAGCGCTCGTCATTGGTATGGACTGAAAAGCGCAGCGAGGCGGCGCGGATCGTGGCGCTCGGAGAAGAGGATTTTCACAACGAGCTCGAGCGGCGCTTCGGTTTGCATCTGGGCGAGGTGAGGGCGCTCGACAAGCCCCGTGCCTTTCCGCTTGTTTATTTCGTGGCGCGCTCGTTCATCGGCGAGCGTCTGGCGCTGATCGGCGATGCCGCCCATGTGATTCATCCGATCGCAGGTCAGGGGCTCAATATGGGCCTGAAGGATGTCGCCGCGCTCGCCGAAGTCCTCGTCGATGCGGCAAGGCTCGGCATCGATCCCGGCCAGGCGGACGTGCTCGAGCGCTATCAACGCTGGCGGCGGTTCGACACCATGGCGATGGGTCTTGCCACCAACTCGCTCAACTTCCTTTTCTCGAACAAATCGACGCTGCTGCGGACGGTGCGCGACATCGGTCTTGGTCTGGTTGATCGCGCCCCGCCCCTGAAGGACATGTTCATTCGCCAGGCCGCCGGTCTTGCCGGAGAGGTTCCGCGCCTGCTCAAGGGCGAAGCGCTGTAGCGCAGGATCCGAAATGGCGGTGTTTCCCCGCAACAAACGCGTAAGGTTTGCGCAGAGATCGTGGGCAAACAACAGGCGGCTTATCAGCGCCTGTCGTCGGCCTGGATGAAAGCAGCGACCGCGTCGACCATGTTAGCATCGAGTGCGCGATCCGGCTGATTGTAAGCGGCCAGATTGTCGGCATCGTCGGTCACATCGACCAGAACATGGTTCATGTCCGGCAGCCAAAGTGTCTTTGCGAGCGACGCTGCCGTAGAGAGTGCAAGGAAATCGAGGCGCGCCACCTGCAGGTCGCGCCCGCCGCCGACAATCAGGATCGGCTTGTCGATCGCTTTCAATGGCTCGATTGGGTCGACAACAAAGGCGGAGGCGAGGCTCGGCTGCATCGAAGGCGGCACGTCAAAGCCCCGAGGCGGCGGGTCGACGGTTTGCCCCGCCATGATAGCGTCGATCGCCCTGGCGATGGGATCCCGAATGTCGGGCGGAATCTGCCGCTTCTCAAGCTGCGCCTTGACGAGATCACCCTCCCGCCGCGCCGCAGTAGCGAGCAGGACCAGCCGGTCGATCTGAGTCTGCCGCGCCGCGAGGATCGCGACCAGTCCGCCTTCGCTGTGCCCGACCACGACCACGCGGGAGAATTTTCCGCTGTTCCGCAGGTAGTTCACCAGCGAGACAGCGTCGTCGACGTAGTCCTTGAAGCGAAAATCCTCGGGTTTGCCGAATTGCGGCTTCCATCCGCCGGCACCGCGCTTGTCGTAGCGCAGTGTCGCGATTTTCTGAGCTGCCAGCTGTCCGGCGAGCTTCTTCAACGTCGCGGGCTTGGCCTGCGGTCCGTTGCCGTCGTGATCGGTCGACCCGGAGCCCGCGATCAGCAAGGCGACCGGCGGCTTTTCGACGCCGGGCGGGGTCGTCAGAAACGCATCGAGATTGCCGACGCGAATCTGGGTCTCGTCCGCCGACGCCATCGTCGTTGCAGAGCAAAGGCCGAGGAAGGCGAGCGCGATCAAAGGCGCGCATTTGCGCAAGGCTCTTCTCAATCGAACGGCTTTTCTCAATCGATCTTCCTGGCCTCTTCGGGCAGCATGATCGGAATCCCGTCCCGAATGGGATAAGCGAGCTTGGCGGCGCGCGAGATCAACTCCTGCCGCGCGGCATCATATTCAAGCGGCCCCTTGGTCATCGGGCAAACCAGAATTTCCAGCAGTTTGGGGTCGACAGTGCCTTCGGGGCGTTCGGGCAGGGCGGTCATGCCATGGTCTCCGTGCAAATGTTGGAATCAGGCCACCGGTTGAGGGCTTCCTGTATCACATTCGGACCACGCGTATAGCCGTGCCGGTTTCCTGCACGGCGGTCCCTCCGGAGCGAGGCGGTAAAGGAAACGCGAACAGATCCGATCAATTGCAATCCGAACCAATAGGTAGATTCCAACACTTCTCCGGTAAGACGGTGCGGTGCCAGATGGTTCACTACCGGGCGGGTCAAGGATCGACATGTTTGCAAATCGACGTAAAAGCGAACGGCGCGTGTGCCGGAGCTTCGCCAAAATCCAGTTTGGGACGGGTTCGCTGCCGCGCGACTGTACCATTACCGACGTCTCTGCCGGCGGCGTGAAGGTCATCAGCGAACACCTTGATGTTCCTTCAGAGTTCACCATCATCATGTCGGAAGGGCGGCCGCGGCAATGCCGAATGGCATGGCGGATCGGCTACGAGTTCGGTGCCCAGTTCCTGGACTGAAGCCACCACGGGCTGAAAGCAGGCCAGTCCGTCTCGCAAACGGACTGTTCGCGGATAGCGATCGCACAGACTTAACCCGAATTCAGGGTTAGGCCTGCGCGCACTTCTGACCCGGATGCCGCCTGTTTGAAGTTCCCGCCCGATCAGCCCTTGGCGCGCAGCTTGTTGATGATCGGGGCGAACAGCGAGCCCTTCGGCTTCTTCGGCTCGCCGCGCCCGGTGAGCTGATTGGCGATATGCACGAAGGTCTTGCTGATGCGGTGGCTGGCGGAGATCTCGGCAATCATCTGGCCGTTATTGGCGGCGGTACCGAACATCTTGGGGTCGAACGGTATAGCGGCGAGCGAAGGGCCTTCAATCGCCTTGGCGAATTCACGCGGAGAAATTTCCGGTCGCTTCGACATGCCGACCTGGTTGAGGCAATAAAGCGGCGGGCGGTCGTTCGGGCGCGCCGCCTTGAGCATGGTCAGCATGTTCTTGGTGTTGCGCATGTTGGCGAGATCGGGTTCGGCGACGATCAGGATGTCATCAGCCCCCACCAGCGCGCGGCGCGTCCATCCGGACCACTGGTGCGGAATATCGAGAACGATTACCGGCGTGGTCAGGCGCATGGTATCGAAGACGGCATCAAACGCGTCGACGCCAAAATCATAGACGCGTTCAAGCGAGGCAGGCGCGGCCAGAAGGCTGAGATGGTCGTTGCACTTGGCGAGAAGCCGCTCGATGAAGGCGCTGTCGGGCCGCTCGGTCGCGAACACGGCGTTGGCGATGCCTTGCAACGGATCCTTGTTGTAGTCGAGGCTGGCGGTACCGAACGCCAGATCGAGGTCGATCACCACGGAGTCAAGCGCGATATCCCGCGCGATGGCCCAGGCCACGTTGTGGGCGACGGTGGATGCCCCGACACCGCCCTTGGCGCCAACAACGGCAATGATGCGCCCGACCGGCGTGTCTTCAGACGCCGAGAACAGACCGCAGATCGCGCGGACCACGTCGAGCGTTTCGACCGGACCGATCACATAGTCGCTCACGCCGCGACGTACCAGTTCGCGGTACGGGGCGACATCCTGGTTGCTGCCGATCACGACGACGCGTGTTCCAGCGTCGCAGACGGTCGCGAGTTCGTCGAGACCGGCCAGGATGTCGTGTCCGGCCTTGGTCTCCAGAATGATGACGTTGGGGGTCGGAACGCTGTGATAGGTCTCGATGGCGGCTTCCATGCCGCCCATCTTGATGGTCAGATGCGCTTTCGCCAGGCGCCGGTCGAGACCTGCGGATTGCACCGCGTCGGCGGTTGCGGTCGTCTCGCAGAATGCCTGCACCGACACTCTTGGCGCCGGGGCGATATAGTCGTTGCTGAGCGGGGGCAGTTCGTCCGGCTCTTCGGAATCGTTACGCGAGTGAATCATTTGCCTGCATCGCTGAGTTTGGCTTTGTCGCCGTCGGGATAATTGGTCGCGGTGCTCGTACCCTTGCGATATTTTTCAAAGCCTTCGGTACGCCGTGCCGTGTAGGCGGGGGTTTCCGGGCGCGGCTGCACGAGGTCCGACGGATTCGCCACCATCGCCGCCATGTTGCGCTGATAGGCGCAGCCGAAATTGTAATAGGATCTGTTCTCGAAGTAGGTAGGATCCTTGATCGAGGGCCCGAGATCCTCGGGCCACTCGCCGCAGGGGCCTGCGACGGCCGTCATCTTCGGATAACTCAGACGTACTGTCGCAAGCGTGCGCGGATCGTCGGGCGTGTAACGGTGGAGCTTGATGGCGTTGGCCGGCACGCCGCCTGCTTCGAGCAGGCCTCTTGCTTCGTGGACGGCGCTTTCCGCTGCCCGGGCATTGGCCGTATCGGCCGGAACATCAATGACAATGGCTCCGGTTGCCTCGGCGACCCAGCTGCGTGCCAGGCCGAAGACGTCGGCGCGCTGGTTTGCTGATAACCCGCCACGTGCGTGTCCGACGAAGAGAACGATGGAGTGGTTGGCTTCCTGAACCGCAATCGGATGCCGCAGGCGGTAATCGTCCGGCGGCTGTACCGGCGTCGCAACGCTTCCGGTGGTCTCCGAGCAGGCGCCCAGGACGATCGCAAGGCCAGCCATCGCGCCGGTCAGCGCCGCCCATTTGAAGTTCCTGCGTGGCAAGCGGCAAACCCCGTTCAGGAACTTCAAATGAAAAGGCGGCACTGAGATGGTGTTCCTGCTGGCGCCCATGAGCTTTCGAATTTCGCGAACGGTGCACGGTGACGTGAAACACGAACTTATGAAAGTGGGCACGAAGCGCAGCATTCTGCAGCGATCGAGCAATGTCCCGCTTGTCATCTTGCTTCCCCCCGCCGCCGCCTTGCTTAGTCTATGATGAAGCCAAAATTGGCCTGGTAATTTCCGATCGGTTCCACCCGCGCCGGAACGCCGTAGATGCGGTTGATCTGCGCAAACAGCGCCGACTGGGCATCGGTGGCCGGCGCGAAACCATCATCCGGCCGGGAAAGCTCTTTTTGCGCGACCGCGCGCACCACGTAGGGGGTGACGATGACCATCAGTTCGGTCTGGTTCTTGACGAAGTCCTGGCTGCGGAACAGCTGACCGAGAACCGGGATCTGATCGACGCCAGGCATGCCGTTGATGGCCTGTTTGGTCTGTTCCTGGATGAGCCCGGCCATCGCGAGCGATCCGCCCGAGGGAATCTCCACCGTCGTTTCGGCGCGGCGCGTCTTGATCGAGGGAATCGTCGTTCCGCCTTGGCCGCCCTGCAAGGCGTTTTCCAGCGAGACTTCGGATACTTCGGTCATGACGCGCAGGCTGATCTTGCCTTCCGTCATGACGACTGGCGTGAAATTGAGCGAGATGCCGAATTTCTTGAAGCTCACGGTCTGCACGCAGTCTCCGATGGCGCCGGCGGTCGTCGTTTGACAGGTAACGCCGGTCGGAATTGGGAATTCGCCGCCGGAAATAAACGTCGCTGATTCGCCGGAGATGGCGGTCAGATTGGGCTCCGCCAGCGTGTGCACGACGCCGGCGCTTTCCATCGCGCGCAAGGTTGCGGTGACCGTCGGCACGCCGGCCCGGTTGAGGGCCGCAGCGGCCAGGCCATTGGCGCCGACAAGCGGTCCATTGTTGGCGCTGAACGGGTTCGTGTTGTTGAAGTTCACCACGGCCGTGCCGTAGTTCATGTTGGCGCCGATATCGATGCCGAGCTGCTTGATGATGCTGCGTTGGACCTCCGCGACGGTCACTTTCAGCATCACCTCATCGCGGCCGCGGACCACGATGGAATTGACCACCTTGTCCGGGCTGCCCACCAGCCGGGCGACGACATCGCCGGCCTGCTGTGCCTCGATCGGGGTCGCTACCGATCCGGTCAGCATCACGCTGTCGCAGATGCCCTCGGCCTGGATGGTGGCGGCCGGCAAAAGCTGCTTCAGCGCGGCGCGAATGCCATTGAGATCCCGCTTGATCGCAATGTCGTAGGCTGCGATCTGCTGGCCATCTGCGTCAAAGAATACGACGTTGGTTTGTCCGACGGCGGAGCCGATGATGTAGGCTCGCTGCGACGAGCGGATCACCGCGTTGGCGATCTTCGGATCGGCTACCAGCACATCCTTGGTGTCGCGCGGCAGGTCGATGACGGCCGACTTGCCGACGCCGAGCGCAAGAAAGCGCGTCCTCGGCGTATCGTGCGGGATGCCGGAGGTCGTCGCCGGGGCTGCACTTGCCGTCGCGGTGCTCGCCGGCGCGGTGGATTTCGGCACGCTGATGATGGCTGGGCCCGAGGGGGCCGCCGTCTCGCCCTCGGCTGCGGCGGCCGGTGCCGGAGCGAAAGCGAGCGCAAGCGCTGCCGCAGAGGCTGACAGTGTGCTGATCAATAACGTTCGCATCGACGTGCGGCTTCCCCTGCTCGCCATATTCTTCGTCCTTCTGGTCTTGGGCGCCCTTCTGGTCACTTCGACGCTGCGCCACCTGGGTTGGTGACGCCGTAGCGGACCACGTCGATACCGGGGTGCTGGCTCCGCTCATTGACGCTAATCGCAATCTGGTTGGCGTCGGCGATGCTGCGCAGGGCGAGTGACAGCGTTCCAGCCTGGCGCGCGCTCGCGAGCTCGGTTGTCTGCTCGGGCTTCAATGCGAGCGTGACCGTGCGGCCGATGACGCTGTTGGTGCCTTCCTTTTCCTTCGGCGCTTGGTCGATCGCGAGCACGCGAATGTTGGCCAGTGCAACCTCCGAGACGACGATATCGGGCAGGCTCGGGTTCGGATTCTTCACCCGGCGCGTCAGAATGACGTCGACACGATCGTTGGGAAGAATGAAGCCCCCGGCGCCGGTCTCCGCGGAAATCTCCGTCGCTACCGCGCGATAGCCGCTTGGCAGGATAGCAGCCATGAATCCGGAGCCGTCGGCCTTCACCAGCTTGGCTTCGCGGATCGGCTCGCCTGCAACAAAGGGAGCGCGCGCGATCGAGCCGGCGATCTGATTATTGGCATTCGGTCGATCGCTTCGGCGGATGAAGCTGTTGCTCGTCGTCGACGCAGGCCAGGTCTGCCAGATCACGTCATTGGCGTTTAGCGTCTGGCCGAGGCCGATGTCGGCCTTGGCGACCAGAACATCGATAGTCTGAAGCTGTGCGACAGGTGCAGCTGCCGGGGCGGGAGGCTTGCTTTCGGTCAATCCGCTGGCGAGGTACGCCGCGACGCCGCCGGCACTGAGAGCAATAGCTAGAACGACAATGCGGGCGATGTTCATACGCGATCTACTGTTTACGCCGGGGTACAAAGCTGGCCTGGAAGCTCCCCTCTGAGGATGACTAAGCGGTAAAGGTATAAGCGACCTTGAAAGCCGCGGCCTTTGCGAAGGACCGGCCGCCGATTTGTCCGCATGGTGAACACAAGGTTTATCGTTTCCAAAACAGATGCGCGGGCGGCGCCATCGATTGCGCAGGCAGGTGTCTCCACACCCCAACGGGTGGACGGGTTTGTGGACGTCTCTGGTACGTGATCTGTTTTTTCAGGGCGGCGCGATTGCGCGGGCCGTGATCTACGCCGGCCCCGGCGAGAAGGGTTCTCCCATGCAACCATCGAGCCGCGGCCTTGCACCTTGATCCGGACTTGCTGGCCAGTCGAAACCGTCGGATGGACGTGCGGCCGCGTTATCCCGCTCACGACTCCTTCCCTCGCCGGAGCACCGGCCGGGTTCTCCGCGCCATCATTTCGGCCGGGCAGCGCTTGGCTCCGCCGTCATGATGGTCGCCATCGGCTATGAGCGGCGACGCCGTTCAAAGCGCATCACGCCGCGCTCTCTCGTCCGCGCGGCTTCACCTCACCGTGAAACTACGGGGCTCACCGTTTGGCACTGACCGGATTCGGCAACGGACCTCGATTGCTTGGATTCGGGCGCCAGCCGAAGAAGGGCTACCAAGAGCGGAATTGAACCGCCACTTTAAAATTCCTCTAAGATCAGCGGGTTTTAGCCCGCCAAGCTTGACCTTCGGGCCTGTCGTTGAAAATAGACATTTATGACGGTTATGACAGCTATCGATGACAACCCGGCGCCCGAGAAGCGACTTGGTTCGGCCAAGCGCGGCTATTCCGGCAAGATCCACAAAGTCGCCGCCGATGGGGTGAATTCCTCGCTTTCCGCGCTCGAGCTTGAAAGTCGCCTGCTTGAACTCGGATTTGTCGAGGGGGCAAGGGTCGAGGTGCTTCACGAAGGCATTGTCGGCGGCGATCCGATCGCCGTTCGCATCGATAACGTCACGGTCGCGATGCGCCGGCGCGAAGCGATGGCCGTCATTGTCGTCTGACGGCCGCCCTCGAATTTCAAGGTCCTGTCAAGAGGACCGTAATCCGGCTATAGGGCCCCAAATCCGAAAGCCGCGTCAGAGACCATAAGATCCAAAGCTCCTTTGATTTCGAAGTTCGCATCAGAGGCCGCCGCAACAGCTTGCGAACTTCGGAAATCAGAGCTTTGGACTGTACGCCGTCATGGAAGCTCCGTTGATGCATCTGGCCCTCGTGGGCACGCCCAACAGCGGCAAGACCTCGCTGTTCAACGCGCTGACCGGCAGCCGGCAGAAGGTCGCGAACTATCCGGGGGTCACCGTCGAGCGCAAGGAAGGCTTTTTTGTCACGCCGCTTGGTCGGCAGGCCTCGCTCGTCGATCTGCCCGGCACCTATTCGCTGCGCGGGCGCAGCCCCGATGAGGAAATCACCCGCGATTTCGTGCTGGGGCGCGCCGCGGGCGAAGCGCCGCCGGATCTTGTGCTCTGCGTCGCCGACTCCACGAATCTGCGGCTGACGATCCGACTGCTGCTTGAACTCAAGCAAACCGGCCGGTCGCTGATGCTGGTACTCAATATGTTCGACATCGCAACGCGGCGCGGCGTCTCTGTCGATATCGCGCGCTTGTCCGAAATGCTAGGCGTTCCCGTGGTGACCTCGATCGCAGTGCGCAAGGCCGGTATCGCCGATCTGTTGCGCAAGACCGACGAGATTGCGATGAAGCCGCAGAGCTCGGCCCGGGAAAATTCCTGGAAGGTGCTCTCGGTCGCGGAGCTGCGAGCCACCCAGCGCGAAGCCGACCGCATCATCGCGGCAACCGTCAGCCTGCCGGCCCGGCCGGACAACTGGACGGCGAGGATCGATGCGGTGGTGCTGCATCCGGTGGCGGGCCTCGCAATTCTCGCGCTCATCCTGTTTGTCATGTTCCAGGCGGTGTTCGCCTGGGCACAGCCGCTGATGAACCTTTTGTCGGATGCATTCTCGGGGCTCGGTCAGTTCGTGCACGACACGCTGCCGGCGGGACTGCTGCAAAGCTTCCTTCAGAACGGCGTGATCTCCGGCGTCGGCAGCGTCATCGTCTTCCTGCCGCAGATCATCATCATCTTCCTGTTCATTCTGCTGCTCGAAGATTTCGGCTACATGGCGCGCGCCGCGTTCCTGATGGATCGCATCATGGGCGGCGCAGGACTGCACGGCCGCGCCTTCATCCCCCTGCTCTCGAGCTTTGCCTGCGCCATTCCCGGCATCATGGCGACGCGCGTCATCGACAACCGCCGCGACCGCCTGACCACGATCCTGATTGCGCCGCTGATGACCTGCTCGGCGCGAATTCCGGTCTACACCCTGATCATCTCGGCTTTCATACCCGACGATCAGGTCTGGGGCTGGGTCAATCTGCGCGGCCTGGTGATGTTCGGCCTTTATGCCGCCGGCATCACCAGCGCACTCGGCGTATCGTTCCTGATCAAGTTCTTCATGTGGCGCGATTACGCGCCGGCGCCGTTCATGCTGGAACTGCCGGATTACAAATTGCCTCGCCTCAAGAGCATCGCACTCGGCGTCTATACCCGGGCGAAGATGTTCCTGCAGCGCGCCGGCACCACGATTTTCTCGATGATGGTGCTGATCTGGTTTCTCGCCTCGTTTCCGCAGCCACCCGCCGGCACCGCAGAGCCCGCCATCAACTACAGCCTCGCCGCAATCATTGGCCATGCGCTGGCGCCGCTGTTTGCACCAGTCGGATTCAACTGGCAGATCGTGGTTGCGCTCGTTCCAGGAATGGCGGCGCGCGAAGTTGCGGTCGCAGCGCTAGGCACGGTCTACGCCATCGAAGGCGGCAAGGAAGCCGCCGACCAGATCGGCCAGGTGCTGGCTACCAAATGGAGTCTGGCGACGGCGTTGTCGCTGCTCGCGTGGTACATCTTCGCCCCGCAATGCGCGTCGACTCTTGCCGTCATCCGTCGGGAAACCGGCGGCACGAAATGGATGGTACTCACCTTCAGCTACATGTTCGCGCTGGCTTACGCGGCGAGCCTTCTAACGTATAATATTGCCGTCACATTGGGCGCCGGCTGATTGAGCCGGAGGCTCCGTCAATGGCGCGCAACGCAAGCTTCATATCAGGCTTCCGCACAGCGTGCTTACGAACTCCCCAGTTTAGGTTTGTTCTAATTCTAATGTGGAGAGATTCCAATTTGCGCAACGCAGATTCCGAATCCCTCCTTCAACGGCAACCACTATTAGCTGTCCCCGAAATCGCGGAGTTCTTGACCTTCGCGGATTGGGGGATCCATGCCGCTTCATCTCATTTCGCGCGCTTCCGCGTGGCGATTCCAACCATTTGGCCGTTCGAGCCGTCGGACGCTCCTGGCAGCGACGGCCGTTTCGGCGCTCGCCTGCCATGGCGCTTGGGCTGAAGGTGACGTCAACGAGGCTGTACTGAAAAAAATGGAAGCGATGGAGCAGCGCATTGAGTTGCTCGAAGCTGAACTCAAGCAGAAGCGAGCGGCCGATGCCGCAGCACAACCTTCGCCGATAGAGAAGAAGACCCCCCTCGACAAGAAGCAGGCTGCATCGACCGAAAAGCTGCCTAAAAAGGCGCCTCAGGCAGATGCAGGCAAGAACGACCGAGCGGTCGCTGCGGCAGAACCGGCGCCGTCCCCCCAAGGCAAGCCTGCGACCAAGACAGATAATTTGGACCTCGCCATGCCGGCATCCGACCTTCCAATTCTTGGTCTTGCCCCTTCGCCGGTTACCGGCTTGAGTATCGGCGCTTACGGCGAGGTCTTGTTCGGCAGAACGCAGAATCCGGCGGCGGGCGGTCAGTGGCAGAATGGGTTCGACACCGCGCGAATGGTGCTGCTGCCGACTTACGCGATCACCGACAACATCATCTTCAATGCCGAGATCGAATTCGAGCACGGCGGCTCAGCGTTCGACAACGACGACAAGATGCACGGTACCGCCGAGATCGAGCAGCTCTGGATCGATTTCAAGATCATCGACCAGTTCAACTGGCGTGCGCCCGGCGTCGATCTGATACCCATCGGATTTATCAACGTGCATCACGAACCGACACAGTTTTATAGCGTCTATCGGCCCGAGCTCTACAACGGCCTTATTCCATCGACCTGGATGGCGCCCGCCACCAGCGTCTACGGCTCGATCACCGATGGTCTGAGCTATCAGGTGATGCTCAGCGCCACCAACGAAGACTATGGCGATTCCTTTGATAATCGCACGGCGGCGAAAACCGTGCCGCCGCCCGGCATACCCTATTTGCCTGGTATCGATGGGCTCAACGCGCTCGCGTTCTCCAAGCCTCCAATCGGCGGCTTCGAGCAGCTATCAAACGCACTCGCGGTGTCCGGTCGGCTCGACTTCTCGCCGCCATTTCTCCCAGGCTTCAACGGCAGCGTCAGCGCCTATTACTCGCCGAATACCACGCCGCGCGGCGCCCATGACGATCTCGGCAACCTCCTCGGCAGTTCGAGCCTCGCCATGTTCGATGCCGAATTCCGCTATCGGGTACCCGATACAGGGCTGGAATTGCGGGGCGAATACGTCCATGTCGGCTTCGGCAATCCGGCAAACCTGCGCGCCAACAACGATAGCGATCCGACCGACAATGTTGGAGCATCGATGTTCGGCTATTCGGGCGAGATCGCCTACCACGTCCCGCTCGGGACCATCCTGAAGAGCGACTGGGAAGCGGTGCCGTTCTACAACTACACCTACGAGAATCTTCAGGCCGGCGGATTCGCTGGAACCGATTTCAACCTGCCAACCGGCGCGGGACAACGTCAATTTCACACCGCTGGTGTCGCCGTATTCCCGTCGCCGAAAGTCGTGCTGAAAGCCGAATATCAAAGGGTGATCGACAAGAGCCTCGCCGGCGCGCTTTCGGATTCGTATCTTGGCGGGGTCGGCTTCTTCTTTTAGCGCGCGACAAGTATGAGGTTAGCGAAGGCCGTGCGTCGCAGCTGGCGCGGGAGGCAAAGACATGGAAGTGATGGCATCAGGTGATCTATGACGGAATGGATTCGATTTGCACTGCCGGTGACGGCGATCGCTTCGGTCGTCTCTCCGGTCTATGCGATGGAGTATCTTTCGATTGAAGAAGCGCAGAAGCAGGCCTTCCCATCGGCCACCCAGTTCACCGCAGTTCAGGCGGGAAGGATATGGAAAGCCGAGGCTGGTGGCCATGTCGTCGGTTATTTCATCTTCGACCGGGTCGTCGGCAAGCACCTTTATATCGATTATGCCGTTGCTTTGACGACAACGGGAGCGGTGCACAAGGTCGAAATCCTGCAATATCGCGAATCTTACGGCGGCGAGGTCCGAAGCCCGAGCTGGCTCGCGCAATTTGTCGGAAAGACGAACGCGAGTCCGCTCAAGATCAACGGAGATATCAGGAATATTGCGGGTGCCACGCTGTCCTCGACGCATGTTACCGAAGGCGTGAAACGGATCTTGGCGACCTATGGCAGCCGCCTCAAATAGCGTACGCCGGGCCAGACCCTTGCTCGGTACGTTCGTCGAAATCGAGGCGGCCGGGTCGTTTCAGCCCGATGTCCTGAGCGCGGTCGAAGCCGCGTTCGAGGCGGTCTCGACTGTGCATCAGCTGATGAGTTTTCACGACCCGGACAGCGATGTCGGCCGTCTCAACCGGGAAGCTCACGTTCGCCCGGTCCCCGTGCATGCCCTGACGTTCGAAGTCCTGGAAGCGGCGCTCGAAATGAACCGGCGGTCGAACGGAATTTTTGATGTCGCCGTAGCTCCGGGCCTTCAGGCGGCAGGGATTTTGCCGAAGACCGGCCGAGACGTCTCGCTCACGGCGGAGCCAGGAGCGACCGACGCGATCATGCTCTTGGAAGGCAATGTGGTTGGCTTTCGAGATGCCGGCGTGAGGATCGACCTTGGCGGGATCGCGAAAGGCTTTGCGGTCGATCGCGCGCTCAGTATTCTGCGCGAGCGGGGCGTCGTGAACGCGATCGTGAATGCAGGCGGCGATCTTGCTTGTTTCGGCGAGGAAACCCGAACCGTTTGCATTCGCCATCCACGCGATCCCGGCCGCATCGTCTGTCAGATCCAACTCGTCGACGCGGCGCTCGCGACGACGGCGCGTCGCTTTGATCCCTTCCATTCCACGGAAACCGCCAGGCCGGCCATTATTGACCCTCGTGCCACGGTGGCCGCCTGTGCCAACGACGGGGCGACCGTGCGGGCGGCTTCCTGCATGATCGCCGACGCCTTGACGAAGGTCGTGATGATTGCCGGAACGGGCGCAACCGAGTTGATCGAGCAGTACAGCGCAAGTGCGCTACTGATTGGTTCCGACCGCGGTCTCCAGATCACCCCCGATTGGCAACACGCGGTGCACCTTGCGGCTTAAACTCCCATTCCGCCTCGCGATCTATGCAGCCTTTGCCATCCTGTTTCTGACCGGGGTGGGATGGCTTGTTGCGGATTGGCGGAAGGAGATTTCCGGTGATGAAATCTGGCAGCAGGCGATTGCGTATCTCCTGATGACACACGGCGGCGCCGCCATGGTGACACTGATGATGGTCGGCGCGCTCATTCCGATTCATCTCATGCGTGCTTGGCGAAGCCGGACGAATCGCGTTTCCGGAGCTGTGATGGCGACGTTCAATGCTATCCTGATCGGGACAGCCTTCGGGCTCTATTACCTCGGTTCGGAAACGTTGCGGCCGTGGATCAGCTGGACCCACATCGCCGCCGGATTTTCATTGGCCCTGATGTTTCCGCTGCATATCTACTGGGGCCGGCGAAAATTGCGTTAGCCGCTACTGCAATCCGGTGTCGTTGCTGGTGCGCTTCTTGGCGAGATCCATCTCGGTGATCGCGATCAGGATTTCGGCGCGTGTCTTGAGGTCGGGGGCTTCAAGCATCGCCTGCTTTTCTGGTGGCCCGTAGGGAGACATCATCGCAAGCGCATTGACCAGCGCCTCATTCGGCGCGTTCTCGATGCCTTCCCAGTCGACCTTGAGGTTGTTGGCCTTGAGAAAATCCATCAGCGCTTTGAGCAGCGCCTCTCGATCGACGGCTTCCTCGCCCTTTCGCGCGGTAAAATCGTCGATATAGGGAAAATAATCGACCTTGCACTGCCGGTAGGGCGTCAGCGCGCTCTGTTCCTCGACCACCTTGAAGCGGGAGATGCCGGTGAGCTCGAGGATATAGCGGCCGTCGCCCGACTCGGCGAGCTGGGTGATGCGTCCGACGCAGCCGACCTGAAACAGCTTCGGGTGGGTCTCGTCCGGAGAGTGCGAGACGTCGGGCTGGATCATCCCGATCAGGCGATGTCCGTCGCGAAACGCGTCGTCGACCATGGCGAGATAGCGCTGTTCGAAAATGTTAAGCGGCATCTGCCCACGCGGCAACAACAGCGCGCCGGGCAGCGGAAACACCGGAATGATCTCGGGCAGGTCGGAGGGTCCGCGATATTCGGCATTGATCGGCATTGCGGTCACCAGCGCATATCGTGCCTTTGGTGATCCAATTCTAACATTTGAATCGCGATATGGCAGGCGCTTTTGCAAACGTTAGAATTGAAGGACCACCAGCTAGTGGAAGTTGCTCGGCCGCGGCGGGGCTCGGAATTACGAGAACAGGATCGTCGACAGCCGCTTTCTTCCTTCAACGGTCGCCTCATCGGTTGCGCCCCACGCATCGAAGAACTGGATCAGCTGCTTGCGGGCGCCGTCCTCGTTCCACTTGCGGTCCCGCTTGATGATTTCGAGCAGCTGCTGGGTCGCCTCCGTGCGTTTGCCGGCGGCGTTGAGCGCCGTGGCGAGATCGAACCGTGCTTGATGGTCTAGCGGATTTGCGGCGACTTTCTGTTCAAGGTCGGCAAGCGGCCCAAGCGAGCTTGCCTGTTCGGCCAGATCGATCATGGCCTGGACGGCCTTGACCGCGGCGTCGCCGCGCTTGGATTCCGGAACCATCGCCAGCGTCTGCTTGGCCCGGTCCATTGCGCCGGTCGTGGCGTAGCACTTCGCCAGTCCCGCAAGGCCTGGGATATTGGTGGCATCGGCGGCGAGAACTTCCGCGTAGATCGAGGCGGCGGTCGCGGCATCGCCGTCGGCGAGCACGGTCTCGGCCTCTTTGAGCACCTCTGCGATGTTGGGCTCTCCGGGCACGCCGGCCGTGAGCTTGTTGACGAACGCCGTGACCTGGCTCTCCGGCAAAGCGCCCATAAAGCCATCGGCGGGCTGACCATTGACGAAGGCGATGACAGCCGGAATCGACTGGATGCCCATCTGGCCCGGAATCGCCGGGTGCTCGTCGATGTTCATCTTGACCAGCTTGACCTTGCCCCTGGCGGCGCGGACGACCTTTTCAAGGATGGGCGTGAGCTGGCGGCAGGGGCCGCACCACTTTGCCCAGAAATCGATCAGCACCGGCTGCCGTTTGGATTCCTCGATCACGTCCTTGACGAAACTCTGGGTCGTCGTGTCCTTGATCAGATCGGGTGTTGCCTGCGGTGCGGCTCCATTGCCCTGCTCTATTATCGTCACGGAAATCCTCGTCTGATGTCTTGCCAGTGGTCTGGCCGGCCGCGACTGTCTAGCACGCTCCGGCCTCGCCGTTCAGAACTTCTCCCCCAAATGGCGGCTGCTTACGAAATTTCAATCGGTTTCGCGGATTTGGCCGAGGATGCGGGCCGCCACACGGCGCCATCGGGCGCGGATTGGGCGTTGTTGTCTCAGGACGGCGCCGCGCTCTTCTTCATAGACGGTCAGCCATGGCCAAGGCCGATTGAAAGCAATCCTCGCCCGAATCGATCGAGCCTCCAGCCGGCGCAGTTTCGGGCCATCGGCGATTTCGGAGACCGCTCGAGGCCATTTCCGGCCGATTTCGGCAAAATGGCAGTAATATCGGGCGCTTAAGCTATTTTCGATTGTGCGCTGCTGGCTGTTGCATTCGCTGTCCGCATTTGGCATAGGTCAGACGTCACCCGATAAACGTGAGGTGACGCTTCCCAAGGATGCGGGTGTAGCTCAGGGGTAGAGCACGACCTTGCCAAGGTCGGGGTCGAGGGTTCGAATCCCTTCGCCCGCTCCAGGTTTCCGCAACATGCAGCGCCGGGTGCGTGCATCGGCCTGTCATTCGGCGGAGTTTCCCTCGAAAACCGCTGTGATCCCTGTCGCGCAGCCTCGATATCGACTTAAGGCTCGGACCTTGCGCGCTTCTCTCTCGCCAAGGATATGCTAGGATTTTTCCAGCCTTGCCGCAGGCGGACGATTCTGCGGCGGAGCTGTCATAAAAAACAAAGATCGCAGCCGCCTTGGCTGCACAGGGAGAGAGACGCGATGAAATCGGCTTTCAATCGATCTATTCTTGCGCTCGCAGCGATCCTCGTGGCGGGGGCAACCGGTCAGGCCAAAGCGCAGGACAAGGCTCTGAAGCACTATGAGTCCGGCAACAAGGAATTCTGGACCCATCCGCCGGACGACTGGTTCCTCGGCGACGAGACCCAGACCCAGAAGGGTCTTGCCCCGAAAATGGGCCCGCCGACCGGCTCCTCTGACGCGGAGCTGGCCTCAACAATCAAGAAGATCAAGCTGCCGCCGGGCTTCAAGATTGAGGTGTACGCCTCCGGCGTGCTCGCCGCGCGTCAGATGGCCTGGGGCGACAAGGGCACGCTGTTCGTCGGCTCGTTCGGTCTCGGCAACGTCTACGCCATCACCGACAAGGGCGGCAAGAAAGAGGTCAAGACCATCCTCAAGGGTCTCAATCCGCCGATGCCCACCGGCATCGCGTTCAAGGATGGCGCGCTCTACGTCATTAATGTCAACAAGCTGATCCGCTACGACAACGCCGAAGACAATCTCGACAAGCTCGGCGAAGGCAAGGTGGTCTATGACGACATGCCTTCCTATGCTGCGCACGGCTGGAAGTATCTCGCCGCCGACAAGGATGGCTGGTTCTACGTTCCATTCGGACCGCCCTTCAACATCGGCATTCCGCCGACCAGCGTGTCGCAGATCCGGCGCGTCGATCCCAAGACCGGCAATGCCGAACTGGTCGCGCTTGGCGTCCGCAACAGCGTGGGCGGCGATGTCGATCCGCGTACCGGAAAATACTGGTTCACCGAGAATGCGCGTGACTGGCTGAGCGACGATACGCCGAGCGACAAGCTCAACATGATCTCGCGGCTCGGCGAGCACTTCGGCTATCCGTATTGCCACGAGGGAGACATCCCCGATCCGAAGTTCGCCATGGGCCACAAGTGCTCGGAGTTCACGCCGCCCGTACTCAAGCTCGGCGCGCACGTCGCCCCGCTCGGCATGAAGTTCTATACGGGCAATATGTTCCCGGCCGAGTACAAGAACTCGATTCTGATCGCCGAGCATGGCTCGTGGAACCGGCATAAGTATCAGGGTGCACGCATTGTTCGCGTCACCGCCGATCCGGACGGCAAGAATGCCAAGCAGACGGTGTTCGCCGAAGGCTGGCTCGACGGTGACCAAAGCTTCCACGGCCGTCCTGACGACATCATCCTGAACAAGGATGGATCGATTCTCGTCGCCGACGATTGGGCCGGTGCGATCTATCGCATCAGCTACAGCAAGTAGAAGCTCAACTCCAAAAAGCTGCGGCCGCCTGGCAATGGGCGGCCGCAGATTTTGCTTTCAGCAGTAGATGAAACGGAGCGGTACCGGTGATGCGCCGATTTTTTTTGAGCGTTTTCTGCGCAGCCGCCTGGTCGATTGCCTCAACCGCAAGCTCGCCCGCCGCCGACATGGAGGCCGTGAAGAAGAAGGCCGAACTCTGCGCTACCTGTCACGGTGAGAACGGTATCTCGCAAACGGAAAACGTGCCCTCGCTGGCCGGTCAGCCCGATCAATTCATCCAGTGGCAACTGGTGTTCTTCCGCAGCGGCTCGCGCAAAAGCGAGCAGATGCAGTCAATTGTCGAACAGCTCGACAACCAGGATATTCGCAATTTAGGGGCCTATTTCGCGTCACTCACGCCGCCAAAAGCGACAAAGGATGACAACCCGGACCTTTCGAAAAAGGGTGCGCAGGCGGCGAACGGCCGGCGCTGCGCCAACTGCCATACCGACAGTTTCGCGGGCAAGGGCGCGGTGGCGCGTATCGCCGGCCAGCGCGAGGAATATCTTTTGAAGGCGCTGCACGACTACAAGTCCGGCGCGCGATCCGGCGGCGGCATGGCGGCGATGGCCGATGTCGCCTACCCCTTGAGCGAGGAGGAGATCACCGCACTGGCGCATTATCTGGCGCATTTGTAGGATCTTCTCCCGGCGAATGCCGGGACCCGTAGCCGCAGCTTCATCGAATTCGATGACGCCGGTCGCCGCCTGTAATGGTGCCGGTGGCTGCGGGGCTTTGCATCAAGGACGAGCGCTAAAACAGCGATCACCCGCGCTGGCTCTCATAGGCCTTCAGGTGCGTATAGGCGACCTTGAGTTTTGGCAGGGGTACCTTTGCAGCGTCGCCGCGTGCGATCATATCGCCGACCACGTGATCGGCCTCGGTCCGCGCACCGGCCTTGATATCGCGGAACATTGAGGCGGTGAGTGGAGACCCTTCTGTCATCAGCATTCCGTTGATGCGGCTCAGGAATGCCTCGCGCGGAGTGTAGCCGGCAGCCCTTGCGACAGAAATGCATTCGTCGCGAACGCCCAGGATGAAGTCCCGGCCACCGGGCGCAGCCAAGATATGGCCGACCGGCGCGCGCATCAGGGATGTCGAGCTCGCAAGCGTGGTGAGCAGCACCCACTTCTCCCACATCTCCTGCATGATGTCGTCGCTCGCCTGCGAACCGATGTTGGCCGGAGCAAAATTCGCCGCGATGGCCTGCACTCGATCCGACATGGTCCCGTCGCGCTCACCAAAAGTGAGCGACTGAAACACCGGCGTCAGCTGCACAACGTGACGATTTTCATCGAGCGTCGCGGCAATACCGCACTGGCCGCCGATGACACGCTCCCGACCGAAGCGATCATCGAGGACGTCGAGGTGACGCATCCCATTGAGCAGCGGGAGAATCACCGTCTGTGGTCCAACTGCGGGAGCAAACGATTCGATCGCGTCATCGAGGTCGAACGCCTTACAACTCAACAGCACGACGTCGAACTTTTCCTTGAGCGTGTCGGCCTGCACGGCGGGCGGATTTTCCAGCGTCACGTCTCCATTGGGACTCTTGATGACGAGGCCGTCCCGGGCGAGTTCCGTTGCCCGCTTGGCGCGGACCAAAAACGTCACATCACGGCCGGCCTGCAACAATCGTCCGCCGAAATATCCGCCGATCGCTCCGGCTCCCACGACAAGAATACGCATTGGACGACGTCCTTTTCTTTTTGGCGATGGCGAATGGCGAATAGTAGCAAGTCAATCCGCTATACACCACTCGCGCTCGCCATTGTCCCGTCACCACTTTTCCCCGAACGGGCGAATTTCCAGTTCGAATGTCCAGGCGCTGCGCGGCTGCTGATAAAGCTGCCAATAGGAGGCCGCCACCGAGGCGGGCGGCATCAGCAGATCCGGATTGTTGAGCGCTTCCTTGCCCCAGAGCTGTTCGCGCCGCTGACGCACCCAGGCGGTATCGACGCCGGAATCGATGATCAGATGCGCGACATGGATGTTTTTCGGACCGAGTTCGCGCGCCATGGATTGTGCAACCGCGCGGAGCCCGAACTTGGCGCTGGCAAAGGCGGCAAAGCCGCTGCCGCCGCGCAGGGATGCCGTCGCGCCGGTGAAGAAGATGTTGCCCTGGCCGCGCGGCAGCATCAGGCGTGCCGACTCGCGCCCCGCAAGAAAGCCCGCCCAGCAGGCCATCTCCCAAACTTTGCGGAACACGCGGTCGGTGGTCTCCAGAATCGGAAAATTGACATTGGCGCCGACGTTGAAAATGCTCACCTCAAGCGGAGCGTGCCGGTCAGCCTCGCTGAGGAAGGCCTCGACTTCATTTTCCTTGCGCGCGTCCAGCGCGCGCGCCACGATCGATCCGCCCGCCGCCTCGATGTCGCGCACCAGCGGCTCGAGCTTGGCGCCGTCGCGCCGGCCAGCGAATACGGTGAAGCCTTCTGCGGCGAATTTCCTGGCGATTTCGGCGCCGATATAGTCGCCGGCGCCGATCACGGCCACGGTAGCGTTGCGCCTTTGCATGATTCGTTCTCCGCTCACGTCACCCGTCACTGCGGCGAGGCGAAGCAATCCGGAGACATATGAAGGCCTGGATTGCTTCCCCGCTTTGTTCCTCGCACAGACAAAGATTACCGACCCAACTGCACCATCTCCTCGACGTCGCGCAACTGCTCCTTGCCGAAGAATATCTCATCGCCAACGAAAAACGTCGGTGAGCCGAAGGCGCCGCGCTCGACGGCCGCCTGCGTATTCTCGATCAGCTTCGCTTTCACGTCGGCTTCGATGGCGCGGGCGAACAGCCTCGCTGCATCAAGGCCGGATGCGGTCAGCGCGGCAAGCGCAACTTCCGGGTCGTCCATCTTCTTCGGCTCGACCCACATATGATGAAAGGCGGCGTCGACGTATCGTTCGAAAACGCCTTCGAGTTGGGCGGCGACCGCAGCGCGCATCAAGTTCAGCGTATTGACCGGAAAGAACGGGTTCCAGGTGTAAGGCTTGACCTGAAAGCGCTTCAGGAAGCGTTGTGTCTCAATTGCCTGGAATTCGCGCTTGTTCTTGATGCCGGCTAGCGTCTCGGCCGGAGAGCGATTGTTGGTGGCCTTGAAAATGCCGCCGAGCAGGATCGGCACGTATTCGAATTTCACCCCGATCCGTTTCTCGATTGGAGGGATCGCCTCATGGCTGAGGAATGCGTTGGGGCTGCCGAAATCGAACAAGAATTGCGGAGCTGTCGGACTCATGAGCGCCTCGCGTTGCCGGAACAGGTTGCATTGTGGCGCAGCTGGCGTCCCGCGTCTATCCTGTTATGATGGTTATCATACTTTGGTCAGATCAGCCGCTTGATGGCGCGCTTGCGCCATGCCAGCAGGTAGTAGCCCATTTGCAGCAGGAACATTGCGCTGAACGCGATCGGGTAGGCCGCCCAGATACCGTCGATCCCGATGACCCGGCCGAGCAGGAACGCGGCGGGCACCTCGATTCCGGCGATTGCGAAGATCTGAATCGACAATGGTGCCCATACTGTTCCGCTGGAGCGCATCGCTCCTGAAAATACCAGCGCCATCCCAAACACCACCGAGCTCCACAAGACGATACGGAGCAGCCTCTGGGCGAGTTCAAGAACCGAGGGATCGACGATAAAGAAGCCCATGATGATGCGTGACAGCAGGTAGGCGAGCGCGACCAGGCTGCCGGTCAGGACGAGATTCATGACGAGTCCTGTACGCACGATCGAGCCGATCTGGTTCGAGTGGCCCCTGCCGATCGCCTGCGCACCAAAGATCGAGACCGTGATGGCAATCGACACCGCCGGGAACTGGGCATAGCCCAGGACCTGGTTGACAGCGCCATAGGCGGCGGTCGCTCCGGCGCCGAAGCCGTTGACAAGCCCAAGCAGCACCAATTCCGCCAGCGACATGCTCACCATTCCGGCGGCGGAGGGGATTCCGATATTGAGAACCTTGCGGAGCAGGACTCCGTCGATCCGCATCGCGCGCAGAAATGCGGCGTCGAAGGCCAGGACATGGTGACGGCGTCGAAGGTCCAGAGTCAGCCACAACAGCGTGAACACGCCTGAGACCGCCGAGGCCCATGCCGCGCTGGAAACACCGAGCATTGGCAGACCGAGCCACCCCTTGATCAGAGCAGGTGTTGTCAGAAGGCCCACCCCGGTCGAGATGGCCAGCGCCACCAGCGGCGTCACCGTATCGCCGGTGCCGCGCAGCATCGAAGTCAGCAGAAGGAAGACGAAAGTCAGCGGCATCGAGACCAGCATGATGCGGGAATAAGATTCCGCGGCGTCGAGAATGGCAGGCGGAGTCGCGAGTACGATCAGGAGCTGCCGGCAGAACAGGCCGCCGAAAATCGCGATCATCGCCGAGCCGAGCAGGGCGACCGTCAGCGTCGTCCCCGCCACCGACCGCACCTTGTCCGGTTCGCGTGCCCCCCAGGCCTGCCCGATCAGCACGCTGGCGCCCGCGCCCAGTCCTATGACGAACGAGATGAAGAAGAACATTATCGGAAAGAAAGTGGACACGGCCGCCAATGCGTCCACGCCGATCATCTGACCGAGATAGACGCCGTTGATGGTGCCGAACAGCGATTGCAGGATGTTGGTCAGCATCATCGGCGCGAGGAAGAACAGGAATGTCTTCCAGAGAGGCGTGTGATCAGACACGGGCTTCTCCTTGTGAAGCGGTGTAGCGGATTGGAGATCTGCAACTTGGAGGCTTGAAACTGCAGCAGGTAGAGCGCGATTGATGTCCGATCAGGCGCTTTGAGTATCGGCGCGATCGCTGAAGGCAAGCTTGATGATGTGGTCGCGGACATCCTCGGGCCAACCGGCGATATGTTCGCTGAAACGCCGCCGCTCGCCAGCAAACAACGCGCGTGAGGCCTCCTCGAAGCCGGGCAGATCACCCGCCATCGCCGACATGAAGTGATAGGCCGCGTCCCTTGCCGCACGATGACGATCTCGATCGCCGCTGGTCCGGCGCGCCTCGTCGACGAGTTTTCGCAGGGCCACGGAGGCGCCTCCCGGCTGGTTCGCGAGCCATTCCCAGTGCCGGGGCAACAGCGTCACCTCGCGGGCCACCACTCCGAGTTTGGGACGGCCGCGACCGCGCGGCTCAGCGCTCGCTATTTCCTCGGTGGACGACTCGAAACTCTTGCAGCGAAGGTCGAAGTCGACCGGGCGGCCCGTGGCATCGTCGAAGATCAGGATGGGCCCAGTTGCGGGGCTCTGACCGGCTTTCCTGACAGCGAGCGCAACCTCGGCCAAAGGGCCGGATGCCAACAGCCGTGGTCCGATGAAGGCTGTGAACTGCGGGGTGGGGCTTTGCATCCTGGATCAATCTCGGAAATTGAGAACGGTCGCCAATTTATATCCGGGTAAATTACAAATCAATATTACCCGGATAAAATATTCGAGAGCCTCGATCGTTGAGCGCGTTCGTCATCGCTGACAGCATGGTCCGCTGCTACGAAGTCTCGGTCTGACAAACCGCCAAACCGCTTCGGCACATCTGGGGGTTCACGTGCTTACGGTCCATCACCTCAACAATTCCCGATCGCAGCGGGTGCTGTGGCTTCTGGAAGAACTAAACGTCGGCTACGACATTGTGCGCTATCAGCGTCAGCCGGACATGCGGGCGCCGGCCGAGCTCCGCGCCATTCACCCGCTTGGAAAATCGCCCGTCATCACCGACGGCGGAAAAACGATCGCGGAGTCCGGCGCGATCGCCGAATACCTCGTCGGCAGTTACGGCAACGGACGGCTGATCCCGCCGCCCGATACGCCGGAGCGTTTGCGCTATACTTATTGGCTGCACTATGCCGAAGGCTCGGCCATGCCGCCGTTGCTGATGAAGCTGCTGTTCACGATCATGCCGCGGCGCTCGCCCGCCTTGCTTCGTCCGCTGGTACGCAAGGTCTGCAATCAGGCGCTTCTGGCCATCGTCAATCCGCAGCTCAAGCTGCACATGGCGTTCTGGGAAAGCGAGCTCGCCAAGAGCGAGTGGTTCGCGGGCGAAGCCTTCACCGCCGCCGACATCCAGATGAGCTTTCCGCTGGAGGCGGCGGCAGCGCGCGGCGGCCTCGAGCAGGGCCATCCCAAGGCGATGGCATTTCTGGAGCGCATCCACGCGCGGCCCGCCTACCAGCGCGCGCTGGAAAGAGGCGGACCCTACGCAGTCGGCAAGTAAGCAGATTATTGTCCTTCGGCTTCGCCGCAGGCGCGGACTGCCGAGGGCTTAATGCCTGAAGTGGCGCACCCCCGTGAACACCATGGCGATGTTGTGGGCGTCGGCGGCTTCGATGACCTCGTTGTCCCGCACCGAGCCGCCGGGCTGGATCACCGCGGTGGCGCCCGCTTCAATGCAGGCCAGCATGCCGTCGGCAAACGGGAAGAAGGCGTCGGAAGCGACGACCGATCCTTTGGTCAACGGCTCGGCGAGCTTTAGCTCGCGCGCGGCGTCCTCTGCCTTTCGCGCGGCGATGCGCGCCGAATCCACCCGGCTCATCTGGCCCGCACCGATGCCGACGGTGGCGAGATCCTTCGCATAGATGATCGTGTTCGACTTGACGTGCTTGACCACGCGGAAAGCGAACATCAGATCGCGCATCTCCGCTTCGGTCGGCGCCCGTTTGGTCGCAACCTTCAGCACCATGTCGTCGATCACGGCGTTGTCGCGGCTCTGCACCAGCAAACCGCCCGCGACCGTCTTTGCTGTCAGCCCGCTGGCCCGGGGATCGGGCAGTCCGCCGGTCAGAAGCAGCCGAAGATTGCGGCGCTTGGCGACCACGGCGATGGCGTCATCGGTTGCGCCGGGTGCGATGATGACCTCGGTGAAGATCTCGGTGACGGCCTTCGCCGTCTCCACGTCCAACGTGCGGTTCAGCGCGATAATGCCGCCATAGGCCGAGGTCGAGTCGCAGGCAAGCGCGCGGCGGTAAGCTGTGGCGAGATCGGAGCCCTCGGCAACGCCGCAAGGGTTGGCGTGCTTGACGATGACGCAGGCCGCGGTGCGTCTTGGATCAAATTCGGCGACGCATTCAAACGCCGCATCGGTGTCGTTGATGTTGTTGTAGGAAAGCTCCTTGCCCTGCAACTGGAGCAACGTCGAGACGCCGGGCCGCCTTTCGGGCAGGCGATAGAATGCCGCCTTCTGATGCGGATTTTCGCCGTACCGTAGCGACTGAATCAGGCGACCGCCGAAGGCGCGGAAATCCGGCGCTTCAATATTGATTTCGGAAGCGAACCAATTGGAGATCGCCGCATCGTAGGCGGCCGTCCGCGCATAGGCCTTTGCTGCCAGACGCCGTCGCAAGTGCAGTGTGGTTGCGCCCTGATGGGCCTTGAGTTCATCAAGAATGGCCTGATAATCGCCGGCATCGACAACGACAACAACATCGTTGTGGTTTTTCGCCGCGGCGCGGATCATCGCGGGTCCGCCAATATCGATGTTCTCGATGCACTCTTCGAAATTGCCGCCTTTATCGACGGTGGCTTCAAACGGATAGAGGTTGACGACCAGCAGATCGATTGGTGCGATATCATGCGCCTTCATCGCGCCGGCGTGATCGGCTTTGTTGCGGATGGCGAGCAGACCGCCGTGCACTTTCGGATGCAGCGTCTTGACGCGCCCATCCATCATCTCCGGAAATCCGGTCAGCTCTGAGACGTCCTTGACCTTCAAGCCGGCTTCCGCGATTGCTTTCGCGGTCCCGCCGGTCGAAACGAGCTCGACGCCCTGGAGAGCGAGCGAGCGCGCGAATTCGAGCAGGCCTGATTTGTCGGAAACAGAGAGCAGAGCGCGGGTAACGCGGCGTAGTTGATCGGTCATGGGCAAAATCCTTCGTTCAGGAGTGCTGATGCCCAGGCGCACGGCAGAAATTCCCGCGCTTCCCGATGGTGCTCCATCCAAAGTCGCCAGTCGCGCGAGCGAGCGCTGAGTAGCAGCTTTCAGTGTCCTTCACAACGGTAAGATAGAGCGTCGCCAAATAGCCGTACTCTCACGCCCAGCGAAGGAATCTTATTGGCACCCTTGCGCAAGTAACAATCAAGGCGCTCTCAAAGCGGCAGTTCCGGTTCGTGGCGCGCACCGCGTCTTGCTGAGGTTGCCGATGGCGAGGCAGTCGAGCGCACGAAGCTCCAGCGAACGGACGGCGCACGGTGTGACTCCTGGCGGATCACGATCTGGGAGGTGCGGCGCGGCCCGTCATTGCCGGCCAGAAATACGCTGTCTTCAAGGTCGACCCTGTCGTCGAGCGCCTCAAAGATCCAGACATCGCGGTTGGGCAGCACCAGCATCACGCCTCTGGCGTCGCTGAGACGACTTGCCTTCACCGCGGGGTGAAGATGAAAGCGCAGCGCATAATCGGTTTCACTGACCTTGCTTCGACCGTTGGACGCCAGAACCAGGCTATCTTCGCCATCGAGCCGCGTGCCGTCCGGTGCGAGCATCAGCGTCCGGCGGTGAATCACGCCGAACCGGTTGAGGTAGCCGTCATGCGAAGCCGTCAGCAGCACGCCATTGGCCACGGCTTCGCGATAGCTTTCGACCTCCGTCGGCCCGCTGACGATCGGCGCGCCCTGCAACAGCCGCTTCATCGCCGAAAACTCCACGAACTGGCACGACGATGTGTCGTGGTAGGTCAGCGTCGAATGGGCCGCCGTGCCTCGGGCAAAGCTCCGCCAATTGTCGCGGCCGGTGGACGGCATACCGCAATTGGTGACGAGCCGGCTCGTGCCTGAGGAGAGCTCAAACGAAAGGCATCCGGCATGCGCGTCCTGGCTGACGCTTGGCGGAGGCGCTGGCCCGGTGTCGATGATCAGGACGGTGTTGCCGGCGTCGAGCCGCTGAAACCCGGTGTGCGACATGTTCGACATCGGCACGCCATGGGTGTCGTCATAGGCCAGCAAGGTCGCCAGCACGTCAGAAGGCGTGCTGCTCATCCCGTTGAACAATGCGAAACTGCCGTCACCGTGCCTGAAGAAGCGCAGCATCGGCATCATGCGGTCGATGGCGTTCAACAAGGCCGGCGGCGGCGCGATGTTGCGCGCGGCGAAGGTCTGCCGCAGTGGTAGGAGATCGGTCAAAAGCTCGATCAGCGCGCCGGGGTTGCGCGAGATATGTCCGCCGTCGGGCAGGATTTGCCGTTGCAACTCCTCCGAAAGCTTGCGCGCGGCGGTGCGGATGTGGCGCGCCTGATTAGCCAGGCACAGCGAGGCGTAACAGAGCGCGATCAATACCTGGAGCCGCGGCACGCCATCGGCGATGTCGATCGTAGCGGAGCGTAGGTAACGGATTTCGCGCGAAAGCCCACGCAAATAGCGCCGATAGAATTTGCCGTCGGTATCGCCGAGGACCAACGGCGCCTGCGACAAGAGCGAGACGACGCGCCGGGCCAGCACGTCGGGACGGCGCGCCATCGGTCGTTTGTAGTTCGGGTTCGACAGCCAGTCATCGACCAGCGCGCGGGCGTTGGCGCGGGTCAGCGCGGTATCAGCGGCGCGCAAATGGCGAAGCCATCCGAAGCCGAGGAGCGCGACCTCCCAATCCTCCGATGGCGGCTCGAGCTCGAAAATCGAGCGGCCGTGGCAGGTGACGATTTTACCCGCGAAGACGAAGCGGCCAGCGTAGATTTCGGCCGCGCGCGTTGCGTCCGCCGTGCGCAGATCATGCGGGGCAATGATGAGGCGATCGGTCCGGCTTGGCCATATTGAGGACAATGCCGCCGAGCCGCTGCTTGCCCGCGCCATCAGGTTGCGCGCAACGCGGCCGAGAATCAGCGTCGAGATACGTTTGCGTTGTGACACGCCCTGCCTTGGCTGGGAGGATTCTTTCCGGCTCCTTTTAATCCGGAAATGCAGCCAAAACACCACCTTGAAACGGTCCGAATCAGCGCGGCAGGCGCAAAAACCGGTGCAAAATCAGGATTTAGCCGACAATGCCGTTTAATTCCGCCGCACGAGCCTTGCCGCGTAAAACCCGTCCAGCCCGCCAAGCCTCGGATCGGCATGCGGCAGGTGACAGGGCAGGGTACGCAGATCGCCGTCTCGGTTAAGGATTTCGCTCAGGCCCGCGACCTCGCTCGCAGCGATCGGAACGCGCTGCATCGCAGATTCGGACTTCAGCAATTCCGATATCGCCTGCTCACCTTCTTCCGGCTCGAGCGAACAGGTGCAATAGATGAGCGTTCCTCCGGGTCTGAGCGCCGCGACGGCGCGTTGCAGCAGCCGCTTCTGGGCGGCCGCAAGTGGCGCAATGTCGGACTCCTGACGCAGCCAGCCGATGTCGGGATGACGCCGGATCGTTCCGGTCGAGGTGCAGGGGGCGTCGAGCAAGATGCCGTCGAAACCCGCGCCCTGGCTCTGGCCGAGCCACTCGGCGCCGTCGGCCACCACGAATTCAGCACTGAGCGACAGCCGAGTCAGGTTGTCGCGGAGCCGCGCCATGCGGGCGGGCGAGCGGTCGACCGCGGTGACCTGCGCACCGGCGTGAACGAGTTGCGCGGTCTTGCCGCCTGGGGCGGCGCAGAGGTCGACGATTTGCTTGTTCTTGATGTCACCGAACAGCCGAGCCGGCAGGGCAGCGGCCGCGTCCTGCACCCACCATTGGCCCTCGGCGAAGCCCGGCAACGTCGTCACCGAGCCTTGCAGTAGCGTGCGGACCGAGCCGGTCGGCAGCGTTTCGCCATGCAGCCGTGTCGCCCATTGTGCCGGATTGGACTTCACCGTGATATCGAACGAGGGCTCCTGCCCGATTGCAATCGCGATGTCGCGCGCAATCGTCTCGCCGTAATGGGCCGACCAGCGCGCGAGCAGCCATGGCGCAACGTCAAGATTTCTCGATTTTACCTCGTCAATCAGCGGCTGGCCCTCCCGCGCGCAGCGCCGCAGCACGGCGTTGACGAGGCCGGCATATTTCGCCGCACGACGATCCGACTGGACGAGCCGCACCGACAAATCGACCGCGGCATGGTCGGGCACGTCCATCCAGAGAATTTGCGCGGCGCCAATCAGCAGCGCGCTCTGCACGCGGGGTGCGTCGGTGGGAATGCCGCGATCAAGAAGCCGTGAAAGAACATGGCCAAGCGTACCCAGCCGCCGCAGGATCGTTGCGACCAGGCGCCGCATCAGCGCGCGGTCGCGGTCGGAAAGACTTTTCAGTCCGGGATGCGCGGCCGCGCCATCGAGTTGTTCGTCAAGCGTGCGGTGCTTGTGGAGGACGCCATCGAGAATGTCGGCTGCGATCCGCCGCGCGGCGAGGCCAGGCGCTTCAGTGGGCAGAGCGAATCGTTGCGGGGGCATGGAGCGGGTACATCTTGTATTTGGGTGCAGCAATCCGGACGTCAGCCGGTGGCGGTTGGCAGTTGCTGCGGAGAAGGGACGGGAATGCTGGACCACCGGCAGCAGGAATCGCTTTGCCATGAGAATATGCCAATTATAAGAATCCGACGTATGACTTCGAGGTGAGCAGCCATGACGGAACAGACATCGCAGCCAGAGCGGCGCGCATCCATTAGCGAAAGCAAGCTGCCGCCCGCTGCCCAACGCGCGCTGGCGGAAGCCGAAGCGCGGCGGAATGCTGCCGCGCTTGAAGCAAAGTCGCTGCCGAAGGAGTTTCAAGGGCCGAAGGGACCCGAGCCGACGCGATACGGCGACTGGGAGAGCAAGGGCATCGCCTCAGACTTTTGAGGCGGCGACTCCCAATCGCAGGCGTGTTCCGCCGCCGCGATCAGCGCGTTACCACCACCGGGGTGCCGACCGAAACCCGGTCATAGAGGTCGGTGATGTCGGGGTTGAGCATCCGGATGCAGCCATAGGAGACGAAGCCGCCGACCGACCCCGGCCTGTTGGTGCCATGGATGGCGTAATCGCCGCCTTCCAGCGTCATTGCCGCAACCCCCATCGGATTATGCGGCGAGCCACCGGGAATGACATCGGGAAGACTCGGAATGTCGTGCTTGACTTCGGCCGGCGGAGACCAGGCCGGGTTGCGGTACTTGCCGCTGATCCGCGTGGTGCCGGACCATTGCTTGCCGTTTTTGCCGACGCCGACCGGATAACGAACGGCGTGGCCGGAATCGAGGATGAGATAGAGGTGGCGTTCGTTTGTTTTGACCACGATCGTTCCCGGGGAGTATTCGCTGCTCACGTCGACCATCTCGGGATGTGCCTGGACGCCATTGCTCGCCAGAAGCCCCATGCCGATGGTGGCCGCCGCCACCGTCATCCTCAAAGACATTGTCCGCTCCAATATGGCCCGCTCGAATACCGAGGAACAGCGAGACCAGCCCCGCGCGACCGGCCCTTACTTCGCATATTAACCGCGTCCATTAACCCGGCGTTGTGCACGGACGTCGCGGCACGCAGTTTCGAGGGGGAAGCAAAGAAAATGTCGGAAATAAAGTAAATGACCGGAAAACCACAGTGCTTGAGGAAACGTCCGTCGGCGCCGACCTTCGAATGACAAACGCGTGAAACGAGCGCCGTCGGCCCTGTAATCTGAGCGCGCAAGAAACCGCCCGCTCTGTCTCTTCGTTGATCGCCGCCCCAACATTTCCCGAACGACGAAGGATGCATTTGTGCCCGGCGATGCGTCGGCAGCGCGGCCTATGAAGGACGCGCTGCAAATCGTCAGGCGCACTGGTTTTGCGGTTCCGCTTACGCCGTGGTTCGCTTGTTCTGCCGGTTCCTGACGAGGTCGTCGACCACGGCCGGATCGGCCAGCGTCGAGGTGTCGCCGAGGCTGCCCGGATCGTCCTCGGCGATCTTGCGCAGGATGCGGCGCATGATCTTGCCCGAGCGTGTCTTCGGCAGACCCGGCGCGAACTGGATCTGGTCGGGCGAGGCAATCGGTCCGATCTCCTTGCGCACCCAGGTCACCAGTTCCTTGCGCAACTCTTCGGTCGGCTCGGTGCCCGCCATCAGCGTGACATAGGCATAGATGCCCTGGCCCTTGATGTCGTGTGGATAGCCGACCACGGCCGCCTCGGAGACCAGCACGTGCGCCACCAGCGCGCTTTCGACCTCGGCGGTGCCCATGCGGTGGCCGGAGACGTTGATGACGTCGTCAACGCGGCCGGTGATCCAGTAATAGCCGTCGGCATCGCGCCGGCAGCCATCGCCGGTGAAATACTTGTTCTTGTAGGTCGAGAAATAAGTCTGCTCGAAGCGGGCGTGATCGCCATACACGGTGCGCATTTGGCCAGGCCATGACTTTACGATGCACAGGTTGCCTGTCGCCTCGCCTTCCAGCACCTTGCCGTCGGCGTCGACGATCTGCGGCACCACGCCGAAGAACGGCCGCGTCGCCGAGCCCGGTTTCAGCTTGGTTGCGCCGGGGAGCGGCGTGATCAGGATGCCGCCGGTCTCGGTCTGCCACCAGGTATCGACGATCGGGCAGCGGCCGTCGCCGACGACGCGGTGATACCATTCCCAGGCTTCCGGATTGATCGGCTCGCCGACCGAGCCGAGCAGGCGAAGCGAGGCGCGCGAGGTCTTCTTCACCGGGGCGTCGCCGCCCTGCATCAGCGCGCGGATTGCCGTCGGTGCGGTGTAGAAGATGTTGACCTTGTGCTTGTCGATGACCTGCCAGAATCGCGAATTATCCGGGTAATTCGGCACACCTTCGAACATCAGCGTGGTCGCGCCGTTCGCGAGCGGCCCATAGAGAATGTAGCTGTGGCCGGTGACCCAGCCGACGTCGGCAGTGCACCAGTAGATGTCGCCGTCGTGATAATCGAAGACATATTGGTGCGTCATCGCGGCAAAGACGAGGTACCCGCCGGAGGTGTGCAGCACGCCCTTGGGCTGGCCGGTCGAGCCGGAGGTGTAGAGGATGAACAGCGGGTCCTCCGCGTGCATGTGCTCGCACGGACATTCGGTGGTCACCATCTCGGCGGCTTCGTGGTACCAGAAGTCGCGCGACGGATTCATGTCGACCTTGGCGCCGGTGCGCTTGACCACCACGACCCAGTCGACGCCGCCGGTCTTGGCGATCGCCGCATCGACATTGGCCTTCAGCGGAACCTTCTTGCCGCCGCGCAGGCCCTCGTCGGCCGTGATCACGACCTTGGACTGGCAGTCGTTGATGCGTTGCGCCAGGCTGTCCGGCGAGAAGCCGGCAAACACCACCGAGTGAATGGCGCCGATCCGCGCGCAGGCGAGCATCGCGTAGGCTGCTTCCGGGATCATCGGCAGATAGATCGTGACGCGGTCGCCCTTCTGCACATTGCGCGTTCGCAGGATGTTGGCGAACTTGCAGACCTCGTCATGGAGTTGCCTGTAAGTGATGTGTCTGGACTCGGAAGGGTCGTCGCCTTCCCAGATGATCGCCGTCTGGTTGCCGCGCTTTTCCAGATGGCGGTCGATACAGTTCCAGGCGACGTTGAGCACGCCGTCCTCGAACCACTTGATCGAGATGTGGCCGGGCTCAAAGGAGGTATTTTCGACCTTCGTGAAGGGCTTCATCCAGTCGATGCGTTTGGCGTGTTCGGCCCAGAAGCCGTTGGGATCCTTGACCGAGCGCGCGTACATTTCCTGGTACTTGGCATCATCCACCCAGGCGCGCTTCGCCCAATCCGCCGGTACGTCGTAAATCTTCTCGGACATTTGATCCCTCCACTCCCGATGGCGGCCCGCGAACGCCGAAAGGCTGCCGTCTTGATCGTTGCGAATGATTATGCGCCCGCGCCAACGACGCCGACAAGCGCAACGATTACGACCTTCGGCGGGCTCGTCCGTTGCGCCGGATCAACTTCCAGCAGGGGCTGCGCGGGCCCCCGGAACTGACGCCGTTTGCCCTGGGACTTAAGACCGCAGGGCAGGGCTGCATCGCCTTCCAAAGGTATTTAGTGACCAGTCCACAAAAGGCCGGGACTAGCCCTCGCGGCCAATACCCCCTAAATGGCCAGTTCGAGGCCGAAATGCCCTTTTTGGCATCCGGTCCCGGGCCGGAACAAACAGAATCAACCGGCATTAGCAGGGTAAGCGTTGGAGTAAGGCGTCTAAAGCAATGACGGATCAGCAGAATTTCGAGACTGCGCGGCTGGATGTGGCCGGTCCGGAGATAGCTTTGGCCAAGGCGCTGGGACAGTGGCCGAAACCGCGGCCGTCCAAGCCGCGGAGGCGAGCCCAAAAGGCGGCCGCGGCGACCGCGCCGTCCGTCGAGATCCTGGCGCGGGAACTGGGCCTCACCCTCGGCGAACAGACCCAGCTCACCATCCGTCGCGTCAAGCGGGGCAAGACTTATTCCTTCGTGCGCGCCAACGGCTCGCATATCCGCGATGCCAAAACCATCCGCCGCCTGCATGCGATGGCGGTGCCGCCGGCCTATCAGAACGTGCGCTATTCGCCTGATCCGAATTCGCATTTGCAGGCTGTAGGGCGCGACGCTGCCGGCCGGCTGCAGTACCGCTATCACGCCGACTGGGAGAAGGTCCGCGAGCACCGCAAGGCGCATCGCCTCGCCAAGCTTGTCGGCGCGCTTCCAAAGATCCGCCGCCACGTCTCGATGCATCTTGCCGGCGACGAGCCCACCCGCGAGTTCGCGCTCTCGGCGGTAATCGAACTGATCGCGCGCACCGCGATCCGACCGGGCAACGAGACCTACGCGCGGATGAACGGCACCCGGGGCGCCACCACGCTTTTGAAATCCAACGTGACGCTGGAGGACGACGCGTTCGTGCTCTCCTTCAAGGCCAAAGGCGGCAAGGCCGTGCGCAAGGAATGCGACGCGGCCAAGCTCGTGCGCGCCATTCCGATTTTGCGCACGCTGCCCGGCCGGCGCCTGTTCCAGTATCGCGATGCGTCGGGCACGGTGCGCACCGTTTCTACGACGAGCGTGAATGCCTTCCTGCGCGAGATCGCCGGCATCAAGATTTCGCTGAAGGATTTCCGCACGCTGATGGCCTCCGCCGTGGTGCTGGAATCGCTGTCGCGGGTCTCGCCGGCGTCGAGCCAGCACGGCCGCAAGCGCCAGGTGCTCGAGGCGATCCGCGCTGCCGCCGACCAGCTTTCCAACACGCCCGCGATCTGTCGCAAGAGCTACGTCCATGACACCATCGTCACTGCGTTCGAGGACGGCATTCTGGAGCGCTTTGCCGCGACCATGAAGGGTTACCGCACCCAGAAGAAACGCGAGCAACTTCTGGCGCAGGTGGTGCTAGCGGCTGCGGCGTAAGCGGTTCGTTCAATCTCCGCATCTCCACACTCCTGCTCGTTCCGGAGCACGCGAAGCGCGAATGATGGTGCGCTGTTGCGCACCTAAGAATCCATTCGTCCACACGTTCTGCGGTGTGATGGATTGCGGCTCGATGCTTCGCATCGCCCCGGAATGACGGAATCCTTCAGGCACATCTCCGCGTTCCCGCGGCTTCCTTCACCCGAGTCCTGCAAAATCGTTTTGCCCTCTTGCAGAGGGCGCAGGGAATGCCGGGCGCTTCAACGCACCCGCAGCCTCGTGTCAAAAGAAAACACGAGGTCGTCACTGCAGGTTCGCCGAAAACGTTCCGGCATTCCCCGCGCGGCTGGTTTACGGCTTATGGCGCGCTCTCCCTGGTGAGCCGGGCTTTCTTGCCACCATCCCTGCTGCGATGCGAAGCATCGTCTCCAGGTTAACGCCAGCGTCGGGGCGTCAGGACCACACGCTTTCGCCGTCCGCTTGCTGGCGCATTCGTCCCTTGCGCCACAAGCGTCCATCGCATCCCGCGCCCAGCGTTAAGTGACGATCGCGAAACGCCCCTCTGTTTCAGAGCGCGGGACGCGCAGAGAGTTGCCAGTGATTTGCCCGACGCCACAAGCGAAAAGTGAGTGCGGCAGATTGGA
>NZ_DAIDJE010000079.1 GCF_027451485.1 Bradyrhizobium sp.
ACCAGCGTCGAGGTATCAGGACGCCACGACTTCGCCGTCCGCGAGCGCGCGCATTCGTCTGTTGCGCGCGCCGCGTCCACCGCATCTTCCGCCAACGTTCAGTGACGATCGCGAAACGCCCCTCTTGCCGGGCGGAAGACGCGCGAAGATGTGCCCGTGATTTGCCCGACGGCGCAAGCGGAATTTGCCGGCAGCGATCGCGTGAAGCATTTTGGTGCGCTGCCGGGGAAGAGGGCGAACGCGTCACATATCGTTTCGATCCGGAGAAGCCCCATATGCACGTCCCTCGATTCCAACTCATACGGAGTACTGCGTTCATCAAATCTGAGGATGTAATAACGTTGCACATCGATAGCCGAGCTCCGCGCGAGTGCGGAAGAGCCTGCTCAATATGAGAATATATGACACGAAATCGCTCCTGCGGAGGCGCAGGCCGCCGATGGGGTGCAACGACCGCTTGCGTCCGTTGTTATCGGAGGGATCGCCTCGTTCACCGTCCTGACTTTGCTGGTGCTCCCGGCGCATTATGTATTGTTCCGGAAAGAGGCAAAGCCTGCTCCCGCGAGCCCGTCCAGCGAGAGCGTCTAGCTTCGGAGCTTCCGATTCCGTGACGATTTGAGGAACCTCGAATGGCTTCAGACCGATCCCACTCGCATGCTGACAACCACAATGGAGGCGACAGCCACGACGACCATGACGACCATTCCCACGGTACCGGCCGTGTTCACGCCCCTGCTGATTTCGGGAGGGCGTTTGCCGTCGGCGTCGCGCTGAACACCGCGCTGGTCGCGGCCGAGGGAATCTATGGCTATCTCGGTAACTCGACCGCACTTCTGGCGGACGCGGGGCACAATCTTGGTGATGTCCTGGGTTTGATTGTGGCGTGGAGTGCATCGGTGGCGGCCAAACGTGCGCCAAGCGGACGCTTTACCTACGGCTTTCGCCGGACTTCAATTCTCGCCGCTCTTGCAAATGCGGTTTTCCTGCTTGTCGCGATTGGCGCCATCGGGCTCGAGTCGATCCAGCGTCTCTGGAGCCCGGAACCTGTCGCGGGAATTACCGTGATGGTCGTGGCGGCGTTCGGTATCCTGATCAACGGCGCTACTGCGCTGCTCTTCGCAAGCGGCCGGAAGGGGGATATCAACATTCGGGGCGCCTTTCTCCATATGGCGGGTGATGCCGCGGTCTCCGCCGGCGTTGTCGTTGCGACCGCACTGATCCAGTTCACGAATTGGTTGTGGCTGGATCCCGTGACGAGCCTGCTGATCTGTGCAGTCATCCTCTGGAGCACCTGGGGACTGTTGCGAGCTTCGATCGACATGTCGCTCGACGCCGCGCCGCGCGGTACCGACGTCGAGGCGGTGCGGCAGTTTCTATTGGGCCGCCCTGGCGTCGCAAACGTGCATGACCTGCATGTCTGGCCGATCAGCACCACGGAGACCGCGATGACCTGCCACGTCGTCATGCCGGCCGGCCATCCCGGAGATGACTTCTTGATCGAATCGGCGAGTATACTGCGACGGTCGTTCAAAATTGTGCACCCCACTCTGCAGATCGAAGTCAACGAAGATAACGCCTGCGCTTTGGCGCCCAATAGCGTCGTCTAGCCGGAGTACGAGGTGACCGCACTGTTGTCCGGGAGAGGACGACCAAATGATCGGCGAGAGGTGTGAGATGATTATTAGACGATCTCTGTCCGCGCTTTTTTTGCTGCTGATGACATGCAACGGCCTATCGGCGAAGGGCGGCTCCTATCGCATGGAAAACCGGTATAATCCACAGCATGTCGACAGCCTACCTGCCGAAGTCCGCACCTCCATCTTCCGCACATGCAAAGAGCCAAAAGCTTTGCATCCGTTCGCGGCCTATTCGGATGGTTCGAGAAAGATAGAGCTTCACTTCGAACATTTCCTCTGCAATGGGGGCGACAGCTATTGCCGCCCATCAGGGTGCTTGCATCAAGTCTGGGTTTGGGAGCGCGGTCACTATCGTCTCACGCAAAGTTTCTACGCTCCCGCGGGCGATAGAATTGGCGCATGGTAGACCCGGCTTTGCCGTTGCGAGGCCATCGCGCTGCCGGTGAAAGCGATCGAGCAGCCTGGTTCGCGAACTCCGGGCAGTAAAAACAAAGTCGATTGACATGCGCTTCGAGTGTTATCCTACCTAGTCAGAGGTCTCTTACAAACACATGCAGGAATCCCTGATTTGGAACTGGCGCGGACGGGATATTCAGCTCGGGGTCGATATCCGGGGAGAAGGTCCAACAGTTGTGATGTTGCCGGCCTTGAGTTCAATCTCAAGCCGCAGCGAGATGCACCCGATCTCGGAGCTTTTGAACTCAAGCTTCAGATGTGTCGCGGTCGATTTGCCGGGCTTTGGTTCGCTGCCGCGGCCGCCGACCGCTTGGGCCCCTGATGCGTACCGCTCCTTCGTTGCGTTCATCCTTGACCGTTTCTCGAATCCCGTCGCCACAGTCGCGGCCGGCCATGCCGCCGGGTACCTAATTGGACACGTCGCCGGTCATCCCGGCTCGGCCGGCCGGCTGTGCTTGGTTGCACCGACCTGGCGAGGGCCGCTTCCGACAATGATGGGCCGTCGGCATCCTGCGTTTCGCGCGCTGTCTCGCGTTGTCGATGTCCCTGGTCTTGGGACGGCGCTTTACAGGTTGAACGTCAATCGGCCGATGATCCGCATGATGAGTCTTGGGCACGTTTACTCCGACCGGTCGTGGCTGACCGCGCAGCGTTTTGCGGAGAAGCTGCAGGTGACGAATGCTATCGGCGCGCGCCACGCCTCTTTCAGGTTCGTCGCCGGTGAGCTCGATCCGATGACCAGCCGGGACGAGTTCTTGCAAGCGGCACGACGCGTCAAAGATCCAATATTGGTCGTGTATGGTGCGAAGACGCCGCTTCGGTCGAAGTCGGAGATGCAAGCGCTATCGGAACTGCCGGGAATTTCCTCGGTCGAATTGCCCGAGGGAAAACTGGCCGTACATGAGGAGTTTCCAACGGAAACTGCTGCAGCCATTCGCCGTTTCCTGGGAGCGGCGCCTTAGACGAGGCGTTCACCCAATCGCCTCGTTCTCGACGATGAGCGGAAAACTGAGAATAGCTGAGTTCCAATCCGCTCAACCCGCCACGAGTATGTGGAATCACACGGATGGGCCCCGCTGCTTGACCAAAATCCCCTCGGTTTGGTTGGGTAGAGCAAAATGCCCTCACGTGTGTCGGCTAACTATCCCTGGAAAGCCGGGGCATGACGCTTTCGCCAGGCGGAATGACAGTCGCCACGCAGCGATTGAAAGAGGCGCCAGTCGAAGGGGACGGACAGGGGTACCGGCGCTCAAGTGATCCTCCGGCGACGAAAGTTGTAGGCTTGTCAACGCGCGCTTAGCCGAACTATCAATGGTCTTGCCGACTACAACGAATAAGACCTTGGCGTTGGTCTAAAAAATCGAGGAGGAGCCTTAGGCATGCGGAAGATGATCATGACTGCTGCGATGGCTGTGCCATTTCTGGTTGGTGCGGCGCATGCGCAGGACAGTCTCAAGATTGGTTATATCGATCCTCTGTCAGGCGGCGGCGCCAGCATCGGCGAGGGCGGTCTCAAGACGTACCAGTTTCTTGCCGACGAACTGAATGCCAAGGGCGGCATTCTCGGCCACAAGGTCGAGATCGTGCCGATGGACAACAAGACCAATCCGCAGGAAAGCCTGGTGCAGGCCCAGAAGGCGATCGACGCCGGCATCCACTACATCACCCAGGGCAACGGCTCGTCGGTGGCCGCGGCGCTCGAGGATTTCGTCACCAAGAACAACTCGCGCAATCCTGGCAAGGAGTTGCTGTATTTCAACTATGCCGCGGTGGATCCGGCGCTGACCAACGAGAAGTGCAGCTTTTGGCATTTCCGCTGGGACGCCAATTCCGACATCAAGATGGAGGCGCTCACTAACTACATGAAGGGCGAGAAATCCATCAAGAAGGTCTACCTGATCAACCAGGATTATTCGTTTGGTCAGGCGGTTCGCACCGAGGCGCGCAAGATGCTCGCTGCAAAGCGACCCGACATCCAGATCGTTGGCGACGAAGTGCATCCGTTGCTCAAGGTGACCGACTTCTCGCCGTATATCGCCAAGATCAAGGCCTCCGGCGCTGATACCGTCGTCACCGGCAACTGGGGCCAGGACATTGCGCTGCTGTTGAAGGCGGCCGCGGACGCCGGCCTGAAGGTCAGCTGGTACACCTACTATGCCGGAGGCGCCGGCGGCCCGACCGCGATCAAGCAGGCCGGCCTCGATCATCAGGTGTACCAGATCACCGAGGGCATCCCTAACTCCGGCAACAAGACGGCGATGGGTTTCGAAAAAGAATTCCGCGCCAAGGAAAATATGTCGCTGTGGTATCCGCGCGCCGTCAACGAGATGCGGATGTTCAAGGCAGCCGCCGAGAAGGCCAATTCGCTCGATCCGGTGAAGGTCGCCGCAGCGCTGGAGGGCATGAAGTTCGAGGTCCTTGATGGCGGCGAAGGCTTCATGCGCAAGGAAGATCACCAGTTCTTCCAGCCGATCTACATCTCCTCGTTCGGCAGCCTGAAGGACAAGGCGAAGGATCCGTTCGACGAGGAAAACACCGGTTGGGGCTGGCATCTCGTATCCAAGATCGACACCGCCCAGACCATCCTGCCGACGACCTGCAAGATGAAGCGGCCTGACTGATCTGTCGATCATTCCGCCCCGGTGCGCTGTTCCGGCGCCGGGGCGGACAGTCCCCGGCGAGTGATGCCGGGGATCTTTTCTCGATCTTTTCGCGCAGTAATTAATCGAGCCATTCGGCGGGTGGGCTTTTGCTTGAGTTGATCGTCATTTCAACGCTCAACGGCGTTTTGTTCGGGATGCTGCTGTTCCTCTTGTCCAGCGGCTTGACCGTCATCTTCAGCATGATGGGTGTGCTGAATTTCGCCCATGCCAGCTTCTACATGCTGGGGGCTTTCTTCGGGTATCAACTCACCAGGTGGATCGGCTTCTGGCCGGCACTGGTGCTGGCGCCGCTCCTGGTCGGCGTGGTCGGCATGGCGGTCGAACGCTACGGTCTGCGCAACACCCACAGGCACGGCCACGTCGCCGAATTGCTGCTGACCTTTGGCCTTGCGTTTGCGATCGAGGAAATCGTCTCGATGATCTGGGGCAAGAGCCCGGTGGACTACCGGATTCCGGCGGCGCTCGATTTTCCTGCCTTCACCGTGTTCTCCACCAACTATCCCGCCTACAAGATCTTCATGCTGGCGATTTCGGTCTCGATCTTCGTGGCGCTTCTTATCGTGCTCAAGAAGACGCGCGTCGGCCTCATCGTGCAGGCGGCGCTGACCTATCCGACCATGGTCGGCCATCTCGGCCATAATGTCGGGCGCGTCTTCATGGTGGTGTTCGGCGTCGGCAGCGCGCTCGCGGGCCTTGCCGGCGTCATCGCCGGTCCTTCGCTGGTGACGCAGTCCGATATGGCTTCGCTGCTTGGACCGATCCTGTTCGTGGTGATCGTGTTCGGCGGGCTTGGTTCGCTGCCCGGCGCCTTCATCGCGTCGCTCCTGATCGGGTTAATCCAGACCTTTGCCGTCGCACTCAATGGCTCGCTGGCGAGCGCGTTCGGGCCGCTCGACCCGAGCCTCGGACCATCGGTGCTGACCGATATCTGGAACGTAACCATCGCCCAGATCGCGCCGATCCTGCCTTATGTCCTGCTGGTCTTGATCCTGATCGTCCGCCCCATGGGTCTTTTGGGGACGCGCGAAACATGACAGATGCCACCGCACTCGATGAATTGAAGGAGCAGCCCGGCGGGAATCTCCGCTTCTACGGCATCTGGCTGATCGCTGCCGCGGCGTTGATCGTACTGCCCCTGGTATTCTCTTCGGGCAGTTCACTGACGTCGTTCAATCTGATCGGAATCGCCATCATCTTCGCGCTCTCCTACAACATCCTGCTCGGCCAGACGGGCCTGTTGTCATTCGGCCATGCCGTCCACTACGGCCTCGGGGGCTTCCTCGCCGTCCATGTCATGAATGCGGTCGCCAATTACAACTGGCCGCTCCCGCTGCCTTTCATTCCGCTGGTCGGCGGCGTCGGGGGGCTTGCCTTCGCGATCCTGGTCGGCTGGGTCATGACCAAGCGCGCGGGAACGGTGTTTGCGATGATTTCGCTCGGCATCGGCGAACTGGTCGCATCGTCGTCGCTGATCCTGCGTAGCGTGTTCGGCGGTGAATCCGGCATTACCACCGATCGTACTGCCTTGCCTCACATGTTCGGCTGGACCTTCGGGCCACAGCGCCAGGTCTATTACCTGATCGCCTTCTGGGTGCTGGTCTCGGCGATTGCGATGTATGCTTTGACCCGGACGCCGCTCGGGCGCATCTGCAACGCCGTGCGTGACAATCCGGAGCGCGTCGAATTCATCGGCTACGACCCCCACGTGGTGCGATACTTCGCCTATGGATTTGCCGGATTTTTCGCCGGAATTGCCGGCGGTCTCACCGCCATCAACTTCGAAATCGCGAACTCCGCCTATCTCGGGGCAACCCAGTCGGGCATCGTGCTGTTCGCTGCGTTCATCGGAGGCACCGCCTATTTCTTCGGACCGATCCTGGGCGCAATTCTCGTGACGTATCTGCAACTCGGGCTGACCAACATTACCACCGTATGGCAACTTTATTTCGGCATCATCTTCATCGGCATCGTGATGTTTGCACCGGGCGGTATTGCGGGCCTGTTGATGATGCATCGTCCGCTGGTCCGTGCCGGATCATGGCCCGTCGTGATCCCGTCCTACCTCCTCGCGGCTCTGCCGACGCTGGTGTTCGCACTTGGCATCATCCTTTCGATCGAAACGGTCGCGCACTACACGGCAAGCGAGGGCGAAGGCAACATCATCAATCTTTTTGGCGTGCCGTTCGACGCGACTGCGCCCACCACCTGGGCCGTTGCGGCCTTGCTTGTCGTCGGCGGTTTTCTGATCGCGCGCCTGACCTGGCGGCGGGTCGCTGATGCCTGGGATCGCGCCGCGACGGTAGCCCGGGACCGGGGGTATCTCGCGTGAGCGCAGCGATCGAAATCAAGGATGTGCAGAAGCGCTTCGGCAATGTGAGCATTATCCGCGACCTCAACCTGAGTGTCGCGAAGGGCGAGCGTCATGCCATCATCGGCCCTAACGGTGCCGGCAAGTCGACGACGTTCAACCTGATCAGCGGTTACATCAAGCCGAGCGCGGGCGAGATACGCTTGAATGGCGACGCCATCTCCGGCTTGCGGCCGTTCGAAATCAACCGGCGCGGGCTGTCGCGCTCATTCCAGGTCACCAATGTCTTTGCCCGGATGACGGTGCTGGAAAACGTGCGCTGCGCCGTGCTGTGGGCAACCGGCCATGGCTATGCCTTCTGGAAGAATGTCGATCACCTGCCGGAGGTGAAGCGGCGCACCGATCGGATTCTCGACGACATCCATCTCGGCCACCGCCGGGATGTGCCCGCGGGGCTTCTGACCTATGCCGAGCAGCGCGAGCTCGAAATCGGCATCACCATCGCCGGCGGCGCCAGCGTCATCATGCTGGATGAGCCGACCGCGGGCATGAGCCTCGCCGAGACCGAACGCGCGGTGGCCCTGATCCGCCGCCTGACTGAAGGGCGCACGCTCGTGATTGTCGAGCACGATATGAGCGTGGTGTTCGGCCTCGCCGACCGCATTTCGGTGCTGGTCTACGGTCAGATCATCGCCTCGGGCACGCCGGAGGAAATTCGTGCCAATCGGCAGGTCAAGGAAGCCTATCTCGGCGAGGAGGCTCACTGATGCTGGAGGTCAGGGATCTTCACGCCTATTACGGCAAGAGCCACATCCTTCAGGGCGTCAATCTGGACATCCGCGCCGGCGAGGTCGTGAGCCTGCTCGGGCGTAATGGCGTCGGCCGTTCGACGACCGTCAAGGCGATCATGGGCGAGGTCGCGCCGCAGGGCATCGTCCGCTTCAAGGGACGGGATATCGCGGGGCTGCCGAGCCACAAGATCGCGCGATGCGGTCTGGGTTATGTACCGGAACATCGCGACATCTTCCCCGGACTTACCGTCCGTCAAAACCTCTTGCTCGGCATCAAGGACGTGCGTCGTCCCGGCAGATGGCGGATCGAAGGCATGCTCGAGATGTTTCCCAACCTTGCGGCGCGCGCCGATACGCCGGCCGAGGTCTTATCCGGCGGCGAGAAACAGATGCTGACGGTTTGCCGAACGCTGATGGGCGATCCCGAACTGATCATGATCGACGAGCCCACCGAGGGGCTGGCGCCGTTGATCGTGCAGCAGGTGGGCGATCTGATCGCGAAAATTGCCGAGGCCGGGGTCTCCATATTGCTCGTCGAACAGAAGCTGTCGATCGCGCTGCGCATTTCTCATCGCGTCTACCTCATGGGACACGGCCGCATCGTGTTCGAAGGCACGCCGGACGAACTAAGGGCCAATGACGAGGTTCGCAAGCAGTGGCTCGAGGTGTGACGCGCGCCCGATGACGGACTACGCACACCATGAAAGGATGCCGGATTGCATCTCGTCGCTTGCGTTCCTCGCGGTGGAAGGAAGCCGGGTTGGCTATCCCCGCGGCGGCCGTCGCCGCTTCATCGCGTGCCGGCGCGGTGTCCGCGTCACGCGGGGGCGGATGCGGCTGACGGCAGCGCGTTTTGGTTTGGCGACCTTCGGCCCGCGCGCCATCTCCATCAGCATTCGCAGCGCCTCGATGACCGAGCGCTGTCGCACGGCGCTGCGGCCGATCGCCCCAAACCGGCATTCGTGGGTCGTGATGCGCCCGTCGCGGGCGGCGACAGCAAAATGCACGAGACCGACCGGCTTGCCTGGCACCGCGCCCCCGGGCCCGGCTATACCGGTGATGGCGACGGCGAGATCGACTTCGGCTCGCTCCAGCGCGCCGACCGCCATTTGGATGGCGGTTTCCTTACTGACGGCGCCGAAGGTCGCCAGCGTGTCTGCCTCGACACCCAGCATCGTGCGCTTGGCGTCGTTCGAATAGGTGACGAAGCCTCGGTCGATCACATCGGAAGAGCCGGGAATGTCGGTGAGCGCGCCGGCGACGAGACCACCGGTGCAGGATTCCGCAGTTGCAATCGTCAGTTTGCGGCTGCGGCAGAGATCGAGCAGCGCGCGGGCGAGGGTGGTTGTGGAGCCGATTTGACGTTCGCTAGCCATTTGCCCCGCTGCCCCCCTAACCAGACGTCAAATCGCGATCGGTCCCTTGTCATCCCACGGCAGGCGGATAGTGGCGCAGGCGGTGGCTGCGATGCCTTCCTCGCGGCCGGTGAAGCCGAGGCGTTCGCTGGTCGTTGCTTTCACGGCGATGCGCGAAATATCAAGCCCGGTAATCTCGGCGATCCGCGCCCGCATCTGATCGCGCAAGGGACCGATCTTCGGCCGCTCGCAGATCAACGTGACCTCGAGATTGGCGATGCGTCCACCGCGCGCGGCGACGCGCTCGACGGCGTATTTGAGGAATTTGTCGGAAGCTGCGCCCTTCCATTTCATGTCGCTGGGCGGAAAGTGCGAGCCGATATCGCCGTCGGCGAGCGCGCCCAGGATGGCGTCGACCAGTGCATGCAGACCGACGTCGCCGTCGGAATGGGCGAGAAAGCCTTTGGTGTGAGGCACACGGATGCCGCAGATCATCAGGTGGTCGCCCTCGCCAAAGGCATGCACGTCATAACCCGTTCCGGTCCTGATGTCGCCGAGCAGGCTTGCCAGGCGCGCTTCCTCGCGGACGAAATCTTCCGGTGTCGTGAGTTTCATGTTTGCAGCTTCACCTTCAAATGTCGCGACGGTCAATCCTACCCATTCGGCGAGCGCCGCATCATCGGTGAAATCGTCACGTCCCTCGCGCGCGGCACGGCGGTGCGCCTCGAGGATAGTGTCGAAATGGAACGACTGCGGCGTTTGCGCAATCCGCAGTCGCGCGCGTTCGGGCGTTGCCTCGATGCGGCCGTTGCCGTCGACCAGCTTGATGGTGTCCGCGACCGGAATAGCGGGAACGGCCGCGCGCGTTGCGGACGCCGCATCGATCGCGCGCGAGATGAGGGCCTTTGAGACAAACGGCCGCGCCGCGTCATGGATCAGGACGATGTCAGGCTTTTCGGCAACGAGGGCTTCCAGCCCCGCATGCACCGAGGCCTGCCGTGTCGCGCCGCCTTTGGCCGGTGGGGCGTGAGCCAGTCCGCGCACCGCATCATTGAAGCTGGCCGCATCGTCCGGATTGACGACAGGCTGCACGACGGAGACCTGCGGATGCGAACTGAATGGCGCCATCGCCCGGTAGATCACCGGCTGACCGCCGATCGCGCGGTACTGTTTCGGCCCGCCCGCGCCGGCGCGGAGGCCGCGGCCAGCGGCAACGAGGATGGCGGCGGTCCGCGGCGGATTCGTCATGGTTCTCGGCTATCAGTTGTCAGGAATTGAGGAACCCAGCGTGTGACCGGGGCCCAGCCCTTATCACGCCGAGGCACCGAAGCCAGAGCGTTTCCTGCGGGGACGGCACAAATGCCTGATATGTTGCAGTGCACTTGCAACGCACGTTGACTTGTCTAAACTGTAGGCATGAAACTTGACTGCACAAGATTTGTGCTAGAGAATGGTTTCTTGCGGGTAAGGGCACCCGCGCAGCCAGATGGGAAATCCGTGGGCAGTTTCGACTATTTGCGTCCTAACCCATTGAAAATCGGTGACATTGCGGTCGCGAACCGGGTTTTTCTGGCGCCCATGTCGGGCGTCACTGACGCACCGTTTCGGCGTCTCGCGGCGGAACTGGGGGCAGGGCTGGTGGTCTCGGAGATGACCGCCAGCGACGATCTGGTGAACGGCAAGCCGATGTCGCAACTCAGGTGTGAGGCGGCCGGAATCGGGCCCCATGTCGTTCAGCTCGCCGGCTGTGAAGCCAAATGGATGGCGGAAGGCGCGCGGATTGCCGAAGCCGCGGGCGCTGACATCATCGATATCAACATGGGATGCCCGGCGCGCCACGTCACGGGTGGGCAGTCCGGTTCGGCCTTGATGCGCGATCTTGATCATGCCGTGCGCCTGATCGAGGCGACCGTCGGCGCAGTGAACGTCCCGGTAACGCTGAAGATGCGGCTCGGCTGGGATGAACGATCGTTGAATGCGCCGGAGCTGGCGCGACGCGCCGAAGCATCAGGTGTGCAGCTGATTTCCGTTCATGGCCGGACGCGTTGCCAGTTCTACAAAGGCGCAGCCGACTGGCAGGCTGTGCGGGCGGTCAAGGACGCCATCCGAATTCCCCTTGTCGTCAATGGCGACATCACTTCTTTCGACGCGGCGGTGGCGGCGATGGAAGCCTCCGGCGCCGATGCGGTCATGGTCGGCCGCGGCGCGCAGGGCCAGCCCTGGCTGCTCGGTCAGCTCGGCCGCCAGCTCGAGGCCGGCGTGGCCGAGGCCGCGCCGTCGCTAAAGGAGCAGCTCCGCCACGTCCGTACGCTCTATGACGAAATCTGCCGACATTATGGTCTGCGGATCGGTCTGCGCCACGCGCGCAAGCATCTCGGCTGGGCGCTCGAGGTCGCGGCCGGCCATAGCTGCGCGCCGGCGGAGCTCTTGAGAAACTGGCGTGGTAAGATCCTGACGTCTGAGGACCCAGGGGTCGTTCATCGGTCTTTGGGCGAGGCATTCGACAATTTCGCGTGGAAAGCTGCCGCATGAGCTCCACCGCCGAACATCGCCCGCCGCTGCCGTCAGACTCGGACATCATTCTCAACGCGCTGCCAAATCCCGTGCTGCTGGTCGGGCCGGACGGGCGCATCGTCGACGCCAACATGGCCGCAGAATCGTTTTTCGAAATTTCGGCCCAGTTCCTGCAGCGGCATTCGCTGAAAGAGCTGGTGCCGTTCGGCAGTCCGCTGCTCGCGTTGATCGATCAGGTTCGCATCAGCAGTGCCCCGGTTTATGAATACAGGGTCGACCTCGGCACGCCACGTACGGGAGCCGACCGCCAGGTCGACCTTCACGTTGCGCCCGTCACCGAGCGCCCCGGCCATATCGTCGTAATGCTCCAGGAACGCAGCATCGCCGACAAGATGGACCGGCAACTGACGCATCGAAGCGCGGCGCGCTCGGTGATTGCACTGGCGGCCATGCTGGCGCATGAAATCAAGAATCCACTGTCCGGCATCCGCGGCGCCGCGCAATTGCTTGAGCAGGCGGCTTCTCCCGAAGACCGCACGCTGACGCGCCTGATCTGCGACGAAGCCGACCGAATCGTCACGCTGGTCGACCGGATGGAAGTGTTCGGCGACGACCGGCCGGTGGCGCGCGGTCCGGTCAATATCCATTCGGTGCTCGATCACGTCAAACGGCTGGCGCAGTCCGGCTTTGCCCGCAACGTCCGCTTCATCGAGGACTATGATCCCTCGCTGCCGCCGGTGCTCGCCAACCAGGATCAGCTGATCCAGGTGTTCCTCAACCTCGTCAAGAACGCGGCCGAAGCCACCGCCGAACTCGGCAGTGACGCGGAGATCCAGCTGACCACCGCATTCCGTCCGGGCGTGCGCCTGTCGGTGCCGGGAAAGAAATCGCGCGTCTCGCTGCCGCTCGAATTCTGCGTGCGTGACAACGGTCCGGGCGTGCCGGACGACCTCCTGCCGAACCTGTTCGATCCATTTGTGACGACCAAGCCGACAGGAAGCGGGCTCGGTCTGGCGCTGGTCGCCAAGATCGTTGGCGATCACGGCGGCATTATCGAGTGCGACTCCCAACCAAGAAAGACGACCTTCCGCGTGCTGTTGCCCATGTTCAATCCTACCAAGAAACCTGATCAGAGTGACCGCGATGACGTTGCCGGGACGCCGTTGCACACCTCGCAGAACATAAGATGAGGAATAGCGATGCCCGCAGGTAGCATTCTCGTAGCCGACGACGACACCGCTATCCGTACCGTTCTCAACCAGGCGCTGTCGCGCGCCGGATATGAGGTGAGATTGACCGGAAATGCCGCGACGCTGTGGCGATGGGTAAGCCAGGGCGAGGGCGATCTCGTCATCACCGATGTGGTGATGCCTGATGAGAACGCGTTCGACCTGCTGCCGCGGATCAAGAAGATGCGGCCCAATCTGCCCGTCATCGTGATGAGCGCGCAGAACACCTTCATGACCGCGATCCGCGCTTCGGAGCGCGGAGCTTACGAATACCTGCCGAAGCCCTTCGACCTCAAGGAATTGATCGCGATCGTCGGCCGCGCACTGTCGGAGCCGAAGGAGCGGGTCGCGAGCACGCCCGACGATGCAGAATTCGATTCGATCCCCCTGGTCGGTCGCTCGCCGGCGATGCAGGAAATCTATCGGGTGCTGGCGCGTCTGATGCAGACGGATCTGACGGTGATGATTTCGGGCGAGTCCGGCACCGGAAAGGAACTGGTCGCGCGCGCGCTGCATGACTACGGCAAGCGGCGCAATGGTCCGTTTGTGGCCGTCAACATGGCGGCGATCCCGCGTGACCTGATCGAGTCGGAGTTGTTCGGCCATGAGCGCGGGGCCTTCACCGGCGCCAACACGCGTGCCTCGGGCCGCTTCGAGCAGGCGGAAGGCGGCACGCTCTTTCTGGACGAAATCGGCGACATGCCGATGGAAGCGCAGACGCGGCTTTTGCGCGTGCTTCAGCAGGGCGAGTACACAACCGTCGGCGGCCGCACGCCGATCAAGACCGATGTGCGCATTGTGGCTGCCAGCAACAAGGATCTGCGAATCCTGATCCAGCAGGGCCTGTTCCGCGAGGATTTGTTCTTCCGCCTGAACGTGGTGCCGCTAAGGCTGCCGCCGCTGCGCGAACGGATCGAGGATCTTCCGGACCTGATCCGTCATTTCTTCGCTTTGGCGGAGAAGGACGGCCTGCCGCCGAAGAAGCTCGATGCAATGGCGCTGGAACGGATGAAGCAGCACCGCTGGCCCGGCAACGTGCGCGAACTGGAAAATCTCGCGCGGCGTCTTGCGGCACTCTACCCGCAGGACGTCATCACGGCTTCCGTGATCGACGGCGAACTGGCCCCGCCGGCGGTTGCCTCCGGTGGCAACCTGCAGCAGGGGGTTGATAATCTGGGCGGGGCGGTCGAGGCCTATCTGTCCTCGCATTTCTCCGGTTTCCCGAATGGCGTGCCGCCGCCGGGTCTGTATCACCGCATCCTCAAGGAGATCGAAGTGCCGTTGCTGACGGCGGCGCTCGCGGCAACCCGTGGTAACCAGATCCGGGCCGCCGATCTGCTCGGTTTGAACCGAAACACGCTGCGGAAGAAGATCAGGGATCTCGACATTCAGGTCTATCGGACGGGCAACTGAGTATTCATTTGCTGGCCTCTCTGGCGGGGGGATTGCTCCGACAGGCCTGTGCTGGCGCCGTGGTGGTCGGCTTTGCGGCTTCAAGGGGAATTCGATCTGATCGGCCGTAGCTAGGGTTGGTGCCCGGCGTCGCGTAAGGTGTGACGCGCGCCGCGGTCACTGCAGCGACGTTAGTACTCCGTTCGCTGCCACCTCGCCGCATTCTGCATTGCCAGCGGACGGGTGACTTCTTCTATCAAGGCAGCCCGAGCCTTGTTTCGCTCGTCTCCGTCAAGGGCCTCGCACAGGCTATTGACCAGAACGTAACGCTGTAAGTCTTCTAGCCGGCTACGAAAGCTGTTGAGCTGTGCTGTTGTTTTCCCATAAAGAACGAGACCCATCCCGGCTACAATTTCGAGTATAGCGCCGGAGAGGAAAGCGCTTCCAGAGGGAAGCGCTTCCACTACTGCTGCAACAAAGAAGATCAGCCCGACTCCCGAACCCACCAATGTCCAAAAGAATATGCGGTAAGATTGCGCCAGCGCGATTTGGTAATATCCGGCCAATAACTCCATGTTTGAAGCAGCGATGAGTTGAACGTCTGCCGTAGCAGCCGTGCTAATCCGCTGAATAGAGTCGCGTACAAAGCTGTTTTCAGCCTTATCCGCACCGATGCTGCCCAAAAGGCCTCTGACCCATATTTCGAACCTGTGAAATTTGATCCGGCGTGCGGCCTCTTTTTCCGGCTGACTTTCCACCATAGTAAGGATCGGTTCTGGCGCGACGATCTGACTATGGGGTAATTCGGTACACCCCTTTTCCGGCTGGATTTCCATGACGAAAGACTCCGGCTTCGGCTGGTACCTGGTGCCTAGCTGGCGGCACGTCGGATGTGCCGGCTGGAGTTAAGGCGCATGGCAAACGGCTACCAGTTGAACTTGTTCCTAGCGGGTTCCAAGCTTTCCCTTGAAGGCGCGAAATCGCAGCCTCGAGGCACCCGTGCGAGCATTCTGCCTCGAGCAACTGGTCCTGTCGTGCAAGCGAGTTGGCGTCTCCCGAAACAGTCAGGTGCTACGAATCCAACGTCGTCGACGCGATAGCTCTGGAGCCAATCGGCGACAGGGATGGCCGTCTGCTCAGGTGCTGCAAAGGGTGGACGCCCCATTCAAAAGCGGAGCGCTTACCGGCCTCTCCGTTGGTGAGTCAGATGGCCGGCAGTCGACGTTCCATTTGTTGACGGGGCAAGCGTACCGCGGGCGGATTAGCGGTAGGCGCGGCGGGGACTCCAAAAGTTGGGTGATCGCGGTTGCCCGAGGCTTTGCGGAAGGGCGGCAGCAGGCTGCTAACGGCGGCGGCAAATGACCCTTTTAGACGCCCCCGGGAGGCAAACCGTCCGGCACTGTGGGGCGGGCGCGCGGGCCCGAAAGGATAAAATCGATCGACCTTTGTAGGGCGCCCGAGTGCGTGACGGTTTGATAGATCGTGGCCGAAACAAGTCCTTGAAATTTGTAAGACACTCAGAAAACACAGCTATTTGGCACTGTAGTGTATCGGCAACAATGTGATATGATTGCATCAGTCCGCAAGTCAGGCGCGGGCGATCCGCCTTCATCGCATCATTTGCCGGAATGACCAGCGTAGACAACTCGGCCGCACAACTCGATCCGTCCCTCGCTGAGCCCAAGGGGCGCTCCCTGATGAGACTGCTGGCGCCGATTGCCATCGGCCTGGCGCTGCTCTCGGCTGTCCTGACCTTTGTCGTCCTGACGGGCCTGACCCGGATTGAGCCGACGCGCCAGGTCGCGGTGTCCTTCATCCTGATGAATGGCGCCACCATTCTGGTGCTGCTCGGCATCATCTTCCGCGAGGTCTGGCAGCTGATGCAGGCGCGCCGGCGCGGCCGCGCAGCCGCGCGGCTGCACGTTCAGGTGGTCAGCCTGTTCTCGATCATCGCGGTGCTGCCCGCCGTTCTGGTCGCGGTCGCCGCCAACATCACGATCGACCGCGGCTTCGACCGACTGTTTTCCGGCCCGACCAAGGCGGTGATCGAAAATTCCCTGATCATCGCGCGGGCCTATGTCGAGGAACACGCCCATCTCATCCGTGGCGACATTCTCGGGATGGCGAATGATATCGCGCACGCCCGGCCGCTTTACGACCAGGACCGCCAATCCTTCCGCGAATTCCTCACCGCAAGCGCCGCTTCCCGCAATTTGCCGGGGGCCATGCTGATCGACAAGGATCGGCACGTTCTTGAAAGCGCGCAAACCGGAATTCCGCTCGCGTTCGCCGAGCCGCCGGCCGACTTCCTGAACAAGGTCAAGGAAGATGAACCAGAGATCGCGGTCCTGCCTGAGCAAAACTATGTTGCGGCTCTGATCCGGCTGCGCTCGTTCCAGGATACCTTTCTGTATGTCGCTCGTCCGCTCGATCCGCATGTCGTCGATCAGTTGAAACAGACCGAGGCGAGCGTCGCCGAATATGCGGAAATCGAGTCGCGCAGGCTCGGCATCCAGGTCAACTTCGCGCTGATCTTCGCCGTGATTGCGCTGACCATCCTGATGGCCTCGATCCTGCTGGGCCTGAATTTCGCCAACCGTCTCGTGACGCCGATCCGCCGGCTGATGGGGGCCGCCAACATGGTCTCGACCGGCGACCTCAAGGTGCAGGTGCCGGTGCTTCGCTCGGAGGGGGATCTTGCGCAACTCGGCGAGACCTTCAACAAGATGACGCAGGAACTGCGTACCCAGCGCGACGAACTCGTGAATGCGAGCGAACTGATCGACAGCCGTCGGCGCTTTATCGAGGCGGTGCTGTCATCGGCGAGCGCCGGCATCATCGGCGTCGATGCTTCGGGCAGCGTTGGCATTCTCAATCGTTCGGCGGAAAAGCTGATCGGCCATGTCGAATCGGAAACGCTGGATCATCCTCTGTCCGACGTGCTTCCCGAACTCGACGAGATGATGAAAACGGCCCGGGAAGGAACCCAGCGGCTGGTACAGGGCCAGATCACGATCAACCGCGAGGGCAACGAGAGAATCCTGTCGGTGCGAGTCACCGCCGAACAGACGAGCCAGAGCCGCGACAGCTACATCATCACTCTTGACGACATCACCGAGCTCGTCTCCGCGCAGCGAACTTCAGCCTGGGGCGACGTCGCTCGCAGGATCGCTCACGAAATCAAAAATCCTCTGACTCCGATTCAGCTCTCGGCCGAGCGCATCCGCCGCAAATTCGGCAAATCAATCACCGAAGACAAAGCGGTGTTCGAACAGTGTACCGAAACGATCGTGCGGCAGGTCGACGACATCAGGCGGATGGTCGATGAATTCTCGCGTTTTGCACGAATGCCCAAGCCCGTCATCGAAGGGGAAGACGTTGCCGACACCGTGCGCCAGGCCGTATTCCTGATGCGAGTCGGTCATCCGGACGTCGATATCAACGCCGAAATCAAGGAAGAGCCTCTACGGGCGAAGTTCGACCGCCGCCTGATTTCGCAGGCGCTGACCAACATCATCAAGAATGCCAGCGAGGCGATCGAGGCGGTTCCGGCCGGTGAGTTGGAGAGGGGCCGCATCGACGTCATCGCCGCGCGCGACCGCGACGATATCGTGATTGACGTGGTCGACAATGGAATTGGCCTGCCCAAAACCAGCCGCGCGCGCCTGCTCGAACCCTATGTGACGACCCGTGAAAAGGGCACCGGTCTCGGGCTTGCGATCGTCGGCCGCGTTCTTGAAGACCACGGCGGCCGAATCGAACTGCACGATGCATCGGAAATGCGGCCCGGTGCGCGGGGCGCCTGGATGCGGCTGCGATTCGCGATCTCGGGCCAAGCGGTACCGGTGGAGGGCGTACCCCCCCGTGCCGAAACGGTCGCTGCGCCCGCCGAAACAAAGCAGCCCACGGAAGAAACCGCAGGATCATCAGACACGACTAATGAAAAAAACAGAATTGAAGCCGCAACGGGCAATTGAGAATACGGGCGTCTCCTATGGCAAGTGATATTTTGATTGTCGATGACGAGGCGGACATTCGTGACCTGGTCGCCGGGATTCTCGACGACGAGGGATTTGCGACGCGGACGGCGCGGGACAGCGATTCCGCGCTCGCAGAGATCGCCAGCCGGCGTCCGAGCCTGGTTTTTCTCGACATCTGGCTGCAAGGCAGCAAGCTCGACGGGCTGCAACTGCTGGAGCAGATCAAGCGGGACCATGCCGATCTTCCTGGTGTGATGATCTCCGGCCACGGCAACATCGAGACCGCGGTCGCGGCCATCAAGCGCGGCGCTTATGACTTCATCGAGAAGCCGTTCAAGTCCGACCGCCTGATCCTGGTGGCGACCAGGGCGCTGGAAACCTCGCGGCTGAAGCGTGAGGTGAAAGAACTCAAGCAATTGGCGCCGGCCGCGAGCGTCATGACCGGCCGTTCGGCCTGCATGAATCAATTGCGCCAGACCATCGAGCGCGCCGCCAAGGCCAACAGCCGGATTCTGATCGTCGGCCCGTCCGGTTCCGGCAAGGAGCTTGCTGCACGCACGTTGCACAACATGTCCACCCGTGCCGACGGCCCGTTCGTCGTCATCAATGCGGCCGCGATTACGCCCGAGCGCATGGAGATCGAACTCTTCGGTGTCGAGCCCAACGGCGAGCACGCGCGCAAGACGGGGGCGCTGGAAGAAGCGCACGGCGGCACGCTGTTCATCGACGAAATCGGCGACATGCCGCGCGAGACCCAGAACAAGATCCTGCGGGTTCTCGTCGATCAGACGTTTCAGCGCCAGGGCGGCACCGCCAAGGTCAGCGTGGATGTTCGCATCATTTCCTCGACCGCGCGCAATCTCGAGGAAGAGATTGCCGCAGGTCATTTCCGGGAGGACCTCTACCACCGCCTGTCGGTGGTGCCGATCCGCGTTCCGCCGCTGTCGGAACGTCGCGAGGATATACCCGAGCTGATCGACTATTTCATGGATCAGATATCAGCCGCGACCGGCCTGCCGAAACGCCAGATCGGTCAGGACGCGATGGCGGTTTTGCAGTCGCATGTCTGGCCGGGCAACGTCCGCCAGCTTCGCAACAATGTCGAGCGGGTGATGATTTTGGCGGGTGGTGGACCGGAAGTGATTATTACAGCCGATATGCTGCCGCAGGATGTCGGTTCGATGGTACCGGCGATGCCGACCAGCAACAACGGTGAGCACATCATGGGTCTCCCACTCCGGGAGGCGCGCGAGGTATTTGAGCGCGACTACCTGATGGCCCAGATCAGCCGATTTTCCGGCAACATCTCCCGTACTGCGGAATTCGTCGGTATGGAACGATCGGCCTTACATCGCAAGCTCAAGGCGCTCGGCGTCGGGTAGCTCTTTTGCGCTGTGGATGAGGCTCGGCGGCGGAATTTCGGCCTGTTTTTGCAGCTCTTTTGGGAATTGGCCTCTCTTGGCCCGCTGGTCACGCGCGAAGCTGCTTGCCTAATAGCAAAGCCTGCCCTCTAATCACACCATCGTGCTCCCCGGAGGGGGATCTCAGGGAGCCGATAGCCGAAGGACTGCTTCGTCAGAAAGTGGCCGTCGGTTCAACAAGAAGAAGCACCGAGACCTGCGGGATAAAAACAATGGCGGCAGACCGCGCACAAAATCTACAAGACACCTTCCTCAACCACGTTCGAAAAACCAAAACGCCACTCACGATTTTTCTGGTCAACGGGGTCAAGCTGCAAGGCATTGTCACATGGTTCGACAATTTCTGCCTGCTGCTGCGGCGCGACGGTCACTCACAGCTTGTCTACAAGCATGCGATCTCGACCATCATGCCGGGGGCGCCGATCCAGTTATTCGAAGGCGGCGAGGATGCACCGGCTTGAGAGTAAGCTGATTTGGAACCCCGAACTTCTGACGGGGGAGCCGACCGTCCGCGGTCGGCGATGGGGAAGCAAACCGGGCGGGTGATTGTCATCGGCCCCTACTTGCGCACGCGCCGGGCAGGCCCGGACGCGCGGGAGGATTCTGGTGTCAGCCGCGGCTTGGAAGCAAGGCTCGAAGAGGCCGTAGGGCTCGCGCGCGCCATTGATCTTGTGATTGCCGGGGCGCTGATCGCGCCGGTCAGTCAGATCAGGCCTGCGACCTATCTCGGCAAGGGCAAGGTCGAGGAAATCATCGGCCTTGTCGCCAGCCACGAGGCAGAACTCGTGGTCATGGACTGCGCGCTGTCGCCGATCCAGCAGCGCAATCTGGAAAAGGCGTGGCGGACGAAAGTGCTCGACCGCACCGGGCTGATCCTCGAAATCTTCGGACGTCGCGCCAAGACCAAGGAGGGCGCGCTTCAGGTTGAGCTCGCGCACTTGAATTACCAACGCAGCCGTCTGGTGCGGTCGTGGACGCACCTCGAGCGCCAGCGCGGCGGCTTCGGCTTCATGGGCGGTCCCGGCGAGACCCAGATTGAGGCCGACCGCCGCATGATCGGCGAGCGGATCACGCGGCTCGAAAATGAGCTGAAGAAGGTCCAGGCGACGCGGCGGCTGCATCGTGCCGGACGGCAGCGCGTACCCTACCGCGTGGTGGCGCTGGTCGGTTACACCAATGCCGGCAAGTCGACGCTTTTCAATCGCCTGACCCGCGCCGACGTCCAGGCAGCTGACATGCTGTTTGCGACCCTTGACCCGACCATGCGCGCGCTCAATCTGCCGCATGGCGGCAAGGTGATGCTGTCGGACACCGTCGGGTTCATTTCCAACCTGCCTACCCAACTGGTCGCCGCATTCCGCGCCACGCTCGAGGAAGTGCTGGAAGCTGACATCATTCTTCACGTCCGCGATATCTCGCACGAGGACAGCGAGGCACAGGAGCAGGATGTGGAAGCCGTATTGCGTCAGCTCGGCATCGATCCGGCAGGCGGGCAGCGCATTCTTGAAGTCTGGAACAAAATCGATCGCTTGACGCCGGAAGAGCGCGAAAACGTCACGAATATGGCCGCGCGTCGTCCTCCGGACCGGCCCTGTTTCCTGGTTTCCGCCGAAAACGGGGAGGGGATCGATCGCCTACTGGCCGCAATCGAAGATTTGCTGGCGGCGAAGCGCACGACGCTGCATCTGTCGATCGATGCCGCCGACGGCGCGGGCATCAGCTGGCTGCATCGCAACTCTGAAGTTCTGGACAAGAATTTGCTCGACGGTCGCTACGAGATGACCGTGCGTGTCGATGAGACCAAGCGCGATCTCGTGATCAACCGCTTCGATGCGGTGCCCAACGGACCGTAGTCGTCCGCCCGGAATTGCTGGACCGGCTCTCTCCGAAGGCGATTATCGAGAGCCGCAGGAGACAGGCCGGCTATGGGGCCAACAGCCGGCATCATCTTGGACAGACCCTCCGCCGGTCGCCTCGCCGCGCCCCGAGTTCGTCGCGCTTGCGAAGATGCCTGAGCGCTACGTCACGGGCGGGGATGCTGCGAAAAGTTCAAGGAGCGTCGATGCCGGCGCGGCTGCTTCTAAAACGTAAACTGCTTGCCTACCGCGGTCGGAACGAGCGCGTCTGGAAAGGCATTCGCCAGCGCCGTCATGGCGCGCCAGCCGGTGCAATGGCCAGCCGCAATGGTCGTGATACCGAACTCTTTCAGACCTTCGATGGTCTGCGGAATAATCGCCTCGTTTGGACCGGACAAGTGCAGGCCTCCCATGATGGCGTGGATGGGAAGCCCGGGAAACGTCGCGCGGACGTGCCGGCACACATTGACGATGCCGGCGTGCGAGCAAGCCGAGAGCACGACCAGTCCCTTTCCGGCCACGTTCACAGCGAGCCAGCGCTCATCCATCAATAATTCATCGGGCTCCCAGCCGGCAGCAGTCCGCCTGACCTGCCCGGGATAACCCCGCTCGAACCCGCTCTCGCGCGGAATTTCGCCGCTGACGTAAAATAGGCCGCCGAGCAACGCTTGCGGCTCGGTCGTCACCATCAACTCGGCACCGAAATCGGCTAGCTCGACGGCGCTCGGCACATCGTCCATCCGTCGCACGGCGCCGTTCGGTTGGCGGACACCGCGGGTTACGAACATGCCGGGATGGGCATAGAACGGCACTTTGGCGCCGCCGTTGCGCGAACGGATCATGCCGAGCGCAAGCAGCATTGCTCCGGCATGATCCCAATGTCCGTGCGACAGCACGATGGTCTCGACCGCGCCGAGATCGACTGCAAGCCTCGTGACGTTGCGCTGGAACGTGTAATCCTCCGGTCCAGAATCAAACAGCAAGGCACGGCTAGCGCCGCCGCGGTGCACGGTAACCAGGCACGACAGGCCATGGGCGGCACAGCACAGGCATCGAGCGGAAGGCGTGAGCCCGCGCCGGCCGATATACGCGCTCTCGCTTTCGACGAAAGCGGGGTTTGACGAGAGCGTATCGGTGGAGTTGTCCACCAGAACACGGATTTCCAGTTTTTCGACAGCCTCAAGCACCGACATTCCAACCCGTTGCGCCTTTGCTTAGCGCACTGTTGGACAAAACCGTGTCGCGATCAAGAGCACTGCGTGTGCTCGCATGACGGGCGAGAACAAGCCAAACCCAAGCCCACACGGTCTACTTCAGACCGAGATTTGACTTTGTCGACCGTGAGGCCGAACTCCGCTCGAAGCTGATCACGCTTGAACGCGATCACTGTAAGCGTCGAGCGAAGAGAATTCGACCCGAACCCTTCTCAGCGAGGGAGGGCGGCAAACCCTGCCGCCGCCCCTGGTGCCAACATCCTGGTCCCGAAGATCATTTCAGATTGCTCATTGCGGTTAGGTCAGCCGAGAGCTTGACGATACCGGCCGCACCGCACCAGTTGGAGCCTGCGCCACCCGGATTGATCGCGGTGACATTGGCGGTGCCGGACGCGTTGAAGGCGCTGGTAAAGGCGTTGCAATCTCCCTTCGACAGGTCGGTACCGGAATAGCGAAAATCCAAAGTGAACGTCTTGTAGGTAAAGCCGATGCCGACGTTCCAGGTGTTGTAGCTGGCGTAGGGAATTCCGGCGGAGAAATTGCCAAGCGGACTGTTGACGCCATAGAACGAGTCCGACGTGCCGAGCCATTGCCGGCCGAATTCGCCGGAAACGTACATCCCGATCCCGCTCTTGCCGAACGTAGTCGACGGCGCCGTGTATTTTCCTGTGACCGAAGCGTAATTGCCCCAGGCGCCGGAGTTCAGGAAGCTCGGCGTGTAGAACTCGGTGACACCGAATTGCCAGTTGTCGGTGACCGTGTAGTTGGCCTTTCCATAAACCTCATAAAAGCTGACGTCTTTCTTCATGACGTTGCCGTTGGCAAGGAAGATCGTGTCGGTCGAGACCGGACAGACGTTGCCTCCTGGAATGCCGCCAGTCAGCACATTGTCGGCGCAACTGCCGCCCGGATAGAGATAGCCCCAGACACCGAAGTCCAGCGCGAAGGCGCCGAAGGTCGGGCGAATACCGCCGTAGATGTCCACTTCGGCGGCCGCACGGTTGGCGAAGGAAATGCTCTCCGTGGACGAGCCGACATAGAGCTGCAGATCCTTGTTGATGTTGTAGCGGGGCTCGAAATAAGCGGCTACCGACGGTTGATGATTAGACTGCGTGATGCCGCGGAAAACATAATCGTTCATCAATGCGCCGCCGAAGGCCACATCCCAGGGGTCGAAGGTTGGTGCCGGCGGCGCCTGTAAGGCTTTCACCGGCAGGTCGGCCGCGAAGGCCGATCCCGAAACAAACGCCAGCATCATTGCGAATGAAGCAACTTTCCTCATCTCGGTCCTCAAGCTTGACTTTGGCGGCGCAGCAGCCGCAAAGGCAATTTTCTGAATCTCAAAAATTACTGTTAGGGAATGTGCGCTGCGGCGAAGCTGCCGAGAAGCGCAAAAGGAAATCAACTGATGCCTTTTTAGGCGTTTTCTGCGTTTCCCAGAATGTTGTCGACGTGTGTGGCATTTCGACAACGACCTTGATCGTCAGTCAGCGATTGCCGCAGAAGGGGCATATCGGCGAGAACGCGAGCGCGGAGTTCTTGGCCGATCGGTCGAAGGAAGATCGCCTCGAGCCATTGAAATCGACGAAGCGGCGAATCGGTTTCAAGACGAACGCTGCAGCCGTCACTGGCCGAACTGGAAGAGAAATCGGGCAAATACGAGTTACGCGCTGCTTGTCAGCACGCGACCTCACAAATCAAGTCTGCGGTCACAAAATCCCGGCAGGCGCTCGATTCACTCGCTTGGCCGCGACGATGACCGGGTTTCGTTCGCCTTCGCCTCATTCCAGAGCGCATCCATCTGCGCAAGCGTCGCCGCATCGAGCGAGCTGCCCTGGCAGGCCAGCGCGCGTTCGATATAGGCAAAGCGGCGCTCGAACTTGGCATTGGCACCGCGCAAGGCCATTTCGGGATCGGCATCCACATGGCGGGCGAGGTTGACCAGTGCGAACAGCAGGTCGCCGGTTTCTGCGGCGAGTTCTGCCTTGTCGCCGTGATCGAGCGCAGCCTCGATCTCGTCGGCCTCCTCGCGGATCTTATGCAGGACCGCGCGCGGGTCGTTCCAGTCAAAGCCGACCGTTGACGCCTTGCGCTGCAACTCCATCGCGCGGGTGAGAGCCGGTTGCCCGGCCTTGACGTTCGACAACAGCGAGCTGGCAGCGATGGTTTCGGTGGGACGCCGCGCGGCGCGTTCGGCCTTTTCCTCGGCCTTGATGCGTTCCCATGCGCTCTTGACGCCGGCGGCAGCGATATTGCCATTCTTGTCCGCGAAAACGTGCGGATGGCGCCGGATCATTTTCCGGCAGATCGCCTCGACCACATCGCCGAAGTCGAACGCTTTCTCTTCCTCGGCCATGCGGGCGTGATAGACGACCTGGAGGAGGAGATCGCCGAGTTCGTCTCTGAGATCGTCGAGATCCTTGCGGGCAATAGCGTCCGCGACCTCATAGGCCTCTTCGATCGTGTAGGGCGCAATTGTCTCGAAGTTCTGCTCGAGGTCCCAGGGACAGCCGGTTACCGGCGTACGAAGTTGCGCCATGATCTCGATCAGGCGGGAAATATCGCGGGAAGGGGTCATTGGGCACCGGACGGCTAAATTATCTCCGGCTCTGTATGCCGCAATAAGTTCGCAGCTCCCAGAGAAACCAGAACGCTACGCGCCAATTCCTTGGGATCAGAACATGCCTGCCGGTCGATCGCTCAAGCGCTGGGCGGAAAATCCTCGGGCCTCAAGACGATCGGCGCGCCGTGAGGTGTGCGGTCGGCGGCATGGTCCCAGGCGTCGCGGTAGCGATGCTGGGTCTCGATCGTTGCTACACCTTTCCTGGCGATCATTTTTTCCAGGGTATTGAGCCAGTGCCGGTAATAGGTTGTCCCCGTATCGGGATCGCCAGCCGCCTGCGCGATGTTGATTTCATCGGCGAGCGCCGCGGCCCATTCGTTCCAGCTGAACAGGCCGCGATCGTAAAGCGAGAGCGTCATCGCAAAGGCCTGCGCTTCCCAGGGCTCACGAAATACGGGCCCGTCCTCGTCCCGTGGCAGGTCCGGCAGAGCGCGCGTTGCCCGGTCAATGGCGGCGCTGGTCATGATGCCGGCTCCAGATAGGGCTCGAAGGCGTCGATCGAGACCTTGAGGGTGGGATCGGCATCCGTCCCCCACAATTCGGTGCCGCCGAAAACCACATTGTAAAGCCATTGCGGATTTTCGCCCAATTCCATCGCTGCCGAATCCGGGAAAACCTGGCAGCCCAGAATGCGTTCGACCACGCCGACATGCCCACGCGCGTAGCGGGGCAGGCGGGTATGCGTGAGCGGGTGCATGTTCTTCGCCCGCACGCGATCGCCGGGCTTGAATTTGGCGGCTGCTTGCGGTGTGCGTTCGAAGCAGCCGCGCACCATGATGCGCTCGACATCATCGAGCCCGAACTGACCGTTCTTGAGCGGCTTTGCAGCCGTCTTCGCGTGGCCGGCCGCGAGTTCAGACTCGGTCACAAAACCCTTGTCCGCCAGATTGTGTTCAAGGCCAAGCAGCCATTTCTGATAATAGGAGCTCCTCAGATAAACCTGCGGCTGCAGCATTTCGCGGTAAAAGCGGGAGGTATCGATGTTGTAGGCGCCGGCTGCGCCCATAGCGCGCACCATCGCCATCACGCGGCCTTCCCACCTCTCGTGAAACGTCGGCTCGTCGATTTCGGCTTCGACCTTGCCGAAACCATCCATGCCACCCATGTCGTGCACACCGTTCATGAGGGCGCTCCGGGTAGCTTGGGAAACCCCGTACCGATCATCGAGTCCCGCGTGACGAGTTCAGCGAGTTGCGCCTCGCTCCAGCCTTCCGTGCCTTTGGGGCGCATCGGCAACACCAGAAAACGCGTCTCGGCGGTCGAGTCCCAAACGCGGATTTCGGTTTCCTTGGGCAGGCTGACGCCGAAATCGGCGAGCACGCCGCGCGGATCTTTCACCGCGCGCGAACGATAGGGGGCGGCCTTGTACCAGACCGGCGGCAAGCCGAGCATTTCCCACGGATAACAGGAGCACAGCGTGCAAACGACCATATTGTGCCGCTCTGGCGTGTTCTCGACCGCGATGAGGTGATCGCCGACCCGACTGACATGGCCGAGCGTGCCGACCGCCTTGCTCGCATCGTCCAGCAAGGCCCTTTTGAAGGCCGGATTTGACCAAGCCTTGGCGACGACCCGTGCGCCATTGTGCGGACCAATCTTGGTCTCGTAGGCCTGGATAATCGCATCCAGTGCCGCGGGATCGACATAACCCTTTTCGGTCAGAATTGTCTCAAGCGCGCGCACGCGCAGTTCGGTTTCGGAGAGCTCCGAATGGTCGTCATGATGATGATCGTGGTCGGTCATAGGCAATGCAAGGTTGGGCCATGGGAGAACTGAACAACCATTCTCGGCTTCGGACCGCAGCCGGTCAAGCCGACGCTCGCAGCCAGGTTCTGACTTCGGATATCTTCTCGGCTGCCGGGTGGCGTGCGGGGGCAATCCACTGCAACGAACAAGCAGATTTGAACTTGCCAAATGGACAGTGTACTGCCTAACTGTTGAAGAAGCCGAAAAAAGGGGAGGCGTGCTGCGATGCAGGGAAAGGTGGCGCTGGAGGAGCATTTTGCGATTCCGGAGACCCTTCAGGACAGCGCCGGCTTTGCACCTGAAGCAGATTGGCCCGAATTGAAGGGGCGACTGCTCGATATTCAGGAGCGCCGCTTAAGGGAAATGGATGCGCACGGCATTGAGATGATGCTGCTGTCGCTCAACGCTCCGGCGGTACAGGCGATACCGAATCCCGAGAAGGCCGACGACGTCGCGCGGCGTTCGAACGACTTCATGGCTGAGCAAATCGTTCGCCAGCCGACGCGCTTTGCCGGCCTCGCGGCGCTGCCGATGCAAACGCCTGAACTCGCAACGCGGGAACTCGTTCGATGCGTGAAGGAGCTCGGTTTTTGCGGCGCGCTGGTCAATGGTTTCAGCCAGATAGCCGACAGTCCATCCGGGATCTATTACGATATCAAGGCGTATTGGCCGTTCTGGGCGGAGGTCGAGCGGCTCGACGTGCCGTTCTATCTGCATCCGCGCAATCCGCTGCCGAAGGATGCGGCGATCTACGAAGGTCATCGCTGGCTGCTTGGACCATCCTGGGCGTTCGGGCAGGAAACCGCCGTTCATGCGCTGCGGCTCATGGGCTCGGGATTGTTCGATGCGCATCCGCGACTGAATATCGTGATCGGACATATGGGGGAGGGGCTGCCCTATTCGATGTGGCGGATCGACAACCACAACAAGTGGATGCGGGTGCAAAACAACTATCCGGCCAAGCGCCTGATCGGAGAGTATTTCCGCGAAAATTTTTACATCACGACATCGGGAAATTTCCGTACCCAGACGCTGATTGATGCCTTGCTTGAGATCGGCTCGGACCGCATCCTGTTTTCGACCGACTGGCCGTTCGAGAATATCGACCACGCCTCGGACTGGTTCGATGCGGCGCCGATCTCCGAGATCGACCGTCAGAAGATCGGACGCGACAATGCGAGGGCGCTGTTCAAGCTGAAATGAAGCCGCCGCGCACCCGCCGGTAGAAGCGGGAGCGGCGAACGAGCGAGCGATAAGCAAAGCGATGAGGGGGAGGCGAAGCATGGGTTCGGGGAACGAAGTCGATATCCACGAAGAATTGGCAGGCGCGGCTATCACGCCTCTGCACAGGATGCTCGGCGCCATGGTCACGCTGATCACCATGTTCGATGGCTACGACACGTTCAATCCGGCCTATGTCATTCAGTATGTCAGGCAGCCGTGGGGTCTGTCGCCCAGCCAGGCCGGCTTTTTGGTCAGTTCCGGATTGATCGGCTTTCTGGTCGGGGCGATGGGCCACGGCATGGTCGCCGATCGTTACGGGCGCCGCAAGACGCTGCTGGCCGGCTTGTGGATCGTCAATCTCCTGACGCTTGCGACGGCCATTTTTGCCAACAGCTTTGCAAGCTTCTGCGGCTTGAGATTTCTCACCGGGCTTGGGCTCGGCGTGCTGCTGCCGCTCGGCACCACCTTCATCAATGAACTCGCGCCGCCGCGAGTCAGCAACGCTTTCTCATTGTGGGGGGTGACGTTCGGCTGGTCGCTGGGTGGTGTGTTCGCCGGATTGGTCGGGGTTTTCCTGACACCGACCCATGGCTGGCAGATTCTCTATTTCGTCGGCGCGGCGTCGATCCCGCTGACGCTTCTGGTCCATGCCGTGCTGCCGGAGAGCCCGAAATTCCTGGCCGCGCGCGGTCGCATTGAGGAGCTGCGGGCGCTGATGGTGCGGCTGCGCCCCGATCGGAACAGCGTCTATGCCAATGCGACGTTTCGCAGCCCTGAACGGGCCGCGCCCAAAAACACCATCGCCGCCCTGCTTGCACCGCGCTACCGCCGCGTTTCCCTGACGATCTGGATCACGGCCTTCCTGACGCTGTTTGCCATCTTCGGGCTGGTCGGGTGGATTCCCACCGTGATGATCGCTCGCGGCGAGACCTTTGCCTCGGGCTTTGCTTATGGCGCTTTGATGCAGGCGACGTCTTTTGTCGGCGGCTTGACGCTGGCGATGCTCGCCGACCGCGGACTTGCCGCAACGCCGCGCCTGCTTGGCGCATGGTGGATCATTGGGGGGATGGCGGTTGGCTCGCTCTTGTTCGTCAACGGACACGCCTTCAACTTCGCGGTCGTCGCGGTCGCCGGATTCTGCGTGATCGGGGCCCAGCATGTTCTCAACAACTTCACGGCCAACTCCTATGAGACGGGCTTTCGCGCCAGCGGTGTCGGCATGGAGCTTGGGGTAGGGCGCGTCGGCGGTATCCTTGGGCCGTTCGTCATCGGCTTTCTGCAACAGGTGACGGGAAGCCAGCAGGCGGTATTTTGGGCGATCAGCGGCGCCGCCATCGTGGCGGCTCTGGTGATCGGTTCGCTTTCGGTGCAAGGCGCCGGCGCCACCGCCAGCGTGGCGCCGGCTGAATAGCTTTCATTCATAGAGGGGGAAAACAGGATGACGACTCCGGGAATGACGACACCCACGCAGGACAAGGTGCTGCTCGCTGCGCGCTTGTTGGTAACTCCGCTCTTCATCTACAGCGGCATCGGGAAAGTCCTGGCCTTCGAAGTCACCGCGGGGCGGCTTCCGGGCGGCGCAGGTGGTTTCGGCAGCGTTCTGGCGGCCTGCGCGATCGCGATCGAACTCGGGGGTTCCCTGGCGCTTATCCTCGGCATCTATGCGCGCTATGCGGCGCTCGCGTTTATCGTGTTCACGATCCTGGCGAGCGTGATGTTCCACAATTTTTGGGCTTCGCCGCCGGCGCAGGTCGTGGGCCAAACCATCAACTTTGGCAAGAACCTTGGGCTGATCGGCCTCTTTGCGGTCCTCGCCGCGTTCGGTCCGGGCAACTACGCGCTTCGGAAATAGCAACGCTGAACCGGGAAGGGCCCATGGCGGATTTCGTCAGCATTGAAAAGGGCCTTGGGCCCGAAGGTCGCATCGCCGTGGTACGGTTCGACCGTGGCGACGGCATCAACGCCCTGTCCCCGGAAGCCATGCGCCAACTGACCCGCGCAGCCCGCAGCTTTGAGGACGACGCCGACACATCGGTCGTCGTGTTAACCGGTGGGCCGAAAGCGTTCAGTGCAGGCTTTGATCTCAGGGACGCCGAGGGCCGCTCACGCAAGTCGATGGATATCGGCGCTCTGCGCCGGCATTTGAAGCTCGGCCCCCGGCTCGCCCGGGCCTGGCAGGACATGGAACAGATCACGATCGCAGCCATCGAAGGCTTCTGCATCGGCGGTGGTATTGCGCTGGCGGTCGCACTCGACTTCCGTGTCATGAGCCGCGCCGCCCATGTCCGTATTCCCGAAATCGGGCTCGGCATGAACATGAGCTGGCAGAGCATTCCGCGCCTCTTGCACTTGATGGGTCCGGCGCGCACCAAGCAGGCGGTGATCCTTGCCGATCAGCGCATCTCCGCCGAGGAGGCGTACGCCTGGCGCCTGGTGGAAGAGGTCGCTGAGCCCGGCTCTGCTTTCGAGGCGGCGATGGTGCTCGCCGGCAGGTTCGCGCGCCAGCCGCCGATCTCGGCAGCGATGACCAAACTCACCATCAACCGCCTGACGCACGCGCTCGATGATCTCACGAGCCATATGGATGTCGACCAGTTCGCCCTGGCGACCATGACCGAAGATCACGAAGAGGGCGTCGCCGCATTCCTGGAGCGGCGCAAGCCGCGCTTCAGGGGCCGCTAGCAGCGGCCCCTCGGACGGGTAGCCTAGCCTTGTCCGCCGCTCGCTTCGCCACTCATAACGGGTCCGAACCGTTGCCAGGTTTGGCCTTTGAAGCTCATCAGCTGCAATTGCCGAATCGGTGCGAAATCGGTCGGGCTGGTGTTGATCCTGATGCCCGGCAGCAACAGGCCTGGGTCAAAGTCTTTCAGGTTCGCCGCCTGCTTCATGACATTGGCGCGGGTAAGGTCGTTACCGCATTGTTTGAGCACCTGAACCATGGTGCGCGCGATCGCATACCCATAGCCGGTAAATGCGTCGGACTTATCGTAGCTCGCAGCATATTTATCCATGAAGACATTCCAAGCCTTCATGTCGGCGCTGGTTTTCCATTCGGGATCCGTCGAATCTTTCAGATAGGTCGCCGAAATAATCCCTTGTGACGCATCAAACCCAGCCGGCTTCAGGACGCTGCCGACGGAAGCGCTGACATTGTTCAGAATGAACATCGGATGCCATTTGAGCTCGTAAGCCTTCTGGATCGACTGCGCCGCAAACTTGGGAGTTGCGATATCGACGAAAACGTCGGCGCCGGAGGCCTGCAAGTTGACCATCTGCGAGCTGACCGTAGGCTCCGATACGTCATAGCCTTGCTCGGCAACGATCATGCTCTTGCCCTTGTCACCGAGACCGTCCTCGAGGCCCTTCAAGTAATCCTTGCCGTAGTCGTCATTTTGATAGAGGACCGCAATCTTGGCGTCCGGCTTTTGCTTTAGGATATACTTTGCATAGATGCCGGCCTCGACCTGGTAGCTGGGCTGCCATCCCATGGTCCAGGGAAAGTGCTTCGGGTCATTCCACTTGGTCGCGCCGCTTGCCACGAACAATTGCGGCACCTTCTTATGGTTCATATACGGCCTGATCGCGGTGTTGCTGGGCGTGCCCAGCGAATTGAAGATCAGCAGCACCCGGTCATCCTCAACGAGCTTGCGAGCCTGCTCGACGGCCTTCGGTGGACTGTAACTGTCGTCGTAGGATATGAAATCGATCTTGCGCCCGTTGATCCCACCGTCGACGTTGACCTTGTGGAAGTAGGCGGCTTCTACGCGGCCGATCACGCCATAGGCGGAGGCGGGGCCGCTATAAGGCATGATGTTGCCGATCTTGATGCTTGTGTCGGTCGCGCCTGGGTCATATTGACCGGCTGCAAAAGCAAATTGACCGGCTGCAAAAGCAAAACCTCCGATCGTCATAACGATGAGGGCCGACACCATTGCGGCTCGCCAGCTAGCAGGGCGCATCGTCCTTCTCCTTTGTTGCCTTCGAGGAAGGAAGGTATGGGCCCCCGCATCGTGCAATTCGGATTTGGCGGTTTCGTTTCAACGCGCGATCTGCATCTTTCGGCTAGCAAGGCTCTTGCAAGGCCACGCCGGCCTCGCAAGAACCGATTCCTTGGGATGGCTGGCAAGTCCAGGCGTCGCCAGCGGCAGCATCCATGATTCGCATAAGGTATATTATGGAACATTCGATTCCACATAGATTCCAGACATTTGTATGCAAATCCTCAGCTTCCAGCGAAATGGGAAATCGATCCTGCCGTGTGCCCGCGGTATTGGAACAACCCTGCAACATGCGGCTGGGACCGTGGCAAAAAGCGTAAAGAACTGCGCTTGGTATTTCCTTTGAAAGCGGGCAAAAAGCGATCGGGACGCTTCCCGCAGGAAGCCGATAAGAAGGACGATCTGGGAGACGACGAGATGGGTTTTTCGCGACGTTCGTTATTGAAGACTACGGCTGCCTCGGCCGTATTGGGCGGCTTGGGCGCGCCGCTGGTGGCGCGGGCCCAGCAAGCCGAATTCGCTTACAAGTTCGCCAATAACCTGCCTGACACGCATCCGCTGAATGTCCGTGCCCGTGAGATGGCGGCGGCGATCAAGACCGAGACCAACGGCCGATTTGATCTGCAGATTTTTCCCAACAATCAGCTTGGCGCGGATACGGACGTTTTGAGCCAGCTCCGGTCCGGCGGCGTCGAGTTCTTCACGATGTCCGGCCTGATCCTGGCGATCCTGGTGCCGGCGGCATCGATCAATGGGATGGGATTTGCATTCCCGGATTATCCGACCGTCTGGAAGGCCATGGACGGCGATCTCGGCGCCTATGTGCGCAAGGAAATCGCCAAGGCCAATATCGTCGCGTTCGAGAAGATCTGGGATAACGGGTTCCGTCAGACCACGTCTTCGACCAAGCCGATCACCGGCCCGGCCGACTTCAAGGGCTTCAAGATCCGCGTGCCGGTATCGCCGCTGTGGACTTCGATGTTCAAGGCGTTCGATGCGGCGCCCGCCTCGATCAATTTCAACGAGGTCTATTCGGCGTTGCAGACCAAGATCGTCGAGGGCCAGGAAAATCCCTTGGCGCTGATTGCGACTGCCAAACTCTATGAGGTTCAGAAATACTGCTCCCTGACCAACCACATGTGGGACGGCTACTGGTTCCTGGCGAACCGGCGGGCCCTGGACGCGCTGCCACCGGACGTGCGCGCGATCGTCGAGAAGAACGTCAATGCCGCGGCGCTGAAGGCCCGTACCGACACCGAAAAGCTCAACGAGACCGTCCGGGCGGATCTCTCAGCCAAGGGCTTGGTCTTTAATCAGCCGGATCTGACGCCATTCCGCGACAAGCTGCGCTCAGCGGGCTTCTACTCCGAATGGAAGCGCAAATACGGTGACGAGGCCTGGTCGATCCTGGAGAAATCCGTCGGCAAATTGTCCTGACGCGCGCAACGAAGGCTGACGAAGATGGTGAATGCCGGGGCGGCGCAGGCGATGGCGGCCGGTGAGGCGGTGTCCCCTCCTCGCCGCCGGACGGCTGCCGCCCGGCTCGAGAATGCCGTTGGCATGCTGGTCGAAATTCCGGCCGCGCTGCTTGTCTTGGCCGAGATCATCACACTGTTTGCGGGCATCGTGGCGCGTTACGTGTTGCAGCAGCCGCTGATCTGGTCGGACGAACTAGCCTCGATCCTTTTCCTGTGGCTCGCGATGCTCGGCGCTGTCGTCGCTTTCCGCCGCTCCGAGCATATGCGGATGACGGCGGGAGTTGCGAACGCCGGGCCTGCTCTCCGCGCCTATCTCGATGTGCTCGCGACCTGCGCTGCGCTGGCATTTCTGCTTTTGATAGTCGGCCCGAGCTACCAGTATGCCTACGAGGAGAGCTTCATCACGACACCGGCGCTGCAAATCTCCAACAGCTGGCGCGCCGCGGCGTTGCCGGTCGGCACCTGCCTGATGCTGCTCTTTGCCTTCCTGCGGCTGATGCGGGTTGGCGACGCTGCGCTTGTCATCAAGGCGGTATTTTCAGTGGCGGCTCTGGTGGCGCTGTTCTGGTTCGCTTCGCCATGGCTGAAGCCGCTCGGCAACCTTAACCTCGTCATCTTCTTCGTCGGCGTGGTCGGCTTCTGCGTCTTTGCGGGCGTGCCCATTGCATTCGCGTTCGGGCTCGCGACGTTCGGATATCTCGCGCTGACCACGCGCACGCCATTGATGGTGCTGGTCGGCCGGATGGACGAGGGCATGAGCCACCTGATCCTGCTTGCGGTGCCCTTGTTCGTATTCCTGGGCCTTCTGATCGAAATGACCGGCATGGCACGGGCCATGGTGACGTTTCTGGCGAGCCTGCTCGGCCATGTTCGCGGCGGGCTGAACTACGTGCTGGTCGGCGCCATGTATCTGGTTTCGGGCATTTCCGGTTCAAAGGCCGCCGATATGGCCGCAGTCGCCCCGGTCTTGTTCCCCGAAATGATGGAGCGCGGCGCACGTCCCGGCGATCTCGTCGCCCTGCTGGCGGCGACCGGCGCGCAGACCGAAACCATTCCTCCGAGCCTCGTGCTGATCACCATCGGCTCGGTGACCGGCGTCTCGATCTCGGCGCTGTTCACCGGCGGCCTCCTGCCCGGCGTTGTGTGCGCGATCACGCTCTCGGCGCTGGTATGGTGGCGTTATCGTCGCGAGGATCTGAGCCATGTCAAACGGGCTACGAGGTCGGAAGTTCTCCGCGCCTTCGTCATCGCCCTGCCCGCGCTCGCGTTGCCTTTCGTGATACGCGCCGCGGTGGTCGAAGGCGTTGCGACTGCGACCGAGGTTTCCACTATCGGCATCGTCTACGGCTTTGTCGTCGGCCTTACGATTTACCGCCAGTTCGACTGGCGGCGGCTGGTACCGATGCTGATCGAGACCGCCTGCCTTTCCGGCGCGATCCTGTTGATCATCGGAACGGCGACCGGCATGGCCTGGGGGCTGACCCAGTCGGGCTTTTCCCGGGCGCTGGCAGCCGCGATGACCGGCCTGCCCGGGGGCTCTGCCAGCTTCATTGCCGTTTCGATCCTGGCTTTCATCGTGCTTGGCAGTGTGCTCGAAGGCATTCCGGCCATCGTGCTGTTCGGTCCACTTCTGTTCCCGATTGCCGGCGCCGTCGGCGTGCACGAAGTTCACTATGCGATGATTATCATTCTGGCGATGGGCATCGGCCTGTTCGCGCCCCCCTTCGGCGTCGGCTATTATGCGGCCTGCGCCATTGGCCGCGTCGATCCCGCCGAGGGCATCCGCCCGATCTGGGGTTACATGCTGGCCCTGCTGGCAGGCTTGATTATCGTTGCAATCTTTCCATGGATATCGATCGGCTTCCTTTAAGCAGCAAGTGAGGGTGACCGATGGCACGAGCACAGACCCAATACGACGTCGGCCTTGAGAAGACGCCGGCCAATTTCGTGGCACTCACGCCCTTAAGCTTCCTGGCCCGCACGGCCGCGATCTATCCCAACCATGTCAGCACGGTCTATGAGGGCCGCCGCTTCACATGGTCGGAAACCTACGCGCGCTGCCGGCGCTTTGCCTCCTACCTTGCGGGGCGCGGCATCGGGCCGGGCGATACGGTCGCCGCGATGTTGCCGAATATCCCGGCCATGAACGAGGCGCATTTTGCCGTGCCGATGACGGGGGCCGTGCTCAACACGCTCAATATCCGGCTCGATGCGGGGGCAATCGCCTTCCAGCTCGAGCACGGCGGCGCCAAGATCATCCTGGTCGATCCTGAATTCGCCGGCGTGATTTCGGATGCGCTCAAACAGATGAAGGGCGCAAAGCCTGAGGTAATCGATGTCGACGACGAAGCCTTCGGCCCGAAGCGAATCGGCGAAATCGAATATGAGGCGGCCCTCGCACAGGGCGATGCAGATTTTGTCGCGCGCCTGCCGGCTGACGAATGGGACGCGATCGCGCTGAGTTACACATCGGGCACGACCGGCAATCCCAAGGGTGTCGTCACCCATCATCGGGGCGCCTATATCAACGCGGTCAGCAATATCCTCGCGGCCAATCTGGGTGCCCATCCGGTCTATCTCTGGACGCTGCCGATGTTTCATTGCAACGGCTGGTGTTTTCCCTGGACCATTGCGGCGGCGGCCGGAATTAACGTCTGCCTGCGCAAGGTCGACCCGGCGAAGATCTTCGAGTTGATCAAGCGGCACGGCGTCACGCATATGTGCGGCGCGCCGATCGTCTACAATACGTTGATCAATGCGCCCGGAGCGCCGAACAAGTCGGATGCCCGCCCCCTCGTCGGCCTGATCGCGGGCGCGGCGCCTCCGGTCGCGGTGCTTGAGGGAGCTGAGCGCATCGGCATCAGGCTTACCCACGTCTACGGCCTGACTGAAACCTATGGTCCGGCCTCTTTCTGCGCCGAACAGCCCGGTTGGGACGATTTGGCCGCCGATCAGCGTGCGCAGTTCAAGCGCCGCCAGGGTGTCTCCTACCCGCTCCAGGAAGCCGTCACCGTCCTCGACCCGGAGACCATGCGGGAAGTGCCGCGCGACGGAGAAACCATCGGCGAAGTGATGTTCCGCGGCAACATCGTCATGAAGGGCTATCTCAAGAATGAGAAGGCCACGCGGGAATCCTTTGCCGGCGGCTGGTTTCACACCGGCGACCTCGGCGTGCTCGACAAGGACGGTTACGTCATCATCAAGGACCGCTCCAAGGACATCATCATTTCCGGCGGCGAGAACATTTCATCCGTCGAGGTCGAGGATGTCCTATACAAGCACCCGGCGGTTCTGTTCGCCGCTGTCGTCGCCAAGCCGGATACGAAATGGGGCGAGGTACCTTGCGCCTTCGTCGAACTGAAGGAAAACGCCGAGGCGACTGAGGCGGATATCATCGCATTCTGCCGGACGCAGATGCCTGGCTTCAAGACGCCAAAGGCCGTGGTGTTCGGACCGATCCCGAAAACCTCCACAGGCAAGATCCAGAAGTTCCTGCTGCGTGATCAGGTTCACTCGGCAAAGGCGATCCTGTCATAGAATTTCGCAACCCGGTGCGTTTCCCTCCCGCTCCAGGCCCACAAAGGGGGAGAGACCAGATTGCATCCCGTGGCGACCCCTGGAATCAAATGCGCGGCAATAGGATAAGGGATCAGCGCGACATCGGGCTGTTACGGGCGGCCTTCAGCCAGAGGAACCAGGAGCGATCATACTGCGTCGAGATCGTCTTGGTCGTGCCGATGGTCTCTTCTTCAGTGAGATAAGTGACGGGCCCGAGCCTCATTGCCTCCATTTGCAGGCGTGCGCCGATTTCGGTGTAGACCGCGCGGAATACGGTCTGGCGCAGCGTACTGCCCACCACCGTCGAACCATGGCCGCGCATCAAAACGGCTGGTCCCTCACTCAAGGTGTCGGCGAGCGCCGCGCCCAGCTTGCCGCTAGTAATCAGGAGATCGCTGCCGGGCCCTGCAAAGTCGCGGATTTCGAAGACCGGTGTGCCCTTCTCGCTGAGAAAGCCGCACATGTGACAGACTGGCCGCAGCGTAGCGCCCGTGACGACACTGAATGGGACCACCGAAGGGGAATGGCTGTGGACGACCGAATTCACGTCCGCCCGTTTGCGGTAAATTTCGCCGTGAATGAAGCGCTCGAGATACGGAGCGGGACCGTTCGGGACAACTGGATTGCCGTCGAGATCGAACTCCAGCACGTCGTTTTCCGTGACCAGTGCCGGCGCCATGCTGCGCGACAAGAGAAAGCGATCCGGCCGGTCGGGGTGCCGGACACTGACATGGCCGAACCCATCGACCACGCCCTGGTCGAACAAGATGTGGTTGGCGTCGACCAGTTCGCGGATGACCGTTGCGACGGTCTCTGATGCAGCGGCGGACATGGTGGGAAATTCCTTAGGATGCTATGTTTTTGACTTCCAAGAAGCCATAAGCCGGCGCAGGGGAATGTCAATGAAGGAGCATGCATGAGCAAACTGCAGCTATCGGTCGCGATCGGCGACTACGACCGGATGCGTCCCCTGGTCGACGGCCTGGTCCAGATCGACAGCGTGGATGCACAGTTCATGCTGCTCGATCCGGAGGAGATTTTCTTTCGCGCTTTCAGGCACGCCGACTTCGACATTTGCGAGCTGTCGCTCTCCAGCTATTCGGTGAAAACGGCCGCGGGGACCAGCCCTTATATCGCCGTGCCGGTGTTTCCCTCCCGCGCTTTCCGCCACACCTCGGTTTATGTCCGCACCGATCGGATCAAATCGCCGGCCGACCTGAAAGGACGTCGCGTCGGCGTGCCCGAATATCAACTCACGGCAAACATCTGGGTTCGCCTCTTCCTCGAGGAGGATTACGGCGTTCGGCCGTCCGACGTCACCTGGGTGCGCGGCGGCTATGAGCATCCCGGGAGGATCGAGAAGATCAGCCTCAATCTTCCCTCCGACGTCGTGATCGAGAATGCGCGGGTCGATGCCACAATTTCCGAGCTATTGGCGAGCGGCGAAGTCGACGCGGTGATCGGGCCGCGTGCGCCGTCCTGCTTCGATCGCGGACATCCCCATGTCGGCTATCTCTTCCCCGATCCGCAGGCGACTGCGACCGATTGGTACCGGCGAACCCGCCTGTTTCCGATCATGCATACGCTGGGCATTCGCCGCACGCTGGTCGAAAAACACCCATGGCTGCCGGTCGCGGTCACCAAGGCCTTCGAGCGCTCCAAGGCGATCGCGCTGGCGAAACTTACGGATACTTCGGCCACCAAGGTAACTTTGCCATTCGTCGAGGAACAGCTCGGTGCCGCGCGGCGACTGATGGGCGCGGATTTCTGGTCTTATGGGCTCGAGCCGAACCGCGACGTACTCCGCCGCTTCCTGGAGCGTCATCATGCCGAGGGCCTGTCGTCTCGCCTGCTTAGCCCCGAAGAGCTGTTTCATCCATCTGCCCTCGAACTGCACAAGATTTGATGGCGGGCTGGTATGTCCCGTCAGTGCCCGGCTCGAGGCCATCGACGTCTTTTGCGTCTGCAGAGAAGACGTGGATGGACGACACAGGGCCGGGCACGACATCGACGATGCGGATGAAGACGTGCGCTCGACAGTGAATATTCAGCCGACGTCCAGCCGCATGCCGTCATAGGCTGCCACGACCCCGTGCGGCAGGCTCTGGCGCAGCTCCTCGTAGTCAAGATCGGCGTGCATATTGGTGATCACGGCGCGTTTTGGCTTGAGACGATCGATCCAGGACAATGCGTCGTTGACGCTGAAATGGCTGGGATGGCTCCGATAGCGCAGGCCATCGATGATCCAGAGATCGAGCTCCCGGAGGAACGGCCAGCTCGCTTCTGGAATATCGCTGACATCGGGCGTGTAAGCCGCCCCGCCGATGCGATAGCCGAGCGCGGGAATGTCACCGTGCTCGAGATTGAACGCCGAAAGGGTGACAGTGCCGCCCTTCCCCTTGATCGTTCGGCTCTCTCCACCTTCAATCCCATGCCGATCGAGTATCGGCGGATACTGACTGCCTTCCGGGGTCACGAAGCAGTACGAAAACCGCGCCATGATGTCCTTGGCGGTCGACATGTTGAAATAGGTCGGAATCCGGCGGCGCTGATGCAGCACCACGGAGCGAAGATCGTCGATCCCGTGGGTTTGATCAGCATGCTCGTGGGTCAGAAACACGGCGTCGAGGTGATCGACCTCAGCGTCAATCAGCTGCTCGCGCAAATCAGGCGAGGTGTCGATCAGGATCCGCGTGGCCGCGCCGCCCTCGCCGGTTTGTTCGACCAGCAACGAACAGCGGCGGCGGCGGTTCTTCGGATTCGTAGGGTCACACGCACCCCAGCCAAGCGCCGGCCTCGGTACGCCGGCCGAAGATCCGCAGCCAAGGATGGTCAGTGTGAGCGTCATGCGGTTTGCGGCGCGGGTATTTTTGAGAACAAACGAAAGAAGTTTTCCGTCGTCTGTCGCGAGATCTCTTCCAGCGAAACGCCGCGGACCTCTGCCAGGACCTTGGCGACCTCGACCACATAGGCGGGCTCGTTGCGCTTGCCGCGAAATTTTCCGGGCGCAAGAAATGGAGAATCCGTCTCGACCATGATGCGGTCGGCCGGCAATTCCGCCGCGAGCGCGCGCAGCGTATCGGACTTCTTGAACGTAAGAATGCCGGTAAAGGAGATCGAAAGCCCCAATTCGATTGCTTTGTGCGCGAGCTTTCGCCCACCCGTATAGCAGTGCAGCACCGCGCGGAACGGCCCCTTTGACATTTCGTCAACGAGGATGCGCTCGCAGTCCTCGTCCGCCTCGCGGGTATGGATGACGAGTGGAAGGCCTGTTGCGCGTGCCGCTGCGATATGGGTCCGAAAGCCGCGTTCCTGCGCCTCGCGCGAGCCATGCTGATAAAAATAGTCGAGACCGGCTTCGCCGAGCGCGACCACCTTCGGATGTCCGGTCAGTGCGATCAGCTCATCGGCTGGAATACCGTCTTCCTCGTCTGCCTGATGCGGGTGGGTGCCGACGGAGCAATAGACCTGCCGATATCGCTGCGCGATGGCGAGCAAGGCCTCAAGCCGCCTCACCCGCGTCGAGATCGTGACGATGCGCCCGATTCCGGCCGCTTCGGCTCGCGCGACAATGCCATCGAGGTCGTCGGCAAAATCCGGAAAGTCGAGATGGCAGTGGCTGTCGACGAGCATGGGATTAGAACCGCTTAGGCCGCTGTCGGTTCGATATAGCGCGGAAATACGGGCGCCGGTGCTGGAAGCACCGTGCCCGGCTTGATCCGCACGGGGAGCGCGGCGAAGTTGCGGGAACTGACCTCGCCGGCAATGCCGAGAATGTCGAGCAGTTTGCCGGAAGCCTGCGGCATTGCCGGCTGGGCCAGGATCGCGATCTGGCGCACGACTTCCGCGGTCACGTACAAAACAGTAGCCTGACGCTTCGGGTCGGTTTTGGCCAGCGCCCAGGGCGCTTCCCCCGCGAAATATCTATTGGCTTCGGCGACGACCGCCCAGACCGCGTTGAGCGCCTGGTGAATTTGCTGGCTCGCCATTGCGCTGCGGGCGAGCCCAATCATCCCATCCGCCTGCGCCAAAATGGCCTTGTCGTTGTCGGTGAATTCGCCGGGTTCCGGCAACACGCCCTGATATTGTTTCGCGATCATCGATAGCGAACGCTGCGCCAGGTTACCGAGATCGTTGGCAAGGTCGGCATTGATGCGCGCGACAATAGCTTCGTGATTATAGCTTCCATCCTGTCCGAACGGCACCTCGCGCAAAAAGAAGTAGCGCATCTGATCGACGCCGTACTGGTCGGCGAGGTTGAATGGGTCGACGACGTTGCCGACCGACTTCGACATCTTCTCACCGCGGTTGAACAAGAACCCGTGCGCATAGACGCGCTTCTGCACGGGAATTCCAGCCGACATCAGGAAGGCCGGCCAGTAAACGGCATGAAAGCGGATGATGTCCTTGCCGATGATATGCACGTCGGCCGGCCAGTAATGCCACTTCGTATCGCTTTCGTCAGGGAAGCCGACGCCGGTGATATAGTTGGTGAGCGCATCGACCCAGACATACATCACGTGTTCGCCATCGCCGGGCACCTTGACGCCCCAATCGAACGTGGTGCGGGAAATGGATAAATCCCGCAAACCGCTCTTGACGAAACTAACCACCTCGTTCCTGCGGGTATCCGGGCCGATGAAATCCGGATGCTGTTCGTACAGCGCCAGCAGCCTGTCCTGATAGGCGGAAAGGCGGAAGAAATAGCTCTTTTCCTCCACCCACTCCACCGGCGTACCCTGCGGGCCGCGGCGAACATTGTCCTCGCCGAGGGTGGTCTCCTCCTCGGCGTAATAGGCCTCGTCGCGCACCGAGTACCAGCCGGAATAGCTGTCGAGATAGATGTCGCCGTTATCAGCCATCCGCCTCCAGATTTCCTGGCTGGAGCGATGGTGCTGCTCTTCGGTGGTGCGGATGAAGCGGTCGAATGAGATGCTCAGCCGCTCGTCCATTTCCTTGAAACGTTGCGCGTTGCGTGTTGCCACGTCCATTGGCGTAAGCTTTTCGGCTTCCGCCGTCTGGATCATTTTCAGGCCGTGCTCGTCCGTGCCGGTCAGGAAGAAAACATCCTTGCCATCGAGGCGCTGAAAGCGCGCCAGCGCGTCGGTTGCGATCGCTTCGTAGGCGTGGCCGATATGCGGCACGCCGTTCGGATAGGCAATTGCAGTCGTGATGTAGAACGAATTTCTGGCTTGCGCAGCCGGCGTTTTCGGAGCGGCCGCGATGGCAGTCGGCTTGGCCCCGGAGGATCGGGGCTTTGGCGCGGCTTTGGGAGCTTTCGGAGCTGCAGCTTTCGCCTTTGTTTTCCTTGCCGGTGCCTTTTTGCCAGCCTTCTTCTTGCCCGCCTTCTTCGCAGATTTCTTGATGGTTTGTTTTGCTGCCTTCCTGCCTGGCTTCCTCGGCCCGGCCTTCTTGGCCTTCCTCGCCTTGCGGTTGCTCTGTTTGCGAGCGGCTGCCCTGGCCGGGAGAGGCCGCGAAGCCTTGCGGTGTGTCTTTGCTTTCGACTTCTTCTTTTTCGTGAGCCTGGCCACGACGAATTCCTTTGTCGGTAACGAGATTATCGGGATCGTGAACGAAGCAGCCGTTATCGCGTAGCTTCAGCAAGCATCCCAAACACCGAGAAAACGAGCGGCTTTCGCTCGAGATTGTATTCCGCGGTGTCGCGCGCAGCGCGGCCGATCTTTTCCCATACCTCCGCCAGCCGTGCAAGACGCGGCAAGTCGGCCCGAGGGTTTTCGGTGCGCAGGCGCGCAGCGAGCCAACGTTCGATGCTGTCAATGAAGGTCGCAAGCGCGACCTTGTCGCTGCCGCCAAGCGCATCACCAAGCGCATGCAGCTCCCGCGGATCGACCCGAGGCAGACTGGCGAGCAGCGCCGCGGTCCTGTGGTGAAGCTTGACGGCATCGCCGCCGAGCAACGTCAGGGCGCGCGCGA
>NZ_DAIDJE010000080.1 GCF_027451485.1 Bradyrhizobium sp.
CTTGTCGGGATGTGGGCATAAGTGGGCAGTGTGTGCTAGGAGTTTTCCGCCCCACCCCTGCTTCCCACCCGCGCCTCGATGAAGAACGATCAGATCCTGGCCCAGATATCGGAATTCTGTCGCCAGGCCGATATGGCGGAATCCACCTTCGGCCGGCGCGCCGTTAACGACGGCAAGCTGGTGCATCGCCTGCGTGAGGGCAAACGCATCACCATCGACACACTGGAGCGCATCCAGGCCTACATGGCCTCGGCCATGCCGGGCGGGATGCCGCCGCCGCGCGGGCTCGAAGTCGAGCCGGAAAGGCGCGATCCCAGAGGCAATTTCCGGTTCTTCGAAAACCGGCAAAAATACCTCTTGTTTGTCCACACCTGCAGCGAGAAGCGGGTGGTCGCCGCCCGCGTCGCGCTGGAGCTTTCCGCGATCCATCCCCGTCCGCCGGCGCTGCGGGTGTTCGACGCCGGCTGCGGCGACGGAACGGTGCTGGCGCGCGTGATGCGCTCCATGCACACGCGTTTTCCCCATATGCCCTTCTACATCGCGGGCAAGGAACTTTCCCTTGAGGACGTTCGCCTGACCCTGGAGAAGGTGCCCGACCGGCTGTTCGAGCACCCGGCGACAGTCTTTGTGCTGACCAACATGTATTATGCGGAGGCGCCCTGGCTGACACCGGCCTCGCCCGCGGCCGCTGCCGGCATGATCTGGCACGAAGTCCCGCTGCGGGGTGCCTCTTCGGGCGATTTCGAGGCTCAAATTGCCGAATTGGGACCATTTCTGGAGCAGAACTGGCGGGCCAGCGTTTCGCCTCGCTCGGGCATGCCGATCTATGAGCGCCCCGTGGCCCTGGTGCTCTACCGCGAGGACCAGCGGTTTTTGCTCGATTCGATCATCCCCCGCGCCGGGAAGGTCGAGGCGAATTTCGACCTGATCATCGCATCCCAGCCCTATCGGGCGAAATCCAGCGTGAATTTCCGTGCAAAACGCATTATTGCGCCCTTGGGCCGCGCCTTGCGGGCCGGCGGCCGGCTGATCGGAATCCACTCCCACGGGCAGGATCCGGGGCTTGAAATCATCCAGGCGGTATGGCCGGGAGAAAATCCTTTCGCGGTCAGCCGCCATGAGCTATTGCGCGCTGTGAAATACGAGCTGGGATCGGCGGGGCGCGACCTTAACTTTAACGCCTATGCCGATAACCGTTCGGTGTTCCGGTATGATATGGAAGCGCTTCCCGACGAGGTTACCGGCTCGATTGGAACCTCGACGGCCTTTGCAGCTTGGAACGCGGCGGTGTATGTCGCACAGATTGAAGACGACCGGCTGACGGAAATGACCCAAAGCGGCCGTTATCTCGACGCCGTCAGAGAGGTTTTGCGCAAGCATAACGGTCTCTGGTTTTACGACGAATCCTACGTCATCTCGCGCCGTCGAGATTGACCAATCAGGAAACATTAAAATCGCACTGCCGAACTTGCGGCAGAAGAAGGGACTAGCTTGATGCGCGCCTCTTACCTGTTCACCTCTGAGTCGGTTTCCGAAGGCCATCCGGATAAGGTCTGCGACCGGATTTCCGATGAGATCGTCGACCTTTTCTATCGCGAAGGTCCGAAGGCGGGCATCGATCCCTGGGCGATCCGGGCGGCCTGCGAAACGCTGGCCACCACCAACAAGGTGGTGATCGCAGGCGAAACCCGCGGTCCCAAATCCGTCACCAACGATGTGATCGAAGGCGTCGTGCGTGCGGCGATCAAGGACATCGGTTACGAGCAGGAAGGCTTCCATTGGAAGAATTGCGACGTCGAGATCCTGCTGCATCCGCAGTCGGCCGACATCGCGCAAGGCGTCGACGGTCAGCAGCCGGGCGCGGCGAAGGAGGAGGGAGCGGGCGACCAGGGCATCATGTTCGGCTATGCCTGCAACGAGACGCCAGATCTGATGCCCGCGCCGATTTTCTATGCCCATAAGATCCTGCGGCTGATTTCGGAAGCGCGCCATTCGGGCCGTGAGCAGGTGCTCGGTCCGGACTCCAAGAGCCAGGTCACGGTCCAGTACGAGAACGGCAAGCCGGTCGGCGTCCGCGAGATCGTCGTCTCGCATCAGCATCTGGTCGAGGACATGAGTTCGGCCCAGGTGCGTGAGCGGGTCGAACCCTATGTCCGCGAGGCACTGCCAAAGGACTGGATCAACGGCAAGACGATCTGGCACATCAATCCCACCGGCAAGTTCTTCGTCGGCGGCCCGGACGGCGACACCGGCCTCACCGGACGAAAGATCATCGTCGATACCTATGGTGGCGCGGCACCGCATGGCGGCGGCGCGTTCTCCGGCAAGGATCCGACCAAGGTCGACCGCTCGGCAGCGTACGCTGCGCGCTATCTGGCGAAGAACATCGTGGCGGCAGGTCTCGCCGACCGCTGCACGCTGCAGCTTGCTTACGCGATCGGCGTTGCGCGCCCGCTGTCGATCTACATCGACACGCACGGCACCGGAAAGGTACCGGAGGACAAGCTCGAGAAGGCCGCAGCCGAGGTCATGGATCTGACGCCGCGCGGCATCCGCACCCATCTCGACCTCAACCGGCCGATCTATGCGCGCACCGCTGCCTATGGCCATTTCGGCCGGACGCCGGACAACGAGGGCGGCTTCTCCTGGGAGAAGACCGACCTCGTCGAGCCGCTGAAGCGCGCGTTTTAATTTGTACATGGTACGTCGCGACATAATCAGGTCGTCATGGCCGGGCTTGTCCCGGCCATCTACGTCTTTCCTGTCGTGACCAAGATTGTGGATGCCCGGGACGAATCCGGGCATGACGAAGCGTTAAATCAGTCCGCGCGTCGGAAGCGATGTTCGGACGCGGACGACAAAGGATAACCTCATGACCGCAACCGCCACGAAGCCCGGCTTCACCGACTACATCGTCAAGGACATTTCGCTGGCTGAATTCGGCCGCAAGGAGATCTCGTTGGCCGAGACCGAGATGCCCGGCCTGATGGCAACGCGCGAGGAATTTGGTCCCAAGCAGCCCTTGAAGGGCGCGCGCATCGCCGGCTCGCTGCACATGACGATCCAGACCGCGGTGCTGATCGAGACGCTCGCGGCACTTGGCGCCGACATCCGCTGGGTCTCCTGCAACATCTATTCGACCCAGGACCATGCTGCGGCGGCGATTGCCGCTGCCGGCATTCCGGTGTTCGCCGTCAAGGGCGAGACGCTGAAGGATTACTGGGACTACACCGCCAAGCTGTTCGACTGGCATGGCGGCGGCACGCCAAACATGATCCTCGACGACGGCGGGGACGCCACCATGCTGGTGCATGCCGGTTACCGCGCGGAAGCGGGCGATGTCGCCTTCCTCGACAACCCTGCTTCCGAGGAAGAAGAGATCTTCTTCGCGCTGATCAAGCGTCTGTTGAAGGAAAAGCCGAAGGGCTACTTCGCCGAGATCGCCAAAAACATCAAGGGCGTCTCGGAAGAGACCACCACGGGCGTCCATCGTCTTTATGAGATGGCGAACAAGGGCACGCTGTTGTTCCCGGCGATCAACGTCAACGACAGCGTCACCAAGTCGAAGTTTGACAACCTCTATGGCTGCCGCGAGTCGCTGGTCGACGGCATCCGCCGCGGCACTGACGTGATGATGTCGGGCAAGCTTGCTATGGTCGCGGGCTTCGGCGACGTCGGCAAGGGCTCGGCGGCCTCTCTCCGCCAGGCCGGCTGCCGCGTCATGGTCTCCGAGGTCGATCCGATCTGCGCGTTGCAGGCGATGATGGAAGGCTACGAGGTCGTGACCATGGAAGACGCCGCGCCGCGCGCCGATATCTTCGTCACCGCGACCGGCAACAAGGACATCATCACCATCGAGCATATGCGCGTGATGAAGGACCGCGCCATCGTCTGCAACATCGGTCACTTCGACAACGAGATCCAGATCGCGCATCTGCGCAATCTGAAATGGACCAACATCAAGCCGCAGGTCGACGAGATCGAATTTCCCGACAAGCACCGCATCATCCTGCTGTCCGAAGGCCGCCTGGTGAACCTCGGCAATGCCATGGGCCATCCTTCCTTCGTGATGTCGGCCTCCTTCACCAACCAGACGCTGGCGCAGATCGAACTGTTCGCCAACAACAAGGATGGCAAGTACGCCAAGAAGGTCTACGTGCTGCCCAAGGCGCTCGACGAAAAGGTCGCGCGCCTGCATCTCGCCAAGGTCGGTGCGAAGCTGACCGAGTTGCGGAAAGACCAGGCCGACTACATCGGCGTAAAGGTGGAAGGTCCCTACAAGTCGGATCACTACCGGTATTGATGCTCCGGCGGTCCGAAGCCCCTTCGGCGTGACGAAGGTCCTGCCTTTCACGTCCTGAGGGGCAGGGTGATCGCGCCGCCCTGCGGCGCGTCCCCTCACGCCAGCTGGAACTTGTCGGGCGTCAGCGGCAGGTCGCGGACGCGCTTTCTGGTCGCATTGAACGCCGCATTGGCAATTGCGGCGGCGACGCCGGTGATGCCGATTTCGCCGATGCCGCGCGCGCCCATCGGCGTGCGGGGATCCGGAATATCGGTCCAGACAACGTCGATGTCGGGCACGTCGAGATGCACCGGGACATGATAGTCGGCGATCGAGCCGCTCATGATCCGGCCGCTTCGTTCGTCGAACAGCGTCTCCTCCGTCAACGCCATGCCGATCCCCATGATCATGCCGCCACGGAACTGGCTTGCGGCGGTCCTGGGATTGAGAATGCGGCCGCAATCGAAACTGCCGAGAAGACGGTCGATGCGAATTTCTCCGGTCACCTCGCTGACGCGGAGTTCGCAGAACACCGCCGATCTCGAATACATCGAGAACTTGAGCACTTCGAGCGGCGCGCCGCTCTCGCCCGTCACGCTGACCTCGCTGCGCGCCGCGCGTTTGAGGATCGACGTGAAACTTTCGTGCCGGGACGGCTCGTCGATCTTCCGCAATCCTCCGTCGGCGAATTCGACGTCGCTCGCCCGCAAGCCTGCGAGCGGCGTGTCGTTGCCGGCCAGGCGCAGCAACTCGCCGGCGAGTTTTCCGCTCGCGGCGTTGACCGCCGCACCGAGCGAAGCGGTCTGCGACGAACCTCCCGCCATGCCCCCGAAGGGTAGACTGGTATCGCCGATTCTGACCGTGACGCTCGCAAGCGGCAGTCCGAGGCGATCGGCCGCAATCTGCCGCTGTACGGTCGCGGTGCCCATGCCCATCTCGTGTGCGGCGCTCGACACGGTGACCTGACCCTTGCCGTCGATGGTCATCCGCACCGAGGTGCCGGGCACCCGCATATAGGGAAAGGAGCCGGTCGCGCAGCCCATGCCGATCAGCCATTCGCCTTCGCGGCGCGATCGTGGTGTGGCAACGCGGCGCTCCCAGCCGAAACGTTTCGCTCCGAGTTCGTAGGCCAGCATGAGGTTGCTCTGCGAATGCGGCGCGCCGCTCACGGGATCCTTGTCGCCGACGTTGCGTCGCCTGAGTTCGATCGGATCGAGCCCGAGTGCGTGCGCCAATTCGTCCATCGCGCTCTCGACCGCGAAAGTGCCGGGAGCCTCGCCGGGGGCACGCATGAAGCTGTTCGCCAGCACGTCGAGATCGAGCGTATGCTGCACGATATCGAGGTTTTCGGACGCGTAGAGGGAGCGGGCCGCCAGCGTGAAGGCCTCGTCGCAGGCGCTGTGCGGCGGCTTCACCGAAAAGCCATGGTGAATCAGCCCCTTCAGCTTCCCGTTGGTGTCGGCGGCGAGCGCCACGCGCTGCTCGGTCTGCGACCGGCCGCCGATCAGGCGATGCATGGCGGCGCGCGACAGCGCGATCCGTACCGGCCGGCCGGCGAGTTTTGCTGCGGCCGCGCCCAGGATCTGATGATCCCACAGCGCCTTGCCGCCGAAGCCTCCGCCGACAAACGGGGAACTGACATAGACCTGGGACTCCTTGATGCCGAACACCTTGGCGAGCGACACGGCCGTGCCGTGCAGCATCTGCGTCGCGTCATGCACGATCAGCCGGTCGTCCTGCCAGGAAATCGTCGCCGCATTGGGTTCGATCGGATTGTGGTTGTGCCAGGGCGTGCGAAAGACCGCATCGACACTGCGAGCCGCCGCCTCGAATGCCGCTTTCACGTCGCCCTTCTTCAGCCGGTTCTTCTCGATCAACAGCGAGTCCGGCGTGCGCGCATCCGCCTTCGCCTGCTCGAACCGCGTGCGCGCAGGCGTCGCTTCGAAGCGCGGCTTGATCAGCGACGCGGCATGGTCGGCCTGTTCCTGCGTTTCAGCTAGCACCACCGCGACCACCTGGCCGTTCCAGCGGATTTCCGCATCCTGCATCACCGGCAGGATGTTGTTGCCCGCGGCCTTGAGGTTGGTCAGGCCGATCGGCGGCGGGAGCGCCATCTTCGGCGCGTTGCCATGGGTCATCACCAGCGCAACGCCGGGGGCTGCTTCGGCAGCGGAGACGTCGAGTTCGGAGATCCTGCCGCGCGCGATGGTCGAATGGACGAGGGAGGCGTAGAGCAATCGCTCCATGGGTATCTCGGCGGCGAACCGTGCGGCGCCCCGCACCTTCTCGGCGCCGTCGATGCGCGACTGCTGGGTGCCAAGCGTTACGCGCCGCTCGATCAACGGGTCCGGCGTGCCGCCCGGCAGCCAGCTTGTCGGCACATAGCCCATCGCAGTACGGACACCGCCGACGATGGCGTTCTGAAGCTTGCTCATGCGTCATCTCCGCTGAGTTCGCCGAGTACGGCGGCGATGGTTCTTTTGGCGAGTTCGACCTTGAAGGCGTTGCCCTCGTAGGTTTTGGCGCCCGCCAGTTCGGCATCGGCCGCCGCCAGAAAACGCTCCCGCGTCGGGGCCTGGCCGCGCAGGCTTTCCTCGGCCCGCGTGGCGCGCCAGGGCTTTGCTGCGACGCCGCCGAGCGCGATCCGCACGTCCTTGATCTTCCCGGCAGCGATTTCCAGTCCTGCGGCGACGGAGACCAGCGCGAACGCATAGCTCGAACGGTCGCGAACCTTGCGATAGGCGGAATTCGCCGCGGCAGGACTCGAGGCGAGCTCTATCGCGGTAATCAGTTCGCCCGGCCGCAAGGCCGTGTCGATCTCCGGGTGATCGCCGGGCAATCGATGGAAGTCGAGCAGCGCGACACGGCGCTCGCCGTCGCCGCTTGCGAGATGCACCGTCGCATCAAGCGCGGCAAGC
>NZ_DAIDJE010000081.1 GCF_027451485.1 Bradyrhizobium sp.
CTGAGCTTCGGTGCGGCCCCTCGGTAACGCGACAGAAACGCTTCGAGCGGCTCGCTATGCGTGAGATTGAGTCCCCCGCGGCCGGCCATCAGAAATTTTCGTCCCGCCGACGGCATCGCGTCAAAGACCGTGACGCGCGCACCGCCTTGCGCCAGCGTCTCCGCCGCCATCAGCCCGGCGGGACCGGCGCCTATGACGGCGACATCGATGGTCGTTGAGGACATGCAGCGCTCAATCCGGAAAAGGTCGTCATACCCGGGCATCGCCATTCGAAGAACGGCGTCGCTTCCGCTCGCCTATGCTCCGGGCATCCATGTCTCCCTTCCTGTGGCTTTCGTGGAGGGCTGGGCCAGGCCCGGCCTCGACAGCCGAGACCGGAGCGGAGTGCAGTCAACGACCTACAGCTTCACGCCGGCGCGGGCCGCGGCCTGGCTGACATACTTGTTGGTCTGCTGAAACGCATTTTCCAGCGCTTTCGCTGTCGACATGTCGGCGATCTCGGTAAAGTGCTCAGCGATTGCTTCCGGAGTCCATTGGCTTTGCGAAAAATTCACGCCTTCGGTTTCCATGATCCGGATTACGGCGAACGAGCCAGCGCCCGCGCCCATGATGGTGCGGGTCGGCGCATCCTCAGCCAGAAGATAAAGCACCGCCGGCGTAATCGCTTCCGGCTTCATCAGCGCAAGCGCCTGCGGCGGCAACAATTCCTCCGTCATCCGCGTCGCCGCGGTCGGCGAGATCGTGTTGACGCGAATGTCGTTCTTGCGGCCCTCTTCCGCCAGCACGTTCATGAGACCGACGATGCCGGCCTTGGCTGCACCGTAATTCGCCTGACCGAAATTACCGAACAGGCCCGACGAGGAGGTCGTGACGACGATGCGACCGTAGTTGCGCTCGCGCATGCCTCCCCACACAGCCTTGCAGCAATAGAAAGTGCCGGTGAGATGCACGTCCAGCACCTTGGCGAAATCGGCGACCTCCATCTTGGCAAAGGACTTGTCGCGCAAGATGCCCGCATTGGCGCACAGGATGTCCACGCTGCCCCACTCCCTGGTGGCACGATCGACCATCGCCTGCACCTGTTCGAAATCGGAGACGTCGGCCCCATCGGCCATTGCCACGCCGCCGGCTCTGCGGATCTCTTCGACCACGGCTTCAGCCGGCGTAAGCGAACCGCCAGTACCGTCCCGCGCCCCGCCGAAATCGTTCACCACCACCTTGGCCCCTCGGCTCGCCAGCCCGAGTGCATGGGCGCGGCCAAGACCATTACCCGCGCCGGTAACGATGGCGACGCGTCCGTCAAACCTGATTGTCATGGATAAATTCCCGCTCTCTCTTCCTCGTCATGCCCCGCCATAGCCGTTCGCCATCGCTCCAGCTCGCCTATGCCGGGCATCTACGTCTTTCTTGCCGGTGCCACCAAAACAGACGTGGATGGCCGGGACAAGTGTTCAGCCCCGCCATGACGCGACCCGTTCAAGCAAAATAGATCAGGCCGATCCAGTCGGCCACCAGAGCCGGCTTGTCCTCGCCCTCGATTTCGACCGAGACGTTGGTGTGCGACTGCAATTCCTTGGGTTTGCGCAACTTCGCTCCGATCAGCTTGAACCGCCCACGCACGCGCGAGCCTGAGCGCACCGGCGAGATGAAGCGGAGCTTGTCGAAGCCATAGTTCACGCCCATCGTCGTGCCTTCGATCACCGGCATGACCTCGTAGGACATGATGCTGAGCAGCGACATCGTCAAAAAGCCGTGAGCGACCGTGCTCCCGAACGCGGTGTCGCGTTTGGCACGTTCAGGATCGACGTGGATGAACTGGTGATCCTCGATCACATCGGCATAGACGTTGATCCTGTTCTGATCGACCAGATGCCAGGATGACACGCCGATCTCCTGCCCGACCATTGCCTGATAGGATGCAAGCGAGACCGGCGGCTTCTTCCAGACTTCGTTCATTCCATCATCTCTGAGACCCAGAGCTCCGATTCGACGTTCGCAAGCACTTGCGGCAACCCTGATGCGAACTTGGAATCAAGGGAGCTCTGGCAGTCCATTTAAAGCTCGTGCGATTTTGCCTTTTTAATTTCCATTGCTGATTTTGCCGAGGACCCAGGAACTCGAGATTAACCGCACTAGTCGGATCGCACCCTTTGCAACTCCGGAAAATCTTCCTCGCGGAATTCGTCGCCACGCAGCGTATCGTTGCGGTTATTGTCGCGTTCGAGGCGCCGCAACTGCACGCGGCGTATTTTGCCGGAGATTGTCTTCGGCAATTCGCTGACGAGTTCAATTCGCCGGATACGTTTGAACGGCGCAAGTCGCTCGTGCAGATGAACGAAGATCGATCGCGCCGTATCCGCCGAACGCGCTGCGCCTGGCACCAGCAGGACATAGGCCTTGGGAATGGCAAGCCGGATCGGATCGGGACTTGGCACGACAGCCGCTTCCGCGACCAACTCGTGTTCGAGCAGCACGCTTTCCAGCTCGAACGGACTGATGCGATAATCGGACGACTTGAATACGTCGTCGGAGCGGCCGACGAAGGTGAAATAACCGTC
>NZ_DAIDJE010000082.1 GCF_027451485.1 Bradyrhizobium sp.
GCGGCTACCCCGGATTGGCCTTCAATCCCGCCGCTTCGATGCCGGCGATGGCGCAGATCTCGTCATTGTCGGAGGTGTCGCCGGAGACGCCGACCGCCCCGAGCAGCGTCGTACCGCTTTGGATCAATACGCCGCCGGGCACCGGAACCAGGCGCCCTTCGGCGAGCGAGTTCACCGCGCTGACGAAATAGGCCTGCTCCTGTGCGCGCTGGAACAATGCGCGCGAGCCCATGCCCATGGCGAGCGCGCCGTAGGCCTTGCCGTGGGCGATCTCGGCCCGCATCAGGCTGGTACCGTCCTGGGCCGCGGTGACCTTCACCGCGCCGCGCGCATCGAGCACGGTGATGACGAGCGGCTTCAGCTTCTTTTCGACCGCCTTCGCCAGCGCGGCGTCGAGGATCTTGCGGGCGACATCGAGGGTGAGTTCGGACATGGGCGTTCCTTGTATTGCGTGAAGAGGATTTAAGAGCTTGCGGCCTCCCTGTCGAGGCTCATCGCCAGCGCGCACGCGACATGGAGCGCGTCGCGTTCGGTGCCGTCCTTGATCTGGTGGCGGCAGGAGGTGCCGTCGGCGATCACGAGGGTGCCCGCGTCAGCGCGCCGCACGGCGGGCAGCAGCGACAACTCCGCCATCTCGATCGAGGCGTCGTAGGTGTCGGCGCCGTAGCCAAACGCGCCCGCCATGCCGCAGCAGCTGGACTCGATGGTCTCGACCTTCAGATCCGGGATCAGCCGCAGCGCCTGCTCGACCGCCTTGAACGCACCGAAGGACTTTTGGTGGCAGTGACCGTGCACGATGGCTTTTTCCGCGATCGGCTTCAGCGGCAGCGACAAACGCCCGGCCGCGGCTTCGCGCACCAGAAACTCCTCGAACATCAGGGCTTGCGCGCTGATGGTCTTCGCGGTCTCGTCCGAGCGCAGCGACAGGAGTTCGTCGCGCAAGGTCAGAAGGCAGCTCGGCTCGAGGCCCACGATCGGCACGCCACGCGCGGCGAACGGCGCGTAAGTCGCAACCAGCCGGTCGAGCTCGGCGCGGGCATGATCGACGAGACCAGCGGAAAGGAAGGTGCGGCCGCAGCACAGCGGACGGTTGCCATCCGTCGGCTTCGGGATGTGCACGCGGTAGCCGCCCGCGACCAGCACTTTCAGCGCCGCGTCGAGGTTTTCGCGTTCATAGGTGCGATTGAAGGTGTCGGCGAACAGAACGACTTCATGGCCGTTCGCCGGGCCGAACACTTCGTCGTGCGGATCGAACACGTCGCGCCGGAAGGCCGGCAGCGTCCGTTTGGCGCTGATGCCGGCGACATGCTCGAACAGCGCGCGCAGGATCCTGCTGTTGTTGCGCAGGTTGGCGAGCGGGGCGAAACGCGAGAACACCGGCGCGTAGCGCGGGAGAAATCCGACCAGCCGGTCGCGCAAGGAAAGGCCATGCCTGGCCTGCCGCGCCGCCAGCACCTCGATCTTCATCTTGGCCATGTCGACGCCGGTCGGGCATTCGTGGCGGCAGGCCTTGCAGGACACGCAGAGCTTCAGGGTGTCCATCATCGCATCGGAAGAAAGTGCGTCCGTACCCAACTGGCCGGAGATCGCGAGCCTCAGCGTGTTGGCGCGGCCGCGCGTGACGTCCTTTTCGTTACGTGTGGCGCGGTAGGACGGGCACATCACGCCGCCCTCGAGCTTGCGGCAGGCGCCGTTGTTGTTGCACATCTCGACCGCGCCCTGGAAACCGCCGCCCGCGCCGGGCCACGCCGACCAGTCGAGCGCGGTCTTCAACTCGCGGACGGCGTAGTCCGGCGAATAACGAAACAGCGAGCGGTCATCCATTTTGGGAGGATCGACGATCTTGCCCGGGTTGAGCACATGGCCTGGATCGAAGCGCTCCTTCACTTCCCTGAAGTCGGCGATGATGCGTTCGCCGAACATGCTCTCGTGAAATTCCGAGCGTACCAGGCCGTCGCCATGTTCGCCGGAATGCGAGCCCTTGTATTCGCGAACGAGCGCGAAGGCTTCCTCGGCGATGGCGCGCATCGCCTTGACGTCCTTCTCCAGCTTCAGGTTCAGCACCGGGCGCACGTGCAGGCAGCCTTCGGAAGCGTGCGCATACATGGTGCCGCGAGTGCCGTGCCTGGCGAACACATTGTTCAGGCGATTGGTGTAGTCGGCGAGATGGGGCAGGGGCACCGCGCAGTCCTCGACGAACGAAACCGGCTTGCCCTCCTGCTTCATGGACATCATGACGTTGAGACCCGAGGTGCGGAAATCCGCAATCGCGGTCTGCACAGCCGGCGCGATGACATCCACCACGCCGCCCCATTTGCGGGTGCCGTTGTTCCAGGAAAAGCCGAGGTCGCCCATCAGTTCAGAAAGCTGTTTCAGCTTTTGCAGATTGTCCGCCTGGTCTTCCTCGGCGAACTCGACGATCAAGAGCGCGTCCGGATCGCCTTTCACGGTGGCCTCGATCACGGGCCTGAACATCGCGATGTCGCGGCCGAGCGCGATCATGGTGCGGTCGACGAGCTCGACCGCGATCGGCTTGAGCTTGACCAGATGCTGGGCGGAATCCATCGCCTCGTAGAAGCTGCCGAAATGGCAGACGCCGAGCACCTTGTTGCGGATCACGGGCCACAGCTTCAACTCCACCCGCGTGGTGAAGGCGAGCGTGCCTTCCGAGCCGACCAGCAGATGCGCCATGTTGTTCGGTGCGTTGCGCGGAGTGAGCGCATCGAGGTTGTAGCCGCCGACACGGCGCTGCACTTTGGGAAACTTGTCCGACACTTCGGCGGCCTCGCGCGCCCCGAGCGCCAGCATGTCGCGAAACAGCGCCGTCGCCTTGTCCCCGGAATTCGATGCTGCCGGATCGCGCGACACTTCGCCGAAATGCATCAGTGTACCGTCGGCCAACGCCGCATCCATCGACAGCGTGTTGTCGCGCATGGTGCCGTAACGCAAGGAACGGCCGCCGCAGGAATTGTTGCCGGCCATGCCGCCGATCGTGGCGCGCGAGGCTGTCGACACGTCGACCGGAAACCATAGCCCGTGCTTCTTCAGTTGCCGGTTGAGATCGTCGAGCACGATGCCGGGCTCGACGACGCAGGTCCGGTTCTCGACGTCAAGCGAGACGACCTTGTTGAGATGCTTGGAGAGATCGATGACGATGCCATCATTGATGGTCTGGCCGCATTGCGAGGTGCCGCCGCCGCGTGGGGTCACCTTGCGCCCTGCATCGCGGCTGATTGCGAGCGCCCGCAGCGCCTCGTCGGTGGTGCGGGGGACGACGACGCCGGCGGGCATGATCTGGTAGAACGAGGCGTCGGTTGCGTAGCGACCGCGGCTGAAGGAATCGAAGAGGACGTCGCCCGTGATTTCGCGCGAGAGCCGGTCCCGAAGCCTGACGTCCGTATCGGTCATTCTGTCTCCGCTAAAATCGGTCTGACTCACCTCGCCCCGCGTGCGGGGAGAGGTCGGATCGCGTCGAAAGTGGCGATCCGGGTGAGGGGGACTCTCCGCAAAGCACCATTACGCGGACATCCCTTACCCTAAGCCTCTCCCCTCAAGCAGGGAGAGGGAGCGCTGCTCACTCATGATCGTTGCGCGCCCTAATTTTAATTGCCGGAACGGCTCTCCAATTTGAATGCAAAAAATTTCGCGGCGGAAGGGAGAGCAACCCCGATTGAACCCATCAAGCCAGTTCGGGAGCGGTGGTGCCGTCACCCGTCTTGAGGTGCTCGAGCGCAGCCGTACGCTTGTTGCGGAGGTGGCGGAACAGGATGTCCGATAGTTCGCTTCCGGCGCGGCGGCGGAGCGCCTCCAGGATCATCTCGTGCTCGCGCATGGCCTCACCCCAGCGTTCGCGCTTGCGGGCGAAGTTGGCGGAGTAGCGCACGCGGCGGATGCGGCCGGCAAAGCCGGCGTAAGCCACCTTCAGTGTTTCATTGCGCGAGGCTTCCAGGATCTTCTGATGGATCAGCTGATTGACCTGAAAATAGCCGTGCATGTCGCGGTGCAGATAGAAGCCGTACATCTCGTAGTGCAGCCGCTCGATTTCGGCGATTTCCTCATCGGTGATGTTCTCGCAGGCAAGCCGGCCGGCGAGGGCTTCGAGGCCGCCCATCACGTCGAACAATTCCAGAAGGTCCCTCTCGCTTAAGGCCCGCACCCGCGCGCCGCGGTTGGGCAAGAGCTCGACCAGGCCCTCGGCCGCCAGGACTTTAAGCGCCTCGCGCAACGGCGTGCGCGAAATGCCGAGCATTTCGCAAAGCTGCCGTTCGGGGATGCGGCCGCCGTCCGGGATATTGCCCTCGACGATATGGTCGCGCAGCCGGGTAAGGATTTCGTCGTGCAGGGATTGTTCTTCCCGCGGGCTCTCGCCGCCCAGGACGAGTGCCGCCGTACCGCTGGGAATCATCGGTTTCATGCGAGGGAACATACGAGAGCGAAGGGCCGGCGTCGACCCTTTTTGTGTACAAAGTTTTGGTTGATGCCGCTAAAAATGAATGCAATATGGGCGGCCGGCCTGAAGGCGAAACCGAGGAGCACCCCCATGACCAAGCACCAGGGACGCCATTTTCTGAACATCCCGGGCCCGAGCCCGGTCCCTGACCGGGTGCTTCGCGCCATGGACATGCCGGTCATCGACCACCGCAGCGCGGAATTCGCCGAGCTTGGCAAGGCCGTGTTCGAGGGCTGCCAGAAGATTTTCCAGACCAGGGGCCCGGTAATCGTGTTTCCGTCGTCCGGCACGGGCGCCTGGGAAGCGGCGATCGTCAACACGCTGTCGCCCGGCGACAAGGTGCTGATGGTCGAGACCGGTCATTTCGCCACGCTGTGGCGGCAGATGGCGGCGCGCTGGGGTATCGACGTCGATTTCATGCCGGGCGACTGGCGTCACGGCGCAAGCCCTGCAGAAATCGAGGAGAAGCTGAAAGCCGACAAGTCGCACGCCATCAAGGCGGTCATGGTCGTGCACAACGAGACCTCGACCGGCGTGACCAGCCGGGTCGCCGAGATTCGCGCAGCCATGGACCGGGCCGGCCATCCGGCGCTGCTTCTGGTCGATACGATTTCCTCGCTCGGTTCGGTCGATTTCAGGCACGACGAATGGAAAGTCGACGTCACCGTCTCCTGCTCGCAGAAGGGCTTCATGCTGCCGCCAGGTCTCGGCTTCAACGCGATATCGGAAAAGGCGCGCGCGGCTTCGAAAACCAACAAGATGCCGCGCTCCTATTGGGACTGGGAGGAGATGCTCAAGCCCAACGCGAACGGCTTCTTCCCCTATACGCCGGCAACCAACCTGCTTTACGGTTTGCGCGAAGCGATTGCCATGATGCTTGAAGAGGGCCTCGATAACGTCTTCGCGCGCCACAAGCGTCTGGCGGCGGCAACGCGCGCGGCGGTGACGCATTGGGGGCTCGAAGTGCTGTGCCAGGAACCGGCGGAATATTCGCCGGTGCTGACCGCCGTCTTGATGCCGCCGGGGCACAACGCAGACGAATTCCGGAAAGTGACGCTCGAGAAATACAACATCTCGCTCGGTTCCGGCCTGTCCAAGGTGGCCGGCAAGGTGTTTCGCATCGGACATCTCGGCGAATGCAACGAATTGACTCTGCTAGGCGCGCTGTCGGGCGTTGAAATGGGCCTGTCGGCGGCGGGCGTGCCGCACCGCGCGGGCGGGGTCGATGCCGCGATGAAGTCGCTGGAAAATGCCGACAAGTCGAATGCGCCGACCCATCTGAAGATGGTCAAGCCTTAAGTCGGATAGGCAAGGCGATGCTGGCGAAGCATCGTTCCGTGAAGCGGGTCTGACGTTCCTTTCAGTTTCGCAGAGGCCTCGTCAAACGACATCAGAGTCAAGGCTTCACTGGATCAGATGTCTAGCCGGTCTCCTTTTGGTTCTGACGCTCGCAAACGAACGCGCCGCGACGGAACACGAATGTCGGAACCTGGACCGGGGCGATTGCGTAAGCGGCGGCTGCCGATCTAAACACGAAGAAAAGCAGGTAGGGAGAGTTCATGATGGAAGGCCAACAGTCGCGCCGCAGCATGGGACGATGGTACATCCTGGCCCTTATCTGCCTGATGTACCTCATCACCTATCTGGACCGCGTCAATATCTCGGCGGCGGCCCCGATCATCAGCAAGGAATTCGGCTTCAACAAGATCACCATGGGCGTGATCTTCAGCGCATTCGTGTGGGCCTATGCGCTGTTCCAGGTGCCGGGCGGCTGGCTTTCGGATCGCTTTGGCGCAAGGCCGGTGCTCGGGACCATCGTAGCGTACTGGTCGGTGATGACGGCCGCGACGGCGGCGGCAACCGGCGCGGTGTCGTTCATCGCGGTGCGATTCCTGTTCGGCGTCGGCGAGGCCGGCGCCTTTCCGGGAGCGACGCGCTCGATGCAGCTTTGGTATCCGCGCGAAGAGCGCGGCTTCGTGCAGGGGGTGACGCATAGCGCGAGCCGGCTGGGCGCGGCGATCGCCCCGCCGCTCGTGGTCTTCATCATGACGAGTTGGGGCTGGCGATCGGCTTTCTATGTCTGCGGCGTGCTTGGATTCGCGTGGTCGATCTGGTGGTATCTGTCCTATCGCAATCTGCCGGAAGAGCATCCCAGGGTGAATTCCGAGGAGCTGAAGCACATTCGCGGCGTCGATGCGACCGGCGCGGTCAAACCGGCGTTCATCGAGCGCAAGGCGGCATCCGTTCCGTGGAGCACGCTGCTGCGTTCGCCGAACATGTGGGCGATCATGTGCGCCTATTTCACCTACGTCTATTGCCTGTGGATCTTCCTGAGCTGGCTGCCGTCCTATCTGGTCGAATTCCGGCACTTCACGCTGATCAAGGTCGGCCTGTTCGCGTCGATGCCGCTGTTTGCCGGTGTGATCGGCGATACCGTCGGGGGGCTCGCGACAGACTGGCTGTTGAAGAAGACGGGCAACACCAGGATTGCGCGCCGCTCGGTCGCCATCATCGGCCTGCTCGGATGCTGCTGCTGCATCGTGCCGGCCGCGCTCACCGAGAACGCCTACACCGCGATCTATTGCCTGACCGCCTCGATGTTCTTCCTGGAATGCACGATCGGTCCGTCCTGGGCCGTCCCGATGGATGCCGGCGGCAAATACTCGGGGACAGTCTCAGGCATGATGAACATGGCCGGCAATTTCGGCGGGGCGCTGTCGCCGCTCGTGTTCGGCTTCCTGGTCCAATACGGCAACTGGCAGGCGCCTTTCATCGTGGCGGCGGTTCTTCTGGTCGTTGGGGCCGGCGTCTGGGCGTTCTGGCTCGACCCTGACCACTCGGTGCTGGAGACGAGCGATGCTTCGCCGGTTGGCGTGGAGCAGCGGGCGTGAGGCGCGCCTCGGGACTTGCGGAGGCGGAGGAATTTCCCATAACACGGCCGTCCGGCGCGCCGCCGGCGGCCTCAAACGGTTGGCGGTAAGTCTATCCATTCTTATGCATTGACGGCATCGGCCGGGTGGGGGATTAAGGCCGCCAATAGTTGAGCGGCTGCGCTGAGATTTCCGGGAAGGACGCCCCATGGCCCTGCACACAGGACGGCATTTTCTTCAGATTCCAGGCCCTACCAATATACCGGACCGGGTCCTTCGGGCCATGGACATGCCGACCCTGGACCACCGCGGTCCGGAGTTCGCCGAACTCGGTTTTGCGGTGTTTTCGGGCATGCAGCGGATTTTCCGCACCTCGCAGCCGGTGATCATCTTCCCGTCCTCGGGCACTGGCGCCTGGGAAGCGGCGATCGTCAACACGCTCTCGCCCGGCGACAAGGTGCTGCTGGCCGAGACCGGTCAGTTCGCCGTGCTGTGGCGCGGCATCGCCGAGAAATTCAAGCTCGATCTCGAATTCCTGCCGACCGACTGGCGCCGCGGCGCCGATGTCGCCGAGATCGAGGCGCGCCTGGCCGCCGACAAGTTGCACCAGATCAAGGCCGTGCTGGTCATCCATAACGAGACCTCGACGAGCTGCGTTACCCATCCGCTCGACGTGCGCAAGGCGCTGAACCGCACCAATCATCCGGCGCTGTTGATGGTCGACACCATTTCCGGGCTCGGCTCGCTCGAGTATGAGCACGACGCCTGGGGCATCGACGTGTCCGTCGGCGGCTCGCAGAAGGGCATGATGCTGCCGCCGGGGCTGAGCTTCAACGCGGTCTCCGAGAAGGCGCTGGCGGCTTCGAAGACCAACACTTCGCTGCGGTCCTATTGGGACTGGCACGACATGATCGCAATCAACAAGAGCGGGACCTTCCCCTATACGCCGGCGATCAACCTGCTGTTCGCGCTGCGCGAGGCCATCAAGATGCTTGAGGAGGAAGGCCTCGAGAACGTCTTCGCCCGCCACAAGCGCCATGCGGCCGCGACCCGCGCCGCGGCGAAGGTCTGGGGTCTTGATCTCGTCTGTCTCGATCCGAATGCCTATTCGCCGGCGCTGACCGCGGTGATGACGCCCGAGGGCCATGATGCGGACGCGTTCCGAAAAGTGGTGCTGGAAAACTTCGACATGTCGCTCGGCACGGGACTCGGCAAGCTCAAGGGCAGGGCCTTCCGCATCGGCCATATCGGCCACTTCAACGATCTGATGCTGATGGGCACGCTGTCGGGCGTCGAAATGGGGCTTGACCTTGCCAAGGTGCCGCATCGCAGCGGGGGCGTGCTCGCCGCGATGGACATCTTGAAGAGCCGCGACGTGGTTGCCATGCCGCAGACCAAGGCGGCGGTGGCGTAACGCCAGTCTGAGCAACAAAAAGAGAAGGAGTGCGAGATGAACGCCCCCGTCACTGCGAATGAAGATCTGATCTACAAGGTTGAAGATGGCATCGCGCGGATGACCTTCAACCGTCCGCAGGCGCGCAATGCCCTGACCTTTGCTATGTACGAGCAGATGGCCTCGATCTGCGAAAGCATCAACGCCGATCGTTCGATCAAGGCGCTGATCATCACCGGCGCAGGCGACAAGGCGTTTGCCTCAGGCACCGACATCTCGCAGTTCCGCGCCTTCAAGACTGCGCAGGACTCGCTGGACTACGAAGCGCGGATCGACCGCGTGCTCAGCGCGCTCGAGCAGTGCCGCGTGCCGGTGATCGCGGCCATTGCCGGCGCCTGCACCGGCGGTGGCGCGGGCATCGCAGCCTGCTGCGACATCCGTATCGGCACCGAAACGACACGCATCGGCTTTCCGATCGCGCGCACGCTCGGCAATTGCCTGTCGATGTCGAACATCTCACGGCTCGTGGCCCTGATTGGGCCGGCGCGCACCAAGGATCTGATCTTCAAGGCGCGTCTCGTCGAAGCGCCCGAAGCGCTCGCGCTCGGCCTGCTCAACGAGGTTGTGCCCGACGTCGAGGTGCTGCAGCGCCGAGCCGACGAGACGGCAAAGCTCGTCGCCGGCCATGCGCCGATCACGCTCGAGGTCACGAAAGAAGCGGTGCGACGGATTCGCCGGACGCTTTCCCGCGACGAGGGCGAGGACCTGATCCTCAAGGCCTATATGAGCGAGGATTTCCGCGAGGGCATGGACGCCTTCCTCAACAAGCGCGCGCCGAACTTCAAGGGGAAGTGAGCGCGGGCCACAGGTTCGACCGTCTGATCGCAGCCAATAAAAAAGCCCGGCCGTAAGCCGGGCTTTTGTTCGAGAGGCAGTGGCGCTAGGAAGTAGAAGCTGCGGTGGCAAAAAGGCCCCGACGCCTTCTTAACGGTGGCGCGATCTGATGTACCGCTGCAGGCGAATGCCCGGCGGGGCGGATGGTTTTGCCTTCGACCAAGCAACTTTGAATCGAGCTCACTGATAAAAAAGTACGCTTTCGTTAGACTACGCGAACTGCCAAGGTCGGCGCGTCTGCCGTTCCGCCACGCTCCCGAACTGCTTGCTGTGCGGCCTTCTTCTGCGGCGCGACCTGGCACCAGCGGCCATTCTCAAACGTCACCATCCCCATTCATCGATGCCGATGACCTTGAGAGGATCATCCGGCGAACGGCTGCGGCGTCGGACGACACGCAGGAGCCCTTGCTTACTGGCAGCATAAGCCGCGGTCGACCGCCAAGCGCCAGACCCAGGTAATGGACGATGAGTCCAGCCTCGCCACGCGTTGCGCCGATGGAGCCAATATCCCGTCGGCGAAACGCTCAGTGAAGATCTGGTGTCCGATTCGGACGCCCGGACCGTGATGACGGCCTTATCACCCTCTTAGCACGCACTCTCTACAACAAACCCACGCGGCGCCAGACTGGAGCGCTGGAGTACTTGCTGCATGGCGCTGTTCTCCTTCAATCAATGCGCCAGAGGTCCCTCGACCTAGTGAGTAAGACCCCTATAGATCGGTTTGTTGCGCTGGCTGCTTTGGAATGAAGCAGGTTGGTTGGGATGCTGGTCGTAGAGACGACAGCGCGGCGGCGGCGTGCTGCCGTCGGAGCCGGCCAGGTTCCACGACTTCGACTGAGACGATCACGGACGCCGGCAACGCTTGGATCGACGCCAACATTACGGCTTCGTAAGATTTCCGAATTGCACGTTACATTTCCAGGCAAGTAACGGGGGGCGTCGAAGAAAATGGCCGCACACGTGACGGCATCACCTGTGACGCTCGCGCGCGCACTAATTACGATATAACGTAACCTCATATCGCTATTACGTTTTGTCGTAATCGTAGCGAACGAAATCGCAAGCCTCAGATAAACCTCAGGTACACTGAGATACGGGAATCTAAGGCTGTTTATCTGGCGTACGCGCGGCGGTTCATGCGGCCATACAGCGCAGCATGGCGACGGTCGCCGGCGCGGCGGTGCCGATCGCGTCAGCGTCGATTCCGGCTATCAGCGTGACGCCGGCCAGCCGACTGAAGGCAACCCGATGATGGGAAGTTGTGACGGTTGCGCCGCCGGATTGGAGGCCCGGCGGCATCCAGGCCGCCGGAGCTACGCCGCCGCTACCGGCTCGTGCCGGTTCTGTTGGCTTGGGTTTCGCGCGCTTAGCGACCGGCCGCAGGTGGGTTTCCGAATAGCCGGGCCAGCGCTCGCGGGCGGCGTCGATGTCGTATCCGGCGATGACCGCGGCGACGGTCGCATAGTCGAGGCCGCAGCGCGTGTTCGGTGATGACTCGTGGGCTGGTCGCTACTATGAGCTCAGGCTCATTCGCGGCGAGTTCCTGGAACAACTTAAACGCTGCGTTTGCGAGCCTCTCCGACCTTCCTCTGATCTCATGATCCTGCTCTTCCAGATCTGGGAGAAAGTCCGCGTTCAACGGCAACGCCGCCATTCGCCGGCAGTCGATCCGGAGGCCGATTGCTGCCCCAGCTTGACCGCCTCTTCCTTCGAGATCTCGATCTCGCCTTTTATCGCCTCTGGCGCGCGTCATCGTGAATCCGTCGAGGCCGCTGGCATTCCGGTGACAGAGCGAGGTTCGAAAGACAAGGGTTACTCCGGCCACGGCTTGCGCAAGGCGTCAGCAACGATCGCCGCTGAGAGCGGCGCAAGCGAAGCGGAACTGAACGCCTGTTCGGTAGGTCCGGTCACCAGATGCCCCAGCTCTACACCAAGAAAGCCGACCGCAAGCGGCTTGCCGCGCGCGCCATGCATAACTGGACGCGCCCCTCATTCGACGAGGGAGCGGCGGAACCGCAAGTTGCATATTTGCAACTCGAAAAAGAACGCCTCTAGTTAGTACCTCGCTACCACCGGTCCGCCGAAGTGATAGTTCACGCCAACCCGCAGCAGATTGTCGGTGAAGTGCGAAGAGTAGGACAGGCCAGGAAGCTGGCGGGGCGTCACGAGGATGCCGGTAAGCGGCACCGGCCCCGCACCGACCGTGCCGAGGTCCATGTAAAGATATTCGAGCTTGGCGGTCCAGTTGCCGCCGATGTGACCTTCGACGCCGGCGCCGGCCGTCCAGCCAGCTCGCGTCGAGGAAACACCGGAGAGGACGACGGTCGTATTGCCTGTCGCGCCGTTGCCGGTCACGGTGCCGTCGACATTGACTTGGCCGTAAGCCAGACCGCCGGTGGCGTACAAGAGCACATCGGGCGTCGCAAGAACGCCGATGCGACCCCTGACGGTGCCAAACCACTCCAGCTTCTGGTTCAGATTGGTCACAATATCCGTGCCGACATCCGCGCAGCCAACGCACGTGATCGTCGAGGATCCCCGCTCACCGCTGCCCTGAATATCCGCCTCAAGACCGACCAGCCAGTTGGTGACCTGCCAGTTGTAGCCGGCCTGGGCGCCGCCGATGAAGCCGTCGGCGTTGTTGCTGGCGCCGTTGGTTCCGATCAGCGGAGCCGGCAGC
>NZ_DAIDJE010000083.1 GCF_027451485.1 Bradyrhizobium sp.
GATGGCGCTGGAAATCAAGACGCCGGCTGTAATGACTGACAATCGATTGGGCATGAAAATCTCCGTAACCAAAATGGTAGCCGAAGATAATCGAATGCGCCGAAGGAGCGCGTCATCCAAACGGGGGACGTTGGCCCGCGCAGGCCTCCCACCCGCAGACGTGACGTTCTGGCCCGGACGCCAGTCTCCCTGCTGTCATTCGCATCATATGACGGCAGGCATCGTTTTAGGGCCGTCGGAAGCAAAGCGAACCAGGGCTCTCGCGTTCGAGAACTTGCTCCCGGCGGTTTGCAAACGCACAATTGGCAGCCGGAACAAGGAAGGTCGCCGCGAGCGCCGCAAGCGCAAAGCGGGACAGCAACGAATCGGACATCAAACGCCCCCGGTTATTATTGCGATAAACTGCCGCCAAGCTCCCAGTGACGGCATCCTGTAATCCACCCGGCTCGCGTCCCCGCCGAAAAGCGGCGCTTTCGCTGGCCGCGAGCCTCTCAAACGTTGCAGTTGTTCGTTTGCCGCGCGTCAACCGAACGGCTGAGGCGCTCAGAGCAGGCCGGTGTCACAACCGGGCTGTTGCGGGGCAGCAACAATTTTCGGCTTCGGGTGCGGCCGTCCTCTTTCATTTCTCCCCCTTAGCGGCCCGCACGCGGAAGATTTTCTCGGGAGTCTCATCCGTTCGGATGATGCGCGGCAGGCCGCGGCGCTGGCAATGAATCGGCGGCCTCATCCGCAAAAGCGGTCATGGCCGGCCTCAAGCACATTCATTCCGAATCACGCCGGGATCCGCGGCGTCGTGATTTCGGCGCCCGATGCGCGGAAGCAACCCACGGACCGCCGCTGTCGCATGCGAGATACCTGCGTTGACACGAATAGCGCATGCAGCGAGGACAAAACTTGCCGAGCGCTACGGGCTGACACCGACCGAAGTCCTGGTGCTGCGAGCCGTCGCCGGAGAGGACGGCGGCGTGGCCGCGGCGGTCGCGCTTTCCGAGGCGGCCATCAAGACGTATCTGCACCACCTGTTTCGGAAAACCGGCAGCCCGCGGCAGGTCGATCCCGTCAAGCTGGTGCTGACCATGGCGCAGCGTCCGGCCGAGCGACGTGGGTACAACACCCGTTCAAATCTCTCGAGCGATCCGCAACAGATGGAGCACCGCGTGTCATTTGATTTCGCAAACAGTTCTGCCGCATCGCATCGGACCACGGCCACGGATCGGGCGCGCCGCGCCGAGATGCTTGGTTCGGTTCTCGCCTTGACTGCGCTGGTCCTGGCGGTGACGGCGACATGGGCCAACTCGCGTCTCCCACCCCAACGGCGGGCCGAGCCGTTCCAGATGCAATCTGATCTCGTCGCACCTTGAAGCTTTCGAGCGAAGTGGAAGCCGGTTCGCGCGAAGAAGCGCGTCAAAACAAGAACCTAGAACCCGGTTTGGCGGAACCCCTGGCGCCGCCGCGTCTTCGTTTCCCACCTGTGATCCATTTCACAGCGCCGCCTCGGCGCGGCTGGTACAGTTCACGGATGTCAGAACCAAAAGGGATATTGCAGCGACCAATACTCGATTGGTATTTCTGCGGATATAATTCGTTCATTTGTTGTGGGCAGGGGCGATGCGCGACACCGACAGTTTTGATCGGCTCACCGATCTCATCTATGACGCCGCGCTCGATGCGGCAGAGTGGCCTCGCGTGCTTCACCGGCTTGCGAGCGCCTTCGGCGCCTCTTCAGCGCATCTTTCGATCGAGGCATCCCGATCCTCGCTGGCCCGGCTGATCTCCTTCGGCACCGATCCGGCCTGGGGTCAGCGCTATGCTGAATATTATGGGCCGCGCAACATCGCCTGGCAGCGAATGCAGCAGCGCAAACTCCATGGAATTTTCTGCGACCGGCAAGTCCTGCCAAAGGAAGAGTTTCGTCGGTCGGAGTTCTACAACGACTTTCTGTGTCCGCAGGATGGCGAAGAGATCCTTGGCTCTCTCGCCGTGGCGCAATCGAATACGACCGGTGCCGGCGTTGTTACTCTGTGGCGCCCTGAGCGCTTCGGACCATGGCAGTCCGCGCATCTGGAAACGCTCACCAAGCTGACGCCGCATCTGAGCCGCGCGATCCGGATCAATCTGCGGATGGGGGAGTTGCAGACCGCGCATCATCTGACCAGGGAGGCCCTCTATGGCCTGAACTGCGGCGTTATTCTCGCCACCGAGCGAGGGACGGTGGAGTTTATCAACAAGGCCGCCGAAGCCGTACTCGCCGATGGGGCACTGCGTCTTGAAAAGCAGCAGCTCGCCGCTGGAACGTCATCGGAGAGCACGGCGCTGAAGCAACTGGTCGCGAACGCGGCTCAAGGCGGGGACGGCGGCTCGCTGGTGATCTGCCGCGAAGGAAGGCCTTGCGTGCTCGTGCTCGCGATCCCGGCACGCGCGGAGAGCTGCGGGCTCGTTGCCGGAGGGCGGGGCGCGATCGTTTTCGTCCGCGACCTGGAGCGGCCGCCGCAGCGGTGCTTGGCAGCGTTCGCCGACCATTTCGGTTTGACGCCCGCACAAGCCGCGCTGGCCCAGGAACTCCTGCAAGGCGACGGGCTCGCGGCCGTGGCGGCGCGGCTTGGAATCACCCACGCGACCGCCAAAACGCATCTCATGCATATCTTTCAGAAGACCGGCGTGCGGCGCCAGGCCGAGCTGGTTCGCCTCATGCTGGAGTGGGTCGAAGCAACGGCGGGCAAGCGACCCGGCGAGCGCACCCAGGCTGCCCCTCGAGCATGATCCGGAAAGTGTGCAGCTGTGTTCAAGAGATCATGCGCAATCAAAGACCTGAAGCGCGATAACGATTCACACGAATCTCATCGCGCTTCAGGCGGAGCCAGCTCCGCGTCCTTCGCCCGCGGTTTGACCCTCGAACCGGAATGCCTGCCGCGAAGCCTGCAATCAGAAACGGCCGGGCGGGGGCGCTGATAATCTTTGCGGAGGTTATTCGGATTGCGGCGGTCGAACAGGTCCTGCCGCTGCTCCCGGGACGCACCGATGTCTCCCGGTGCCGTCACTTTTGCAGTGAACTGCTTGGCCACCCAATTGCTCACAGGCCTGAGAGGGCGAGCCGAAAAGCGAAAGTCTCACATTCCCTTTCCGAAGGGCGGATCGCGCGGCGGAATCGGGTCCGACGACTGGCTGTAGCTTTGCGAGGTGTCGTTTCCGCTCGGCAGGTGCATGGTGTCGTTGCTTGCCAGGCCTTTGCCGAACGGCGGGTCCCGCGGCGGAATCTGGTATGATGATCGGCCATAGCTTTGCGAGGTCTCGCTTCCGCTCGGCAGATGCATGGTGTCGTTGCTTGCAAGGCCTTTGCCGAACGGAGGATCCCTTGGCGCAAGGCCCGAGTCCGCCTGAGGTGTATTCTGCGCGGCCGAACATCCCCCCAGCACGGCACCAAGCGCCGCGATCAACACAAGCTTCTTCAATGGCCCCTCCGAACTCTGCTGCCGGCCTCCCCAGGCCATGCAACACGCGTTCCTAGCACCAATCGCCGCCGATGCAACCGGCTGTTTTGTTGCTCTCCGTTGCTGCGCTGTGGGAGCCGCTTTTTACGCTCGCAATTCTCAAATTAAATTTAGGATTGCGGGCAGCGGGTCGATCGCTTGCCGTCTCTGCTAACGAGACGATCACATCAAAACGGCGATGCCGTAAAGCCGAGCGGCTGCGTCACGTCGTAGGAAGCCTTGGTGACAGGTACGGCGTAGCTGACGTTGAGCGGCCCGAACGGCGAAGCCCAGGTCATGCCGACGCCGACGGAGGTGCGCATCACGTTCGAGTTGGCGAGTTGCAGCGATTGCGTCGAGCCGGGAAACGCCGTCGGTCCGCTATAGTGAAACACGCTGCCGGCATCGACGAACGCGATCGCCTTCAACCCGTATTCCGAAGGCAGGCCGGGAATGTTGCTCTGCAGTTCGGCAGTCGTTGCCCAGTACATGCTGCCGCCGACATTATCCATGGTCGTGCCGGGCGTGAGGTCGCGCGGCCCAAAACCATTGGGCGCAAAGCCGCGCACCATGTAGGGATTGCCGAAGAAGTTGTCGATCAGCGGCACCTGGCTGCCGCCCCAGCCGGTGATGTAGCCGCCTTGCGCGCGGGCGAGCGCCACCACGTCGTCGTTCAGCGAGTGATAATAGTGGAAATCTTCCGTCGTGCGCAGGAAGCGGACGTCGCCGCCGAGACCGGCGAGGTCCTGGCGCAGCTGTGAAGAAAAGCCGTCCGTCGGCGCCTTGGGATTGTCGACCGTCGAATAGGTCGCGGTGTCGCCGACCGACGACACCCATTGCGGCCCGGTCGCCGCCGCCTGCTGCACAACGATCGAGGGTGGCAAGGCGAGCGAGGCGGGATCGACGCTGATCTGCTGCCGCGCGATCGAATAGCGGAACTGCATTCCGAGTTCCTCGGTGAGCGGCGTGCCGACCAGCATCGTCGCGCCGTAGTTCAACGTGCTGAAGGACTGATAGTCGTTGGCGATCGTTTCCTTTGCCGAGAGATCGATGCCCCCCGAAGCACGGTTTCCGAAGAAGCCGGGATCGGTCGCCGAGACGTCGAAGCCGCGAGCGAATTGGCCGAAGGTAAAGGCGGAATTGAGCGCGACCCCGGTGCCGCCGAAATTCCTGTCGCCGACCTTGAGCTCGGCGAGCCACCCGTCGACGGTCGAATAGCCGCCGGCAATGCTGAAATCGCCGGTGTCCTTCTCTTGCAGATCGACGTCGAGAATGACGCGGTCCGGCGTCGAGCCGGGTTTGGTCGTGATCTTGACCGTCTTGAAGTAGTCGAGCTTCTTCAGCCGCCGCTCGGCGCGCTCGATCAGGCCCTTGTTGAAGGCGTCACCTTCGGCGATGTCGAACTCGCGGCGGATCACGTAATCGCGCGTGCGCAGATTGCCGTGGATGTTGATGCGCTCGATATAGCTGCGCGGGCCCTGGTCGATGATGAACGCGATATCGATGCGCTTGCCGGCTTCGTCGCGGGTCGTGCGGGACTGGACACGCGAAAAGGGATAGCCGAGCCTGGCGAGCTCGGCCGAAATCTTCTCGTCGTTGCGGTCGAGCGCCGAGCCGTCGAACGTTGCGCCCTGCTGCACGGTGAGCAGGCGGCGCAATTTCCCGGGATCGACGCCCTCAACGTGCGAATCGACCGTGACGTCGCCGAAGCGATAGAGCGGGCCTTCCTCGATCGTATAGGTCAGCGTGAAGCCCTTTGTTGCGGGATCGTACTCCGCCTGGACGGGTGGCACATTGACGTCGGCATAGCCCTTCCTGCGGTAGTAGTTGCGGAGCAGCTCGCGGTCGTTGTTGACGATATCGGGATCGTAGACGTCGCCGCCGGTGATGAAGCTCAGGAAGTTGGACTGCGATGTCTTGATCACCGCGGCAAGCTGCCGCCTGCCGAAGGCGGTGTTGCCGACGAAGCTGATCTGCCTGACCGGCGTCTTGACCCCTTCGGTCACCTCGAACACGAGATCGACGCGGTCGTTGCCGCGGTCGATGGTGACGGGTTTCACGCTGACGTCGTCGCGCCCGAGATGCTTGTAGGCCTCGATGATCTTGTTGACGTCGGATTGCACGACGGCGCGCTGCAGGCTGCCGCCCGGCTTGGAGTCGATGACGGGCGTGAGATCGGTATCCTTGACGCGCTTGTTGCCTTCGAAGGCGACCTTGCCGAGGATCGGCGCTTCATGCACATGCACGATCAGCCTGCCGCCGGAGCGGTCGACGGAGACATTGTCGAACAGTCGGGTTTCGATCAGCGCCTTCAGGCCCGTATCGCGCGCCGCTTCGTCGTAGCGGCCGTTCGCGTTGGCGCGAAAATAGGAGCGCACGGTCGCTGCCTCGACCCGCTTGTTGCCTTCGACGACAATGGTCTCATCGCCCTTGCTGTCGCCTGCGGCCGGTTTCCCGTCATCGGCGAAGGCTGATGCGGAGACGAAGATCAGCGCGACGAAGCCGAGCATGCTCGCTATGACGGCGATACCGGCCGGCTTCCTGGCCGGCCCATGTGTCCGGCTCCGCACCGGGAACAAGCTCATCTACGCAATACCTGTTGGCTCAGCTCCCATGGAAATGGGTGGGCGGGGCGAAACAATGTCTGCGCCGGGGAGAGATGGTGCCTTAAACATTAACGCTCGCCACAATTTCGACGCGAGCCGTGGGAGGTCATCCAGAAAATGTCCTTATGCCGGCTCAAATGTTTTTTAGGGTGTTGCGCAAATGGCGCTCCGTGGATCAGGAAACGCGGTTCACGCGGGCGCCTCCCGGAGCATCACATGCGTTGCGTCGCCTTCATCCTTGCCATCCTGCTCTTCGCCGAGCCGGCCGCCGCCGTCAGTTCCTCACAGGAGATCGATCCGCGCGCCTCGCTCGGCGTCGTGCAGCAATGGATCTACAACTATCGCGCCAAGCCGGACTACGCGCACATCCCGGCCGCAGTGCGCGTGCTGTTTCACGCGCAGACCTTCAAGGAGCCGGAGAATGCCGGCATCTATCTCGGCTTCATTGCGGGCGCGATCGCATCGAACCCCGCGAGGGCGGAAACGCTCGTCAACAGCTTTTTCCCGGTGCCGGCGGAAGACGAATGGGTCATCGTGCGCGCGATCGCGTTTTCCGGCCTGCCGGACTGGCGCAATCTGTTGCGCAGGATCGCGCCGAAAATGCCTGGCCGGCAGGTGATGATCAATGCATATCTCGCCGGCACCCTGCCGACGCTGACGGAAATTCCGCTCGAGGCGAAAGAGCCCGGCGCGATGGACAAGTTCAAGGGCTTCTTTACGAAAAATCCGTTCGCCAAGGACGACAAGAAGATCAAGATGCAGCAGACCTTCGCGGGCAATCAGGACCTGCTCGATACGCTGTGGGGCTACTATTTCGCGACCGGCTCGTTCCGCCCGATCCTGCGCATCATCGCAATGCTGCCCTGGAGCAAGAGCCGCGACACCGTCGACAAGCTCACGGTCGGCAGCATGGCGCGTTATACGCTGGCAAGCTACGCCGTCCGCGACACTTCTTTGCGTGAATATCTGCGCAGCGAACTGAAGGTTCAGCCTGAAAACGTCAAGGTGCCGCTCACCGAAGTGGTCGAAGCCGCCGACACCGTGCAGCTTGGCGCCGTGCGCAAGGACGCGCTCGCCGCGGTCGAGGAATTGAAGGCGAAGGGATCGGATTCCCGGCGCAATCTGGATTTCTGGGGGCAGGTCGGCGTCGGCGCGGTCGCGCTCGGCTGCGTCTCGGCGGCAGCGCTTGGCGCGGTGGCGGTCGGCATTCCCTGCGTGATCGGCGGCTCCGCCGGCCAGGGCCTGTTGTCGTTCTGGGAGAAGCAGCAGTAGGAGGGTGCGTTCCCTCTCCGTCGTCATTGCGGGCGAAGCAATCCAGCTGTTTTTCGCCATTCCGGGGCGCGCGGCAGCGCGAGCTATGGTGCGCAATTGCGCACCTTAGAATCCATCGTGCCACTGGAATGCTGGGAGAGATGATTCCGCGCCCGCTCGCTTCGCTCGCGTCCCGGAATGACGGTCAACCTAAGCCGGTGACGCCAGCGGCTTGCCCTTCTCGACGATATAGGTCGAGATGATGTGGCTCTTCTTGTCGCCGTTCTTGCCGCCGGCATGCGGCGTGTTGGCCGGGATGACGACGCCATCGCCCGGCTTGAACGACCTGGTCGGCTGGCCCTCGATCGGCAGGTCGAATCCGCCTTCGAGCATGTAGGCGCTCTCGATGCCGGGATGGGTGTGGCGGCCGATCATCACGCCGGGTTCGATCTCGATATCGACGACCAGCGTGGTGTAGCCGGGCGTCGGACCATCGGTCTGTGACAGGATTTTGCGCTTCACGCCCGGCGTGCCGTTTGTTGCCGGCGGCGGCGTCTGGGCGGAAGCGTCCGAGGCGATGAAGCCGGTGAGCGAGCAGAGTGCACAGGATGCGGCGGTTGCAAAATCTCGACGTGAGAGCATGGGCGGCCTCCCTTTTGCTGTTTGGCCCGTAAAGCGCCTGACCTTTACGGCGTGGCCGGCCTTTTGCGGCCGGTCCAGTCGGAAAACTGCCCGAGCAGGGCACGCTTGGCAAGCGGCTGGCGGTCCGCTTCCAGGATTTGCATCCAGCTCGGCAGGCACGTTTGCAAATGCTGGAATCAAAGGACTGCTGGCAAATATCGGTTGTCAGTACCGCTTTATCGATCTGAAGTCCCTGATCGAATTTGCCGCGTGGCTGCGGGACTTCATGTCGGCGGTTACCTGGCCTCTAAATAGTTTCGGCCGGGCGTGCTAATCTTGACTTCGAGTCGCGGAAGGACGCGGAGGGCGACATGGGCATTTCTCTGCTCATCTTACTCATCATGGTCATCATCTATGCCTTCGCCTCGATCCGCGTGGTCAAGCAATATGAGCGCGGCGTGGTGTTCTTTCTCGGAAGGTTCGAGACCGTCCGCGGCGCCGGCCTGACGCTGATCTTCGTGCCGTTCCAGGCCATGACGCGGGTGTCCTTGCGCACCGTCACGATGCAGATCCCCTCGCAGAAGATCATCACCAAGGACAACGTCTCGATCGATATCGCCGCCGTCGCCTACTATCACATCACCGAGCCGGACAAGGCGGTGATTGCGATCGAGAACGTTGCCAACGCCATCAACCAGATCGCCCAGACCACCGTGCGCAACGTGGTCGGCCGCTTCAATCTCGATCAACTGCTGTCGGACACCGCCTCGATCAACGAGCAGATCAAGAATGTCATCGACCAGCATACCGAGCCGTGGGGCGCGCAGGTGACGGCGGTCGAGATCAAGGACATCATGCTGCCGGACAACATGCAGCGGGCGATGGCGCGCGAGGCGGAGGCCGAGCGCGAGCGGCGCGCCAAGATCGTCGCCGCCGAGGGCGAATACCAGGCGGCGGTGCGGCTGGGCGAAGCCGCCGACATCATCACCCAGCATCCGGTCGCGCTTCAGCTCCGCACGCTGCAAACCATGGCGGAAATCTCCACCGAAAAGAACTCGACGATCATTTTTCCGGCGCAGTTCATGACCACGGTGCAGGAGGCCCTGGCGATCCTGAAGCAGGATTCGACGACGAAGTAGGGCCGGGCGGTTGAATCGTCCCTGCGGTAGCAGGGAGCCATGACCACGACCGCTCGTCGTTATGGGAGATGTTGCCCCATCAGGTACACGGATGGGAGTCCGTGGAGACGGGTCCTCGCATGCGCGAGACGACGGCAAGCATGCAGCTTTCCAGCATCAAGTCTCTTGCGTTTTGCCCCAGAACCATACCAGCCCCAGCGCCGTCAGCGCGACGCCGGCCAACATCGCCCAGGCCTCGTTGACGGACATCGCAAACGCCGCGCGCTCGACCATCGGGCGCACATAGGCCTCGATCGTGGCCTGGGTCACGTCGGGCGGCGGATGCAGGAATAGCTGCACGTCGAGTCCGATCGCCTTCGCCGCCGACACGTCGCCCGCGATCAGGCGGTCGCGCAGCGCCTCGCCATGCCCGACCGAGCGGCCATAGAGAATGGTGTCGATCGCCGCAATCCCGATTGCGCCGCCGAGGTTGCGCATCAGGTTGAACAGGCCGCTCGCGTCGGGGACCTGCGCAGGTGTCAGCGCGCCGAGTGCCAGTTGTGTCGGCGGCAACAGGCAGAACATGATGGCCACGCCGCGCAAGACCTGCGGCCAGAACATCTCGTCGAAATCGGCGGTCCGGCCCTGCCATGCGCTCAAGCCCAAACCGGCGGCGAACAGCGCAAAGCCAAGGGCAGAGAGTTTGCGCGGATCGCGCCGGCTCTCCAGGAAGCCTGCGACCGGCGCGGCGGCGAGTTGCGCCACGCCCGTGACCAGCATGATGGTGCCGATCTCGAAGGCATCGTGGCGGCGGACATAGGCGAGAAACACCGGCATCAGATAGACGGAACCGAACAGGCCGACGCCGAGGCAGAAGCTCAAGGCGCAGCCGATGGCAAAGGCCCGCGCCGACAGCGTGGTGAGTTCGACGAGCGGGTGCGCCGCCTTCAGGGTTCGCTTCACGAAGATCCACCCGGCTGCAAGGCTTGTGGCGAACAGCAGCAGCGGCTCGAAGCTCAGCCAGCCGTCCTGCGGCGCCTGCTTGAGGCCGAGTTCGAGCGCAGCGAGGGCGATCGCCAGCAGCGCCAGCGAGAAACGGTCCAGATTGCTGAATTCGGCAAGGTTCATTTGCTCTTGCGGCAGCAGCAACGGCGTGGCCGTCGCCGCGAGCAGGCCGGGCGCGACATTGATCAGAAACAGCCAGTGCCAGGACCAGCTGTCGGTGATCCAGCCGCCGGCCGCCGGCCCCACGGTGGGCGCCAGCACGGCGACGACGCCGGCCAGCGTCGTGGCGGCCGGATGCAGGCGAAGCGGAAACAGCAGGAACACGGCGGAAAACACCGCCGGGATCAGCACGCCACCGGCCAAGCCCTGGCAGACGCGAAAGAGAATCAGGCCAGCGAAACTGCCGCTTGCCGCGCAGCCGATCGAGGCGAATGTGAACAGGGCGATGGCGGCGGCGAACAGCCAGCGCAGCGTCAACACGCGCGTCAGCCAGCCGGTGAGGGGAATGGCCGTGATCTCGGCGATCAGGTAGGCCGTCTGGATCCAGCTCATCGCATCGCGCGAGATGCCGAGCGCCTCCTGAATGGCGGGCAGGGAGGTCGCGACCACCTGGATGTCGAGGATCGCCATGAACATGCCGAGGCACATCAGGATGAAGCCGAGCCAGGTTTTCAGGCTCGCATCTTCCGGCAGGGCCAGCGCCTCGCTCGTGACAGCCTCATCGCTGATGGCGTTATCACTCATGGCGTCTTGTGCGTCGCGGATTTTGGCGAGAGCTGCAGGGCGCGGTCCTCGGCACGGATGCGAATGAAGAGAACAAGCGCATTCAGTGCCGTAAACAGCACGGCGAGCTCGGGCAGGTGGAGCATCAACGGCAGCACGGCGATCTCCCCGGTCACGACCGCATAATTGGGGTGGCGGAGATAGCGGTAGGGACCGCTTGCGATAAGCGGCGCGTTGGGCGGCACGATGATGCGCGTGGTCCAGCGTGCCCCCAGCGTTGCCATGACCCAGGCGCGCAACGCCTGAAGCGCCAGATAAACCAGCAGCGCGCTTCCGCTGACCGGCTGTTCATGCCCGAAGATCCAGAGCGCGGCGAGCCACGCGGCATGCACCGCGACCATCAGGGGATAATGACCGGGCGCAATCTCGATGGCGCCTTGCGCCATCAGCATTCGCGTGTTGTGCCGGGCAAGGATGAGTTCGGCGCCGCGCTGGGCGGTCACCAGAGCAAGGATGATCTCCGCCGGGCTCACGCCGCGCGTCGCAAGGAAACGCAGCTCGCGGTGAAGCCGGGGCCGAGCGCGGTAAGCAGCGAGCGCTGCGGCAAGCCGGTCGCGAGGTTGCGTTCCAGAATGAACAGCACGGTCGGGGCGGACATATTGCCATAGTCGGCGATCACCGCCCGCTCATGCTCCAGCGTCCCCTGGTGGAGCGATAGTGCCGCTTCGATCGCATCGATCACCTTGGCGCCCCCCGGATGGCAGATGAACCTGTCGTAATCTGCGATTGTGCGATCCATGCGCGTCAGAATTTGCGTCAGCGCCGGCTTGAGCTCGCTGATGACGAATTCCGGCACGGTGCGACGCAGGATCACGCCGAAGCCCAGGGGATCGATGCTCCATCCCATGACATCAAGAGTATCCGGCCAGAGGTGCTCACCGACCGCCTCGACCAGCGTCTCACCGCCGTCGCCGGCGCGCAAGACGATCGCGGCGGCACCATCGCCGAACAGGCTGGTGGCGATGATGTTGGCCTTGGAGAGTTCGTCGAGCCGAAGCGCCAGCGTGCAGAGCTCGATCGTCACCATCAGCACGTTGCTGCCGGGCCGCGCCTGCGCCAGGCGCGAAGCAATCGACAGGCCCGAGGCGCCGCCGGCGCAGCCAAGGCCGAACACCGGCACGCGCGAGACGTCGGAGCGAAAGCCCATGCGCCTGGCGACGCGTGCATCGAGGCTTGGGGTCGCAATGCCGGTCGAACAGACCGTGACCACAGTATCGACATCGGCAGCTTTCAGCCCGGCCTCGGCCAGCGCGCGCGTTGCGGCGTCGATGAACAAGGCCTCCGCGCCCTCGAAGAAAGCCGCCGTCCGCTCCGGCCAGCCGCGTTGCGTCAGGTACCAGTCGAACGGCTTGACACCGTGACGCTTGATGATTCCGGTGTTGGCGAAGATGCTGGCAAAGCGTTCGTAATCCGGAAAGCGGCTGCCGAAGACCTCCCAGGCGGCATCGCGGATATCCTTTTGCAGGAAGATGTGGGGAGGGACCGAGGTCGCCAGCGACAGCAGCGCGGCCTTTGGCCGTACTTTGGACATGGACGAAACTTTCCTGCTGTTTCCCGTAATGGTCAAACAGCGGCGGCGGCGGTTTATTTCGTGCGCCTCGACTTAGAGCGTCACTTAAAAGTGAGTTTTGTCTTCGAAGTGAGTTTTGTCCTTGCCGGTCGGCGGTTTGCGCGGAGATGAACAGAAACCGGCTCACCCGATGCGGCGCGCTTCCAGCGCAAGTTGTAGGCAGGTTGTAAGCAGGTTGTAAGGATTGGGCATCGTGCACTGCCGGCCGATGCGCAGGAAACGATGAAACATTCTTGATCGAATTGCTTGTGTTCGTTTCGAGTCTGCCCCGCTGGATTGTTTCTCAAGGTGAAAAGCAGCGCAGCGGCAGACATGATTTATTGCATTCACTGTTCAATTGCGGCGTTGACATCCCGACAGCCTTGCCCGCGCGGTTGTTCCTTGGCATACTTTCCACCCGGGCGCAGCCCTCGTTGGCTCTCATCGCCCACCTCACCGCTAAAAGGCGCGAGATGAAAAGTCGCACATCTGTTTCGGAACTCAGCGCCACGCTCGGTTATCCGTCGAGCGAGACCGTGCAGGGTTTGAGGCTATGGAAGGCCTTCATCAAGCTTTCTCCCGCGCAGCGCTCGGAGGTGCTTGCCTGGGTCGAGCAACTGGCTACCGATCCGGCGCCGCTGCCTGGCGGCATGAACGGCCGCTTCGGCCCGCGCTGACGGTTGAGCTGAAAAGCGCCTGGCGTCTTGCGAGGCGCCGGAGACACGCGGCCGATCGAAGGCCCGCGCTTCAGCCACGGGATTTATGAATTGCGCGAACATCGTTCGAGGCGAAGAGGCCGGATCGAGAGCGGCCTCTTTGGCTTTGAAGCCATTCAGCTTTTGCGCAATCGAAAAATCAGCATTCAACGCGAATGCCGGACGCGATCGAACCTTGCAGCGGCTGGCTGATTAGAGTTGGAGCTATTGTAACGGCCGAGGGAAGTGCGCCAAGGCTGCATGGAGCGCTGTTGTCGCCTCCAGGCCGGAACTGTGCTAAATCCGCACTCACAAACCAGAGGGATAGTGCCGATGTCCGAACCGAAACTGGAAGTGCCGGCCGAGCTGAGGGATCTGGCTGAAAAGACCATCGACCAGGCCGAACGGGCGTTCGGGCTGTTTTTTGACGCCGCCAACAAATCCGTCTCCACGATCTCGACGCCGGGGACGGAAATGTCGAAGCAGGCGCTTGCCTTCACCCAGCAGAACATGAAGGCAGCGTTCGAACATGCCCGCAAGCTCGTGCATGCCACCGATCTTCAGCAAGCGATGCAGATCCAGTCGGAATTCCTGCGCAGCCAGTTCACCAATGCCGGCGAGCATATGCGGCAAATCACCGGAGAGGTGATGTCGGCGGCAAGGGACACCGTGAAGCCGAAGGTTTAGCGAAGGCTTCGGCTGTCCGCATTGCGCCGGGGCGGCAGGAAACGAAAGGCTGAACGGCGAGAAGACGCGGGGCGCGGCCTCGTATTTTCCAAAACCTGCTCGAAACCCGGCCTGGACCTGAAATCAATTTGCCTTCAGGAAGCTCTCGGTCGCGGAGCAATCAGTGCAGCAACAGGTGAGCAGTTTTAACTGTCGTTCCTGCGGTTCAATCAGGACGCGTTCATTCGCGCGGTACATTCAATGCAGGTCGTCTCCGCAGTGGTTTGAAATCGCGCGTACAAGCAGGCGTTGGTTGGGGAATGTCCAACATCATCACCTCTCCGTTGCTTTAGCCGCTCGCCCTTCCTTTGTGTCTGGCAACGCCGTAACGCGTGTCGCCTGCAGATGAATGACGGATGGCGGCATTTCGAGAACCTGGTTCTGTTCGGCTTGCCGTCCTCGTTGAATTCCGGCCAGGGAACCCCGCCCATCAGCCATCCAGATTGTTCACTGCCACGGCGCGCGTCATGGATCGGTCGCGCCGGCGCACGTCTGCCGAACCTTCCCGGAAAATGATGATCCAAAATTCATGAAACACCCCGCAGTCCCCTGAGTTGATGCTCCGACGGGGAAAACAACCAATTCAAGGAGTTTCTCAACATGCGTTCTGTTCTTCTTGCGAGCGCCGCGATTCTGGCATTGGGTCCGGCCGCCATGGCCCAAAATGCGAATCCATCACCACAGCCGAATACAACCCAGAACCAATCCACAAACAGCAGCAGCCAGCCGCAACACATTCGCGCGAACCTGCGTAGCGCGCTCGAGAAGGCGGGCTACAAGGACATCAAGGTGGCGCCGACCTCGTTCACGGTTCGCGCGCGCGATAACGACGGCAATCCGGTGATGATGGTGATCGGTGCCGACTCCTTGACGGAAGTGACCGACGTCGGCAGCAGCAATACCAGCGGCAGCCAGCCTTCCACCACAGGAAGCAATGGATCGTCCGGGACCTTCGTTTCCGTTCCGAAGGCCGATGAATTGAGCTCGAAGGTGATCGGCCTCGACATCTACAACAATGACAACAAGGATATCGGCCAGATCAAGGACATCGCGCTGGGTCCGAATGGCCGCTCTCAGGCCTATATCGTCTCGGTCGGCGGCTTCCTCGGCATGGGGGAGCGCTATGTCGCGATCAATCCGCAGTCGGTGAAGATCTCCTACAACGACCAGGAGAAGAAATGGCACGCGTCCATGAATGCCAACGCCGATCAGCTGAAGTCCGCGCCCGAGTTCAAATATACCGGCCGCTGGGAATCCAATAAGACGTGAGGCACGCAACCCACCGAAGCGCCGATGCTGCGATGCAGTCGTTCTCTCTCCCGGCGCCTTGCGGGGGGAGAGACATCGCAGCACCCTCATCACATAGGTTAGCGATCAAGCTCGGGCTTGGCAGTAGGCTCTGACATGGCCAGCATCGAGCGTTATCTGGAGCAGGCTGATTTCTATCGGGCGGTCGCGGAAAACACTGCGGATCCGGGTACGCGCATCTGCCTCGAATACCTGGTCCGAAGCTTCAAGGTGCTGGCGGAAAGCCAAAAGCAATTGCAGCAGTTGGCGAAGGCGCAGCAGGTTCTCCGCCAGCTTTATCGCCCTCTCGCAGGTCAAGTCGGCGATGGTCCCCCCTTTCGGGGGGGGGGACGGAGACAGCTGAAACTCCCGATCGCGGCCAATCTGCCTTATGGATAGGGCGCGGGCCCCAGCTTGGCGATCAGCGGGTTGTCTGTCGCGACCGGCGATAGATCAGAGGTCGTGGTGTCGCCGAGAAACTGGTTGAGCGTCGCCTGGATCTTCTCTTTCGCTTCCTCCGGCCCGCGATCGCTCAGCCAGGTGTGCTGGTACGGCGTCTTGACGATGTCGATGCCGTCAAGCTTCGCCTCCTCGGGCGTCGGCAGAACGCCCGGATCGGTCTTGAACTGCGGATCGCTCGAGCGGAATGAGAGGATCTTCATCTTGTGGTTCAAGACGAAGGGGACGCGTAAATTGTCCAGCGTGATGATCCTGGAGACCAGCTGAGGATGTTCTTTCGCAAAGAACATCGCGACGTCGCCGCCATTGGAGTGCCCGACCATCGTCAGGTGAGTGTAGTCGGCGTTGGGCTGGATTTTCTTCAGCTGCCGGAGCACGAACAGAATGTTGGCCTCGCTGCGCTCGTAGACGCCGATGCGGCCGACATAGGGCAGGCCGACCCTGGTCATGAGCGGCGGGTCGCTCGGCAGATCCTGCTCGATGCTGGCGACCAGATAGCCGCGCGCGGCAAACACGTTTTCCAGGAACGAGTATTCGGTGTTCTTGACCGTATTGCCGTTACTGATGATGGCGACGGGCAGCTTCCAGTAGCCCTCGTCGGCCTTCCTCTCATAGTCGCGACGCACGGCGAGATCGACCGAGACCGGCCGCTGCCGCGTCGCATCGAACAGGTTGAGTGTCTCGTGGCGAATGGCCCATTTGCTGGCGGCGGCGTACAGGCCGCCCGACAGGAGGCAGACGCAGGCCAGTACCGCAAATGCGCGTTTCATGTTTCCATCCCCGACGTGTGTTCTTGCTTGATAATGTAGTGGTTAAACGCGGCAACACGGCGCCCGGAGCCGCGCCAAGGAGAATTAAATTTCTGAAATCTGCGATTTTTTGCCATGCAACATTCGTCGGATGCGACTTCCTGCGGCCGACATCCTTGCAGGTTTCAGGCCATTTGTCGCACCGACGCGGCGATCGGTTTGAAGCCGGTCGACCAGGCGGACGGCACGCCGGCCTTCTGCCTGATCATCGCGACCACCGCCTCCATGGCGGCCGAGATGGCCCCGCGCCGGTAGGCCCAGCGCGGGTCGTTGTCGGGAGGGGCGGCGATCACCATGGTGGCATTGGCCTCGAACAGCAGCAGCTCGCCTGCCGCGTTCAATCCGAAATCGATGCCGGCATAATCGAGGGCAAGCCGCTCGCAGATCGCCGCCAGCGCCGCAAAGGCCGTCTCGCCGAGCACGCCGCGCGGGTTTTGCAGGAACGCCATTTCCTCAGCGCGATGATCCGGCTCGTCGGCCATGTCGGAGGTGAAATAGTGCACCTTCCAGTTTCGCGAAATCGCCAGATGCAGCGGAAACAGCTTTCCGCCGATCATCATCACACGGTATTTGCGCGCGTTGCCGTCTTGGCCGCGGGCATCGAGATATTGGATCGCGAGCAGTTCGTTGCCCGGCAGGCTCGTCGCCGCGGCAGCAAGATCGACCGCCTGCGCCACCTGCACGAAATTGCGCCCGGTATGATAACCGGGCGAACGCAGCAGCACCGGAAAGGCGAAGCCGTGACCGGCAAGCCAGGCCGCGCCCTCGGCGCTTGCAAGGGTGGATCGCGGCACGGCCTCGACCTTTGGCGTGATCACGCCCGGCAAGCCGGCGAACTCTGCGGCATTGTCGCGTCGTCCCGTCTTCATCACCGCGTTGGGATCGTTGATAACGGGGGCACGACTGGAGGCGGTGAGCCGGATCGCGGCCTGCAGCGCCGGCTGGCACAGGTCCGCATCGCCGATCGCGTTGAAGATCAGCACATGCGGCGGCAGCGGCGCGTCGGCATCGAGATGGTCGGTGACGACCACGGTGGTCAAAAACACGCTGTCATCGAGAAACGGCGCGGTCGGGATATTGCCGCCGCCCGAGGACACGAGTTGCAACAGCGGGATCGGCGGACCCTCGCCGCGATAGGGCAGCGTTGAGATCGCGTGTCCCTGAAAGCCGCGTCTGAAATGCTCGCGGGCGCCGTCACGGTCGCCTTCGTCTGCGAGCACCGCGCCCAGGCCCTGATGGGCGGCGGCAAGATCCGGATCGGCGTTCAGTGCGGCCTCATAATGGACGCGTGCTTCGGCATGGCGGTTGGCGCGGAGCAGGAGATTGCCGAGATTCACGCGCGCTATCGGATTGGCGGGGTGGTGCAGGATCGCTTCGGCATAGACGCGGCAGGCGGCGTCGATGGCGCCCCCGGCGGCGAGCCATGTGCCGAATTCGTTGAGCGCACTGAAATGGGTGGGATGCCGGCGCAGGATATCGATGAAAGCGGCTTGCGCCTCGCGCTTTCGATCGAGCGCGCCGAGCAGCGCCGCACGCTCGATCTCGATCGGCAAATGCGCCTCGTCCTGGCCGCCTTGCCCCAACAGCGCATCGAGTTCGGCAAGCCGCGCCTCCTGCGCGAGGCGCGGGCGCCAGGCGGATCGCGCGGATGTTTCGGCTTGCGGCTGGGTCACGGGCTCTTCGCTGCGCCTCGGAATGGATGTGAGGCGCACACTATCGCTGATTCGCGAGCATCCGGCGGCTGCCGGAAGACGCCGATTCCTTCAGCCGCCGTCTTCCTGCTTCTCGAAGATGATGCCGATGCGCTTTTCCTTGCGCCAGACGACACGGCAGGGCCGGCTATCGGTTTCTGTCACGAGCGTGAATTCGGTCGGGATTCCGAGCGGACTTTGCACGTCCAGCGCCGCACCCGTTTCGGAGATGTTGCGCACCGTGCAGTCGATCGAGCCGCCTCCGAACTGAATGCGCGCACCCTTGAGTACGCGGTGTCGGGGCGCAATCCGGTGCTCGTCCATTGTTTCCAAGTTCCAAAAAGGCAGTGTTTTTATCGTTGTCCGAAGCAGCCGTAGTTATCCGCCGTGTTTTAGAAAGATCAAGTTACGGAACGGTTTGTTGAGGCCTTATCCGCAGCCGGAATCGATGGAACTTTCGGCGCCGCGTTTTTGCATGTTTATCCGAATATCAGAATCGAAGGCACGCGGCTAAGCTAACAAATGTTAATCAACGTTGCTGGAGACGGCCATGATTGATCGCGAATCCCCGAAGGAAATTGCCGTTCTCGGTGCGCCGATCGAGATCGGGGCGTCGCAAATGGGCACGCTGATGGGCCCCGATGCGCTGCGTACCGCGGGCCTTCTGACCCTGCTCGAGAGCCTCGGCTTTGCAGTCGAGGACCACGGCAACCTCTCGGTCGCCGGCGTCGCCGCGCTCAAGGACAGCCCGCCGGACAACGCCAGGCACTATCGTGAAATCCAGCGCTGGATGGGTGCCATCAGTGCACGCGCCTACGAAATGTCGCGCACCGGGGCCATCCCGATCTTTCTCGGTGGCGATCATTCGCTCTCGATGGGATCGATCAATGGCGTGGCACGCCACTGCCGCGAGACCGGGCGCGAGCTCTTCGTGATGTGGCTCGACGCGCATGCCGATTACAACACACCCGCGACCACGATCACCGGCAACATGCACGGCATGTCGGCCGCGTTTCTCTGCGGCGAGGAGGGACTCGACGGCCTGCTTGGCGAAGAGCCGCGCGCCTCGATCGCGCCAAGCCGGCTGGAACTGTTCGGCACGCGCTCGATCGACAGGCTGGAAAAGGAGCTGGTGAAGCTGCGCGGCGTCAGCGTCGCCGACATGCGCAAGATCGACGAGTTCGGCGTCAGCGTCCTGATCCGCCGCGTCATCGACAAGGTGAGGGCGGCGAACGGCGTGCTGCACCTGAGCTTCGACGTCGATTTCCTCGATCCGGAGATTGCGCCCGGTGTCGGCACCACGGTGCCGGGCGGCGCGACCTACCGCGAGGCGCACCTGATCATGGAGCTCTTGCACGATTCAGGCATCGTGCATTCGCTCGATATCGTCGAGCTCAATCCGTTCCTCGACGAACGCGGCCGCACGGCTCGCCATGTGGTGGAATTGATCGGCAGCCTGTTTGGCCAGCAGATTACCGACCGTCCGACGCCAACCAACGCGATCTAGTGCCACTTTCCGAAGTTCGTGCTCCATCGCAGCATCCAGCACGCAGAAAAACCGGCCTGAAAAAGCCGGAATTTAAGCCATTCTTAGAATCGTGGGGCGAGAATTCGGGCCATGGGACATTTCCAATGGTTGGCTTACGAATCCCGGTCACTGGCAGGGGAAGCTTCAGAATCCTGGTGATCTTTCCGCTCGTCGTCACGGGCCTCGCAACCATGTGCGCGGGCGCGGCGCTGATGTGCCTTTCGTCGCTGACTGTTCTCTCCAGTCCTCCCGGGGGCAGCGACCTCCGCTACGCGGAATACCGTCTCCTCCCAGGTGCGCAACCGCTGCCGACGAAAGGCCTCTGGCATGGCATGACCGCCGGCCTGGCGAGCGCCGGCGGCGAGGAGCAAGACGTTCAATCCGCCAGTTTTGAATCCCGCTTCCTGCCTATGCAGCCGCCGCTGCGCAGTGATCTCCGGAATGGCGCGGCCGCAGACCTCGCAAGCGTCGCCAACGGGCGGCAGCCCGGCATTCAGTTCATCAGGTTCGACGAGCCGACCCTGGCTCCGATGGCATTCACGCTGTTCTGCCTGAAATATCCCACTGACTGCAAACCGCAGCCTTTCTCGCTCGGCGGCGCCCGGATCGAATTGAACAACATACGCCGGTCAGAACTCGAGCGCATCAATCGCGCCGTCAATTCATCGATTCATGCGGAGCGAAATGAATACGGCCTCGCGGGCGAAAAATGGTTGCTTAGCCCGGTTCGCGGCGATTGCAACGATTACGCCGTCACGAAGCGTCATCAATTGATCTTCAGGGGGTGGCCCGCTCGCAATGTCTTGTTGAGCGAGGTCGTGACCGCCTCGGGCGAGCATCATCTTGTTACGGTTGTCCGTACCAGCGGCGGCGACCTGGTGCTCGACAATCTGACCGACCAGATCAAGCCCTGGTCGCGCACGCCCTATCGATGGTTGCGCATCCAGACGCCAAAAAATCCGAACTACTGGGCCTCGATTGCCGGACAAAGCGCTTAGGCTCCTTAGCCGCTAGTTGTCGTCACTTCCATTCTCCGACCAAAACGGTCATCCTCCGATTTGCGTGGGGAATGCCGCCTCTGTTAGCTTGCGGGTATGTCTTTGCGGCAGGCGGCCTCTCCTCGGAGAAAGTCGGGTCTCGGTCATGCAGATTGTCTGGATCTGCGCGGAAAGCGCTTGGGAATTGACGCTTGGGGATTGACGCTTGGGGATTGAAATGAATGCCGTCATTGCTCTGATCCTGGTGCTGTTGCTCTCGAGCCCGGCCATGGCGGCAGAAACCCCGGCGATGTTCGCCAGAAGCGTCATTACCGAGCCGGGCTTGCATCCCTGGACGATCGTCACAGTTCCCGATGAATGTCTGGTGGTCGAGATCAGGCTTGATCCCTTCGTGGCGACGCACAGCGACTTGAAGGAAGAGTTCGGCGCGATCGTGCGGACAGTCGTTCCCGCGGCACTGGATAAATTCCCAAAGCTCAGGAGCGTTCAGTTGACAGGATTGCTCACGGTCCACGACAAACGCGGCAGCGAGCGCGAAGTCCAGGCCGTCATGGTGAAGTTTTACCGGCCCCATTCGGCGTCGGTAAAGTGGGACACGGTCAGTCCCGCGGACATCATCGATCTGGCCGACAAGAAAGCCGTTTCGCCGATGCTTGCGGCGCCGGCCCCGCATTGAGCGGCATGCGGAAACGAACGCGCATCGAACAGCGATAATTCGCGAGCGAAGCGAGCTCTCACGCGAGTTCCTGTGGCCGGCACATTCATCGGCCGAAACCACGATAGTTCTTCGCAAACAGCGCCAAAGGGCCGCGGAAAATCGCCGCCGATTATCCTGGTTTGTTTCCAGGTTTTGAAATGCCGGTTAACACATGCGTTCCCTCCTGTTGGGGAAGAACGATGCCTCATCGCAAATACCGCGCGTTGGAGCGCGAGTGCCATCTCCAGGCTGCCATCACCGGGCACAAAGAGACCAGAGAAGAACTCGAAAAAATGGAGCGCGAGTACAAGGTCATTGCTGATTGGCTCGAGGCACGTCAGCGAACCCACCATCAACCGCCGTCCGGGGATTAATGCCGCCTCGCTGGGCGTGCACTTTGTCTCGTGCCATCTCCTTGCGGCCCTTCGTCGGGATTGCGCCGCCGTTGCCGAGCGGCAATTTTGCGGGTGCGAAAAGCAGAAATGATGGTTGCATCCCGCCTGCCGCAACCCTCGGCCGCGGAACCTTCGCCGCCGCGTGCCATTTAATTCGTGGTGTTGCGGTTCAGAAGTCCGCATCAAAAAGGGAAACGTCAGGCGAGGTGTTCGAATGGTCTCGGATCATGCGAGGCATGAGGGCGTGCGGCCGGTCTGGGTCGCTCTGGCGGTCGCGATTTTCGGAATCCTGGCGATGCTGGTCGTGGACCACGGCCCGTGGGCGCACCCGCATGTCCATACTGCGCAGCTGGCCACTCACCACCAGACGACGGAGCAGTCGGCGCAGGACGCCGGCGCTGCGGTCGTGCCAACCAACCCGCGGGATGCAGTGCAGCCGGATCCGTCGCTGCCGAAGCAGGTCGAGCCGGCCTACCCCGCGCACAAATAGCGCAGTGAGCTTCGTGTCGGGCCGCCTAAGCGGGTCATTCGGGCGGGTGCAGGCATCCGGCCGCGCGAAGCGATAGCCGAAGATGCCGAACCTCCGCGTCTGGGATCAGCGCAACTTGCGCCCGTCGATGCTGATCAGATAAAGCGGGCCTGCCGCGTCCCTGACTTCGACCACCCATTTGCCGTCCGGCTCCAGCGAATCCTCGATGTCGCGGACCAGCCGCTTCGCCGACAGCCATGCTTCCCGTTCATCGCGAAGCTCCTCGCCGACATCGTCTTCATGGGGCCTGCCGTTGCTGATGCGAAAGAAGTAGCGGGACATCGTTGCAGTCTTAATTCCATTTAAGTGTTTGTGATCTCTCGGTGCAATTAACCTGATTTACTTTCGTTCCCGCAACCAGGCCGCGCAGGAACATCTGGCAGCTATTCGGTGACGTCATTCCGGCGCGAGGCTTCCACTGAAGCAAAGCGCTGAGTTACTCAGGAACGGAGGACCGCGCCTCCAGCAAAAAACCACGCGTTTTCACGCCCCTGCTTAACTTTTGTTAGGAACAGCGGCGCCCCGGTTGTGCTTTTTGGGCCCACGCGCGCGAAAAGACGCGCAGGGGGCTCAACGAAGTGACTGTCGAAGCAATCATGGCGCCGCTGTTTCGGCGCCTCCAAACGACGACCGACGCCGGACGCGACGATCTCCTTGCCCTCACTTCGCTGCCCACCACGCTTCGTCAGTATCGCGAGAACCAGACAATCCTGCGAGACGGCGACCGCACCAGCGAGTGCTGTCTGATCGCGGACGGCTTCTGCGTCCGGTCCAAGACCATCGCCGACGGCAGGCGGCAGATTTTGTCGATCCACCTTCCGGGTGATCTTCCGGATCTGCAAGGCCTGCACTTGCCCGCCATGGATCACGACCTGGTCGCACTGTCCGACTGCACGCTGGTGTTCATTGCGCACGCTGCGATCAGGGATTTGATCCGCAGCCGGCCAACGGTCGGGGATATCTTCTGGCGCGACACGCTGGTGGATGCGGCGGTGGTTCGGGAGTGGATCGTCAATGTCGGGCAGCGTGCCGCTCACAACCGCCTGGCGCACCTGATCGTCGAACTGCGCGAGCGCCTTCACCTGACCGGCCGCGTCACCGGCAACACCTTCGCCATGCCGCTGACGCAGGAACAGCTGGGCGAGGCGCTGGGCGTGACGAGCGTTCACACCAACCGCATTCTTCGCCAGCTCCGCATCGAGGGCGTGGTCGAGCTCCAGCGCGGCATGGTGAGGATTCTCAACGAGACCAAGTTGCAGGAACTGGCCCAGTTCGACGGGCGTTATCTGCACCTTTCGCCATCTTCCTGAAATTCAGCTTTCGAGTTTGCGGCAGCGAAGGTCAAATCCACTCCGCTAGCAGGTAGCGTGAGCCGTGTCCTCCACTTCCAGCGTAATCGAGATCTTCAGGAGCGGCGCATCTTCCTCGCGGACATTGATGACGACGTGCTCTACCTTGCCTGCGATGAAGGAGTCGCGGGCGATGGAAGCTCCGGTTTCGACCGCTTCCCTGCGCGCGGCGTTGACGTCCTCGAATTCCCGCCCGTCGTCGTCCCGGGTGAAATGATCGTCCTCGCTGATATCGAAATGAAAGCGCGGCATGGGTGGTCAACTGGTTGGCGATTGATGCAGGTAACGGCTGTCGAAGTCCGACAGTTCCCGAAATTTTGCTTCATCGAGCACGCTGGCGCGCCCGCGTTGAAGCTCGACGATGCCGTCTTCGCGCAACTGCTTGGCCACGCGGTTGACGTGCACCGCGGTAATCCCCAGCGCTTCGCCGATCTGCTCCTGGGTAAGCGGCATCTCGAAGCTGTTGCCGTCCACGCGTCCGATGACCTTGAGGCGCGCGCGCAACTCGGCCATGACGTGGGCGAGCCGGGCCGGCCCCGGCCGCTGGCCGACATTGACGATCCATTCGCGGAACATCGCCGCATCGATCAGGGTGTCACGCCAGAATATTTCGGCCACGTTGGGACGGCGATGATGCAGCCTCGTCAGGGCGTCATGGCTGATGAAGCCGAGCGTGCAGGGTGTCAGGGTGGAAAGATCGTGGTCCATCACATGCAGGAACAGGCTCATGAGATCGGGGATCTCGCCGGGAATGTGGATCGAAAGGATCTGCCGCTTGCCGTCGGCGATGGTCTTGGAGCGGACGCAGAAGCCGTCGACGACGAGGCAGCATTCGGTGGACCTCTGCCCGTCGCTGATAACCGCTGCTTCCGCGGGGTATTTTTTCACCGTGACCGGCAAGGCGAGGATGTCGCGGGTATCCTCTTCGGAAATTGCCGCATAGGTTTGCAGCCGCCTGAGAAGCGCTGCGCGGATCGCATCGCTGGGCACTCGAAACTCCGATACTCGCCATTCAATCGGGTTAGCGCTCGCTGCGCCGTGGAGGAACAACGGTGAGCCGAGGGGAGCCGTTCCAAACCGACCTGATCTTGACGGAAAGCCCTCAAACTCAAGCGCTTTTTTTCCCGTCCATACTGGCCGCCAGGGCGGCTTCGACCTCGCCGGCAAGGATGGCGAGATGCTCGGCCAGCCGTGTGAACAATTCCCGTTTGGCGGGATCGGTCGCAAGATCCCGGATCAGCGCGCACTCGGCGGCGTCCGCGCGCAGCTTTTCCAGATGTGTCTTCATGTCCTGCATTGGCCTGGGTCCCCGAGAGACAACCTAGCAAACCGGCCGGGCGACAACCCAAACAAATGTTAGCTTCACGGCCGCAGGTCCGGAGGAGAGCGGCTGGCGGCGGCTGACCTAGCGGATGCTGACGAACGTGCCCCAGAGTGCTGCGAGCACCGCGCCCACGAACACATAAGAGGGATGGTCGCAGAACGTATCGCCATACTGGCACATCGTCGTGCCCAGCGAGCCGATGTCGTTATTGCCGGCCGCGTAAAAAAGGCCGGACAGGACGGCGAGCGCTCCAGCTACAAAAAGCATCGTACCCTCCGGCGAAGGGATCTCATTCGGTTGCATCGACAACAAACGGCCGCGCCGGATTCGCCGTCCGCCGCTCGAACGCATTTCGGCGCGCTGCCGTTTCGAATCTGACAATCAGTCAGCGAAAAGTCTTTAAATCGCGTTAGCGGCAGCTGCGGAAGCGGCCGACCGGCCATCATGCGCCAGGCTGCGGCGTTTGATCTGGCGCAAATGCCGGCCGCTTCGCCAACGTATCCTTAATTTTTCTCTCGTGTCACCGGGTGAGCGGATGATCATCGAACGGCTGTCCCAGGAGCATCGCAACATCCGCAAGCTGCTTGCCGTTCTCGAACGGGAAATCGAGGTATTCGACGCCGGCGAACAGCCCGACTATGAAGTCATTCGCTCAATCATCAGCTATTTCGAGGTCTACACGGCGATATACCACCATCCTCAGGAGGATCTGGTATTTGCCAAGCTCATGATCCGCGACCCGGCCGCCGCGAAGCGGATCGGCAATCTCGACCGCGAACATCGCCAGGGCTCGGACTGCCTGCGCAGGGTTGCCGAAGCGATCGACCTCGTGCTCTCGGATGAGGAAGTGCTTCGAGAGAGCGTCGACACCGTTGTTCGCCGGTTCATTGCGCATGAGCGGCGACACATGGCGATGGAGGACGGCGAATTTTTCCCGGCGGCGCGCAAGCGGCTCAAGCCGGAAGATTGGGACGATATTGCCTCGGCCGTCGACAGCCACCGCGACCCTCTGTTCAGCGATGCAACGGAGGACCGCTTCAGGCACGTGCGCCAATATATCTTGCGACTGGAGGACGAGGCGGAGACCGAACGAACCAATCGGAGCGGTCAATGACCTTGGCCGCTCGCCAGTGGGGGACGGTATCGTGAATATGGGTACCTATTGCCGGGCGATGGCCGCCTTCTGTCGCCAGCGCGCGCATTTTGAAGGTGAATATGAGGCCTTCTGGCTCGAGGAGGCGGAGGAGTGGAATAAACTGGTTTCAGGCTACGCGAGCATGTTGGAGGCGGTCGGTGCAACATTGCCGGCGTCCCCTGCTCATCGTCGCCCGGACGGCACCAGGCCGGGCCGGCCGGCTGGTGTCCGGCGAGATGCTCCCCGCGTGCCAAGGCGCGAATTTCTGCCGAGCCCCGTCCATTCCATTCGCTATCGTTGTCCCAAGACCGCCGCGCAACGGGAGTGTTGCCAGGGTTGCGCGTTGCTGGTGGAGTATTCCTGAGGCGGAAGGCGCGCTGCCGGCCGCCGAAACTTGATCGCGCTCAAGTTTTCCTCCGCCGGACCGCCTTGGCAGGGGGCGGGTCCTCACGAAGGGAACCCGGCTTTGACTTCCTCCTGAAAGCGTCCCACATTTCAAAGACGCGTCCGGGGTGGGATTGCGGTATAGCTTACTGATCCTGCGGCCGGAGCTCATGAAGAGATTCATCTGCGAACAGAATATCGCGAATTTCCGCAGGCTGCTTGTCGAAGCGAGCGATCCTGCCAAGAGGACGGCGCTCGAACGGCTGCTGGCCTCCTATAACCGCGAACTGGCGCTGCTGGATGCGGAAGAGATCGGCGCCGATGCCACGCCGATTCCGCAGCAGAGGAGACAGCCGGTGGACGCCGCGGCGGTCCGGGACGAATTCCTGCCGCATTTCGAGCATTCTCCGCACCCCTACCTGCTGCTTGACCCGGGACCGGGCCTTCGGATCGCTGACGTCAACGCCGCCTATCTGACGGCAACCTTCACCGAGCGCGGTGCGATCCTTGGAAAGTCGCTGTTCGACGTGTTTCCGGACAATCCGGACGATGCGCGCGCGGACGGGGTCAACAATCTCTACAGCTCGTTGAGGACGGTGGCGACGACCGGCCGGCCGCACGCCATGGCCGTCCAGCGCTACGATATCCGCGATGCCGCCGGGAAGTTCGTCGAACGGCACTGGCAGCCGATCAACGCGCCAATCCATGACGCGCAAGGCAAGCTGGTGTTTCTGCTGCACCACGTCGAGGACGTCACGGATCAGGTGGTAGGCTGAAGGCGGTCGCCGGGCAGGCTGCCGCGGTCGTTCCACTCGCGCCAATGGCTCGGATGGATATCGACCGCAGCGCCGGTTTTTGAATTGATCCAGCCGTAGAGGGCGCGCCGGCAGGGAAAAACCAGCGCATGGATATCGTCGTCGGTAATGACCGACAGCTCCAGATCAGATGCAAAGGGTGCAGTTGCTATCGGTCGCCACTCGGCCATGCGGAAAATTAGTAGACTAAGTTTTTTGTCCCGCCTTGCGCCAGATCAAGGATCGGGCGCGGCGGGAGATTAGGGAAGGGGACAGGAAATCTTTGGCGAGCCGAGCCGATGGACCGGAAGACCGAGTTGCAGCACCTTGCTCTTGCGGAGCGGACGGTGGCGCAAGGTGAGCGCCACATCGCGCGCGAGGAGCAGATGATTTCCGAACTGGACCGTGCAGGGCACGACACCAGCGAAGCTGTGGCGTTGCTGGCGACCTATCGGCGCACGCAAGCCGAACACGTGGCTCATCGCAATCTGATTCTCAAAATGCTGCAACAAGGCGATCCTGGTGAGATATTCCGGCCGGGACACTATGACAGCCCGCAGCATGACGAAGCGACGGCCGGCCAGGTTGAGGACGGTGGAAGTTAACGCTTGCCGCCCATTCCTGGCAAACAACCACCCTCTTGTCGTAGAGTGAGTTCGACGATTGCGCGCCGCATTGTCTGTCGGCGGCGAGAGGTGGGTGAGGGGGATTCCGCCACCGCCGAATTGGGCCGCAATTTGATCGCGATCAAGTTCTGCGCGCGCCCATGGGCTATCCCATCGATGAAGAGATGCGGATCGTGACCCCATGCCAGCGACGCCGATAGCAGGACCAGCCATCTATGCCGTGGACCCGTGGGTGCGCGGCATCCCGAAAGCCCGCCATCAACTGCTCAGCGACGACGAGCGCGCCCTGCTGGCAAAAATCTCGTCGATCGTGCGCTTCAAAAAGGGTGAAACGATCTATCAGGAGGGCGATGCCGCGGAGGCGGCTTTCAACATCATCAGCGGCGTCGTGACGGCCTACCGCAGGCTTGCCGATGGCGATCACGTCAGCTCGTTTGTCTACCAGGGCGATATTTTCGGCCTCTCCGAGCAGGGCTGCTACACGAATTCCGCCAAGGCCGCGACCGCGGTGGTCGCCTACAAGATTCCCCTGTCGGCGCTGCGCCGGATCCTCGAGCAGCACGCCGATCTGGATATCGACCTCATCATCAAGCTCTGCGAGGGGCTCCGCGAGGCGCAGCATCATGCGTTGCTGCTGGCCCGCAAGCATGCCGCAACACGGCTTGCCATGTTTCTCGAACTGCTTGAACGCCTCCAGATCGCAAGAGGCGAGCCGGCTGCCGAAATCCATCTGCCCGTGGGTCGTTCCAGCATCGCCGCCTATCTGGGGCTGACGCCGGCTTCGCTTAGCCGCGCGCTTCGCACGCTGACCTCGAGGAAGATCATCTCCTCACGCGACCTTCGTCACATCAGGATACTCGACCGGGCGGCTTTCCAGAAAGTTGCCGATACGAACGGCGCGGGTCCGTAATTCAGCTCTTGCGCCGCCTCGCGGCTTTTCGCCGGGGAATTTGATCGAGATCAAGATTCTCGCAAAGCGGTCATTTGCGTGATATGCTACCGCGGTTATCCTTCAATTCTGTTGGCTCTGTTGACGTACTGACAACCGGTTTGCACGGCAGTCCTGAAAGCTTCGCGTCCTCTTCTGCGATCGGCCCGCAGGAGAGAGGGAGTGTAACGATGGACAATTACATTGCGCGCGCCAACATCGATCATTACCTCGACCTGCTCGGCGAGGACGATATCCCGCCTGGAAAAAGGTCTATGGTCACCAAGCTCCTGATCGAAGAGGAAGACAAGCTGAGCCGTGACCTGGAGCAGCTCGAATTTGCGGAGGGCAAGGCCGCGATATGCCGGAATCGCGTAACCCGGCAAAGGCGATTGCGAGACGGTTTTGTCGAAGGCTCCGTCAGTCGCACGCAGGCCGACCGCCTGTTGGTCAATTTCGAGCTCGTGCTCACGCATGTGGAAGGCTTCTGTGGGCACCTGCGCAGAAGGTTGCAGGCAAGCCGGCTTTGAAGCCTGGCGGTTTGATTGACTTAACGCCCGGCTTTCTTCATGGCGTCTGCCGGTTTTCGCTACCTTGATACCTCCCACTCCCGCCAATGGGTCGGATGAATTTCGACGGGATTATCGCTGGCTGCCTTGATCCAGCCAGCTGCGACACGGCGGCAAGGAAAAACAACGGCATAGATTTCCCCATCCGCTTCGATGACGGCCACCTCGATGTCGCGGTTAAACGGGGCGGTTTCGATCTTCATCCACGTCATCGCAGCAAAATAATCGGCGATTCCGGCACCGGATTTGATCGTTATCAAAGCCTCGGCGTCATTTTCGCGGCGGCTTTCGGTTACTGGCCTGCCAAGCGGCGAGTTTGGCTTCTTCCTCGGCCAACAGCTTCCGCAGCATCGCGATCTTCTCTGGATCGGTTTCCTTAGCCAGCATCTCCTTATAATGGGAGATGTTTGCCTGCAGCACGAAATCCGGCACGGCCCGATATTCCCTTTCTCACTGCCCTCAGCCGGCTCCATTATGCTCCGGCAGGAAAATGATCGCGAGTCACATTCGCCACCTGGGACCACCATTGGTTACAACTCGGGCAAAGTGCAAGGCTGTGGCTGGGG